>CAYZTA010000004.1:48148-184163 GCA_964481145.1 uncultured Sandaracinus sp.
TCCCGGGGGGGGCCTGTCCTACTCCTTACCTCCCACCCCTCCTCCCGCCGGGGGGCGGGGGGTTTCCTGGCCCCCCCCCCCCGCCCGTAGCCAACGGCGCCATGGTTCCTTCGATGCCGCGAATCACGCCATTCATCTCGTTGGCTCGAGGGGTCACGACGGTATAGAGCGTCCGCGGCCGCGCTGAAACATCGCGTGCGTTGAGAATGCGATGAAACATGTCTTGCGCAGGATCCAAGGGTTGTTGTTCGGCCACCAGACTGGGCCCACACACGAAGCGCGTGCGATCCAGCACGCCACGCCAAGGCTCACCCGCGGTATCAGGGACTTCGAAGCCGGAATTGAATAGATATTGCGACTGTGTACCCACGGTGGACGCACTGGTCGCAAACGCAGGCGAGGTGCGTGTCGTCGTCCCTGGGGCGGCGCGATCGATCACGGTTGCGAGTGATGAGATCAACGACAATCGATCCGTCGCCATGAACGCCGAACCCGTGCCGCCGCGAGACGCGATGGCGTCGAGCGCGGCCCGGGCCGCCGCGCTGCCCACCTCGAAACCAACGACGAACAATCCATCGATCGCTCCGGTGCACTCACCCGTCGTGGGACTGCCACCAAAGCGACACAAATCTTGTGCGATCACATCCGCTTGTTCGTACGGGCATTGATATCCCGCGACATCGCAACCCAGATCGCGATAAGGGTCGCTGGGTTGACCATCCGTCAGGAGGATGGCGTAACGGGGACGGCACGCCGCGAGCGGATCGCCTCCGCCCGACGCGACGTCTGGGTGGTTCTGTAAATAATAGCGAAAATCATCGAGCATCGCCGCCGTGGGCGTCGCGCCATACGGGCGGGTATTCAATAATTGTGTCTGGATCGAAGCATTGATGACGCGATGATCATTCGCATCGGTCCCGACTGAAATCAATCGACCTTGGGGAGCATTCGCATTGCGCGCTCCTCCATCGACCATGAACGTCGTCTCACATCCAGGAAAGGTGAGCGGTCTCGGCAAACCATACGAAAAATCACCAGGAACCCCGACGTTGTCGGCAAGCCGGGTCGCAAACACATTCCCTCGAACCATCAATTCTTCGGAAGTCGATGTCAGACCGAACAGAGTGTCGAATGTCATCAAACCAAACTTGGCTCGTTCGGCGTACACATCGAGCACACCATCAGACAACTGCACTGCGCTCGGGGGTCGGTGATAGGGCAAGTAATAATACTGATCCGGCGAGCCAGCGAAGCTCGTGCGGTTCACCGTCGTACACGTGAAGCTCGACCAAGAGCCCGTCAGCGCCTCCAACACCACGGACCATCGTGATCGCTCGTTGGTGCCCGAAGGCGAGCCGGTGCAGGTAGGCAGCGTGCCGGTCGGCTGTCCAGCCTCGTATTCCATCGAGCCCGAGGTATCGACGAGGAGCATGATCACTGGACGTATGTCTCTGATGTCGAATGACTGAGCCCCTGCTTGGCCTGCATCACCGAACACAGCCGTCAACACCACAGCCACGGCAAGCACGGACCCATTCGAGACCCGCTTCTTTTTCATGTGCATGGCCACACCTCGTGCTGGTTCACTGACGATTTTTTTGGTCTCATCGCCGCCTCATGGGGCCGCTGATCCCAATCGCCCGTGCATTGACTGCGCTCTCGTGATACCCGCGACGCATGTGTTCCGGCGTGCCAGGCGCATGCGCCGCGGAATATTGATCGACACCGCCGGGAAGCTGAGTTCGTCCACGCGCCGTGTACGTCACCGCGAGATAGTCGAGCATGGAGCCGCCATCCGAACGATGTCCCGCGACCGCGCCGGTAAAACGATATCCATCGTTGATATCGACCGCGAAGTTCGGCACGTATCCCATCCCAACGCCCAAAGACTCGTGCCCTGGAGTCGTCTCGAAGGGCGGTCCTTCGCGTCCAACCGCCATCGTTCCGCTGCTCGTGATGAAGTCGGTCATATCGATGCGATGATTCCCCTGCGAGGCTGCCATCGATGGCTCTTCTGGACCGAGCTGCCGCGTCGTCGTGCCTGACTGAGAGCGCTCGAGCGCGATCGCGAGAGGCTCGGGCCCTGCCTGCTCGAGCATGGTCAGGGAGCTCACCAGCGCGGCTTCAGCGACATAGCGAGTCTGCATTCGCTGTCGCGAATGGCCGGTCGAACGCAGCTCGATGCTCGTCGCATGCATCGCAAACGTGGCCGTCGCCGTCACGATGATGAGCAGCAACATGACGACGAGCATCGCCGCGCCGCGCTCGCGGCGGCGCACACGTCGTGTTGCACCAGGGGGACGAACCTCCATCACATGCCTCGATTGACCAGGTTGGGAAGATTGATCTCAGTGGTTGCGGTCCGAACGCGCGCGGCGCCCACCCGCGAAGAGAACACACGAAAACGACTCAGAGGATCGTTGGCCGCCGGCGCGACCCAAGGGAAGCGCGGATCTTGCTCAGGTGTGCGTCCACCGATCGTCACGATGAGGCTCCGCACCCGTTCGGCCCGCGCAGTGATCTGCGCTTCTGCGGCTGCATCATTAAATCGCGTGAAGAGCCGCGCGTCGGGAGGTCCTGCCGTCGTGGTGTCGATCACCGCGTCCACATCGAAATGCACCGCCCACTCGAGCACGGTCCGTTCGTTCAGCACCGCCCCCGATGTCATGTGAAGCTCGCGGCGCACGAGACTGACATTCGGGCCTGTCACGGCGGGATCGAGCGTGGGCCGTTGATCGGAAGGTGCTGCCACGAGCTCGTATTGCACCTCTGAAAGCGGCGCGAGGAGAGAACCTTCGCCCAGTCCCACGACACAGGTGCCGCCCACTGGCAATGAGGGCGTGAAGGTCACCGTCGCATCTGTCCCGGCAATCGAGGCAGACACCACCGTCACGAAAAAATGATTCCCGCTCATGTTCTGCACATGGAGCATTCGTCCTGGCCGGAACACCGAACCGAAGAGCTCCGTGTCGAACGTGTTGCCCGTCGGATCGGTCACCACGTCGGCAAAACTTCGACGGAAGCCCTGCCATTGCGTCTGAAGAAACGCGACGTTGCCGGCGCCATTCAAGCTGCGTACGAGATACGCGTCGGATGTCACGAAATTGCCGACGATTCTAAGCAAATCCGCTTGCGTCGTGGTGTTGCTCCCGGCCGCTTCGTACGTATTCAAAGCTCCGCGTGAGCTCGCGGCGTTGTCGTCGAGGGTCACTGCGCGAATCGCGCGCGGGGGCGTCGCACACACACGCTCGATGCTCGAGTTGGGTGTGCCGTGTAGACCTGCGCGTTCGATGTCGCGCCTCACGCGATCGAGCGCGAGACGCGTCGAGAGCTGTAGCTGGCTGATGCGTTGTTGCTCCTGAAAGCTCCGCGCCGATGCGCCGCCTATCGTGTAGACGGTCATGATCACGATCGCGCCCACCGTGAGCGAAATCATGAGCTCGACCAGCGTAAACCCAGCTCGCCGACGCGCGCTCATGTTCCTGCCCTCGGGATCCAACGAATCACCGTCGAGGCATACACGAATCGCACGTCTCGTAGACGATTGGTCAGCGTGTTGGGATCGAGTCCTGGCGCGCAACCGGCCAGCGCAGCTCCGCTGGTCGCCGCCGGATTTCGCCTCGCCCACCACACACGCACATCCGCACGCATGGCCTGGCCCACGTAGACCCATTGCAGGCGCACATGGGTGCAATACTCCATCTCACCGAGCGTGATGGTGTCGCGCCCCCAATGATCGAAGCTCGAAGACTCCAAGGCGGTCGATGGGCCTGGAATGAACCAAAGTGGCGCGGTGCCCGAAGCCGGTACGGCTTGGAGATAGCGCGTCCGCGTGAGCATGGTCGGCGGCACCAGGATCGTGCCGGGAGTCGCTGCTTCGGACCAACCGACCGCATCCCGTTGAAGACGTTCGATCCAAGTGCTCGCCAGCTGCGTTGCCGTCGCCACCTGTCGCGCTTCGAGATTGCCGCGAATCGTCGCCTGTTGCAGCGCCATGATGCCGATGGCTCCCGCCGTCATCACGGCCACGGCCATCATCACTTCGATGAGCGTATAGCCTTCGCGTCGAGTTCGAAGACGACGATGCCATGGGCGGGTGAGTCTCATCGCTCTGTCCTCGGTGCGCCGACTGGAGGAAACACGACACCACGTTGCTCGAGCGCGACACCTCCTGTTTCGAATCGCTGGAGCCGCAACACCTCACTTCGAGCTGCTTCGGCGAACGCCCCCCCGGTCGATACCCAGAGTTCATCATCGGGCTCGAAACAAAGCATCGAAGGCCCACTCGACGTGAGCACGACCCAACTCGATGAAGTCGAGTAATCGTCCATATCGACCGAATCGACACAATCGGGAGCTGGCGGCACGGTGGTGCATCCCTCTGCGACCATCACCGTGGCCCACGGTGTCGTCCGGCAGGTATCCGTAATTCCTCGCCAAAGCTCGACACGCCCTCGCCCAGAGGCTCCGGCCACATGACGCAAGAGGTAAGTCCGACCCAAAGAAATGGCATCGGAGCGGGCTGCTCGACCCAGCCGCGCCACATCGAGAGTCGCTCGTTGCGCACGATTGATCGACATGGCCCGCATCATTCCAGGAGCCGCGAGCCCAGCCATGACCACGATGATCGTGACGATCACCATGAGCTCGACCATCGTAAAGCCCAGATGGCGATTTCGAGTCCGCGCAGAGCGCGAACGAGATGGGAAACGCAGCGCCACGGCGTCTTGTCTGTGCAAACCGTGTTCCTTCATCGATCCCGCAATTTTACTTCAAAACGGTCTCGAGAGGGCAGGTTTGCTCTGCACTCGTTGCAAGGCACTGAAAATTTTGCGTACTTCTCAAGCCGCTTGACAGGTGCGATCACGTACCGTACCCCTCACGACCCCACGCGGAAGTGGCGGAATTGGCAGACGCACTGGATTCAGGTTCCAGCGGAGTAACATCCGTGGAGGTTCAAGTCCTCTCTTCCGCAAAAGGTAATGAATCCCGAGGGTTCGCTGCTCCGGCAGCCCCTCGGGATTCGGCTTTTTGGAAGAACTCCGTGTTCACGTCGGTGATCACCAGAAGCCGGAGATCTGGATGCCGATGTTTCCCTGGTTCACCATCGGAGCGACCGTCGCTGACATGTCATTGATGCCGACCGCTTCTCCGACATTGAAGTGCAGTAGCCACGGCACGAGGCCACCTGCGATGACACCGACCAACGCGCCGATGATCACGTCCGTCGCGTAGTGACGGTCCGCGAGAATGCGCAAGAGGCCGACCGTCGACGCGAGCGCCACGCCAGTGGCGCACATGGCAGCATCTCCTTCGGGCCCGAAGAGGCCGAGTTGAGTGTGATTCAAACACATCAATGCCGCGCTCGTGAACGCAAGAGACGCGTGTCCGCTGAAGAAGCTCGCTGGATCGATATCGGGATCGGAGCTCGAGTCGCACGTTGGGTCGCTCTGCCTTCGCTCGGGGTCTTCACGGCACGCGCGCGCCATGGGTCGTTCGCGACCCACGACATGCTTGAAGAGCGTGGTCAGTCCCTGCGCGAACGCATGCGCTTGAAGGTTCATCAACATCATGCGGCCCATGAGCTCAGGGTCCCCACGAACGAGCCATGACATCAAGAGCGCATCGATGAATACGGGTGTCAGCACCAAGCCGCCGACGATCACGTCGGAGATCGTCGACGCGAGCTCACGCTCCTGCGGCGAACGGAGCTGAAGAGCGTTTCGTATTGCGTCATCGAAGAGAATTCCGCCCTGCCATGGCGGGGTTTCATGCACCGGATACGGCATGAACGTCGCGGCCAAAACTCCCGCGCTCAAGATCCCAGTCCCCAACGCCTCACCAAGGCCGAGTTCGCGCATCGGCGGACGAGCATGACGAACGTCGAGCGCGATGTCGGAGGGATTCGTGGAGGGCACCTCCGCATGAGCACGGAGCGGAATGAACGCGATCACGATGAAAGAAAGCACCCAACTGCGGCGCACCAAATGGTCACTCCTCGCGAATCAGAGAAGAGCCCCCACCTCGGGAACTCGCCGCGCGAGGGTATCAGAGCCGATGGTCGATCACGAGGGTATCGTGTCGCGAAAAACACATTCAATTCAATGAGTTATAAATCAGCCAGGAGCCGGCTCACCCTTTGGCTAGGCGTCATCACGCAACACGACCGTGATGGCAAAGCCATTGCTGCGCTGTGGTCCAGTGCGTCGAGCGACTCTCAGCACATACACGTGTTTCGTCGTCATCGTCTTCGTCACGAATACGACGCACGCAGACGAACCCGTCACGTCGGATCACGAATCGAGTGATGTCGAGTCACATTCCGATCCCACTCCGAGCGAGCGTCCACCAGATAGGCCATTGCCAGATTATGACGGCCTTCCAGAAGAGGGGGACGACGCCGGAGACGTGATGCGATGGACGGCGCGCGTCTTGACGAGTCCGCTCTACCTCGTCTCCGAATACGTGCTGCGACGGCCGATTGGATGGGGAATGACCGAAATGGAGCGACACCAGGTCATCACTCGTTTGCGCGATTTTTTCACGTTCGGACCCAACGACAACATCGCGGTCTTTCCGACGTTTTTCTACGAGTTTGGATTTCAACCCAACGCAGGTATTGTTGCCGTGTGGAATGACTTCATTGTTCCCGAAAACCGTATTTCGACGCAAGGCGGCTATGGTGGGAATGATTGGTTGAGCTGGTCGATCGTCGATCGCATCGAGTTCGATGAACGTCTTGGGATTGGAGCTCGTTTCCTCGCGCGCGAACGTCCGGACTATGTGTTCGGCGGGATTGGCTATGACGCGACGGACCTCCCACGAGCGCGATTTGGCGCGCAGCGCATCGAAGCCCATTTCTTCAGTGCGGCTCGGCTTTGGCAAAGCAGCGATATCGAGTTCGATTTGCTTTATCGAGGCATCGATTTCATCGACCAGGGATGGAATGACGAGCCTTCGGTCGGGCAGCGAGCGATGACCTACGGACAGGGATTGCCGTACGGATTTGTCACGGGCTACGAGGCCGTCTCGGCCGAATTTCGCGCCGATCTCGATACACGCGCCCCCAGCGCACCCCCTGAAGGGGGATTTCAACTTGCGATGCATGCCGGTCAACATGCCGCATTTGGCGGACTGCAAACGTTGAATCGCTGGATCAGTTGGGGCGGGAGCACGACTTTGGCGACGGGAGTGCTCGGTCAACACCGCGTGCTCGGAGTCAGTCTCGATGCGCATTTCATGACACCGCTCGACGGTTCCGTCGTGCCATTCACGGAATTGGTGGAGCTCGGTGGCAGTCAGGGTTTGTTGCCGGGATATCGACCTGGTCATATCCAGGGTCTGAGCGCCATCGGTCTCATGGCCCATTATAGCTGGCCTATCTGGACCTTTCTCGATGCCCGACTCTATATCGGCACCGCGAATGCGTTCGGCCTTCACCTCGATGACTTCGAGGTCGATCGATTGCGGCTTACATTTGGAATCGCAATTTTCCCCCGCATCGAAAACATCGAACTTCCTTTTCATTTCAATTTCGCGTTCGGCACGGAGACCTTCGAACAGGGTGGAGGCGTCAATTCGTTCCGCCTCGCCATAGGAGCGAGAGATGTTCTCTAACGTTAGAGCACCGCTCATGATGGTCATGCTCGTCTCGTGGGGGTGCGGTGCATCTCAATATCGATTCCCGCTCCGTGATCCTTTATGGACAGATGACGATCGACGCGCATTCGCGCCGCAACCGGCCGCACAATACAACCCGTGGGTGTGGGATGGCGTGGACAACACTTTGTTTCGTCCATTTGCGGAGCTCTGGACATACGAAGAGTCGCGTGAAGCGATCAACGTCAATTCGATCGATGAAGTCCCGAACTCCAGTTGGTTCGAGCATCGAATTGGATTTCGCCCAATGTCTTTGGAAGAAGTCACCCAAGGCGCATGTGGAGATTCGTCCGCTCCGGCTCCACCGTGGACCATCTTGGAGCTCAAGACTCAAGGGGACACTCCCGGGTTCGTCATCCTCGCCGACGGCCAGCGATATCTCTTCAAGACCGATATCCGCCGTCCGGAGCTGACGACCGCCGCCGACGCCATCGCCACACGGATCGTATATGCAGCTGGATATTGGACTCCGTGCAATTACGTCGTGAGTTTTCTGCCGAGCGATTTCGTCATCGCATCCGACGCAACCCGAGACGAGGAGTCCCGAGAGGCACTCACAGAAGACGATGTTCGAGAAGTCCTGAGGACTGCGCTACGCATGCCCGACGGTCGTCTCCGCGGAAGTTTGAGCCGCTTCATCGAGGGGGATGCGCTGGGCGGTTGGCGTTTCGACGGGCGACGAGAAGACGATCCGAACGATATCATTTCCCACGAACATCGCCGGGATGTCCGAGCTCTTTATGTCCTCTCCGCGTGGCTCAATCACGTCGATGTGCGCGCTGGGAGCAATTTCGACGAGTGGGTCAGCACGGACGGAACCCGCGGCTATGTTCGACATTACGTCCTCGATGTCGGCGATTCATTTGGACTGACATTCGACGATTCTGACGAGCTGACGCGCCGATTCGGTCATTCGTATTATTTCGACCTCGAACAAACTGCCATCGATCTTTTGAGTCTCGGATTCGTCCCTCGCCCTTATCATGAGTCTCCGTGGCAAACGGTTCACCCAATATTCACCTATTACGACGTCGAACGATTCGTTCCCGACCAATGGCGCAGTGGCTATCCGAATCGTGGGTTCGAACGACTCACGGAACGCGATGCAGCGTGGATGGCGCGCATCTTGAGCCAATTCAAAGAAGAACACTTGCGTGCGATCGTCGCGACAGGGAGGTTTTCCTCACAAAGCATCGCCGATGATCTCGTGCGCATTTTGCGCGGACGGCAAGAGAAGATCCTCGACCGCTATTTCTCGAGGCTCTCGCCCCTCGCATTTCCGCACATCGTGCACGCACAGCATCGCTCGTGGCTGTGCATGCGTGATCTCGCGATCGAAGGAGGAATTCGCACCGAACGAAGCCGCCACTATCGCGTCACGGCTTCGATCGATTGGCCTCACCCCTCGCAAACGAGCGAGCTCGAGCATGGGAGTGCGGAGGGACACGTGTGCGCCCTCTTGCCGGCGCTCGGTCACTCTCGTTATCTCGTGGTCGATCTGGTCGCAGGCACCATCGCACGTGAAACGACGGGGGCCGCGCAAGTCCATCTCTACGCGTTGGCCCCCGATCACTATCGAATCGTCGGACTCCGCCGCACAAACCCCTAAAACCCTATCTCCAATGGCGAGATGACCACGCGCTAGGTATGGTCGCGTCCCATGCCCTCCAACAAGAGCTCCGCCGACACACGCGTCCCTGCCGATCACTTCGGCGGACCCATGGGCACGTTCGCCCTCACACTGATCATGCCCGGTGTCTCCTTCTATCTCTGGTCGTGCGTGGCGTTGCAGGGGGGCTCACTCTGGCTGCCACGCTCGCTCGATGACGTGCTCACGATCGTCCCAGCACCGACATGGCGCGCTGCTTCGATCCTGGTCGGGTGGCTCGTCCTCCACGTGGTCTTGCAGCTCGTCTGTCCTGGGAAGGTCGTGACAGGCGCAGTGCTGCCGAACGGCGAGCGCCTTCCATACAAGCTCAATGGGCTCTCGTCGTTCGTGGTGTCGATGGCGCTGCTCGTGGGCCTGCTCTCCACGGGCACGATCCGCGCGACGACAGTGCTCGCCGAGCTCGGGCCGTTGCTCACCGTCTCCACTCTGGCCGCCGTGGCGCTGGCCGTGTGGTTCTACCTATGGGGCCGACGACGCGGCGCGCTCGAACGTTCGAGCGGAAACCCCACCTACGACTTTTATATGGGCACCGTGCTCAATCCGCGCTTTGGCCTCTTCGATCTGAAGTTCTTCTTCGAGTCGCATATCGGGATGGGAACCTGGGGCGCGCTCGCCCTCTTGCTCCCGGTCGCCGAGTTCGAGCGCACCGGCGCGCTCTCGACAGCCATGCTCGTGGTGAGCCTCTGTCAGCTCCTCTACATCGTCGATTTCTTCATCTTCGAATCCAATCTGCTCTCGATGCTCGACATCATTTACGAGAACTACGGATTCATGCTCACCCACGCATTCCTCGTGTGGATGCCATTCAACTTCACTCTTCAACAACAGTATCTGCTCGCATCCCCCCACGAGCTTCCCACCTGGGCCGCCGCGCTCTTGTTCGCCCTGAACCTCGCTGGCTACATCATCTTCCGCGACGCAAACCTGCAGAAGCAGCGTTTCCGTCGCGATCCAACACAACCAGTGTGGGGTCGACCGCCGAAAGTCCTCCACACCCAGCGCGGCACGGCGCTCCTCACATCAGGCTGGTGGGGGCTCGCGCGCCACACCAACTACCTCGGCGACCTCATGATGGCGCTCACTTGGTGTTTGGCCTGCGGCTTCTCGAGCGTCGTCCCGTATTTCTATTTCATCTACTTCGCACCGCTCTTGATCAACCGCGAGCGGCGCGACCATGCGCTCTGCAAGGAGAAGTACGGCGCCGACTGGGACGAATACTGCCGCCGCGTCTCGTACCGCATCATTCCATTTGTCTATTAGGAACCGAACGGAGGAGGAGGGATTCGAACCCCCGGTGAGCTCACACCCACGGCGGTTTTCAAAACCGCTGCCATAGACCACTCGGCCACTCCTCCGGGCGCGAGGATTTTGCACGGAATGAGCTCGAACGCCAGACCCCATTGTGAGCGCCGGACACGAATGCTATGTCAGGCGCCGCCAGAAGACTGTTTTTAGGAGGATACGATGAGCGAGCGCGTCGAGAAAATCCTGTCGAATTACGCGGGCGAGAACCCGGGAGTGATCGGCAACCTCCGCAAGATGATGCACACGGGAACGCTCGCGGGCACGGGCAAGATGGTGATTCTGCCGGTGGACCAGGGGTTCGAGCATGGACCTGGCCGCTCCTTCGAACCCAATCCCGCTGGTTACGATCCCGAATACCATGCACATCTCGCCGTGAAAGCCGGCTGCAATGCGTATGCAGCTCCGCTCGGCTTCATCGAGGCCGTGGCCAATAAGCACGCAGGTCGGTTGCCCTTGATCCTCAAGGTCAACAACAGCGATCTCCTCGCGAAAACCGCATCGCCACAGTCTGCACTGACCTCCTCGGTCGAGGATGCACTCCGCCTTGGATGCTCGGCGATCGGCTTCACGATCTACCCCGGATCCCCTTCGCGCAACGAGAGCTATGAGCAGATTCGCGACATGTCACGCGAGGCGAGGAAGGCCGGCATCCCGACCGTCATCTGGTCTTATGCGCGCGGCAGCATGAGCAAAGAAGGCGAGACCGCGATCGATGTCGTGGCCTATGCAGCGCACATCGCGTGTCAGCTCGGTGCGCATATCGTCAAAGTGAAGCCTCCGACGGCGCACATCGAAGGCGATGATCGCCGCAAGTATTACGAAAAGCTCCCGCTCGATACGCTGGCCAATCGAGTCAAACACGTGGTTCGTGCGTGCTTCGACAACAAGCGCATCGTGATCTTCTCGGGTGGTGAACCCAAGGACACCGCGGGATTGCTTGATGAAATCCGCGAAATTCACAAAGGCGGCGGGTACGGCTCGATCATGGGACGCAACGCGTTCCAACGTCCGGAAGCAGAAGCCGTGAAGCTGCTCTCCGATGTGATGGCGATCTTCAAGAACTGAACGCGCCACCCCCCTCAGCCGCCGCTCGTCCAAGGCGAGGGCGGCGGAGGTGGTTGTGGAGGCAATGGAGGTCGAACGGCTTCCGCCGTCCGAGAAGGTGCGAGAGGGTGGATGGTGGGCGGGGGGCTCGCGACAGGCACGGGCGGAGGAATGGGCGTAAACGCAACTTCGGGTGTGGTTCGCGGCGTCGTCGGGGGGACTTCGACCACGCGGGGCACCGGAGGTGCGAACGGTCCTGCGGCGCCTTGGATCGTCACGGGCGGCGGATCACTCGAACCGCTCGATGAGCGCGGAGGTCGGCTGACATCGATATCCGACGCGAACTCGATGCGTTCTTCGCCTTCGTCACGCGTAAGAAACGACACACGATAACGCCCCGCGCTCGGGAAGGTGTACGTCGCAACCCACGTACCAGGTTCACTCCCCGGACTCGCATCGGCCCGACGGCCCACGCGCTGCTCTCCACGTCTCACCACGAAGCGGGGTCGATCATCGGCCCCCACGTTCATCCCAGTCGCCAGCGTTGCAAAAAGAGAGACTTGTGTGCCAGCCACAGGCTCTGCGGGAATGAACGCAAGGGCTGCCTCTCGTGCGGGCTCTCGTTCCTTCGCTTCGATTCGCGCCACCCCCGCGCGGGCTTCTTCGTGTTCGGCGACGAGCGCGAGCGCTCGACGATAACGATCGAGCGCGGTTTCCCCATCATCCTCGCGCTCGGCGCGCGCTCCTTCGACCACGAGCGCATCCGCGTCCGCGCGGCGAACCCGTTCCGCCTCGGAATCTTCGGGCCTCACCGCGAGGACACTCGGTTCAGGAGACGCCCACGTATAGACCGCGACCCCGCCGGAGACGAGCGCAAGACCTGCCACGAATGCGAAAAAAACCGTAAGAAAAGCGCTCCTTTTCTCGAGCCCAGGCACCCGGACTTCGGCGGTATGTTCGCTGAATGGGTTCGGTGTGTGCACCATCGATTGACCGGACGCATCACGGCCCCTTCGATCGCGAACCACATCGAAGCCTGCTCGTTGCGCCGCGAGGCGGAGCATCTCACCGAACTCGCTCGCATCCTCATAACGCACTTCTGGATTCTTCGAGAGCGCACGCATCACGACATCTGCAATGACGTCCGGCACATGCCGCCCCCCTCTGCGCGTGCGCAGATGCGGAGGCGCGTCGTGAATGTGCGACATCAACATCGTCACCGGCGAAGAACCATCGAACGGCGTTTCACCCGTCAGCAACTGATAGGTGAGGACACCGAGCGAGTAGACATCGCTTCGCGCGTCGGTCGACTCACCCGCTGCCCCCTCCGGGGAGATATAACGCGCCGTCCCGAAGACCAATCCCGCTTGGGTCGCGCCCGTCTGATCGTCTCCTCGGAACACGCGTGCAATCCCAAAATCGAGCACTTTGACGAAGTCGAAGTCGCGCCCCTTCGTGATCAGAAAGACGTTCTCGGGCTTCACGTCGCGATGAACGATATTTTGCCCGTGGGCTTCGCCCACTCCATCGGCCACCTGGGTCGCGATATGCAGCGCTCGATGGATTGGGAGCGCTTCGGTACGAAGGAGATCTGCGAGGGTGCGCCCTCGCAAGAGCTCCATCACGAGATAAAGACTTCCATCCAGCAATTGACCAAACAAAAACACCCGCACCACATTCGGATGGTCGAGCGCCGTCGAAATTCGCGCCTCCCGGTGGAAACGGCGCACGGCATCTGCGTTCTGCGCCAAGTCGGGATGCAAAATCTTGATCGCGACATCTCGGCCCAACGTCGTCTGACAGGCTCGATAGACGGTCCCCATCCCGCCCTGCCCGATGCGCTCCTCGATCCGGAACTGATCGAGCAAGACCTGCCCGATACGGGCATCGACCTCCTCTTCGAGAAGGCGGAGCGACACACCGTCGCGCTGGCAAAACGATGCCGCGACGTCGTAACGCGTTCCGCATCGCGGACAGACCTTCGCGAATGAATTCATCGCCTGGTCCAATAGGCTCGACTTCCTTTCGTAGCATGAATCCGCTTCGAGGGGGCGCCTACGAATATCGTCGCCTTGCCGGTAGCGGACCACGAACGCTATCGTGGGAGTCCCATGCGCGCACGCATCTCTTCATTTATCCTCGTTTTGACCATCGTTGGCAGCGCCGCGCTCTTTCCAGTGCGCGCGCACGCAGACGCTTTGGTCGTCGTGCTCGGCCTCGCGTCCTTCGAGGGCGACGACGAATTTGCGCAAAACCTCACAGGTGCGATTCGGCATGAAGTCTCCCAAGTGGCGGGGTGGCGGCTCAGCGATCGTGATGTGACGCTCGCGCAGATGCTGCTCGCGCATGGCTGTAGCGACGACCCCGACAGCGCATGCCTTCTCCAAATCGCCACCACGCTGAATGTGCAACGAATCGTGTACGGCAGCATCCAACGGGAGAGCGGCGATCGCTTCCTCGTCACGTTGTCTCTCTACAATGCTCAAACCGCTCAAACCGAGCGCACGATCGAGGAGAGGCTCTCGAATCGCCTCACGGACATCGACGATCTGCGTCGCTCTGCACGCGAGCTCGCTGCACGACTTTCGGGCATAGAGACGCGTCCCACCACCGGTTCTTTGTCGATCGAGAGTGGGACTCCTCGAGCCACGGTTCGTGTCAACGGGGAGATTTTCGGAGCCACCGATGCCTCGGGCCAACTCACGTTGCGCCTCAGGGAGGGAACACATCAGGTGCAGGTGGACGCCGAAGGACACGAACCCTGGAGCGAGCAAGTGACGATCGTGGCCGGAAGCGAATCTTCGCTTACCCGTCCCGAAGCGTTCAGCCCTTACGAGGAGGGTTCCCCCCGTGGTGGGCCCGTGCGAGCGCCGAGCCGTTCTGGCGATGGGCCTTCCATTTATTGGCCAGGCATCGTGCTCCTTGCGGTGGGTGTAATTTCGTTTGGCGGCGCCATCTATTCGTGGGCACGTCTCGATGCCATCAACTCGGATCCTGGCTATCAAGCCTACACCCAGGCGTTCCGCTCCTACTACCTGCCTGAAGGGACGAATCCCCTGCCGAATGGATATGCGAGCAACTGTGGACGAGCCGCTCTGGGGGAGACGTTGGGAGGCACGGTCACGGAGGCGGACGCGCGATACGTGAGCGGCCTCTGTGATGAAGGAAGCACGCTCGAAATACTGCAATACGTCTTCGTCGGAGTCGCCGCGGCGGCCACGGCTGCTGGGGTCGTTCTTTGGGTCGTCGATGGCAGCGGAGATTCCCACGAGGAGCCCGCCGTCTCGCTCATGCCGTCCTTTGGTACGGATGGCGCGTCTTTGCGTCTCCGCATGCGGTTCTGAGCTTGCGTATCGTTGGCGGCACACTCTCGGGTCGAAGATTTGCCGGGCCCAAAGGGGATGGGACCCGTCCGACCTCCGATCGCGTTCGCGAAGCCATCGCCTCCGCCATCGAGTCGCGTGGAGGGTTCGATGGCGCTCGGGTGCTCGATTTGTTTGCGGGGACTGGCGCGATGGCCTTCGAGGCGCTCTCGCGCGGCGCCGAGCACGCCGTGCTCGTCGACATGAACACCAAGATCACCAAAGGAATCGCACACGCCGCGGCGGGCTTGGGATTGGCGGATCGGGTGAGCGTGCTCGCTTTGGACTTGCGCTCGAAGCGATCTCATTCGCAGATCGCCGATCGCAAGAGCGGAGGATTCGATCGAATCTTCGTCGACCCTCCCTACGCCGAAATCGACCTCGTGACGCCGCTCCTTTCCGAGCTCCGCGACCGCGGAGTCTTCAAAGAAGGAGCCATACTGGCGATCGAACACGCAAAGAGGCATGCTCCGCCCCGTCCAGAAGGGTTCTCGGTTCTTTCCGAGTCTCGCTACGGCGACACCACGGTGGTCCTTTGGACTTTGGACCCGACTCCGAACGAAAACGACGAGAACGCATGAGCATCGCCATTTACCCGGGCTCGTTCGATCCGATGACGAACGGTCATCTGAGCATCATCCAGAGCGGTTTGGTCGCCTTCGACAAGCTCATCATCGCCGTCCTGCGAAACCCTCGCAAAGAAGCGCTCTTCACCGTCGAGGAGCGCGTGGACATGATCCGCGAGGAACTCGAAGGCGCCGGCAACGTCGAGGTCGATTCATTCGATGGGCTCCTCGTCGAATACTGCAAACGCAAGCAGGTGCGCGTGGTCCTCCGAGGCCTACGCGCCGTCGCAGACTTCGAATACGAGCTACAGATGGCGAACATGAACCGTCATCTCAACACCGAAGTCGAGACGGTCTTCCTCATGGCCAACGACGCGTATTTTTACGTCAGCTCGAACATCGTCAAAGAGGCGTGGCGCTTGGGTGGCGATGTCTCGCGACTCGTGCCCAAAGGAATCGCCAAACGCCTCGATGGCAAGCTCGCCGCACTCCGCAGCGGAGTTGGGTAATTGAACGGGCTGACCTTCTCGGACGGAGCGTCTCGCTGCGCGAACAGGATCGCTGTTAGCGAAGCGCGAAGACGGTGCGCACGACCACCATCACGTCCTTCTCGATCGAAGAACGGTTATAGACGCCCTCCCACGAGACTTGAGTTTCGTTCGCTGCGTTCACCTGCACCACGCCGACATTTGCGGAAATCAGCTCACCGAGCTCCCCCTGGCTGTGTTCGGCCACTTGCGCGGCTCGAGCACGCGCATCGCCGGTTGCTTCGCCGACGAGCAGCACTTTGATATCGCCGAGATCGCTATGAATGAACTCTGGTGGGGAGGAGACGACATAGACTCCGTCTTCGATCACTTGAGTCACATTTCGCGCCACTCGCTCGACGAGATCCACATCGTTCGAAATGACCTTGACCTCTTGAGTGAGTGAATAACCGATGATTTGCGATTCGATTTCGTATCCTTGATCGCTCAGCGCGTGCAATTCGCGCGTGCTCACAGCTTCGATTCGGATATCCGACTCTGATACTTGATTGTCGATGAGGAATCGACGCACGCGTGGAATATCACGAGCCAAAATCGAATACGCTTCGGCGACCGTGGCTCCCCGTGCAATCACTGACACCGTCCAAATCGCACGATCGCTGCGGATCCGACGCGTCGCTGATCCCGAAACGACGATCCCTTCGCGGTAACGAACATCGACATAATGCCGAAATGCGACGGCGACGACGATCGCCGCCGCGACGAACGCGGCGCTGATGAAGAGGCGCCCTGTGATATCGGATTTCGATCGACCGTGGACTTCCGCCATGACGTGATTCCTTCTGCGTTCGCATGGTTCTCGCACACTCGCGCGCCACGCCCAAGCCTTCCCTGCGAGGTTCTCGCACACTCACGCGCCACGCCCGAGCCTTCCCTGCGTGGTTGCTCGATATCGACATCGCTGGCCGGGTAGGCGAAACGCACTCGAGCTGCAACAGTGTGTCGGAAACGGATCCCCCCTACTCCCACCGAGGAAGTCGAACGTGCCCACGACACACCTGCCGTCCATGCCCAGCACACAGGTCCGCCGACTCGTTCCAGTACTCTTGGCGGGCGTGATTGCAGTTGGCTGCGGGGAGCCACCTCCGGCCGAGCCCGACGCGAGCTCCGATGGGATCGACGCGACAACCGAGCGTTGTACGTCCTCGGAACGCTGTGACGACGGGGTGTTCTGCAATGGCGCGGAGACGTGCGAGCCTGCGTCGAGCTCTGCAAACGCGCGCGGATGCGTGGCGGGCGAGCCGCCCTGCTCAGGATCGCTTGTTTGCAATGAAGCGAGCGCGCGCTGCACGAGCGAGTGCCCCGACGCCGATGGGGACGGCGCGGAGGACGCCGCCTGTGGCGGCAATGACTGCGACGACAACGACCCCGACCGTTTTCCGGGCAACGTCGAAGATTGCGACAACCACGACGAGGACTGCGCGCCGGAGACCGTGGGCAACCGAGACGTCGACGGCGACGGCTTCATCGATGAGGCGTGCTGCAACGGCGACGTATGTGGCAACGACTGTGACGACGCTCGACCTGGCAGCAATCCGGGGGGCATGGAGTCTTGCAACCTCCGCGACGACGATTGCGACGGGCTGATCGACGAAGAAGTTCAAACCACGTACTACCGCGATCGGGACGGCGACTCTTATGGCGTCGCCACCGAGACGATGCAGGACTGCGAACGCCCGGTCGGCTACACGCTGATGCCGGGCGACTGCAACGATGGACAGATGTCGATTCATCCCGGCGTCCGCGAGAACTGCAACGCGATCGACGAGGACTGCGACATGAACGTCGACGAGCGTGAGCCAGGTGATGTGCAGTGCGGGTGCGTCGACGGGAGGGTCATCACTTGCGGTCAGGCGGACTCCTCGGGAAACCTGACCGAAGTCGGTGAGTGCGCGATCGGTCAGCGCACCTGCTCCGGTGGCGTCTGGGACGCGTGCACTGGGGCGGTGTTCGCGACCCACGAGATCTGCAACAACCGCGACGACGACTGCGATGGGCGGACCGACGAGTCGCTCACGACAGGCTGCTACGGCGGCCCGCCTGGGACCGAGGGGCGAGGCCCGTGTCGCGGCGGGACGACGACCTGCACCGCGGGCGTCTGGGGGGCCTGCGTTGGACAGGTTCAGCCCATCACCGAGCTCTGCAATCACGTCGACGACAACTGCAATGGCTCCCTCGACGATGGCGCCGCGCTCCAGTGCCCCGTGCGCGCGAACGCCAACGCGTCGTGCAGTGTCGGAGCGAGCTCGTCCACGTGCACGTATGCGTGCACGCCAGGCACCTTCGATTGCGGCAACATCGCCTCGGTCGGGTGCCGTCCGCCCTCGGTGGCACGGACGTATCGGGTGGACGATCCTGACATCTCGCATCCGTGCGGAGCCATGACCCACGTGGCCACGCCGCCGGTCTGGACCGAATCGCCGATCCCCCACGACAGCGATTGCGTCCTATCCACCGGTCCCGGCTATCTCGCGACGCCAGGCACCTACGTGGTGTCGGTGGAGGCGCTGGTCTATCGCATCTCGGGCACGACGACCGAACGGCGAAGTCAGGCCCGCTACCAGGTCACGCTCGATGGCGTCGTGATCCCGTTCACCAGCGGTCAGACATTCATCTGCGCGGCGGGGACTTGCTCCAGCAACGTGGCCATCGACACGTGGCGGACGACCTCGGGCACGTTCACTGTCAATGCCTGCGGGCGCATCGATGTGGTGTTCTGGGTTCCGCCCAACAGCACCGCGGCGGGCATCCGCATTCGGAACATCACCCTTGCTCCCGGCTGAGGTCGCGCCTCACTCCGCCGCGCCGAGCACATCCATGAGAACAGGTCGAAGCGCCGGCGGCGTTGCGATCCCCAACTCGAGCGCTGCGTCGAAGGCGCGCAAATCATCGAGCCCGATCCGGCCCACACGCATCCGATCGAGACAAGCGGTGCCCTTTTTCAAGGCGACACGCATTCGCAAATAGCCGTAGAGATAACCCGCATCGCGCGCCACCCCGCCGCCCCGGTGGGCGCGCTCGCTGATGAGCACTGCGCTCTCCGGGGAAAAGCCGTGATTGCGAAACAAAAACCGCGCGGTTTCACCAAAGGACGCGCCGGAGTGGAGCCGATCGGTCGCGATGACCCTGGCTGCGAGCACACGCAACCGATGGGCATCGAGCGCGCCGGCTTCTTCCTCGAGACAAATCGCGACGCCTTCCTGATCGGCGAACGATCCCGCGGTCCCGATTTCGAATATCCGCGTGGGTTGACGAGCAGCATTCGATGCAGCGACCGCGTGACCCAAGATCTCATGGGCGACGAGGCGCCGCGCTTCCACCGCGCCAAACTTTCGCGCGGCCAAAAATACCATTCGATCGCCGGTCGCAGCACCTGCGACCATGCGCGAGTCGATCCTCACCTCGAACCCCGAGAGCCCCGCCGCACCCACTGCCGCGCGCACCATCTCAGCCAGCCTCTCGGCGGGAACCGTGCGCTTTTCCTCGCTGGGCGGCAGCTTCTCGAGGAGCCCTCGTGCCACGGTGTTGACGCGGACAGGCACGTTGTCTTCGAGCACCACTTCCCGCATGCCTGTCCCGAAGCGCCGCGCCGCGAGCGGCCGGACCCGCGTCGGATCGCCCACGCAAGCGATCATCGCGAGATCGACCTCGAGCTCATCGAGACGGGCGAGGTACAGTGAACGGAGCGGGGCCGGGAGGCGGTCTCGTCCAAGGGCGCGGGCCTCGTCCACCGCGCGCCAGAGCACCCTATCCACACGGCGTCGTGACAATTCCCAGCGCGGAACCGGCGCATGTCCTTGGGCCACCTGCGCAATCAACCGGGCCCGCTCGGTCGCCGCGTTCACCGGCGTGAGCGCCGGCAGCACCCTCGCATCCCGCGCCACACGCAAAAGAAGTGCGTCAATCGGCCCAATCGCGGCGAGAGCTTCTGCGGTTTCGGCCTTCGAAGCGCAATTTCGGCCCGATGCTTCGGGGGTCGCGATCGCGCTTTGGGAATGCTTCCGCATGGATTCCGAAAGGGTAGCACCCGCAGATCACGGGTCTATGGAGATCGTGCCGAGGATCGCGCGCATCGCGTGGTACTCTCGCCTTGAGAGGAATCACCTGCATGGCATTGATGGAAGACAGCCTCGTCTCGCGAATCGCATCGCTACAGGACTATGCGACGTATCGCGATCTGAACTGGGAGGGCTCGTTCGAAGAGTACCTTCGCGTCGTTCGTGAGCGCCCTCAGGTCACGCGCAACGCGTTCCAAAGGCTCTACGACATGATCGTGAGCTACGGCGAAGAAGAGTACATCGACAACAAAAAGCGCCTCGTGCGCTATCCCTTCTTCAGCGACCCCATCGACGGAGGCCGTGACGGCGTCTTTGGCCTCGACATCCCGCTCATGCGGCTCGTGAACGTGCTCCACGCGGCCGCGCTTGGGTATGGCCCGGAGAAGCGCATCATCTTGCTTCATGGCCCGGTTGGCTCGAGCAAGAGCACGATCGCACGCCTCTTGAAGAAAGGCGTCGAGCGCTATTCACGCACGCCCGAAGGCGCGCTCTATACGTATAAGTGGGTCAATCTGAAAGAGACGGGGCTCGCGGGTGAGGGCGACGAGATGCCCTGCCCGATGAACGAGGACCCGCTCAAGCTCATCCCCGAGGAGTGGCGAGATCGCGCCGTCAAAGATCTGAACATCGAACTGGATCGCTTCACGCTTCAGGTGCCGGGCACCCTCAACCCCGCGAGCCGCTTCATCTTCCGTGGGTTGATGGAGAAATACGGCGGCGACTGGGGCCAGGTCATTCAGAAGCATGTGCGTATCAAGCGCCTCGTCTTGAGTGAAAAGGATCGCATCGGCATTGGCACGTTCCAGCCGAAAGACGAAAAGAATCAGGATTCGACCGAGCTCACCGGCGACATCAACTACCGTAAAATTGCCGAGTACGGCTCGGATTCGGATCCGCGTGCGTTCAACTTCGATGGTGAGTTCAACATCGCCAACCGCGGCGTGATCGAGTTCGTCGAGATCCTGAAGCTCGACGTGGCCTTCCTTTACGACCTCCTCGGGGCCACCCAAGAGCGCAAGATCAAGCCGAAGAAGTTTGCGCAGACCGACATCGACGAAGTCATCATCGGCCACACGAACGAAGCGGAATACAAGAAGCTGCTCTCCAACGAGTTCATGGAAGCGCTTCGTGACCGCACGATCAAGATCGATATCCCGTACATCACGAAGATCTCGGAAGAGGTCAAAATCTATAAGAAAGAGTTCGGCCCCGAGCGCCTTCGCGGAAAGCACGTCGCGCCGCATACGCTCGAGGTCGCCGCGATGTGGGCGGTCTTGACGAGGCTCGAAGAGCCGAAGAAGCACCAGCTCTCGCTGCTCCAGAAGATGAAGCTCTATGACGGCAAGACGCTGCCCGGCTTCACACAAGACAACGTCAAAGAGCTCCGCAAGGAAGCCGACCGCGAGGGGCTCGATGGGATCTCGCCGCGCTACGTGCAGGACAAGGTCTCGAACGCGCTCGTGCGCGATGGCGTCGAGGGCTACATCAACCCGTTCATGGTGCTCAACGAGCTCGAAAAAGGGCTCGCGCATCATTCGCTCATCGGCGATGTCGACCAGCGAAAGAAGTATCAAGAGCTCATCGGCGTCGTGAAGTCGGAGTACGAAGAGATCGTCAAGAACGAGGTCCAGCGCGCGATCTCCGCCGACGAGGAAGCGATTTCGCGGCTCAGCGCGAACTACATCGACAACGTGCGCGCATATACGTTGAAGGAAAAGGTCAAAAATCGCTACACCGGCAGGGATGAAGAGCCGGATGACCGGCTCATGCGCTCGATCGAAGAGAAGATCGATATTCCCGAGTCGCGCAAAGACGATTTCCGCCGCGAAATCATGAACTACATCGGCGCGCTCGCGATCGAAGGGAAGAAGTTCTCGTACGACACGAACGACCGCTTGCGGCGCGCGCTCGAGATGAAGCTCTTCGAAGATCAGAAAGACTCGATCAAGCTGTCTTCGTTCGTCTCGAACGTCATCGACAAAGAGACGCAAGACAAGATCGACGTCATCAAAGATCGCTTGATCAAGTACTACAACTACAACGAGGCGAGCGCGAAGGACGTGCTCTCGTACGTCGCTTCGATCTTCGCGCGCGGTGACGTGAAGAAGTAGGAGAGCTCGAGAATCGATCCAGACGGGCGCGCCTCGAAAGAGGAGCGCCCGTTTGTTTTATGGCGCGAAGCGACTCGCCAAGCGATCGACACGCGCATACGAAACCAGGTACCATCCGCTCTCGGTCTCGGGAGGATGTCGATGAAGCGCTTGGTCGTCAGATGGACCCTTTGTCTCGCACTCATGCTCGTGTCGGCGGTTGCATCGGCGCAGGCAGGCGATGCACGCACGCTGTTCCAGCGGGGGCAGACAGCCTACGCCCAGGGTGATTACGACTCCGCCATCGAGCAGTGGTCTCGCGCGTACGAGCTCGATCCCCGCCCCTTGCTTCAATTCAACCTGTCACAAGCCCACGAACGGCTCGGGCAGCTTCCTGAGGCGATCACCGCGCTCGAACGATACCTCGACAGCGCCGATCCCAATGACGAGCATCAAGCGGATGCGCGAGCTCGCCTTTCGGCGCTCCGTGAACGTTTGGGCCGCACGAGCATCCGTGTCGTCGGTGGTCCTGAAGGAGCGACGATCACGATCGACGACGAAGACCGTGGCAGGACTCCCCGGCCAGACCCGATCGCCATCGCGCCGGGTTCCCATCGCGTCGTCGTACGCGCTGCGGGATATGAAGAGTTCACCTCGACCGTGGTGGTGTCCGCAGGCCAATCGGTCGAGGTCCCTGTCTCGATGGCGGCCGTCGCCAGCGCCGATTCCTCCTCGGATGAGCTGCCCGTCGTGCCCATCGTCCTCTTTTCGGCTGGCGGCGCCGCCCTGATCGCAGGGGCCGTGATGGGTGGTGTCGCGCTCTCCGATGCGCAGAATGTCACGTCTCGCACCTCCTCCGAGGCCGATGCGGCTCGTGGGCTCGCGTTGGCCGCCGACATCACGATGGGCGTGGGCGTGGCCGCCGCCGCCGTAGGCCTCATCGTGCTTTTGGTCTCGGATTCGGGGGGCTCCGAGCAGCCGTCCGAGACGGTCTCGATCGTGCCCTGGGGCACGACAGCTGGTTTTGGCGTGACTGCACGAACTCGATTCTGAGGACTTGTCGGTCCAGGTCCCAGATCGAGCGAGCAATCCCCGCGCAAGGCGGTTATGCTCTAACGCGTGTCGCTGCGCATCGATCAGGATCATTCGAGGTTCAAGAGCATCGTCCGCGGCAAGATCCGCCAAAACTTGCGGCGGTACATCTCGCAAGGCGAGCTGATGGGCAAGCAGGGGAAGGACGTCGTGTCCATCCCCATCCCTCAGATCGACATCCCGCGGTTCCGCTATTCTGACAAACAACAGGGTGGCGTCGGACAGGGAAATGGGGATCCGGGAGATCCCGTGGGCGGCGGTGAAGAGGGTGAGGGAGACGGTCAGGGCAAGGCGGGCCAAGATGCTGGCCAGCACGTGCTCGAGGTCGACATCACACTCGACGAGCTCGCGAGCATCCTAGGCGAAGAACTCGCGCTCCCGAACATCGAGAATCGCGGAAAATCAAAGCTCGTCGACCAGAAAGATCGTTACGTCGGCGTGCGAAGGGTCGGCCCCAACTCGCTCCGCCACTTCAAGCGCACGTACAAACAAGCGCTGAAGCGGCAGATTTCGATGGGGACCTACAACGCAAACCGCCCCATCGTGATCCCCACGCGCGATGATCTTCGCTTCCGGTCGTGGAAGACGGAGACCGAACCCGTCGCCAACGCCGTCATCATTTACATGATGGACGTCTCGGGTTCGATGGGCGACGAGCAGAAGGAGATCGTGCGCATCGAGTCATTCTGGATCGATGCCTGGTTGCGCCGACAATACAAAGGCCTCGAGACGCGCTTCATCATTCACGACGCCGTCGCGCGTGAGGTGGATCGCGATACGTTCTTTCGCACTCGCGAATCGGGCGGCACGATGATCTCGAGCGCCTACAAGCTCGCCTCCCAGATCATCGACGCCGATTATCCGGTGAGTGAATGGAATATTTATCCGTTCCACTTCTCCGATGGCGACAACTGGTCCGTCGACGACACCCTGCTCTGCATCGAGCTGCTCAAGACGAAGCTTCTCCCTGCGAGCAACGTGTTCTGCTACGGCCAGGTCGAAAGCCCGTACGGATCAGGACAATTCATCAAAGACATTCGAGAGCATCTCTTGAAGGACGACCGCGTGATCACGAGCGAAATTCGCGACCGAGACGGAATCGTCGAATCGATCAAAGAGTTCCTGGGCAAGGGGAAGTGAGCGCATGGCCAAGTACGCCCTCAGCACCGCCCTGCCCCCGTATCTTCGTGACATTCAGAGAGAAGTCGAAGAGCACGCGCGCGGGTTTGGGCTCGACACCTTCCCTGTTCTCTTCGAGGTCGTCTCGTACGATCAGATGAACGAGCTCGCCGCCTATGGCGGTTTTCCGACGCGCTATCCGCATTGGCGTTTCGGGATGGAATACGAGCAGCTCAGCAAGAGCTACGAGTATGGCCTCTCGAAAATCTACGAGATGGTGATCAACAACAACCCTGCGGTGGCTTATCTCTTGGAGGGCAACTCGCTCGTCGATCAGAAGCTCGTCATGGCGCACGTCTATGCGCACGTCGATTTCTTCAAGAACAACTACTATTTCCGCGCGACCGATCAAGGAAAGGACAGCCGCACCAGCGATCCGATCCGCAAATGGATCGACACGATGGCCAACCACGGCGCGACCATCCGGAGGTGGTCTGATCGGGTGGGCATCGACAAGATCGAAGAGTTCATCGACACATGCTTGTCGCTCGAGAACCTCATCGACCCGCAAAAGCCATTTCAGCCTGCGAAGCCCAAGGAGACGAAGAAAGAATTCGAGCTCCTCGAAGAAGAGCCAGAAGACATCGGACGGCTCCGTGTCGACCGCGACTACATGGAGGATTTCATCAATCCTCGCGAGTTCGTCGAATCTCAGCAACGTGCGCTCGAGGCCGAGAAAGAAAAAGCCAAGCGCGTCCCTGAGCGACCCGATCGCGACGTGCTCGGCTTCCTCTTGGAACACGCGCCACTCGAGCGATGGGAGCGCGATGTACTCTGGGCGATTCGCGCGGAGGCCTACTATTTCTGGCCTCAAATGCAGACGAAGATCATGAACGAAGGCTGGGCCAGCTACTGGCACTCACGCCTCATGACCGAGAAGATCTGCGATGACGGTGAGATCATCGAATACGCCGAACGCAACGCGGGAGTGATGGAGACGGGGCAGGGACGTCTCAATCCGTACAAGCTCGGCGTCGAGCTCTATCGTCACATCGAAGAGCGATGGGACAAGGGGCAGTTCGGCAAAGAGTGGGAAGATTGCGACGACCTCGATGCGCGTCGCAACTGGAACCGCCGCACTGGGCTTGGTCGAAAGAAAGTCTTCGAAGTCCGTTCGCTCTACAACGACGTCACGTTCATCGACGAGTTTTTGACCCCCGAGTTCGTCGCCGAGCAGAAGCTCTATTCGTTCGGTTATAACGCCCGCAACGATCGTTATGAGATCGAGAGTCGAAAGTTCAAAGAGGTCAAAGACAAACTCCTCTTCCAACTGACGAACGCGGGCCAGCCTTTCATTTACGTGACGGACTCGAACGTCGGCAATCGCGGCGAGCTTTTGCTCGAGCACGATCACCAAGGCATCGATCTCCGCATCGATTGGAGCCGTGAAGTCTTGAAAGCCCTGGTGCGCGTGTGGCGTCGCCCCGTCGAGATCCACACCAAAGTCGAGAACAAACCGACGCTCCTGCGTTTCGACGGCAAAGAACACGTTCAACGCCCGCTGCGGTGATTTTTTCACGATGAACTGGCACGACATCTTACTCGAACGGCAGTTCACGAGGGATGTCCTCACTCATGCACTCGCGGTGTGGTCCAAGACTCTCTCGCAGACAAAGATCCGGGCGCGCATTGGACGCGAGTTGACGTCAGAGCTTGGAGCTCGGCGGCTCGCAACGAGCAAAGAGCCAATCGTCCATGCGGACGACCTCGGAGCCTTCCATCAGGTTGAGCCAATCGCAGCCATCCTGGAGCACCTCATCGATGATGAGGCGGTTCTCTGAAATTGTTCGCCCTACACCATTTTCGCTTACCGATGCACGTCGAGAACCGCAAGTTCAAAGGGTCGAAGATACTGCACCGCGAGGTGTAGGGATCATCGCGATATGCCTCGGCGACGCGCCCGGGGAGCGGGTGCACGGAGGGCTTCGACCACATGTGCCAGCTCGAGCAGCCTCGCTTGACGCTCAGGCGTTTGTTCGCGCTGGATCGATTCGATCTCCTTCTGGCGCTTCACCCCTTCAGGCACGTTCAGATTGATGCGTTCCACGACGTTACGTTGGAAGACCTCAACAAGGAGTCAACGAGGCATCAGATCCTGCTCGACCTGTGGCAGATATCCGGTCGAGCAGGATCACCGATCACATCGAAATGCCGCCGTCGACGTCGAGGCAATATCCGTTGAAATAGTCGCATTCAATCGAGAACTTCACGGCCTTCCAGAGGTCTTCCGGCTCGCCGATGCGGCCCACCGGGATCGATGCAATGAGCGCCTCGCGCGCCTTGGGGTTCATGCCTTTGGTCATCGGGGTCTCGACCATGCCGGGCGCAATCGCGACGGCGCGAATCCCAAAGCTCGCAAACTCGCGAGACCACGTGACCGCGTTGGCCGCGAGCGCCGCTTTCGCGCTCACGTAGTTCGACTGACCGCGATTGCCATGCCGGGCCACCGACGACATCGAGATCACGACGCCCGGCTTGTTCCCGCGACGCACCATCTCGGCGACTGTTTCGCGCACCATCATGGTGGCGCCCGTGAGGTTCACCGCGATGACTGCGTTCCACTGCTCGTCGCTCAGCGTCTGGACTTCGCCCGTCTCCTTGTTCTTTTTGACGAGGAGCCCATCGCGCAGAATGCCAGCGTTGTTGACGAGCACGTTGATGCCGTCCATCTCCGACGCAGCCCACTTCGCGAAGGCTGCGCAATCGGCGCTGCTGCTCACGTCGAGTCGACGCCTATGAATGCCTGCGGGCAACTCGGCGAGCGCCTGTTCGTTGATGTCGCCGGCCGCGACTTTCGCGCCCGCTTCATGAAGGCGCCGCGCAAAATGCGCACCCATGCCTTGCGCGCCCCCAGTCACGATCGCTTTGACGTCTTTCAGTTCCATTGTCTGGCTCCTCCAACAATCCCGCATCTCCGGGAGGTGCTGTCTTTAGCGCCTATCACTCGCTTTTTCAGCCGAATTCCTCATCGAGCGATGATCGCGTAATCACACGCCCCAGAAACCTCCTCGATCTCTTCGGGGTCGATCGCGAGCAACACTCGATACGGCTCGGCCCCGCGCCGCGCCGCGCGAGTCGGAATCCCAAGACCTGCTTGCACGTGCATCCGGCCCGCGAGCACGACCATACGACGCGGGGCATCGGGGGACGCGAGCACACGCGCGACCTCTTCGGCCATGGTTTCGTCCCACACGAGTTGCGCCGTATAAAAACGCTCGAGACGCACGGGATCGAGATTCGGATGCTCCCCGAATGCGTTCATGATCATCGCGCGATGTTCAGCATTGTCGCGATCGATCTCCGGCAGCTCCGAACGGAGCTCGGCCGATAGTGTTTCTTCACCGTCCCGCGCGATCGTGCGGGTGAGCTCGCGTCGCGCGTTGAGCGCGATCACCGAGAGTCCTTCGGCACGAGCGAGTTCGAGAATGGGACGATAAAATCCGAAGTCGAACCCCCAGCGCTCGTCCCACTCGGTTTCACGGAGAAGTTCGGATTCGTCTTTTGCACCACTCAAATACGCATCGATCGCCGATTGAAACGGGCGCTGAAACATCTCCATGCCGATCGCCATCGATGCATCGCGCGCATGAAGCGCCTCGATCACCGCGTGCTCGACGCGATGATCGGAGAGCGCATCGTGCCGCTCACCCACATAGATCACGCGCACAGGATCGAGCGCCTCGATAAGCTCGGCGAACGTCATGCGCTCACCGTTCGCCATATCGACGATCTCGAATGCGGCTTCGAGAGCCGCACTCGAACGCACGTCGCGATGCGAAGCGCCCCCGCAGCCCAAAATGAGCGCGGCGCAGAATCGCAGGCTAGTCCACCCTAGTCCGGATTGAAGCCTGGACAATCGTAAAGACTAAAACGCATGGGGGTGGTGCGAGACGCGACGTCCGTGCCGGGCGCCGTCAACTCACGTTTGATGGTCGGTGCAGCCGAAGGCGAAACACCGAACACTTGACCCCCACTGGTGCCGCCGCAATAGATGAGCCCCGTGATGAGAGAGCGGCCCTCCGGATCCCGAGTGAAATCCACATTGGAGACTTGGCACGGCTGAGTTGGAGAAGGTGCCGCGCCTCCACAAGCCCCAGTATAGGTGTTGTCCTCCATCACCGTCACGAGGCAGGACCCTCCCGCGGAGGGGCTGCCTCCTGCGAGAGGGAAACTCGCGCGCTGCAAGCCGATGCCAAACGCCGCCGCATTGATGGAAAAGCCAAGCGTTCGAGTCGAAGCGGTTTCGATCACATTGCATGTGACCCGAGTTTGGTTCTCCCCATCGAAGCCAGTCACCGAGCGAGACGGATACGAAAGACAACCACGCATTCCTTCGCAGCGAATCGTCCAATCGGCCTCTATGTACGTTCCGGGTGGCGCGTTCGAGCAGCCCGTTCCCAGCATGAGCATCGCTCCGAGCATCAAAGCAAAGCGCGATTTTTTGACCATATTCACTCCTCGTCCCAGCCTACTCGATCCCTACGTCTCCTCGCCAATTTCATCTCAAACCGCACGGCGCGCAGCATCGAGCGCACGCTCGAGATCGGCGCGCAAATCGTCGAGATTCTCCACGCCGCACGAAATCCGAATGAGCCCGTCGTCGATGCCGAGCGCTCTGCGCTGTTCGGCGGGGATCGCGCCGTGCGTCATGACCGCAGGCAACTCGATGAGAGACTCGACACCGCCCAAACTCTCGGCACACACAAAGATCTCAACCGCCTCGAGGAGCGCGCGCGCCGCGGCCAAGCCGCCCTTGACGACGAACGAGATCATGCCGCCAGGGCCCTTCATCTGTCGCTCCGCGAGCGCGTGCTGCGGGTGCGAAGCCAGGCCCGGATAATGAACCTTTTCGACCTGCGGATGGGCCTCGAGCCATGCCGCGAGCGAACGTGCGCTCTCGACGTGTCGCTGAATCCGCAAGTGCAATGTCTTGAGTCCACGGAGCACCATGTAGCAATCGAACGGCGCCGGAACCGCACCCATCGCGTTCTGCAGAAAGCGAATGCGCGTCGCAAGCGCATCGTCGTTCGTCACGATCGCTCCACCCACCACGTCGCTATGTCCGTTCAGATATTTCGTCGTGGAATGGACGACCGCGCTCGCTCCGAGCGCGAGCGGTTGTTGGAGCATCGGCGACGCGAACGTGTTGTCGACGACCACCGGAATCCCGCGACGCTTGGCGATCTCGGAGATGGCCGCGATGTCGATGATCTTGAGCATTGGGTTGGTGGGCGTTTCAAGCCAAACAACCTTCGTTTCTGGGCGCAACGCCGACTCGAACGCCTGGTGATTGGCCATGTCCACCTGCGTGGTCGTCACGCCGAGCGGCTTCATCACTTTGTCGAGGATGCGGAAGGAGCCGCCGTAGAGGTCATCGCCCGCGACGATGTGATCGCCAGGTGCAAGCACATGAAGCAGCGTCGTCATCGCAGCACAACCTGACGCGAACGCCATCCCGTGCTTTCCACCCTCGAGCGCCGCGAGACACCCTTCGAGCGCGTCACGCGTCGGATTGCCAGAGCGCGAATAATCGAAACCTTTGTGCTTGCCGGGGCTCTCCTGAGCAAAGGTGCTTGCAAGCACGATCGGCTGCATCACCGCCCCAGAGATCGGGTCGGGCTCTTGGCCTGCATGAACGGCGAGGGTGTCTTGGTGAAAGCGGCGTTCGGTCTTCATGGCCGCGGAGTAGCGCGAGAGCCGAAAACGAACAAGGCGACTCGTCACTCACCCGCGTGAGGCCGAAATTGAAGGCTCGCAGAGTTCACGCAATAACGCAGACGGGTCGGAGGTGGGCCGTCATCAAAGACGTGCCCCAAATGGGCGTCGCACTTCGCGCACAAGATCTCGACGCGAACCATGCCGTGACTGCGATCGGCGCGCGTGGCCACTCGACCTCCGAGTGAATCTTCGATGGCCGCGAAAAAACTGGGCCAACCGCTGCCCGAATCGAATTTCGTATGACTTTCGAAGAGCTCCTTTCCGCAGCATGCGCAGTGATAGGTGCCTTCTTCGTGATGATCCCAATACTTCCCCGTGAACGGCGGCTCCGTGCCACACATGCGCGCGATCTCGAACTGCTCGGGGGTGAGCTCCTTGCGCCACTCCGCTTCACTCTTTTCGATCTTCTCGTTCATTTCATTCTTCTACGGCCAAGACATCCCGAACGCCAATCCCACCGATGCTGTTCACTCCGCGATTCGTAGATCGAGATGGGCTCCATCAGCCCTCGTTCGCGAGAATTGTACGAGCAGCAAAGCGCCCCCACCCATCGGCACGACATGCGTTTCGACTGGAAAAACCATGTTGTCGTGAGGGAACGAGAGCGTTTCGAACCTCTCCATGCCGGTGGGGACTCCAATGGTCGACAGATACTGTTCGCGCTCTGTCAGGGCGTTGTGACGTGCGGTATAGGCGACGAATCGGCATCCGTTCCAAGCGATGTCTCCGATTCTTACGGTTGCCGGAGGTGTTGCGTCGAATGGGTCACCTTCGAACGCCCCGGCGCTCGAAACACGGATGCAACGCATTGGGCGCTCGGCGCCAGCGGTCGCCGTGCCGGGCCAACAGGCGAGGTATCCCGCGGCTCCAAACGCCAGCGCTGGAGGCATCAGCATACTCACGCTAGAGCTGATCGAATATTCGTGCTGCGCCACGATCTCATCGTTTCGAACGAGAGAGAATCGCGCAGTCGTGGATCCGCTCGTTCCGTCTTGTGGCGAAGAGACGTCGAGCACTCCGAGCGCATCGCCACTCCATGCGAGGTCAATCCAACCAGCGCCGGCTCCGAGGGTGATCGCAGACGCCACAGGGGTCAGTGAGGTCCCCGCACTCAAGACATAATGCCCAATGTGCACATCTGCCGGCGCCGGGCTCGATGGCTCGACTTCTGACCATGCGAGGAAAACGTCCGATCCCGCTGCCAAGATGGTTGGATTGCGCGCACTTCGCTCGAGTGCACTGATGCCGATGGGCTCGTCTTCGGGTGAGCCGTCGGGACCCGCCATCACGGCATAGGCACGTGAAGGAGGCCCCACCCACGTGGCGATCCACTTCGCACCATTCCATGCGAGCCCGCCCGCCCTGAGCGAATCCCCACTCGCCCGAGTGATGAGACCCTCGCCCCGGACTCTCGCGTCAGCCCCCAGGCGCAAGATTCGAAGCTCAGTCGCGGCGATCGCTCCGTCTCGTACTTCGTTCCGTACGTAGAGAACCCCGAGTTCTCGAGCATCGGTGTTCCACGCAACAGCAATGCTCGGAGTCGATGTCCCCTGCACGGAGGCCGCGAGCATCGCTGTCCGGGGCGCCCCAGCAGCGATGGGCATACACATAAGCCAATCTGGGGTACACGCTGGCTCGTCGACGACGCCATCGCAGTCATTGTCGAGTCCGTCGCGACAGCGCTCGGGCTCAGGAACGCAATCGCAATTCGTGTCGATGTGTCCATCGCAATCATTGTCGATCCCGTCGCCACAGATCTCCGCGCTCGGAAACACGGCACCTTCACACGACGACCACGCATTGTTCTCGCCACACCTCTGCACGCCAGCAGCACACGGGGCTGGCAGACCCGATCCACACGGACGTGTATCACCCACTCCGCACGAACAACCATTGTCGAGCGCGCCATCGCAGTCGTGGTCCATCCCATCGCACTGCTCCGCACTGGGGCCGATCGCTCCTTCGCATGGAGAGTTCCCCCAGTCTCCCCATTCGAGATGGTCCGAAACACACTCTTGGATACCATCCGCGCAGCTTCCGACTCGGCGCGTGGCCAGACTGTCTGGAAAGCAAGATTGTCGCTCCCCAGGACCACACGGGCATCCCTCATCGATGCGTGAATCACGATCGTCATCGAGGCCGTTTCCACATTGATCGGAGCGCGAACCGACGGCCGCATCCATTCCACCGTTCGCGTCACGATCATTGGTGCCGAGATTCGTCTCCGCCGCGCATCCGGCGAAGATCCAACTCGCGAAGAGCACGAAGCAAAGGACGAGATGCCTCTGCATTCGATTCGACGCCATCGAGCCCGCGTGAGACGTAACGCCCATGTTCGGTGAAGGGCATGCGCAGCTGACGTTTCTCACGTCAGCATCCGAGATTCATCTTACACTCGGATCAATCACGAAGCAGCGTGAGGCGCATCTTTTTTCCGTAGCGGTCCGTCGTGGGTGCGCTCGGGACTCCCTTCAAAATGCCGGTCATGAAGGCCTCGGCTGCGCGATAGCTCGAGCGGACGAGCGGCCCGCTCGCGACGAATCGGAAACCGAGCGAAATACCGATCTCACGGTAGCGTTCGAACTCGGCCGGCTCGACGTAGCGTTTGACCTCGGCGTGTTTCGGGCTGGGTCGCAAATACTGGCCGATCGTGAGCACATCCACGTCCACTTCGCGCAACGCGTTCATGGCAGAAATGACCTGCTCGGAGGTCTCACCGCATCCCACCATGAGCGAAGTCTTGGTGACGTTCGCGCCTTCTTCTTTTGCGATGCGGAGCACCTCGACCGAGCGCTTCCAGGTGCAACGCGCATCGCGCATCGTCCGTTGAAGCTCGGGCACGACCTCGACGTTGTGCGCGAAGACATCCGGACGCCCTTCGCGCACCACGGTCGCGATATCACTCCGCACGCCTTGGAAGTCGCCGACGAGCGTCTCGACCAGCATGTCGGGTGAATAATGTTTGATCCGTTGCACGGTGCGCGCGACATGATCGGCACCACCATCGAGCAGATCATCGCGATCGACCATCGTCAGCACGATGTACGCGAGGCCCATCTCCCCAAGTGCCCGCCCGACGTTCTCGGGTTCACGCGGATCGAGCACCCCCGCCGGATCTCCTGTGTTCACCGCGCAAAACCGGCAACCACGCGTACACGTATCACCGAGGATCATGATGGTGGCCGTGCCTTCGCTCCAGCATTCACCGACATTCGGACAACGCGCTTCTTCGCACACCGTATGAAGATCGAGGCGCCGGAGCCGAGCTTTGATCGCTTCGTAACGTTCTCCGCCAGGCAGACGCACCCGCAGCCAATCGGGCTTCTTTTCCATCGCCCCCTTCATGCGACGAAAGCCACGCCGCCGCAATGATGTCTCTGTGGACGTGCCACCCGGATGGATGAGACTTCACAGTACCCACGAATGATGTTTTTGCGCGATGATGAGCCATGCAATGCCATCGACGTCTCCGAAAACTCCTTGTGTTCGGTACGCTCAGTTGGTTCTTTGGCTGCAGCGAACCATCCTCGATACCTTCTGGCAACGATGCCGAGATCGGCAATGACGATCACAATTTCTCCTTCGTGTTCGATGCAAACGGCCGCGCAGAGAGCGTGCTCGCAGGAGAATACACGAGCGAGCTTCAAATCGACGGCACCTCCCTCTCTTTCGTTGGAGGCATCGACAGTTACGTGATCGGCCTCGACCCCGCGGGGGAGATCCGCTTCACCACCACCCTCGTCGGAAATGGCACCGAACGAGTGACTGGTGTTGCCGCAAGCTCGGATGGGCGCACCGTGATCCTCGGTGAGTTCGATGCGCACGCTCAACTCAGAACACATCTCCTCGAAGGAGAGGCGAGTGGATCCACCGGCTTCGTTGCAATGCTCGATGAAACTGGCGAGGTGCTCTGGTCGCACATTCTCCTCGGAAGCAGTCCGGAGCGGGTCGATGTCACTTCGACCGAAGTACACACGGTCGCCCTCGAGCACACCTCGAATGCGCTGCTCGTGACATCCTGGGATCGCTGACCAGGATCGCGCTCTACGCGACGCTGGTCAGCGTCCTTCCAGCTCTTCGATCGTCTTGGGCCAGTTCTCTTTGAGCAACCGCGAAAGCGATCGATCGGCGAGCAGCTTTCCACCCGTTTGACATCGTGGACAATAGTTCGACTCGTTCTCGGCGTAGACGATGCGCTGCACCTTCGTCCCGCAGATCGGACACGGCTCACCATACTTGCCGTGCACCGCCATCTCCGGTCGAAACGCCGTCACCTTCGCAGGAAATTTCTCACCGAAATCGGCACGCAACCGCGCAATCCACTCTTCGAGCACGTCGATGGTCGCGCGATGCAATCGTGCGATGGACTCGTCGTCCAGACGATCGGTGCGTGTCACCGGAGACATCTTCGCGCGATGCAAAATCTCATCGGAGTACGCGTTTCCTATGCCCGAAAAAAGCCGTGGATCGGTGAGCGCGCGCTTGAGCGTGTGACGCTCTCGGGTGAGCGCATCTTTGAACTCCACGAGCGACGAGCCGAGCGGCTCGAGCCCTCCACGCTCGAACGGCGTGAGATTCTCTTCGCCACGAACGAGATGAAGCGAGGCGCGCTTCTTCGTCGAGGCTTCGGTCAAAAGAAGTGTTCCGTGCTCGAAATCGAACGCGAGGAGGCCGATTTTCCCAGGTATTTTCGAGTTTTTCTCGTCTCTCCATTGAAAGCGTCCGGCGATCATCAAATGAACGACGGCAAAAAGATCCGGCTCGATCGCAAACACGATGCGCTTGCCCATGCGCTGCATGCCTGTGATCTCGTGCCCCACGAGATCGGCGATCTTCGGTGTGGTGGAGCGAAGCACGAAGGGCGAGGCGAGCCGAATTCCTTCGAGCGCGCGACCGACGCAACGCGTCTCGAGCGCATGGAGATAAGCCGTGATGTCGGGCAACTCAGGCATGTTCGATACTGTAGAGTTTATAGTTTATATAGTCGCGACGAAGAGATGTTCTTGCGCTATGTGCTCGCTCATGAAGCGACGGCTCTCTTCGATTTCAGGCAATTCACAGAAGCTCGATGGCGGCGCGATGTTCGGCAATGCGCCGCGGGCGGTGTGGGAACGCTGGATCGCTCCCGATGAACGTCATCGCATTCCGCTCGCATGCCGCGCGATGCTCATCGAAGAACTCGCCGACGCGAGCTCTTCGGGGGTCACGCGGCGCATCCTCTTCGAGACGGGAATCGGCGCATTCTTCGCGCCGAAGTTGCGCGATCGATATGGCGTGCTCGAGAGTGAACACGTGCTCTTGCGCAGCCTGGAAGCGGCCGGAACGAGCCACGAAGAGATCGACATCGTCGTGCTCTCACATTTGCACTTCGATCATGTGGGTGGCTTGTTCGCGGCCTACGAAGAAAACGAACGAGGAGAGCCGTTCCCGCTTCGATTGCTCTTTCCGCATGCGACCTTCGTCGTGGGCGAAGAAGCATGGAAGCGCGCGACAAGCCCCCATCCGCGCGATCGCTCCTCATTCATCCCCGAGCTTCCTTCTCTGCTCGAAGCCACGGGGCGACTCGAAATCGTCGCAACCCGATCATCCAAAACGCTCGGTCCCGAGTACACGCTTCATCAATCGTTCGGGCACACACCCGGCCTCCTGCTCGGTGAAGTGCCGAGCGCCGATGGCGCCATCGTCTTCGCTGCGGATTTGATCCCAGGACGCCCGTGGGTGCACCTGCCGATCACCATGGGTTACGACCGTTGGCCCGAAAGGCTCATCGATGAGAAGACCGAGCTCCTCGAAGATCTCATCGAACGAAACGGTCGCCTCTTCTTCACGCACGACCCGACATGCGCGATGGCCCGCATCACACGCGACGAGCACGGCAAATTTGGCGTGGGAGATGAGTGGCCAGCACCACACCACATGGTGATTTGAAGACTCAAACGCGACGTCGTGCGAGCCATCCAACCAAGAATAAGGCGCTGAACAAGAACATATTGATCCCCGGAGCGCGGTTCATGCCAGGAACACTGCAATCGCAGTTGCCGCGTCGTGTGCACTCGAGGTTCAATCCACCACGCGGAGTTGGATCGCACGCTTCGGGCAACGTGCCGGGCGCATAGACTGCGCAGATGCCTTCGATGTCGTCCGGCTGAAGATCGCGTTTGAAGGTCTCGTTCGGCTCGGCCGAGCCCCACATCGTCGCGAGCCTATCGTCGGGCGTGTGCGCCAAACCGAAATAGTGACCCATCTCGTGGGTGACGACATTCTGGAGGTCGACCACACCCGGTGAACAACCCGAAGGGGGGCACACCGTATAAGGCCCGCGTTGCTCGTTGATCTCCATATCGACATCCCAGATCTCTCCGGAACGGCGATCGTGCCACACGAGGGTTACGGCATACGCACGTGGATCATGCATTCGCTCCGTGGACCAACCGCTCGGGACGAAGATGATCGCATGCACATTGCGATCATTGGTGAAGTGATTTGCGTTCGTACACGCGTTGATGTCCGAGGACACGAAGGCCGATAACCCTGTCGGTGCCCCGTCGCAAAGCACGTTTTCCCATGCAGAAATCGACGCTTCGAAAATCCCTCGGACCTGATTCGGAGACAAGTCATGCGACCCCATCGAGCTCAGCGACAACGACGTACAACGCCTTCGCCACGCGAGCGGAAAAGTCTCTGGGGGGTTGGCGAGGATGCAGGGGTCCCCTGGACGCCCGGTGCGATTCGATGACGTCATCTGACACCAAGCGCGCGCACTTTCACTCGGCGCCCACATCGCGACGACACATAGAACCACGAGCCCGAACTTCGACGCTCGTCTCTCAGCGTGCATGATGGATTTCCGTCACTAGATCTCGAATCTGCGAGAGCACATCGTCGAGCGAAGTCGGCTCGAGCAGCGCGCCCGGAGCCGGTCTCAACTGTCCATCATGATCGCGTTGCACGAGCGAGAGCCCGTGACCTCCCGGCATCACCGTGGGCCCACCAGACAACCTCTGCACCGGCAGCACCCCCTGCGACATCCCCACCGGCCGCAGCACGCGTTCACTACGAATTTCACGCGCAAAGAGGATCACGCGATCACCCACATCGAGGCTCGGCTCCCCTTCGATTCGCATCCCGACATCCCCCATCGCACCACCGAGACTGCGCATGACGATCGTCCCGTTCTCCGCGGCGCGACCCCACATGTTCTCTTCGATTCGCAACGTCGCGTCCGTCACGATGCGATCGAGGTGATCGTAACGAGCCTCGGTATGAATCACGGTCCCGAGAACGATATGGTCCGAGTCCGTGACGAGCGTTCGCATATCGAGCGCCTCGATGAGCGTGGCGGAAGCCAGCGAGGCGATCATCAGCGGAGCGATCAAACCAACGAGGATCGCTGAAACACGTTGCATCATCCTCCCCATCATATCGATGCATTCCGCGCTTTGGTGAGCAAGATCGGCACGCATGCAAATGCCAGCATGAGATTTCGTGCGACCGTGAGCCCACTGACCCGCATTTCGAGCGCACTTCCGAAACAACCGCAATCGAGATCGATCCCGCGCGCCATCGCTTGGATCATCGCCCCCGCAAACGTCAACAGCATGCCTCCGGCAATGAACGCCGCGCCTGCCACATGCACACCCGAAAGGAGCGCCGCTGCGATCACCAGCTCAAGCACCGGAACGATCACGGCCAAAGGACCCACCAAAAGCGCGGGAAGGATACGATAGTTGTCGATCTCGAGCGCGAAGCCCGCCGGGTCGGCGAGCTTCGGAGCGGCCGCAAACACGAACACGCCTGCGATCGCAACGCGCAGCACGAGGGCCGTCCATCGCATGATTTGCGGCGACTGTTTCATGGACACACTCGGCATGGCCCTGCTTCAGCGGGATATCCATGTTCGAGCCACGCCGGCATCCCACCGCGCAGAACTCGCACATCGACCAGGCCCGCTTCCGATAACAATCCCGCGAGGCGACGGCTGCTCGCGCATTCACCCGTCGTGTCGCAATAGGTGATCACGACCCGCGCTCCTTCCACGAGCCGTGTCGCGTGCGCATCGAGAACCCCTGTATCCATCGGAAGATGGATGGCCCCCGCGACATGACCCGCCTCGTACGCGTCGCGCGATCGCGCATCGACGAAACTGACACCGGTGTCCGCGATCATGCCCTGCGCTTCTTCCTGTTCGATCCATCGCACTTCGGGTCGAGCCGCGATCGGCGCACTGCACGTACTCGGATCGTCCGCACGGAGCGCTGCGAGATCGGGCGCGCCGATGATGATCGCCACGGCCGTCCCAAGACAAACGCCTGCGATCAAGACCCGCAAAGCTTCCGCCACGAGACGCTGCCATGCGTACGATTTCAAGGTGTCGAGAGGACTTGCCATTTCGGCTACGAAACGTTTCGTTTCCGAGAACGTTCCAGATGTAGCAAAAAAGCGCCCTTTGGGCGAGGGCGAGCATTTCGCGCACGCGGAGGCTTGCTCGTGTCCCTGGTTGCGTTGCATGGTCGGCACCTAGCAATGCGTGCCTCGATTGATGTTTGTGGGTGCTTTCCAACAGGAAAGCATTATCCGGGAATCGCCGATCGCATGGCGCGGCTCATGACGCGCGTGCGCGGCATGGCCGAAGGCTTCGAGCCCACGACGGTGTGGGCAAGTGCGGCGTTGGCCGTGCTCGACTTCGAGACCACAGGTCTCGACTCGGAGGTCGATCGCGTCATCGAGATCGGCGTCGCATGTTTTCGCGGTGGCGAGCTCGAAACGAGTCACAACTGGCTCGTCAATCCAGGGATCCCGATCGGCGATGAGAGCAGGGCCATCACCGGCATCACGGATGAAATGGTCGCAGATGCGCCGGGTTTCGGTGGTGTCTGGGAGGAAGTGCGCGCCGTCCTCGAAGGACGTATTCCGGTCGCCTACAACCACGCGTTCGATAGTCGTTTTTTGTGGGCAGAATGTCGCCGCATCGGCCTTCCACCGCGCGGCACAATGCTTCCGCCAGCGTGTTCGGACGATGGCGTTTGGATCGACCCCCTCGTATGGGCGCGTGAGATTCAAAAGGACGCGAAGGGGCATAAGCTCGGAGACGTATGTTCCCGTCTCGGAGTTCCGCTCGAAAACGCCCACCGCGCATCTCACGACGCCGAAGCGGCAGGTCGAGTGCTGTTGAAGCTCGCTGAAAAAATGCCTGAGCGCTACGGCGATTTGCTTCGCGTTCAGCAACGCTACGCGGCCACGCAAGACGTCGAGATCACCTGGCGTCGGCGATAACGCCCCGTCAGTCGTCGCGCGATCCCAGCGGATGAAAAAGCAAAACCCCACCGAGCGTCGCTCGACGGGGTTCGCATTCGATCGTGGTTGGGTGTCTACCTCAGCGTCACTGCCGTGACGGCATTGTCGACCACCGCAATCAAAGAATGCGTGATGCCATTCGAGTCGACTCGATTCGCTTCGGTTTGGGCGACGGCCATGTAGTTGCCGGACGGCAACTGGGCCATCATCGCCGGCTGGAGCGTGAACCTGCCGTCCTTCGGCGAGGCCTGGCGGCAGGTGAGCATGTAACGCGGCATCAAGCCACCGTCCGGAGAGGGGATGCTGTCATCCACCGTCATCAAAGAGAGCGACATCGAGCCCTGATCCCTGCGCTGTGCTCCAGTCCAGAGGATCGTCTCGGCGCGGCGACGATCCATTTCAGCCGGCAAATGCTGCGTCACGTTCAGACCAATAGCCGGTGCGGCTTGACGGGTCCTGACCGTTCTGCCGTTGGATCGGTACGAGATCTCCACGAAGTCGCCGGGCGCGCTCCACAGGCCCTGAGGCTGGAAGGCCTCTGCATACCGTTCGCCCTCGTGCTCCAGATCGAACTCGAAGTCAGGCCCCTCGAAATGAACGGGACCGACATCCGCAAACGGCCCCGGCTCTTCCTCGGTCTCCGAACAGACGAGCAGCTCACAACCCGCCACCAATTTACGGGAACAGGAGACATCCTGCCGGTCCGGACCCTCCGTGATATCCACTCTCAGGATGGTCGGACCACCGAGATGAATGGCTCCAACGGCACCGCTGTAGGTGCTGCGTGCTCGATGCGCGAAGAGCGTCCAGTACGAGCGCCCCGTGCTGGCAGCTTCGGTCTCGATGCCTTCTTGATCGTCGACTTCGAGCCCCTCTTGGCTACAGGCACAGAGCGCCAAGCCAAGAACCATCATCATTCCGAAACGAAAGTTCATTCTTACTCCTCGTTTGCTGGCAGAAGCCGAGCAGTCGATTTTTTGGAACACATGGTCTCCAGGTGTAAGTATCTGGATGGGATCGTGTTCTATTCAACCCGATTGAGGAGTCCAGTTTTCGGATTCAATAGGATCCATAGGTAGGCCTCAGAGCAGCGAGAGCTGTCGCGCAGGACGCGAGCGTCCTACGCGGACATGAGGTGCCGTGATGAGATCCGCAGGCAAGTTATCGAGGAAAGGGCAAGGTCCATGCGCAACGACGCTGCCGCGGATCGTTCGCTTCTGCGCCGCGGTCAGCACCAAGCGATGCTGGGCGCGCGTCATCCCGACGTAGAGAAGGCGACGTTCTTCTTCGACATCGACGGGACGGCCGGGGAGCTGGAGAGGAAGGAGACCGTCTTCACAGCCAGCAATGAAGACCAACGGGAACTCGAGGCCCTTGGCGGCGTGCAGAGTGAGGAGCGCGACTTTCTGAGTGGCGAGGCTCTCGTCGCCCGCTTGCCAAAGCGGCACCGCAGCCAGGAACTCTGCGAGGCCATTGCCAAAAGGCACGGACAGCGCAGCGAGCAGATCCGCCGCAGCGCGCTCCGCGGCATCGGCTTCCGCGGGAAGAAGCTGTGCGATCAACTCCGTCACTGGGACGTGTCTGACGCTTGGATCCGTGAGCTCCCGCAGCCGGGCGAGCAACTCGGCGGCATGCGGCCGTGCCGTCGGCGCATGATCACCCACGCGCTGATATGGAATACCGCTCTGATCGAGCGCCTGACCGATGGCGTCGCCCTGCGCCGAAGTGCGATAGAGCACAGCGATCTCGCGAAACGCGAGATGGCTGTCGTTCTCGCCATCGGCGCGGCCCGTGTCCATGGAGTGGAGGCTGATTCCTCCGATCGCACGCTCGATCTCGCGCGCGATGAAATAAGCCTCCTCGGCCTCGCTTGCCATCGTGAAGCGCTCGATGGGCGATCGACCCGAAGTGGTGGGCTCGAGCGGGCGAGTCGGACGTAGAGGAGCTCGTTCGATGACCAGGGTGGCAGCGCGCACCACCGCTTCGGGTGAGCGGTAGTTCATCCGCAGTGCGATGGTCGTGGCGTTGGGATAATACGTGGCGAAGCGGTCGATGCAGGCGGGGTCCGATCCGCGAAAGCCGTAGATCGCTTGATCGGGATCGCCCACGGCACAGAGTTCGGTGTCGGGGCCAGGGGGAGCGATCAAGAGCACCAATCGCTCTTGGGCTGGATTGACGTCCTGATATTCGTCCACGAAGAGATGACGACAGCGCTCTTGAGCCACGGCCAACGCTTCGGGATGGGTCTCGAGCAAACGCACGGTGCGGACCACGAGATCGTCGAAGTCGAGCACACCGCGCGCTGCGAGTGCGCTTTCGTACGCAGCGTAGACCGGCGCTATCTCGGGCGCGCATTGCGAAGGATCGAGCAAGTGCGCTTTGGCCCAGCCGATCGCGGAGGCGAGCTTGCCTGACGGAGAAACGCCGGCTTCTTTTGCGGCGGTGTCGATCGCCTGAACGCGCGCGGCTTCGTCCAAGATCGAAAACTCGGGAGCGAGCCCAGCGGGCTCGGGGAAAGCACGCAAGAGCGTGAGGCCGAGAGAGTGGAAAGTGTTCGTCTCGATCATCGCCGCCGCATCTCCGAGGAGCGTCGTGAGTCGCTCGCGCAGCTCCAGAGCGGCCCGGCGCGTGAAGGTGATCGCGCTGATCGCGCGTGGAGAGACACCTCGCGTGACGAGCCGCGCGATACGGTGGGTGACCACCCGCGTCTTCCCAGTGCCAGGGCCTGCGAGCACGAGGAGAGGACCGCCCACATGCTCGACCACGCGCGCTTGCTCAGCGTTGAGCCCAGGGGCTGCTGCCGGCTTTTTTATCTCGGGCTGCGGAGAAGGTGGAGACATCTCCGAGAGCGGCTGTGGCGCGGGCTTGGGGCGCGGCGCGGGCGCATCGAAGCCGAAGCTACGCTGGGCCAAGAGCCGCTGGCGCTCCTCGTCGCCAAACACGCGCACCACGCCATACTCACCGTCGTAGCCTGGTTGCAGATGGACTTGGCCCGCGCGCATCCGCGTGATCGCCTCACCGAAGAGCGGCAGCCCTCCGCGGGAGAACTCTTCGATCGGCAGATCTCCAAGCACCACGAGTTCTGGGCCGACCCGATCCAATAGGCGCTCGTACTCCCGCCTCACACGTATGCTGCCCGCTTTGGTGCCCACCAATTCTCCGAGGAGCTCGGTGAGCGGGATCAAGCTGCGAAATGGCTTCGCGCCTTCGGGGCGCGCACCTTCGGGTCGATCCGCGAGGGTTTCCACTCGACCCAACACACCTGCCGTCAACCGCTTGCCGCAACTGGGGCAGAGCCCTTTCATTTCTCGCGCTTCGGTGGGCGTCAGCACCACGCCGCAATTGCGGTGACCATCGAAATGATATTTCCCCTCTTCGGGAAAGAACTCGACGGTTCCGAGAAATTTCTCTCGCTGATTTCGGAGCGCATCTCGCAGCGCGAAATATGAAAGATCACATCCGAAGAGATTGGCTTCACGACCCAGTTTTTCAGGAGAATGCGCGTCCGAATTCGAAATGAGCGCATAGCGATCGAGCGCGGAAAGACGCCAGTTCATCGATGGATCGGACGAGAGACCCGTCTCGATGGCGAAGATCTCGCCTGCGAGATCAGCGAAACACTCCGTGATCGCATCGAACCCCGATTGAGCACCGAGCGCAGAGAACCACGGCGTCCACACGTGCGCGGGAACGAGAAACGCGTCAGGCGACGACCCGAGGACAATCTCCAAGAAGTTGCGCGAGTCGAGGCCGAGGATGGGCCGCCCATCGGACGCGATGTTGCCGATCTGCGAAAGGCGCGTCGCGATGCGAGCTGCGGTCTCGAAATCGGGTGCGTAGGCCAGGTTGTGCACTTTGCGGACCTTGCCGTCGCGCTTGTAGATGCTGCTCACCTCGACCGAAAGAAGGAAGCGCACCGGTGCGCTGCACGCGGCAGGCACATGGATCTCACGCGCGAGATCTTCTCGCAAAGCGAAGAGCCCATCTTCCGCAGGCACCAACTTTTCCCGCAGCTCCGCGAACCAGCGTGGATGCGTGAAATCGCCGGTCCCCACGACCGTGATTCCCTTCAGCTGAGCCCAGCGATGGAGCTGCTCCAAGGTGAGATCTTTGCTGGTGGCACGCGAGAGATACGAATGAATATGAAGGTCCGCGATGAAGCTCATGCGCGTACCATAGATCAGAAAAGGGGCTGCCCCGCGCGCCACGCGAAGAGAGTAGAGTCTACGAATGCGTCACGAGGTGCCTGCGCATCGAAAGACCCATGCTCTATGGATCGTCCTGGTTTCGCTGCTTCAGCTGACGCTGGCTTCGGTTGGACACGCGCATGACGCACATGCTGCTTTGGAAGTTGACGATAGAAGTCAATGCATCTCGACCACCGTACTGACGGAGCGAATCGAAGCCATCCTCGGGCGCGTTGCGTTTGGCGATCCCGTTGCATTCACGATCGCGGTCACGGCAGATGATGCGCGCATCGAAATTCGTTTCTTGGATGGAGACGGACAGATCGCCGCCGACCGCGCTCTCGATGCCGAGGATCTCTCCTGCGAGGACCGTCTCGGAGCCACCGCGCTCATCATCGCCGTGCTCTTCGACGCTCCCGAAACCGAGGTCATTCTTCACATGGAGCGTCCGGACCCCGAGCTGTCGATCCCTGAACCTGAACCCGCGCCCATCTCCACCCCTTCGAGCGTGGGTGTGTTCTTTGGCGCCTCTGGATTGGGCGCTTACGACTGGCTCCCGAACATCGCAGCAGGAGCGCGTCTTTCGGGAGGGTTATTTCTCGATGATTGGGCCTTTGGACTGGGCATCGAGATATTTCCGTCGGGGCAGCTCGAGGCGAGACCAGGCGCTGGCTTCCTTGCCGCAGGCGGAAGCCTGGAGAGTGCCTTGACCCTCGCCCGCTTCGATGTTCTCGCATTCTCGCTCACCTTCCGGATCGCGGCAGGGCTCATGCAAGGCATCGGTCGAAATGCCGATCGCGTCTACGAACGCCTCGAGCCTACGTTGAGGGCCGATCTGGGCGCTCGTCTCTCGATCGCAATGCTCGGTCCTCTCTTTTTCACGATGGAAATCGCGGGAGCCGCCACGGTCGTCCGACCCTCATTTCAGGCCAGAATCGACGATATGCAGGTCGTTTTGTACGAGCCCGCGTGGGTCCATCCCGTTCTGTCCGCGGGGTTCGTACTCGCTACGGATTGAGGTTGCTCAGAAAAGTTGATAAGCGGCATGACCGAGCGGACATGACTCAGAGAATGCAGCCCGCGAGCAAGGGGGCGTGGCTCGAAGATGTCGTACGGACGAACGCTGCCTTCGTGGGTCGTACTCTTCGGTATCTTGGTGTGACGGAGATCGATGTCGCCGATGCATGCCAGGAGGTTTTTCTCGTCGCGCATCGAAAACAGGAAATCTTTGATGGAAAATCGCTGCGCGGGTGGCTCTACGCGATTTGTATTCAGGTCGCGCGCAATGCGCGTCGCACGCGAAGGCGCCGTCGAGAAGTGCCAGAAGATACAGCCCCAGAACCGATCATCGACGCACCTCAGCATCTAGGACTAGAGCAAGCCCAACGTCGAGCATTCGCGCTCTCGTTGCTCGATCGACTGAGTGAGGAGCAACGCGAAGTGCTCGTGCTTTATGAAGTGGAACAGCGAACCATGGCCGAAGTGTCAGAAATCCTGAAAATTCCTATTCAAACTGGCTATTCGCGAATGCGTTTGGCCAAAGAGATTTTGGCCCGCGCGATGGCCGCGCGAAGAGGAGAGATGCCGTGAGCGACTCGGAACCGAATCCTCCGGAGCTCGAACGATTGTTCCGAGATATGCGCGAAGACGGAATGGCCGCTCACGAAGTGAGCGCTGTCGTCGAGGCGGTTCGTTCGCGCATCGATGGCGGTTCTGGAGGTGGCGGAGGAAACACAGGAAGCTCGTTTCGCGCTTGGTTGACCAGCGGAATACTGCTCGCCGCAGCCAGCGGAGGTGTGTTTCTGTGGGGCCGTTCCAACATCGATTCATCCCTTCCTCAGGAAGAACGCTTGCCCGCAGTCCCTCCTGATGTTCTCTCCTCGGTGCCACCCACCGAAGAAAGGTCCGACACGACGCCACAAGAACTTACAGAACCCCCGAATGATGTTCATGAAAACACGTCGGCCACCCCTCCTCCACAACACGCGCGCCCCACGAAGCGCTCTCGTGCGCAAGAGCGCGAAGCTTCGAATCTCCCCCCTGAACACGTGCTTTTGAGCGAGGCCCGCCAAGCTCTTTCCCGCGATCCGCGCCGTGCGCTCTCGCTCTCGGAATCTCATCGACGGCATTATCCAAACGGTTTATTGGCTCCCGAACGCGAAATGATCGCCATCGACGCGCTGTTCGCCCTGGGCCGTGAGCGTGAAGCTCGGACACGCGCGGAGGGAGTGTTGCGTCGTTGGCCCGGCTCGTCTCACGCCGCTCGAATCACTGCGCGTCATCTGGTTCGGTCGAGCGAAGAAGAGTGATAAATCGACCCCTGGTGCGGACGTACTTCGGAGGCGGCGGCTCTTCATCGAAGAGTTCTCGCCATCAGCCCGAACTGAAAAGGAGTCGAACGTCATGCATTTGGTCGCCACCAGCGAGACCTCTCCCGCAGTCGACCCGCGAAAAGACATGCGCGACAAGCTGGACCGCTTTATCACGTCGATCAGCGCAGAACTCAAAGGGGATCAAGTCCTCACTTCGGGCGAGGAATACGAGCTCCGCTCCAAAGATCCCGCGGTGAACGCCAAAAAGCCGCGCGCTTTCGTCTTTCCGGAATCTCGGGATGAAGTGCAGCGAATCGTCCGGCTCGCCTCCGAGCTGGGCGTCAAGCTTTGGGTCTACAGCACGGGCAAAAACTGGGGGTATTTGAATACCACCAGCGACGAGCTCTCCGTCGTCATGCTGCTCACGCGAATGAATCGAATCGTGCACGTCGATCGTGAGCTCGCCTATGCGATCATCGAGCCGGGCGTCACGTACGAAGCCCTCAGCCGGTTTCTGCAAGAAAACAATTACGATCTGTGGACGGATTCCCCCGGTGGTCCGCCCACAGGCAGCGTGATCGGAAATGCGCTCGATCGCGGTGTGGGTGTGACGAAGTATGGCGATCACTTCGCACACCTTTGTGGATACGAAGTCGTCCTCGCCGACGGCAGCATCCTGCGCACGGGCGCTGCACGTGATGATGGCAATCAAGGCGCCGCCCACCTCTACAAATGGGGGGTCGGACCTCACGTCGAGGGCCTCTTCAGCCAATCGAATTTCGGCATCGTGACGCAAGCCGGCATTTGGCTCATGCGCAAACCGCAAGACTATGCGCTCGTCAGTCTCAACATCAAAGACGACGAAGCGCTCGCGAAAACCATGGATGAAGTTCGGGAACTGATGCTGGACGGCATCATCCCAGAAACAGGCCGCTTCTCGAACGACATCGCCATTCTCACACTCATCACCCAGGCGATGGACGAGGGCATTGGACCCAAAGACACCATCACGAAGGAGATGCTCGCTCGACTCAAAAAGAAATACCACGTCCCGGGATGGACAGGCTCCTTCGGTATTTATGGCCCCACGAGCATGGTGGACGCCGCGAGCGCGATCGTGCGAGAGCGCCTGTCGAAGGCGGACCACTGCACTCGTGTCAATCTCTTCTCGAAGAAGCGAGCCGCTCTGCTGAGGCGGGCGATCGAGACCCTCTCGAACATCCGCAGCCAACCCCTCCTCGACGCCATCGATCTCGGCATTCGAAAATGGCTCGGCTCCTCGCTCGAGCTCGTCAAACTATTCCCAGGGCTCATCGATCTCCATGAAGGCAAGCCCGTCGAAACCGTCGTGCGGCGCGGGTATTTCCGATATGGAAAAAAGCGGCCCACCAAAGACATCCATGTGGGTCGAGACGAGCTCGGCATCTTGTGGTCGGTGCCCGTCTTGCCCTTCAAGGGGCGTGAAGTCGTTTCGTTCTCGAAGAGATGCCAGCAGCTATTCGAGAAGTTCGGGTTCGACTTCTACATGACAACGATGATCTTCAACGCGCGAAGCGTCTGCCCGCTCATGGTGATCCTCTACGATCGCCTCGACGAAGATGCATGTCAGCGAGCCGAAAGTCTTTACGCTGCCCTCTTGGATGTCTCGCACGAGCACGGGTATCAGCATTTCCGTGCGGGCCTCAACGGTTGGGATAAGCTCTACGAGTGCAACCCTCGACTGAAGGAGGTTCATCAGAAGATCAAGGCTGCGCTCGATCCTCAGGGCATCTTCGCGCCCGGTCGGTATGGCATCGACGCACCGACATCCACCTGCGGATAGGCATGCGATGGTGCTGGGGCGCTTGCTTCATGATCGTCCTGATCAGCTGCTCGCGCCCCAGTCTGCTTGCAGAGCTCGATCGAGACGCGGCCGCGTTCGACGGAAGCTCACCCCGACAACATGATGTATGCGGCAATGGAGTCGACGACGACGAAGATGCCCGCGTCGACGAAGGATGCCCGTGTGGTCCTCGCGAAACGCAACGTTGTTTTCCCGGTTCGGCCTCCCAAAGAGGGGTGGGTCGATGCGCGGATGGGATTCAACGATGTGTGCTCAATGGAAGTGAATGGGGGGATTGGGGCAATGCTCCGTGCGAAGGCGCAATCCTCGCAGAAGTGGAGATGTGCGACGGGCAAGATCACGATTGCGATGGCACACGCGATGAAGGGTGTTCGTGTTCATCCTCCGAATCACGTGAATGCGGGCCTGTATTTCTGAGCACTCCGTGCATGGCTGGCACTCAAACATGCACCTCGAGCGGAGTCTGGGGTGAATGTGCGGGTGCGGTCGGGCCCACATTCGAGATCTGTGACGGGATCGACAATGACTGCGATGGCGTGGTGGATCCAGGATGCGCCTGTATTCCAGAGCCTGAGCAATGTGATGATCACATCGACAACGACTGCGATGGGCAGATCGATGAGCCTGCATGTCTTCCCGACTGGCCGACATGCACGGATCTGACGCCAGGATGGACCGCCCTATCGACCGCGGGTATACCTAATTTCAGCATCTACCTTAGCTCTGTCGTATGGACTGGGACCGAGATCCTTGTTTGGAATACGAGCGCAAGCCAAGGAAGCTTCGGACGTTTCGATATCGCGCGCAATCAATGGCGCACCCTCACATTTACGGGAGATGCTCCGAGTTTCCGGCAGAATCCCGCCATTGCTTGGACGGGGCGCGAGATGCTCGTGTGGGGCGGACAAGACCCTCGACAGCCCTTCACCCTCGGCGACGGCGCGGCATTCGATCCCACGACGAGCGCGTGGCGCGCTATCTCCGATCGGTCTGCCCCCCATCCTCGCGAGGGATTCGCCTCTGTGTGGACGGGCACAGAGCTCATTGTATGGGGCGGAGAATATCACCCCGAAACCGGCGAGGAGACGGTCCCGCTGAACGATGGTGGGATCTACAATCCTGCGACGGACTCTTGGCGCACCATGTCCACCCACGGGGCACCCGCTCCGCTCGTGCACCCCAACGCTGTGTGGACTGGCACCGAAATGATCGTGTGGGCATCTCGAGAAGAGCGAGGAGGGATTTTCAATCCGAGCACCGATCGATGGCGCGACATTGACACCACCCATGGTCCAGGCCCTCGAGATGGCCCGGTCGTCGTCTGGACTGGGCGCGAAATGGCGGTGTGGAGTGGCGATGGTTCTCGAACCGGAACACTCTTCGACCCGATCCGCAATCGATGGCGTGATATGAACGTGGTGGGAGCGCCGCGCGCGCGCGCTGCGCCACCTTACATCAGGGGCCACGTCGCCCTCCCGACGAGGAGCGGATTCATCCTGTGGGGAGGTTTGCTCCTCGACGGTGACAACGGCGCGGTCGGAGCCATGTACGACGCCGAGACAGAGACTTGGACGGCCATCCCCGAGGAGAGGGAACCGCCGTGGCGACTCGCCGATCATGTCATCGCGTGGACCGGATGTTCGCTATTCATATGGGGCGAATCTCACAACGGGATTTGGACACCGGAATGAGCGCTCATGACATGGTCGGCCAGCGCACTTCGATCTCCGCGGCTTTCGCCTTCACGATGCCTTTCACCACGGCCGCGGGAATCGGCTTGTCCGGCGTGAAGCGAATCGCGCCCTTGCTTCTGGAAAAACCCTTCAATGGCGCCTCGAAACCTGGCGGCACCGCTCCATAGAGCGCGCAATGTTTTTTTGCAGCGCCGATATACACGAGCGGGTGATCGCGATATTTGAATGCAAGCATTCCGTAACCGAAATGCTCTGTGATTCCAGGAACAGCCGCGAGGATCTGCTTCCGCAGTTTCGCCAGCGCAGCGTTTTGTTCTTTGGGTAACTGCGCCAGATATTCCTCGGTGTTCATCCAATGATCCAGTTCAATTCCGTCAGATAATCGTCTGGGCTTTTCACTTCATGGGGATTGTTCAAATAGCTCTCCCAGAAACGCTCCTGCCCCGAGTGGCCATTCTCGAGTATCCATTTCTGCAACGCAGGCCACGCCTGCGCCAACCCTTCGTAAGGGCCTTTGTACACGCTTCGAACGACCTTCACGGCGGGCAATTGTCCATTCATCGCCCGGCCTTCTGGTTTGATCGCGTGCGCCACCGGAAAGCCGAGCTCGAAGTCGAACGTGTCGCTCGGACGACGATGATGAAAGGAGAACATCGGACCCGTGATGTCGATGCCCTGCTTGGCGAGGATCGCGATCAGCTCCTGAATCGCCGGGTCCATGGTTTTGGGCAACTCCCGACACGGGATCACGAGGGGAATGATCGCTGTTGCGATCTCTTGTGTGTCGAGGACCTCAGGGTCCTCGATTCTGGATTGATTCATGCTCATTCGTCCACCACTCGTCGAACTCGAGCGTTCGCTCAGAACGCGTCCTTTGCCTCACGAATACGCGCGAAGATTTCGTCATCATTGGCCGCAGGACCACGCGATTGCGCGTAGCTGCGCACCGCAGGTGCATCCCAACGCAAAAACGGATTCGTCGTCCGCTCCTCGGCGATCGTGCCGGGAACAGTCGGTCTCTCTTCGTCTCGAAGGGCACGCATCGCATCGAGTCGCGCGCGAATCGCCATCTCCTGCGGCTCGACCGCCGCCGCAAACTCTAGATTTCGAGTCGTGTATTCGTGCCCGCACCACACCCGTGTGTCGGGCGGAAGCTCACGCAACCGTGAGAGCGAGCTCCGCATCATCGCCATCGTGCCTTCGAACACACGCCCACAGCCTCCTGTGAAAAGCGTGTCCCCCGTCAACGCAGCCCCTCCTCCCACGAACGCGATCGCCCCGAGCGTATGCCCCGGAATCGAGATGACCTCGAATGTCACACCACCATGCTCGAGCGTGTCACCGTCCGTCAGACCCCGCGTCTGATGTTCGATGCGCTTGTGCTCGAAATCATATGCGCTCCCAACGACAGGAAGCTCCGGATGCACCCGCACCAATCCCGGCACGCCTCCCACATGATCCCAATGATGATGCGTACACCAGATCGCCACCGGAGTGAGCTGCTCTTTTGCGAGCGCTTCGAGCACAGGTTCCGCTTCGGAAGGGTCGACGATGACAGCCTTCCCCGATGCGCGATCCGCAATGAAATAAGCATAATTATCGCGCAAAAGCGGGACCGGTATCACCTCGATCATCATCGACCTCCAACGCAGATGGGCTGGCAACGCTACGCTGAGAGCACGATGTAAGCACGATCAAATCGGAGGTTCTTCATCCGAAACACTCCCTGATCGGGTACGCTGGGCTTGGGTGATCCCATGAATACGAGTGCCTCTCAGGCACCTCCGAACGATGCAGCCATCGTGCTCGCGGGTGGCGGCGCGCGCGGCTCCTATGAATCAGGCGTTCTCTCCTATCTTTTTGGAGAGTTCGCGAAGCGCCACGGCAAGCCCACGCTCGATATCATTTCTGGGACGAGTGTCGGCGCCATCAACGGAGGGTTTCTCGCCACCGTCATGGATGATCCCTCACCTGGGGTCGAGCGCTTGGTCTCGCTCTGGTCGAGTCTCGAGCTCGATCAAGTCATCGGCTTTGGGATGCTCCAAGCCACCAAGCTCGGCCGTGTCCTCGTGGGCGGCTCGAGCGGCGCGGGCTTCTTCGACGCGCGCCCCCTCACGAAGATCGTCGACGAAAACGTTCGTTGGCGACAACTCGCCCGAAATCTTCGTCGCAATGCGTTCAAAGCGCTCACCGTCAGCGCGACTCATGTCGCGACAGGAAGGCCCTGGGTCTTCGTGGATCGCAGCCCGAACATCGAGCTGCCCAAAGGATTGCCGCCCAACCTCGTCGTGCGTGCGGATCGCATTGGCCCCCAACACGTGCTCGCCTCTGCTGCGATTCCCTTTCTCTTCCCACCGGTTCCGGTTCATGGCGAGCTCTTCGTGGATGGTGGACTCCGTCTCAACACACCGATGGCCCCCGCCATTCAGCTCGGCGCCCGCCGCATCCTCGTCGTCTCTCTTGCGAACGCACCGCTCTCGCCAGCTCCACCCGCCGTCGCGCCCGGAGTATTCCCAGGAGCCGCTTTCTTGCTCGGAAAAGTCCTCAACGCGTTTCTTCTCGATCACGTCACCGCAGATTTCCTCGAGATCGAACGCATCAATCGCATCATCGACGATGGGACGGCGGTTTTTGGGCCGACGTTCCTCGATCGTATGAACGCCCTTGCCCGCGCCGAAGGCCGACCCGAACGGCATCGGATTCACGCGCTCGCGATTCATCCGAGTGAAGACATCGGCCGGCTTGCGAGCCGCCATCTCCGCACCCACACCACCCGCTTCGGTCGCATGCTCGGTCGCAGCCTTCTCAAACTCCTCGATCTTGGAGAGGGCGCAGATTCGGACTTGGTCAGCTACGTCCTCTACGACGGTGATTTCGCCCGTCAACTCGTGAAGCTCGGCCAGGACGATGCCCGCCGGCACGAGAAGGAGCTGTGGCAGTTCTTCTTCCATCCCACTCCCAGAAGGGAGTGATGCATTCGCTGTGCAGATCACGTACGGTACATCGCATGATCCACATTTTTGGCCTCACCGTGGACAAGCTGTGGAGAACGCTCTCTAACTTCCCGGATTGACGAGTAATTCGACATGGGATCGACCTGTGCTATCAATGAGGAATCGAGGGTACCGAGAGGCATGAAGAGCGACGCGGAGAGCTCACGATGACGCGGTCTTGGGAGGTGGTTTCGCCCTCCTCGGCGGCGGACTTCCTCCGGCTCGCGCTGGCAGCTCCAGATGGTGCCAGCCGTGCCCAATTGGCCACACGTGGACTCGCAGTCGATTCCTCTGACCTCGATCCCGATACCCATGTGCTCCTGCTCCGGCAGATTTATTTGTCGCATCTGGAAGCCGACCGTTTGAACGAAGCCGCCGAGGTCGCTGGGCAGATGGTCGCCATCGGCGCCTTGCGTGACATCGCTCATCACGACGCCTCGCGAGCTCTCGCGGCGCTCGGCGATTGGGAAGGCGCCATTGCAGCTCAACGCGCGGCCGCGCGTCATGCTCCCGTCCAGCGCCGCAGCTTTCACTGCTGGAGCCTTGGCACACTTCAGCACTGGGCGGGGGACATCGATGGGGCGCTGCGATCTTTCGTGCGTGCCGAGCGCTGGGCGCAGCAGGATCGCGCGCTGATTCGCGCCCATGCCGCGTACGTGCGCCTCCACGCGGGCTTGGCCGCCCCTGGTCTCGACCGCATCGTGGTGGATCTCCAGAAAAGCAAAGCCCGCGAAGGTTATGGTCAGTGGTTGCTCGGCATGATCGCCCATGAACTCGGCGATCATCGCAAAGCCGCCGTGCACCTTCGTGCTTGGCTCCGCCGCCACGCCGCCCCAGACCACGCCAAGACAATCACGCTTCGCGAAGAGTTGCGGCGAGCCCGAACGGCTCTGGCTACGATCGAGAGCGATTGAGCTCGCCGGATTGACTCGCAGGTCTCCGTCTCTTAGAACGGCGACGCCCGAAGCCTTCCCGGCCGCGGGTTCTCAGGAGCGCCCGACGCGCTCATTCGCCTACGAAAGGATCGATCTCGCATGGGCGGTTATCTCTTCACCTCGGAGTCCGTCACCGAGGGGCATCCCGATAAAGTATGTGACGCCATCTCCGATGCTGTGCTCGACGCTGTCCTCGAACAGGACAAAACGGGTCGCGTCGCTTGCGAAACGATGGTGAAAACCGGCTACGCCATCGTGGCTGGTGAGATCACGACCAAAGCCATCCTCGACTACCCGAAGATCATTCGCGGCGCGATCAAAGAGATCGGCTACACGCCCGAAACCGGCTTCGACTGGGAGCATTGCGCGATCCTCACCGCCATCGAGCGTCAGTCGCCCGACATCGCGCAGGGTGTCGATGTCGCGACGAGTCTCAGCAAAGATCAGGGCGCAGGCGATCAAGGCTTGATGTTCGGATTCGCGTGCGACGAGACCGACGAACTCATGCCGATGCCGATCCAGCTTGCACACCGCCTCGCGCAGCGGCTGGCGAAGGTGCGCAAGACCGGTGCGCTTCCCTGGCTTCGCCCGGATGGGAAAACGCAGGTCACGGTCGAGTACGGCGCCGATGGAACGCCGGCACGACTCGATGCGATCGTCGTATCGACCCAGCACTCGCCTGAGATCAAGTCGAAGAAGATCGAAGAGGCGATGATCGAAGAGGTCATCCAGAAGGTCTGCCCGAAGGGCATGATCGACAAGAAGACCAAGATTTACGTCAATCCGACGGGACGTTTCGTCATCGGTGGCCCCGTCGGCGATGCTGGCCTCACGGGCCGCAAGATCATCGTCGACACCTATGGCGGCATGGGTCGTCACGGCGGCGGCGCGTTCAGCGGCAAAGATCCGAGCAAGGTCGATCGCAGCGCCGCATATTTCGCACGCTACGTCGCGAAGAACGTCGTTGCGAGCGGTGTCGCGGCCAAGTGCGAAGTGCAGGTCGCCTACGCGATCGGCGTCGCGCGTCCGATGGGTGTCTACGTCTCGACGTTCGGAACTGGCAAAGTGGCCGACGAGCAAATCGCCGAAGCCGTGAAAGACATGTTCGATTTCCGACCGCGCGCGCTCATCGAAACGCTCGATTTGCTTCGCCCGATGTACCGCCCGACCGCGGCTTATGGTCATTTCGGCCGAACCGAGAAGGGCTCGTTCACTTGGGAGAAGACCGATCGAGCCGCAGAGCTCGCCGATCGTCTGCTCGGCAAGAAGGCCACCGTGAAGAACGGAAACGGTCACGCGGTCACTGCCGACAAAAAGGCGAAGAAGACCAAGGCGACTCTCGAAGCCTGATTCCTTCGATCGGATCACATGAAACGAGGCTGCACTCAACCGCGTGCAGCCTCGTTTTGTTTTCGTTGAAGTTCAGACTGGCGCGAGTACGCGGCGAATCTCGGCGGCGAGCCGATCCGGAGGAACTGGACGCGCCAAGCTCGTCCGGAACACGGCATTGTCCGCTTGTTCGTCACGTTTCGTGAGCGCAATCGCGGGTGTGCCAGCCATGCCATGAGCGACGTCTTCTCCCGAGCCGTCAGGCAACGCGAGATCCGTCACGACGACATCGACGTTGCTCATCGCGAGCGCTTCTTTGACGGTGCCTGCCGTGCGCACCGAGAAGCCTTCCCGCGCAAGAAGCATCTCGAGCAGATCACGGGCATCCGCATCATCTTCCACGAGCAGCACGCTCGCTGATGGCGCATGACCGCCGCCATTCTCCGAACTCCGAGCGGATTGCGGCACATCCGAGCTCGGTTGCGAAGACATCGGTGGCGGCTCCGAGAAACCGGCTCGCTCTTCATCTTCGAGCTCCACATCGTCTGTCGCACTCGCACGTCCGGGCCCCCCGAGCGATCCAGGTCCGCGATCCATGTCACTCGACAACCGCCTCGTGCCCACAGGTTGCCCTTCACTCTCCATTCGTTCGAGCTTCCGATAGAGCGTACGACGGTCGTACCCGAGGATCCGCGCCGCACGCGACTTGTTGCCGTGCACGACTTTGAGCACGTGCAGGAGATAGCGACGTTCGAGCTCCTCGACCGTCACGAGCTCCTCGGCCGTCTCTGGCATCATCACCATCGTGTCCGGCCGATGCGCACGGATGCGCTCCGGAAGATCTTCTACGTTGATGTGATCGAACTGCGTCAACGCCACCGCGCGCTCAATGGAATTCTCGAGCTCGCGCACGTTTCCTGGCCAATGATACGCAACGAGCTTCGCGGCCGCCGGCGCACTGATGCCGATCACATGCTTGCCGTGACGCGCCGCAAACCGCTCGAGAAAGCGTTGCGCAAGAAGCGGCACGTCACCCTCTCGCTCGCGGAGCGGCGGGACATGCACGGTGACGACGTTGATTCGATAATAGAGATCTTCACGGAACCGCTTCTCGTGCACCTCATTCTCGAGGTCACGGTTGGTCGCCGCGATGACCCGCGCGTTGAATGGCATCTCGGTGTTGCCACCCACGGCCCTCACCGTGCGTTCCTGCAATGCACGCAAGAGCTTCACCTGCATTTCGAGCGGCATCTCGCCGATCTCATCGAGAAAGAGCGTGCCGTTGTCTGCCTCGAGAAAGAGCCCTTTCCGTGTCGCCTTCGCGTCCGTGAAGGCACCACGCGCGTGTCCAAAGAGCTCGCTCTCGAGCAGCGTCGCAGGAACCGCCGCGCAGTTGATCGCCACGAACGGCCCCTCGCGGCGATTGCTTCGCTCATGGATCGCGCGCGCGACGAGCTCTTTTCCCGTCCCGCTTTCGCCCGTCACGAGCACCGTCGCATCAGTCTGCGATACACGGGTAATGACGTCGGTGACTCGCTTCATCGTCGCCGATTGACCGAGCAACTTCTCGAAGCCGCGCGCTTCATCGACCTCGTCTCGCAATCGCTTGACCTCGGCGCGCAGCTTGTGATGCGAAACGGCGCGCTCGACCGTGATCCCAAGCAACTCGAGATCGATGGGCTTGGTCACGAAATCGTGAGCGCCCACGCGGATCGCGGAGATCGCAGCTTCCAGGCTTGCGTGCCCAGTCACGACGATCACTGGCAAATCGGGGCGCATCCCGACAATGCGCTCGCATACGACGAGACCGTCCATCTCATCGAGTTGTAGGTCGGTCAGCACCGCGTCGAAATCTTCGGCGCTGACGGCTTCGAGCGCCTCACGCGCTCGTGTTTCTGCACGCACGACATAGCCGCGCCCAGAAAGGGCCGCGTCCATGAGACCGCATGCATCCGGATCATCGTCCAGTACCAGAACCTTGCCGCTCATAGGTTCTCCACATAGCGGAACTGCCCACCCGCCACGAATCTACCTCAGCACTGTCGATGCCAGCCTGCGGCGCGCCAGATCACGGGGCTTTTGCGATCGAGACGAAAATGACTTGTGACTTTGTGCCACACCCTCTCAAAGAAGATGGTGCGAATTGCCACGATGTCACGCCCTGAGGTGCGGAATCCTGCCATGGGGGCGTCGTGAACCATGTGCCATCAGGGCAAGTTCATGAACACGATGTTTCGGCCCAACGTTCCCCCTGTGGGGGACGATCTTCGAGCCGAGCGGTCTCATCGGCATTGGGCTTGCTCAGGACGCTGGATCGATGAGCGAAACACAGCATAAGAAGACGAAGACGAGGCGCTCGTCTCTGGAAGCTCCGAGGGCGCTCGACGCAGCCCATCACTCGTTCGAAACCACGCTTACGGGTCGCATCGGCTACTACGTCGATGCGCACACCCATCCTGGCCGACCGATCGTATTCGTGCATGGAGTGCACGCCGCCGCTTCCGCGTACGACATGCGTCCCCTGTTCGAAGCGTTCCGGGCGGAGCGCCCCGTCTACGCGCTCGATCTACCGGGATTCGGCACCTCCGAACGCAGTCCGGGTCCTTATTCGACCATGCTTTATTCTCGCGTGGTCGAGCGCTTTCTGAGCGAAATCGTTTCCCCTCGTGGCGAACCGGTCGATGTCGTGGCGCTCTCGCTCTCGAGCGAGTTCGTGGCCCGCGCAGCGCTCTATCGACCGGAGTTGTTTCGTACACTCACCTTGATTTCTCCGACTGGACTCAAAGGCTCCGACATCGATCCAAAGCAAGGTCGGATTGTGCTCCGCACACTCCTATCACGTCCGCTCGGGCGGATTCCCAGCCGTCATCGCGTGCTCGAGCTGATGTTGCGAGTCCCGCTTTGGACCCGCCCCGTGGTTCGAGTCCTCACTTCACGCCCGAGCATCAAGCACTTCCTCAAAAAGAGCTTCCACGGAAAGGTCCCCTCCGACTACGTAGATTTCGCAGTGCGCACCTCACGGGTTCCGGGCGCCCATGAAGCGCCCACGGCATTCATCATCGGACAACTCTTCTCGAAAGACGCGTTCGACGAGCTCTACGCGCGACTGCGCGTACCGACGCTGATCCTTTACGACCGTGATCCCTATACGCGGTTCGAACGTCTGCCGGAGCTGACACGACGCAATCCTGCCATTCGATCGCATCGAATCGAAAACACGTGTGGCATGCCCCACTTCGAACGACGTGATGAAGTCGCACACGTCATCCGTGAGTTTGGAGAAGAGGCGCGTCACGGCGAAGAGGCCGACGCACGTGCGTGAGCTCCTTAGAAAAGGCGACACCTGCTTCGCGGTCGCGGAGGGACGAAGCGGGGTCATCATCGATGCTGACGATTACTATCGCGATATCGCCGATGCGATCGAACGCGCGCGGAGCCACGTCCTCATCGCAGGATGGCAGCTCGAGAGCGGCGTGCTCCTCCGGCGTTTGCCCGAAGATGAAGGGCGCGCAAAAACATTGCGCGAAGTCATCCGCCACGCTTGCGAACACAACCCAGAGCTGCGCGTATACATCCTCGCATGGGATTGGGCGAGCATTTACACCTTCGATCGTGAGTGGAGGACGCGAGAGAAGCTGAAGAAAGCAGGCCTTGGGCAGCTCCAATTTCGCTATGACGCCACGCATCCACAAGGCGCGAGTCATCATGACAAGCTGGTCGTGATCGATGGCCATACTGCATGGGCGGGTGGAATCGACATCTGTGAACACCGATGGGATCGTCGCACGCACCTCGATGAACATCCGTTGCGACTCGACGGAGATGGCTCGAGCTATCTGCCCTACCACGACGTGCAAGCCGTGGTTCGAGGCCCCGTCGTGCACGAATTGGTCGAGCATTTCGTAGAGCGCTGGGCCGTGGCGGGTGGAGAGGCACTCGTCCTCGTTCCTGAGCCAGAACCCGACGAAGCACCTCATTGTCATATCGATCTCGGACGGACGTTGGTGGGCGTATCACGAACGCGAGGGGCCATGGTGGTGCCGCTCACAGAACCCGTTCGAGAAATACGACGCCTCTTTACGGAAGCACTGCTCTCCGCAACACACCTCATCTATATCGAATCCCAATACATCACCTCACGCGCCTTCACACAGGCGCTCATCGAGCGACTCAAAGACGGTTCGCGATCCACACTCGAAATCGTGATCATCATGCCCGCGCGCCTCGAAGGACGAATGGAAAAGGCGACCATCGTCGGCCCGCAGCGCCTCGTGCTTTCGGCGCTGACTCAAACCGCAAAAGAACACGGGCATTCGCTCGGCGTCTTCGCACCGCTTACGCCAACGCAAGCGCGCGCGCACACACAAGATCAAGAAATCACCTGCTCCACGTACGTCCACAGCAAACTCATGATCGTGGACGATCGCTTCCTGACGATTGGATCCGCCAACACCACCAACAGAAGCATGGGATTGGATTCGGAGCTCAATCTCGCATGGGATTGCGCCACGAGCGATGGTGAGCTCGAACGCGGAATCCGAGCGCTACGAATTTCGCTCTTGGCCGAACACGTTCGGCTCTCCCCCGAGCAGGCGAAGATCGAGCATTTCGAGGCGAACGGGCTCTGCGAGAAATTGCGCACGTGGACCCACCATGAGATTCCACCCATCGAAGAGCTCCGCTTCGACGACACGACCGAACAAAATCTCATCGACGAATTGCTCGCGAGTTTGGGAGATCCCGAGCGGGCGTCATTGGCGGAGGGAGTCTTCGAAGAGGTCGTGGATCACCCCGATGGGATCTTGGCCAAGATGCTCACTGCACTCGAGGACGTCACTGGCTCTCGCCCATGAACGATGCACCTCTCAATGCATCACATCAATACACGCGCACCTCGATGCTGCCTTCACCCCGCATGATCGCAATTGCGCGAATCGCCCGTTCCGAAGGGCTCTCGACGAGGATGAGGATTCGCTCTCGTTTGCTCAACTTGCGTGTGCTGGCTTCCCAAGTCTTGAGCCCCACGCATGCGCCCACGAACCCACCGAGGGCTCCCACCATCCCCACGCCGACCAGCATCCCCAGGAACGGGACTTCAGAGATGAAGATGAACTCGGGAGGCATCATCGTACCAAGCATCGTCATCCCGCCGATCATCGCGCCTACGCTTCCCCCGATGGTGCCTCCGGCCGTCGCTCCGACGGCCGCACGCGAAGACACGCGTTTCGGAGCGCACTCCGACATGATGTCGGGCCCCGAATCCTCTCGAGATCTCAGAACTCGAATATCCCCTCGAGCAAAGCCGGCATCCACGAGGCGATCGACCGCGTGTTGTGCTTCACGCCGAGTCGTAAACGCACCCGTGACGACTTTCTTCATGACGAACGCTCACTGATTTCTCCGTTCGCTTTGCAGCGCCCATACCGCTTCTGATCGAGCACATTCATGACACGCCGCGGTGCCATTGCGCCTCGCATCTCATCCATGTTCTTCGAAAGGCATTCGAAGAGAAGACGGCACGCGTACTGCGTACCTAGGACTCGAGACCCGAGGAGACCCTGTGGTGATGGCATTTCGACCGAAGCGATCCCTCGCGGAGCAGGTCCTCGTGATCACCGGAGCCTCGAGCGGAATCGGTTTGGCCACGTCGCGCTTGGCCATCGACATGGGAGCCAAGGTCGTCATCGCGGCACGCAGCCCGGAAATCGAACGGATCGCCGATGAGCTTCGAATGGAAGGGGGCAAGATCGAAGCTGTGATCGCCGATGTCAGCGAAGAGGACGACGTACGCCGAATTGCAACCCGGGCCATCGAAGCCTTCGGACGGATCGATACGTGGGTCAACAACGCTGGATCCGGACTCTTCGGACGGACGGTGGATATTCCGGTCACGGACATGCGAGAGCTCTTCGAGACAGATTTTTGGGGTGTCGTCCACGGTTCTCGCGCAGCCATCGAACACATGGCCGATGCAGGTGGAACGCTCATCAATGTAGGGAGCGTCGTATCGGATCGCGCGATTCCTCTTCAAGGCGCGTATTGCGCCGCAAAACACGCCGTCAAAGCATGGACCGACACTCTGCGAATGGAGCTCGAACATGATCGCATCCCCATCCAGGTCACGCTGATCAAGCCGGCCACGATCGATACACCGTATTTCGCGCATGCCAAAAATCTTTTGGAAGAAGGCGTTCCGGCCGCGCCTCCTCCCGTCTATGCGCCGGAGACCGTAGCGAGGACCATCCTGCATTGCGCGACGGCTCCGACGAGGGAGATCGCGGTGGGGTTGGGTGGTCGAGTTCAATTCATGGTCGCGCGGCTTGCGCCAGCCATCGCCGATCGTTGGATGGAGCGAGGCATGTATTCGCAACAGAGTCGGCGTGAACCGCACGAACCTCGAACACTCGGCTCGGGGCAGGAACGAGGCGATCATCAAGGCATCGTGTTCTATCGGAGTCGATATACAGAGCTCCGCGCCCATTCGATTTTGGCTGGTCTGACAGCGGGGTTCGGGGCTGCCTTCCTGGCGATCATGGCGATGCGTCGCGCCCGCTCGGCATGATCATGGGTGACGACGAAAATCAAACAGAAAAGGAGGAGTGACATGGCAGCAGCGAAGATGCTGCTCGAGCACGGCGAGATTCGCCGCTGGGCCGAGAAGCGAAATGCGAAGCCCGCAGCCGTCGAAGCCACGGCGAACGATGAGGATCCCGGAATCATTCGACTCGATTTTCCTGGGTATTCCGGCGAGGGATCGCTTCACGAAATCTCGTGGGACGAGTGGTTCGCGAAGTTCGACGAAAGAGGGCTTGCCCTGCTCGTCCAGGAGAAGACCGCGGCAGGACAACTGAGCAACTTCAACAAAATCGTCAAACGCAAATCGAACGAGCCGAATACACGATAGGGGAGAGCTCATGATGAAATTTTCGCTGGAGATGGCGCCCGTGACGGCCTGCGAGGCCACGCGTTGTGCATACAACGTCGAGGGGGCGTGTCACGCCAAGGCGATCACCGTCGGTGACGGAGTTCATGCAGGATGCGACACGTTCATTCCCTCCGAGCGCCATACGGCAGACGACGTGGCGCAAGCAGGTGTGGGCGCCTGCAAAGTGGCGATCTGCCGCCACAATGTCGAGCTCGAATGTGGAGCGCGAGCCATCGCCGTCGGAGCAGACGAGAACGGCGCTCAGTGTCTCACGTTCGAATTTTCATGACGAGTCGTGCACATGGAGGTCGACCCAACGAGCCTCCAAACTCCTCATCCTATCGGGACTTTTCGATCGAGTTGCGGTACGAATCACGGGTGCTGCGGACTCGGAAGTGGATGGCTCAGGATGCATCGCGACGGCGCGCGCGACGCATGGAACGAAAAGCGATGGACTCCGAGGAGCCCCCCTCCTTCTATGTTTCACCCGTGGGCTCGGCGCCCGCGAGCGGGGGGCCACAGGTCCTCGATCTCCTTCATGAGGAACCACGCTTATGGGGCGATTTGAGTGGTTCCGCCGAGCTCGTTCGATTTGCATTCGAAGGTGGCGATTGCGTCGGCGTGTTCGATGCGTTGATTGAGGCGCTCCCTTTGTCACCCACGGATTTCGTCCCGGACTCACTCGCATCACAGCTCTATTTGGACGAGTTCATCCGAGCCGCCTTGCAGTTGAAGATCGATGGGACGCGCATCGAACCAAACGCGAAATTGTTGCGGAGGATTCTAGAAACGCCTCCACGAGATCTTCGCGACTGCGCCGTTAGGCAACGGGTTCTCGAAGAGCTGACGTCCAAAGACAATCTCCGTCGCGATCTCGAACGCCTTTATCTCGCCATCTGCCAACTTCGCGACGCGCTCTCGATGTCGACCGTCGCCGAACCGAATCTCGTGCGCCGGAAGATCGCTGTCCTCGTGGCCTTGCAGCGCTGCGTCCACGCCCTGGCCGATGGCTTTGCGGATGCGCACTCCGTCCTCGCACATCTCCGGAACGAAGGGCGCTCCATTCGCGCCACGGACGCCTGGTCGCGATTGGTTCAGCTCGTCGATCTCGAAGGCAACATCGCGACCGTCGATGTGCGATTGCGCCTTGGTTCGGACGGGACGATCCGTGGTTTCGGTGTGCTCGCGATTCGCGAGAACCATGAAAATGCTTCTTTGCCAGGCCCGTTCCGACGGCTCGTCGAGCGTGTGATTTCGTTTTTGCGCGGATACCGTTATGGAGAAACCGAAATCGTCGTTCGATTGCTCGAAGAAGTCTTTGCCCCCTTCGCCGACAAGGTCGTCGAGCTCTTGGCGCTCACAGGCGCGCTCGAGCTCTATCTCGCCGCCATGTCTTTCCGAGATCTTTCACGCGAAAAAGGTCTTCACGTCTCACTTCCCACAATCACCGACGGGCCTCCTCTCGATTCGGACGGGCACGCCGAGCGAATCATCGAGGGGCTCTTCAACCCACTTCTCTTTTTACAAGATGTCACGCCGAAACCCTGCTGCGTTCCGATCGCACGTCACGATGCGTTGGTGGTGATCACGGGACCCAACTCTGGAGGCAAGACGCGCCTCCTCCAAGCCTTGGCATTGACTCAGCTGCTAGGGCAAGTCGGGCTCTTCGTTCCTGCATCGAAAGCGCATCTCGTGCGCGCGCCGAACCTCTTCCTCTCGCTCGTCACCGATGACGGTGCGGGCCAAATCGAAGGTCGACTCGGAACCGAGCTTTTGCGGATACGAAAGCTCTTCGAACAGCTCGAGCCGGGCTCTCTCGCCATCCTCGACGAGCTCTGTTCGGGCACCAATCCTCTCGAAGGAGAGGCCATCTTCGAAATGGTCGTCTCACTCCTCCCGCGACTCCGACCTCAAGTCTTCGTCAGCACTCATTTCCTCGGGCTGGCAGCGCGCCTGGCCGAAACGCGCCCCGTCGAGAGTCTCGCCTTTCTGCAAGTCGAGCTCGACGCCGATGAGCGACCCACCTTTCAATTCGTACCCGGAGTCGCCACCACCTCCCTCGCGCACAAGGTGGCCGCACGCCTCGGCGTCACACAAGAGGAACTCGAAGCACTCGTCCTCGAAAAGGTGCAACGAACACCCTCACCGTGATGAAACCGACGCACAAAGGCTTCATCGGTACCTTGTACGACATTCAACGTCGTGAGTGGCCTTTGGCCATCCAGATGTTCGGCTATTTTTTTCTGGTAATTACGACGTTCTGGATTCTAAAGCCGATCAAGAAAAGTGCGTTCGTTGGGTTCTACGATCATCAAGGAATGATTTTTTGGGGTCGCGAACTCGACGCTGCTCAGGCCGAGCTCATCGCGAAAATCGCCAATATGTTCGTCGCTGCCTTGGCCGCCATGCTGTTCAGCGCACTCTCGCAATACCTTCGTCGTGACAAGCTTGCTCTTGCATTCTCCGCATTCTTCGCAATCACGCTCGTGGGCTATTCCTTCGTCATTCACCATCCAAGCGATGCCGTCGTCTGGTCGTTCTATCTTTATGGAGATCTCTACAGCACCCTCATGGTCGCGACGTTTTTTGCGTTTCTGAACGATAGCGTGACACCGAACGCGGCCAAACGGCTCTATCCCATCATCGTTCTCGGAGGAGTCGCGGGGGGTGCATTTGGCAGCTCTTCTCTCCGCACATGGATCGACTCCATCGACAGCGTGGGCTGGATTTGGATATGCGTCGTCCTCACGATCGTGATCGGATTGTTGGCCGCGAGCGCTGGCCGCCTCGTACGAAGAGACCCTCCCCTCGAAGCGACTCCAATCGTTCCACACACCGAACCCACGACAGAACACCGTGTCTTCGACGGCGCGCGGCTCGTCTTCCGATCGCGGTACTTACTCTCGATCGCGGCCATCATTGGCCTCTACGAGATCGTCTCGACCCTCATGGACTATCAGTTCACTGCGACCGTTGCGCATTATCTGGATGGCCCAGAGATCGATCGCCAGTTCGCCACGGTGTTCACGATCACGAACGTCACTTCGCTCCTCGTTCAGCTCGTGGCGACGAGCTACATCATGAACCGGTTCCGGCTCGTCACTGCGCTCGTGATCACGCCGCTCATCGTGCTCGGCGCCGAGGCGAGTTTTTTACTCATGCCGACGCTGTGGGTCGGGAGCATGCTCAACACGAGCGACAACGCCTTCAATTATTCGATCAATCAATCGGCACGCGAAGCGCTTTATACGCCCACGACCCGTGATGAGAAGTACAAAGCCAAAGCCTTCATCGATATGTTCGTTCAGCGTTTCGCGAAGACTGTCGCCGTCGGCATGAGCCTCGTTTTGACGAGCCTATTTACAGACTTCTCGACGGTTCGCTGGCTCAGCATCGTGGTCGCTCTGTGCGTGGGCGCTTGGCTCTGGGCAGCCCGTCACGCTGGGCACCGTTTCCACGAGCTCACGACACCCTCTGAGTCAGGTTAATCACCCAGCCTGCGAAGCTGGCGGCTCACTCACGACACAGTAGTCGTCTGTGCATCCCTCGTCCCCATCGCGCGGGACGACGCCCGATGCCCGAAGGTCTTTCGCCGAGCTCGCTTCGGCTTCGTGCAACAGCTTCTGCAACTCGATCCCGAGTTGAAGATCGTCATGTGCGCCAAAGATCTGTTGACGAATTCTGCCTTGTGCATCGATCAACACCGTTGTCGGTGTTCCGCGCATCGCGTAGGCCTTCATCGTTTGGGGAATGGGATCACCGCCCATTCCGGGCGCATCGACTCCCACCGGGAAAGTGATCCGGTACTCATACAAAAACGCCTTGAGCGAGGCGAGCTGCATGGCTTCGTGATGCTCGAACACGGTGTGAAGGCCGACCACTGAAAGCGGAGCGCCGACAAACGTATCGAAGACCCTCTGCGCCTGCGGAATTCCACGCATGACACAGCCGGGGCAAAGCATTTGAAATGCGTGCAGGACAACGACCTGCCCACGAAGGCGTTCGAGGCTGAGCGGCTCTTGGGTATTGAGCCAAGCCGTGGTTTTCCATTCAGGGGCAACACGCAGTTCCATAAGACCTCTCCCCACTTGAAAACCGTATGGTGCAAGCACCCCGGTATGCTTCTATCAAATAACTTAGCACTCCGAAGTTGTCAAGAACGTCATTCTCTCTTCGTTCATCGCCTTTCCCTTCATCGGGCGATTTCTTCGAAGACATGAGCCCAACCGAGATCAGGAATCACGACTGGCGAATCGGGCGCATTGGTTCCATGCTGGAACGAATGGAACAGTCTGATGTGACCCATCACGCTTCGTTTTGCGAGCATTGTGGCCTCAATCCGGTGGCGTCGATGACGCGATCGGAGGCGCGGATCGTGTGCGAAAGCGGCGTCATGCGTGACTTGCTTCAACGCGCCGCGCGCGTGGCCGTGAGTGACGCTCCGGTGGTCATGTTTGGTGAAAGTGGGACGGGCAAAGAGATCGTCGCCCGTGTCTTACACGCCAATGGCCCTCGCTCCGAGAAGGCTTTCGTCGCCGTCAACGTCGCGGCGTTGCCCGCCGAGCTCTTGGAGTCGGAGCTCTTTGGGCACGCGAAAGGAGCATTCACGGGAGCACATCAAGCCAAGCGTGGTCTTTTCGAGATCGCCGAAGGCGGCACTCTTTTCCTCGACGAGATTGGCGAAATGCCGCTCGAACTCCAAGCCAAGCTGCTACGTGCGCTCGCAGATGGTGAAGTGCGACGGGTGGGAGACACTCGTTCTTTCGGAGTGGACGCCAGAATCGTTTGTGCAACGCATCGCGATTTGCGAGAGCTCGTGCGCACGGGTCGGTTCCGCGAAGATCTCTATTACCGCTTGAAGGTTCTGACGCTCCGCGTTCCTGCGCTCCGCGAGCGGATCGAAGACGTTCTCCCGCTCGCGATGCGTTTTTTGTCCACCGAACGCACCCTCGCACGAGGGTTCACCAAAGCAGCCGAGAACGCGCTTCGCTCTCACGTATGGCCCGGCAATGTTCGAGAGCTACAGAACGCGGTGAAGCACGGCGCTGCGTTGGCCACGGGCGCGTGGATCACGCCCGAAGATTTGCCCGAAGAAGTCCTGCAACCGTCGTCTCTATCCAAGACGACACCCGGCGTGCGGCTAAGGCCGCTTGCGGAGGTCGAGCGAGAACACGTGCTCGGCGTGCTCGAAGCATGCGGCGGCTCGGTGGGAGATGCCGCGCGCATCTTGGATATCGGACGCAATACTCTCTGGCGTAAGCTCAAAAGCTGGTCGTGAGCGTTCCAAAATGGAATCTCCGGTGCTGAACGAATCGCAGATTTGCTTCGAAACGACTGGAATTGCCTAATGGCACCAAAGCTGCTTTCCCAAAGTTGAAGTCTTCGAAAGGAACTCGTGTGAGCAAAATCCGCGATTGGCTCGAAGTCGACCACCGTGCGATCGGCGCTCTGCTCGATCTTTCGGATGCCGATGATTCATTCGATGGCGAAGCGTTCGAGAAGCTCCGCGGCAGGCTCCTGCGTCACATCGGAATCGAAGAGAAGGTGCTGCTCCGAGCGGTGTATGAGACGACTGGCCACCCAATCTCGCGTGCACGGCAAATCCGAGTCGAACATGGCGCCATTGCTGCCTTGCTCGTCCCGACTCCCGACCGCGCGCTCGTGAGCGAGCTCCGCTCTCTTCTCCAAGGACATGACACGCTCGAAGAAGGAGATGGCGGCGTTTATTCAGAATGCGATCACATCCTGGGTCCGCGCGCGGATGAACTCGTGCCGATGGCCGAGGCCTTTCCGATCGTGCCCCTGGCGCGGCATTTCGACGGCAAAAACGTGCCCAAAACGGCCAAGGATGCCCTCGCCGGAGCCGCTCGCATGAAGTATCTGAGTGAGGAGGCCTGAGCTCTTCGAGATCACGAAGCGATGTGGTGCAGCACGAACCCCACGATTCGATCGCACCGCGCACCGAGGAACGGAAAGAGATCACCCGCATTGGCGGCGAGGGTGTCTTCGATCGTACCGCGCAACACACGCCGTGCGCGATGGAGACGAACTCGCACCGCTTCTTCGGTCAAACCCAGTGCATCCGCGGTCTCCGCGCTCGAGAGCTCTTCGAGATCTCGCAACACGACCACGACACGCGAGCTCTCCGGCAAGGCGTCGATCGCCCGCTCCAAGAGCGCGCGTGCCTGCACCCGAGCCGCTTCGTCCTCTGGACTCGGGCGCAGCGACATGGTTTCGGCTTCTCTTCCGTCGCTCGTGACGAGGTGCAACCCCATGCCCGCGCTCGCGCTGTGACGGCGACGAATCGCGGTATGGACCACGATCCTGGTGAGCCAAGTCGAAAATCGCGCGCGACCATCCCATTGAGCGAGATGTTGATACGCTGAAAGCCACGCCTGCTGAGCTGCGTCTTCTGCCTCTGCATCATCTCGCAAAATCGCCCTTGCCGTACGGAACACCCGCTGGTTGTGGCGACGCATCAAGATCTCGAAGCGCGCCACGTCACCACGCAAGACAGCAGCGATGACGACCGAGTCATCTTCGGGTTGCGCTGCCATGGGGTGGATCGAACGCGACGGAGACTGAACGGTCATGAATGCCTCTCCTGAAAAAGCAAGCACTGAGAATACGATCGAATTGCGTCAATGGAGACCGTGTCCAGATGCGGCGTTACATGCGCCTACAGGCAAACGCCTCCTGACCATGGGTGTTTTTGGTCAACCCCCCTCAGCTGCCGCATTTTGCCTCCACGATGAACTCGCCACCTTCTCTCGAAAATCATGAAAATCGCGGCATGACCGCATCAGCATTGACGTTCACTTCATATTCTATGGCACGCTGTTAGCAGCACGAACGGAGGACATTGGGAATGAAGCTCGAGCAGAAGATCTGGACCGAAAAAAACGGCTGGGAGCCCGCCGCGTTCAGATCCCCGGATGCTCAGCTCGTGCTGATCTTCGGTGGGACCAAGCAAATGTCCGACGCGTCCTGGTTCACGCCCCTTCGGAAGGCTTGTCCGAACGCGATCTTCTTTGGTGCTTCGACCGCTGGAGAAATCGCGGGCACTCGGGTCTATGACGACACGCTCGTCGCCACCGCGATCACGTTTGGGCATACGAAACTCGCTCTCGCGAGCGTTCAGATGGACGACGTCAAAGACAGCATCGAGGCTGGAGAGCGGCTCGCAAGTGCACTTCCGCACGAAGAGCTCGTTCATGTCCTCGTGATGTCCGACGGAACGAAAGTCAACGGCAGTGAGCTCGTGCGAGGGATGTTCAGCGCTCTCCCCAAAGGAATTCAAGTCACCGGAGGGCTTGCTGGGGATGGACCTCGTTTCGAGAAGACATTCATCGTGGCGGGCGAAACGTTGGCGAGTGGTTCGGTGGCTGCGATCGGATTTTACGGCGACCGATTGAACGTCGGTTATGGATCGCTCGGAGGGTGGGACTCCTTCGGCCCCGAGCGGAAGATCACGCGCTCCGAAGGCAACGTCCTCTTCGAGCTCGATGGCGAACCCGCCCTCGATCTCTACAAATCGTATCTCGGAGAACACGCCGCCGGGTTGCCCGCCACGGGTCTGTTCTTCCCGCTCAATATCCAACGCGAAGGCGAAAGAGAAACGCTCGTCCGCACGATCCAAGCGGTGGATGAAGAACAACGATCGCTGACATTTTTCGGCGACGTTCCGATGGGTGCCACTGCCCAGCTCATGAAAGCAAACTTCGATCGATTGGTGGAAGGCGCCGCCGGCGCCGCTCGCGGAAGCGAGCGCTTGTTACGGCAATCGAATCCGGAGCTCGCGATCCTCGTCAGCTGTGTGGGCCGCAAGATCGTGCTCAAGCAGCGAACGGAGGAAGAAGTGGAGGCCGTACAAGACGTGCTGGGTCAGCACACGGTGATGACGGGATTCTATTCATACGGCGAAATCAGCCCCACCGTGCCCCACGGCCAATGTCATTTTCACAACCAAACAATGACAATCACCACGTTCAGTGAGCGGGCGTGAATGCATCCTCTCCTGCGCAGACAAATCAAGCGTCATGCGCCGTTCGATTCGGAAGACGTGCCCGAAGAATGGCGCGCGTTCATGGATGCCGTGAGCGAGGCGTACGAATCGTATGACACGGACCATGCGATGATCGAACGTTCGCTCGAGTTGAGCTCGACCGAGCTTCTCGACAAGAATCGCAAGATCGAAAAGCAGAAGGCCGAGCTCATCCGCTCCAACGGCGAGCTCGAGAACTTCGCGTATATCGCTTCGCACGATCTGCGAGAGCCCCTGCGAACAGTGCAAAGCTACATGCAGTTGCTTCGCCGCCGTTACCAGAGCTCCCTCGACGCAACTGCCCTCGAGTTCATCGATTATGCGATCGGCGGCGCGACCCGCATGCGCACATTGATCGATGATCTGCTGACCTACGCGCGCGTCGCATCCAGACGACGTCCGCTCGTTCGCGTGGCGCTCGCGGACATCGTTTCAGAGGTGCAGAGGAGCCTCGAAGTCCGGCTCACCGAGAAGAACGCCGTGATCGAAGTCGGAGAGCTGCCCGAGGTCATCGCAGATCCGAGGCAACTCGAGCAGCTATTCCAGAACCTCGTCGCGAACGCAGTCAAATTCCACAAAGCTGGGCAGAGCCCGAAAGTGACGATCGAAGCCGAACGCAAAGACGACGAATGGCTGATTTGCGTCCGTGACAACGGAATCGGAATCGATCCCGCGTACAAAGAGAAAATCTTCATCCTCTTTCAGCGGCTTCATTCGCGCGACGAGTACGAAGGCACTGGCCTTGGCCTGGCCGTTTCCGCCAAAATCATCGAACGACACGGGGGGAAAATGTGGGTCGAGTCCGAGCTCGGTCAGGGCGCCACATTTCTTTTCACTCTACCCGTAGAGCCGATGCAGGACACACACGAGGAAAATTTTTCATGAACGCATTCGTCGCGAAAATGGGTAGCCCACCGGAAATTCTCATGGTGGAAGACAGTCCGAGCGATGTGCGCCTGACCGTCGAAGCCATGAAGGAAACCCGCACGATCGCTCGCGTTTCCATCGTGGGTGACGGGCAAGCCGCCATCGATTTCTTGATGAATCGAGCGCCCTACGAACGATCCCCACGCCCCGATCTCATTCTCCTCGATCTGAACCTTCCAAAACGGAGTGGTCACGAAGTGCTCACGGAGATCAAGTCGGTCGAGCACTTGAAATCCATTCCGGTGGTCGTGCTCACGACCTCGAAGGCGCAAGAGGACATCGCACGCACCTATCAACTGCACGCCAACTGCTTCATCACGAAGCCGAACGATATGGATAGTTTCATCTCGGTCGTGCAGCAGATCGAAAACTTCTGGTTTTCCGTGGTCAAGTTGCCCCATGTCGATGAGTAGGAGGCGCGGATGACGGAATCGAGCCAATGCTCACGGGGTTGCATCATCGTCGTCGACGACGATCCTGCGCAGCAACGCCTCATCTCCATGCAGCTCGTGGAAGAAGGCTTCGCCGTTCACACGTTTGCGTCGGGCGATGAGTGCCTCAAGAGCGCAGCGGCTCTCGATCCAGACGTCATTCTTCTCGATATTCAGATGCCTGGCATGGATGGAATCGAAACGTGCCGGCGACTCAAAGTCCATCACGACACACACGCCGTTCCCGTGGTCTTCCTGACCGGCAACAGCGACAATGAAGCGACGATGGTCGAAGCTCTACGCGCGGGGGGCAACGACTTCATCTCCAAAGATTCGTCTCCCATCGTGCTCCTGACGCGAGTGAACTGTCAGATGATGATCAGTTCCACACAAAGACAGCTCCGGCGGATGATCATGACCGACGAGCTCACAGGGCTCTACTCACGTCGGTTCTTGTTCGACACACTTCGACGAATCCTGAAGGCCATCGTGCGCGCTCAATATTCCGGAGTCGCGCTGCTCGTCGCCGACTTGGATTTTTTCAAAAAAGTGAATGACGGATTCGGACATCTCGAAGGTGATCGCGTCCTACGAAACGTCGCGCAAATCTTACAAATGAGCACGCGCGAAACCGATTGTGTGGCCCGCTTTGGAGGCGAAGAATTCGTGATCCTCCTTCCTGCAACCAACACGGAAGGCGCGCTGATCGTGGCCGAAAAAGTGCGCGCCGCCGTGGAAGCCTGCGGACCAACCACACTGAGCATCGGGATCACGTCCATCGAGGCGATCTCACAAGAGAGCATTCGCGGAAGCTCACTCGACGAGCTCATCTCACGCCTCTTATGCGAAGCCGATGCGGCGATGTACGTCTCGAAAACACAAGGGCGAAACCGGATCACCGTGTGGCACCCAGAGCTCGCGACGTAAACCCACGCGCTTCGAGCAATTCTACTCTTTACGGTCCGTTTGTATACGTGCACAGTGACCATAAGGAAAGGACCCCTTATGGCCCTCAACGTCGATCTGCTGCAATCGAGCTTCGAACTCGTGGTCGACCGCTCGCCTAACTTTACTGAGCGGTTTTACGAGATTCTCTTCGAACGTTATCCGCAGGTCCGCCCATTGTTTGGTCGGAATGCGGAAAAGGCGCAGCACGAGATGCTCGCCCGCGCACTGACAGCGGTCCTCGATCATTTGGAGGACGCGCCTTGGCTCGCTCAAACGCTGGGGGCCATGGGCACCAAACACTCCGATTACGGAGTCACTGCAGAAATGTATCCCTGGGTGGGTGATGCGCTCATTCGAACGCTCGCCGAAATCTCAGGTGAAGAATGGAATTCGGCCATTGAACAAGCTTGGGCGGACGCCTTTGGTGCGATCTCGGCGCTGATGCTCGCAGGCGCCCAACCAGAACTCAACTGTAACGCCTGAGCGCAGATCGGTCTCCAACGTCAAACTCGAAATGTCCGCAACAAGGCGGCAAGACGGAGGAGACCATGATCGACACTCGAAGCACGATGCTTGCGGTCGCATTTGCGGCCGCGCTCGGTGGCTGTGGTGAGGACAACACAACGGCGAACAACGACGCCGGAGCCATTCACAACGACTCAGGAACGATACCAGCTCCCACCACATTTGCAGAGCAAGTGAGTCTGGGCAGGTCGACCTACATCGCCAATTGCTCTTCGTGCCATGGGGTGAGCGGAGAAGGTGGAGCCGGGCCTCGATTGGTCGGCTTGGACATGGGCGCACTTCCTCTCGAACCCCGTGAGGGAGCCGTGCGCACGACTCAGTTCGTCACCGTGGCCGATGTCGCCGCGTTCGCCGTCGCAGCCATGCCTCCGGTCGATCCTGGCTCGCTGAGCGCCGAAGAATACTGGGCGGTCTTGGCTTTCGCGCTTTCGGCCAATGGCATCACGCTCGAACAAAAGCTGACGCCCGAGCTCGCCGCCACGCTCACGATTCCACGCGAGGAACCATAGGTTTTCGTCCTGACGTTTCTGATGTCGCGCGACTGTGTTATAGAGGCGCGCATCATGGCGGACCTGCTCGCGATTTACCGACATGCAACCCGAGCCCGGCTCTTGAGCGAGCGACTTCGAGAGCTCGCCCGGGCTGGGCGCATCGGTTTCCATCCTGAAGGGCGAGCGTTCGAGCCCGCGATCTGCGCTGCAATCCTCGCCATGCGCGACGAAGACCACGTCTTCCCGAGCGCGCGCGAACAGGCCGCGTTCATCGCGCGGGGGATCGAGCTCGAACGCTATGTCTCGAACGCCTTTGGGACGTCCGAAGACCCCATGTGCGGTCACACTGCGCCGGCACATCTCTCTTCGCGACAATTACGGATCGGCTCTCCCTCGGGGCTCATCTCGAATCATCTGACGCACGCAGCAGGGTTCGCTTGGGCGAGCGCACTCACACGCGAGCCGGCCGCAGTCCTGGCGTTCTTTGGGGCGAGCGCGGCCGATGCGGGCGATTTCCATAGTGCGGTGAACTTCGCCGGCGCGACGAAGTCGCCGATCGTTTTTTTCTGCCGAACGGATCGCACGACCACGGATCGTCTGCCGAGCCCAACGGAGAGTGTGGCCGAAAAGGCCATCGGCTACGGCATCGAAGGCGTGACCTGCGCAGCCCATGACATGCATGGGGTGGCGACCACGGTCGAACGCGCGCTTTCCCGAGCCAGAAGCGGTGATGGGCCGGTGCTCATCGAAGCCATTCTGCAAGATCCAAACGATCCGCTCGACATGCTGCGAGCGCTGCTCATCGAGCAGCAGGGCTGGGATCCACGTCGAGATCTCGATCTGCGACGTGAGACGATGATCGACATCGAAGCCGCGGTCCAAAAGGCGATGGAAGCCGGTCCGCCAGCCCGAGAGACGGTCTTCGATCACGTCTTCGCGGAGCTTCCGCAGCACCTCGAAACACAACGCGATCACCTGCTTGCTGCCCCTTCTTTTCCCGAGAAAACACGATGACCGCTCTCAGCCCAGGCTCTCAAAAAACGATGGTTCAGGCGATCGGCGAAGCCCTTCGCCTCGAAATGCACCGCGATGACCGAGTGGTCGTCCTCGGCGAAGACGTTGGCAAGGTCGGCGGCGTATTTCGGGTGACCCAAGGGCTCTGGGACGAGTTCGGCGACGGACGCGTGATCGATACGCCTCTCAATGAAGGTGGCATCATTGGCACCGCGATCGGGATGGCCGCCTACGGGCTCCGGCCTGTACCGGAAATTCAGTTTGCAGACTTCATTTATCCCGCCTTCGATCAAATCGTGAGTGAGGCGGCAAAGTATCGTTATCGATCCGGTGGCGAATACTCATGTCCCATGGTGATCCGTACGCCCTATGGGGGTGGAATCCGAGGTGGGGCCTATCATTCGCAATCTCCCGAAGCGCTTTTCATTCACACCGCCGGCCTCAAGGTCGTGTGTCCGAGCAATCCGTTCGACGCCAAGGGCCTCCTCGCAGCGGCGATCCGCGACGAAGATCCCGTGCTGTTCTTCGAGCCCAAACGCGTCTATCGCGCGGTGAAAATGGAAGTTCCAGACGAGGAGTACACGCTGCCAATCGGGGAGGCGAAAGTCGTTCGGCCGGGTGAGAACGTCACTGTGGTGGCCTGGGGCGCCATGCTCTACGAAGCGCTCAGCGCCGCCACGCAAGTGGCAGAGCAAGGAATCGACTGCGAAGTCATCGATCTGCGCACCCTGTGGCCACTCGATCTCGCAACGATCGTGAAAAGTGTCGAAAAAACCGGACGAATCGTCGTAGTTCATGAAGCGCCAAAGGCGTGCGGCTTCGGAGCCGAAATCCTGCAGCAGGTGAGTGAGACTTCGTTTCTGCATTTTCAGGCGCCGCCAGCCCGTGTCACGGGTTGGGACACGCCGTTCCCCTACACGCTCGAGAACGAATATTTGCCGCTGGCGCACCGAATCGTGCCGCAGCTCGTCGCGACAGCCCATTACTGAGGACATCGATGGCACGTTTCGAATTCAAGCTCCCCGATATTGGTGAAGGCGTCGCCGAGGGCGAGATCGTCGCCTGGCACGTCCAATCCGGCGATCAGGTCAAGGAAGACCAAGCCATGGTCGAGGTCATGACCGACAAAGCCACGGTCACGATCGGCGCACCCAAAAAAGGCGCAATCCTCGAAACACACGCGGCCGTCGGACAAGTCTTGTCGGTGGGGGCGCTTTTGGTCGTCATCGAAACCGAAGGCGATGACAGCAAAGCCATGGCCAGACCGTCGGCCCCGCCGCCCCCCTCAATGCCTGCCCCCACCAAGGCGAATATCCCTGCCCCAAAGGCCTCCGACGGGCCCGCCGCCACCGCCGTGGGAGACATCAAAGACACCCTTCCAGGCACCGGGTTTTTCGCTCCGACATCTCCCGCGAAAGCCAATGGCACGAATGGACATGCGGCACAGGTCGCCGAGCGTCCGCTCGCCACGCCGGCGACGCGGAAGCTCGCGCGTGAGCTCGACATCGATTTGCGGTTCGTCTCGGGCACAGGCCCAGGAGGCCGTATCACCTCTGAAGACGTGAAGGCACATACCGGCCGAACCAGCACCGCAGCCGCCCCATCGAGCACGACGAAAGCTGCCGCGAGTGGCGTTTCGCACGGGCGCGCGCCGATGTCGATCCCCCATCACGAGCTCGACGAACGCAAACCATTCGTCGGAATGCGGCGAAAAATCGCCGAGCGCATGCAAATGTCGAAGACGACCGCTGCGCACTTCACGTTCGTTGAAGAATGCGATGTGGCCCGTCTCAAAGAGCTTCGCCAAAGGCTCCGACCGTCCGCTGAAAAGGCCGGTATCAAACTGACCTACCTCCCTTTCATCACCAAGGCTGTCGTCAGCGCGCTCAAGCGATTTCCCGTCCTCAACTCAGCGCTCGACGAGACCACGAATGAGCTCGTGTATCGAAATCACTACCATCTCGGCATCGCGACCTCGACGGATCAGGGACTGATGGTTCCGGTGGTCAAAGATGCAGATCGTCGATCGATTCTCGACATCGCACGCGAGATTGATCGCCTCGGCAATGCCGCAAAAAATGGCACGATCCAGAGCTCGGAGTTGACCGGTTCGACGTTCACGATCACCTCACTTGGAACGCAAGGGGGGCTGTTTGCCACCCCCGTGCTCAATTTTCCGGAGGTGGGAATCCTCGGTGTCCATCAGATCAAACAAAAGCCGGTGGTCCGCGACGGACACATCGTCATCGGCGAGATCATGCTGCTTTCGTTGTCGTTCGATCATCGGATCGTCGATGGTCACGTCGGCGCTGCATTTGCGTACGACATCATCTCCTATCTCGAAGATCCCGACCGCCTCTTTCTCGAGATGACCTGAACCTCGAGAATAGCTTGGCGGGTCTGCATGTTGCTCTGTTCGTAGGTATCTCAGTGGGAGAACCCATGATGCAGACGAACGTTCCGCAGAGATTCGCAAAATCCCGCCGTATTGGGGCTTTTCTAGGGCTCTCCGCCCTTGTGGTGGCGGCGCCTTCGACGGCCACGATGCTGCTGGCGGCACAGGAAACGGCGGCGGCGCAGCAGACGCCGGACACATCGACGCATTCGGGTCAGGCCATCGCAGACGCCACGAGGGTCGGTCATGCGTTCGCCGCGATCGCCGAACGCGTTTCCCCTTCGGTCGTGTCGATCCGTGTGGAAGTGCCTGCATCGCGGCAAGGCATGGTTCAACAGCTCCCTTATCGGATTTTCCCGGGCGGACCGCGAGACGAGGAAGAGCCGATCATCCAAGGAGGCGGTTCTGGATTCGTGATTTCGGAAGACGGCGCGATTCTCACGAATCGCCATGTCGTCGAGAATGCATCTCGGATTCGAGTGCGGTTCCAGGATGGACGAGACTTGCCGGCCACGATCGTCGGGGTCGACCGTGCGACCGACCTTGCGGTGCTGCGAGTCGAAGCGCGAGGGCTCAGACCACTCCGTTTTGCGAACATGGACGAACAAAGAGTGGGCCAATGGGTGGTCGCGATCGGTTCTCCCTTTGGACTCGACACCACGATCACTGCGGGGATTTTGAGCGCGACGGGTCGGGGCGGTCTCGGAATGAACGAGATCGAGGATTATTTGCAGACCGACGCCAGCATCAATCCGGGGAACTCGGGCGGACCGCTCGTGAACCTCAACGGTGAAGTCGTGGGCATCAACACGATGATCGTGGGGCGCGGCCAGGGCATCGGTTTCGCGATTCCCGCGGATATGGGTCATTCGGTGGCCGAACAGCTGCTGGCGCACGGTCGGGTGCGGCGCGCCTGGATCGGAGTGGGCTTCCAAGAGCTCACGCCGGAGCTTGCGGCTGATTTCGGCGTGCGTGAACAACGAGGTGGTGCGCTCGTAAACGAGGTCGTACCGGGCGGCCCTGCGGCGCACGCGGGCATTCGGATGGGCGATGTGATCGTGGGCATCGAAGGCACCTCGGTTCGAGAAAGCCGCGACCTCATGCGTCAGGTCCTACGGCGCCCCGTGGGCGCGAGCATGCGCCTCGACGTGATCCGGGGAGGACGGCCCGTTCAACTGACCTTGACGACGACGGAACGCCCGGATGCGGAGCGCGAAGAGCCTCGGGACTTGGGGACAACCACGCCGAGGCCGGCCCGGGGGGATGAGAGTTGGGGGTTACAACTGAGCCCGGTGACGCCGCAGCTCGCACGCCAAATCGGATTTACGGGCCGTGACGGCGCCATCGTGGTCCATGTCCGACAGGGCGGTCCTGGTGACCGTGCAGGGCTTGGCCGAGGTGATGTGATCGTCGAGGCGGACCACCACGCCGTGCGTAGCCCCACCGAAGTCGAGGAGGCCGTCCGAGACGGGCGGGCGCTCCTCCGCGTGCAACGTGGAGGACGCTCTTTCTATGCGATACTCGAGCGTGAATGAAGCGCATTTCATGCGTTCGAAACGGGGCATCCCGACCGACGTGTGATACACCCCGAGCGTGAGCCAGAGCGAGCACGATCCGAAATTCGAGGCCCCGCCGGAAGACGCGACGTGCCGCGAACATCCGGATCGGCTCGCGCTCGTCGTGTGCCCGGAATGTCGCCAACCTGCGTGCATCGCATGTTGGCATCACCCGATTCGGCGCTGTCACTCGTGCCTCATGAAAAATCCGGGAGATGCGGCGCCTCCGATCGCGTGGGAGGAACCGGAGAAGCCTCTCGCCACGAGATTTCTCAAGACCCTTGGTTCCGCGTTGAGTCCGCTTGCGAGCGCGCCTTCTTTTGCACACGACAGCACCGCTGAGGCACGAACGTTTTTCCTCCTGAGCTTCGTGCCGCTGGCGCTTCTTTCAGCGATCATCCCCTTCACGCACACGCTTTTTTTTGGTCCGACGTTCACGATCCAAATCATCGGCTCAGCCGACGAGAGCGCGATTGCCATCGACATCATCCGCTCGCTCGGGCTCGGTTTCGTCTCGGCGTTGCTGCAATTGTGTGCACTCGCGTTTCCGTACATCAGTCTGGCTCGTGCATATGCGGTGCGCGGACGCGAAGCAGCTCCTGTGCGGGTGGTGCTGTATCGTGCGTTCTTGCTGCCCCTCGGTGATGTGCTTTTTTCGATTCTGATCTGGAGCGCCCCTTTGGGGGGCGACCTCGCCAAAGTGGAGGCGTATGCCCGTCTCCTTCAGGTGCTCCCGCTGATTCTGCTTTTTCTTTCGTTGCGCGCGACCGCGCGCATGGCGAGCGGAACCGGGCCCATTGCGTCTCTCATCGTGACGATCGTGCCCTTTGCCGCGTTGGTCATCGTGCAGGGTGGGTTGTTCGAAGGTTTACGCCACCTCGTCCCTGATCCTCCCGCCATCGTGGCGAATGAGTCTCGAGCACCGGAATGACGTCTTTTCGCATGATTTCGAGGGTTCTCGTGTGGACTTGCGCGATTTCTGCGTGCGGAAGCGTGAGTGGGCGGGCAAACCACGACAACGAATCACCCAGTGAGCCGGCGATCGTGGCTTCCGATCGGAGGACCACCGAAACCTCGGTCGAGAGGGAGACGGGGCACGCGCCGGTGCTCAGGGTGCAAGCGCGGGTCGATGCCTCCGGAGGCATCGCTTTGGTCGTCGAGAATCATGGGCGAGAGCGAGCACGGATCTCATCTCGGGTCACCGCGGAACGCGCGAATGCGAGAGGTGGATTCGAAGCGACGGCTGAGATCGATTCATTCGCCTTGCGCCCCGATTGCGAGCATCGAGCAGAGGATTGTATCGAGCTCGCACCAGGAGGGGCGCTCTATCCGCCTGGGTGGGAAGCGAATGGTCAATGCGGTTCATGCGCGGATTGCGCAGCCCTCCGACCCGGAACGTACCGGGTCATTGTCACGAGTTGTGGAGGGGCCCATCGAATTGCAAGCGAGCCTTTCACGATCGGCGGATAACCGCTTCCAAACTGCCATCTCATATCTGTTACCCCGCACTATTGCGGCGCCATCGATGCCACGAACGCGTCACCACAAAAGAAGCCACCTGTCGTCGGCTCGCGACCGATGAGCGCGGAGCACGCCGCGTTCGCTTCGATATCGGTTGAGAAGCTGCGATAGACCAAGAGCTCGGGAGTCAACTCCGGCCACTGCGGGGCGAACGGCTCGCTATCGGGCGCGTGGACGAGGAACTCCCAGTTGCCCACGCATCCGCCACCGAAATCCTGATGGCCAGAGATGGTGAGATTGTTGTACGAACGATTATTGATAAGACCGGGTAGTCGCATTCCGAGATCGAGAGACGGCGAGACAAACTCCCCTTGCCAGTATGAGCAACGCATATTCGTGCCGGGTGCTTGAGTAAGCCGAATCGTAAACACATCCCCCGCATCGATTCCATCGAGTGCGCTACACGTCGGAGCCGGTCGAGTGAGGTCGAGGCCCGGCAGGTAAAATGCCATCGTGGATTCGGGTGTGTAGAGCTCGAGCAACTCGACATCATAACTGACACCCAGACTCAGCTCCTCGTCCCAGCCGCACGGCTGGTTGTTTCTGCATCCAGAAACCACAAGGAAAATCACTCCAAGCCATCTTTTCATCGCGGTCTCATGGAAGCAACGAACGCATCGCCGCATGTGAAGTAACCGTCAGTAGGCTCACGGCCCACAAGTGCTGAGCACGCCGCATTGGCCTCGGGTTCAGCACCAAAGACGCGATAAGCCATGACTACCGGTGTTCCTCCAACTGGCTGAGGCGCGAACGGATCGCTGTTCGGCGAATGCAACGAGAGCTCCCACCCGCCCACGCATCCCCCACCGAAATCTCGTCGACCCGAGATGGCGAGATTGTTGTACGAACGATTATTGATAAGACCGGGTAGTCGCATTCCGAGATCAATAGGCGGCGAGACAAACTCCCCTTGCCAGTATGAGCAACGCATATTCGTGCCGGGTGCTTGAGTAAGCCGAATCGTAAACACATCCCCCGCATCGATTCCATCGAGTGCGCTACACGTCGGAGCCGGTCGAGTGAGGTCGAGGCCCGGCAGGTAAAATGCCATCGTGGATTCGGGTGTGTAGAGCTCGAGCAACTCGACATCATAACTGACACCCAGACTCAGCTCCTCGTCCCAGCCGCACGGCTGGTTGTTTCTGCATCCAGAAACCACAAGGAAAATCACTCCAAGCCATCTTTTCATCGCGGTCTCATGGAAGCAACGAACGCATCGCCGCATGTGAAGTAACCGTCAGTAGGCTCACGGCCCACAAGTGCTGAGCACGCCGCATTGGCCTCGGGTTCAGCACCAAAGACGCGATAAGCCATGACTACCGGTGTTCCTCCAACTGGCTGAGGCGCGAACGGATCGCTGTTCGGCGAATGCAACGAGAGCTCCCACCCGCCCACGCATCCCCCACCGAAATCTCGGCTTCCTGATACGGTAATCTGATTGTACGACTGGTTATTGATGAGAAGCGGTAGGCGGGAACCCAAATCGATCGATGGGAAGGTCACTTCGGCTACCCAAAACGAACAGCGTTGAGCGATGTTCTGTCGCGGCGATTGCACCATGCGAATACCGAAGGTATCGCCGACGATGACCTCATCGAGCGCGCCGCAACTCAGCGCTGGTCTCGTCAGACCCAAACTGGGAGTGTAAAACGCCATCGTCGACTCAGGTGTATACGCTTCGAGCAGAGTGACTTCGTACGACGCATCCTCCTCCAGCTCCTCGTCCCAACCGCACGGCTGTTCAACCCGGCATCCTGAAATCACGAGGAGAACTACTCCAAGCCATCTTTTCATCGCGGCGCCCATGCTCCAACTCCCGGCGGGAATGAACGCGCCCTTCCATCGAAATCGAGTGCAATCTCGGAGGCGAGCGGCACGCTGCTCGGTGGCTCGCCCACGACGAACGCTCGAGCGCTGTCTACCGGATATCCATCGGACATGAGCTCGATGACGGCGCGAGCGCCCATCCCTGGCGCCGACGTAAATGCAGCATTGCGGGCAGACTGCCAGTTTGCGCGGTGCCCACCATGACACTCGTGCACGAGTGAAGTGTTCAGCTCGCCCTCGGTACGAACGAGCCCACCGAACTCTTGGAGTGGCCGACACTGCATGAGCGAAGCGAGATGCCAGTTGGACACGAATGGAACCGAGATGGCATTGCCGACGAACGCGAGTGTGAGCGGATCCGCCGTGGTTCGTGCTCGATCGATGCCTGTCATCACCGTACCCATGACACGATCTACTCCTCCCCCTGCATAGGCGAAGAGATTGTTGAACATGGCGATGTCACGAATGTCACCACGAAGCGCCACGACGGCGCCATCGAAGGGCAAAGGAACAGGCTCCGATGCATCCCAATCTTCGCCGATCGCAGCCGTCACGTGATAGAGCGAGAGTGAAGCCAGGGCCGCGCTACCACTTCCCACATCGACCGCGCGGTTGATCTCGCCTCCATGAGGTGTGCGCACGATCGAGTTGCCGATGAACACCCGGCCATTCGCTGTGAGCTGTATGCCACCGAGTCGCCCGCCTGTGGCATGCCATGAGTACGCCCCCATCATGGCCTCGATCCTCGAACGCTGAATACGAATCACATCCGCTTCGTTGCCGGCAATTCCGGTGATCGAACCGATGGACGACGAAGTCACGAGCGGCGCATCGACGCCCACGACGCTCGAGGACTCGGTCGTGAGCCCCGCACCAGAACAGAGCGCGACGCCGCTCGCGTTCATTCCTGCCGCGATCGATGTGCCCGAGATGGCCGCTCCGCGAATCACCGACTCACGAAGCTCGACGGTGCTCGTATCGCTGGCCGTGATCCCTGTAGAGCAAATCTCAAACGCACTTGCCGTCACCGAAACCGTCCCGCGCTCGATCGTGAGATCCGCATCGGACACATCGATCGCCGCAAAGCATCGCCCGGCAGGGACGGCTCCCCGCGATGCGGTGAGCTCGAGGTCGAGCATCGAGAAGACGGCGCCTCCTCGGACGATCACCGCGGCTGAAGTCATTCGCGCACCGGCATTGAACGAATCGGTGATACAGCGACTCGTCGCTTCGCCACCGGAAACCGAGATCTCGGTATGCCCGCCGACATCTTCCCAGGTGCCTGCCGCGAGCCGGTAGCCACCTCGCAACGTGATCGTCTCAGCGATCGCGAGGGGGCCCGTCTCGTAGAACGTGCCTTCATGGAGGATGATTTCGTCCGCATCGATCTCGGCCGCGCGCACGAGAGCTGCACGAATCGTTCGGAATGGACGCGCTGCCGAGCCCGCTTCGGAGTGGGTGTCATCGCCGAACGTTGCCGCAAAGAGCACACGGGGAGTGAGTGGCGTGACGCGAACTGGCGCTGAAGGAGCCGAAGGCAACCCGATCGCGTTGTGCGCCACGATTCGATACGTGCGCTCGACACCTCCAGCAAGGCCACGAATGGTGACCATGGTTCCAGTCGTACGGGCGACGACACGATCGATCCCGCCCGTCACGTCGTGCACGGTAAACTCCGTCGCACGTACCGCATTCCACGAGAGCTGCGCTGCTCCCGGGAGCGGTGTGGCCATCGCCGTCTCCACCGGCTCGGCGAACGTATGGATCGTATGCTCGGCGAATGGGCTCGAGGCCGAGCCGTTGGTGGTCGCCACGCGAAACGTGAACTGCGTGTCGAAGTCGAGCGTGGCTCGACTGAACGTGTCCGAGCGCCCGTAGGAGCGCGGGGTTCGGGGAAGGGTCACCGTGCCGTCGCCTCGAACGAGCTCGATCGCATAGCCCGTCGCGATCGACGACATGTCAGTCCAGCGCCAACTTCCGCGGTTCGCCAAGGTGACCGAACCCGCGACAATCAACGGAGCTCTCGGCGTGATCGGAGCGGCCATGAGATCCTCGGATCGTACGATGTCTGTGCACATTCCGCAGCGCGCATGGAGCGCGAACATGTCACAAACTTGTGCATCGGAGAAAGAACGCCGCGCGACTCGTGCGAGCGCACCGAAAAAATTGTTGAAGTTGAGCGTATTGCCCATCATGGACATCTCTTGGAAGGTGTCAGGCATCACGGTGCCAGACAAAGTCACCTGCTCGTCCATCGCATCGGTCGTGGGAAACGCGGTGGATGGTATGAGTGTGCCGCCAGTCGGTGGCGCAATCCAAAATGCCCCCGCAGAAGGCTGGTCTGTCACGCCTGATGGAAGCACACGTGCCGGTCCGTCGATCGCGTCGATGAGCAGTGTTGCCACTCGTGCGACTTCCCGATCAAACGGATCGCTGTCGCGAGAAAGTTCTGCAAGGGTCGCCACCTGTCCTAGACCCCCCACGTTGTCCTCGAGGCATGTCGTAAGTGTTGGGTCACAGTAAAAGCTCCCCATATCGTCGAAACCCGCCCCAGAAGCTCCGCGAAAATAGTCGATCCCCCCGGAAATTTGCGCCGCGAAATAATCGGCGATCCCCTCGGTCAGAATCAGATTCTCGGTCGTTGGGGTCTGCGTACCGAAGAGGGACGTGTAGATGATATCCCCCCAGCCCTCGGTGAAATCTCCGTCGCCCCCCAACACCGAAAGCATATCGCACTGAAGAAAATGCCCATATTCGTGTGTCGGCACCACACGCGACCACGCGGCTCCGGCAGGCGTGCTCATCGTTCCATGCATCGGAAAGATGATGTCGTGCGCCATGATCTTCACCACGGTCACGCCGAGCCAAGCCCCAGACGGATCGAACAAGCCCGGCGCGGCGCTGATCACGTTCGCAACGACAGCCCATCCCGCGGTCATAGCGCTCGTATACCCGCCGCATAGCACGAACGCGCGATTGCCATTGAATGCGCCAAACAGATCCGCGAACGCTCCGATCAAGACGCCTGCGCGATGGCTCACCCGATGCCCCATCACGCGCTCGGCGTATTGGTTCGCGTCAGTCATCTGGGCGACGATGTTCCAGACGGGATCTGCAACGACGAGGGTGATCTCAGCGCCATCGACCGCATTTGCGATCGTCACCCCCGATGACAATCGAAAGCTGCATGCCTGCGTGGCTTCGAAGCCCTCATCGACTTGAACGGCAAAATTATTGGCGCGGATACAGAATGTGACGGAGGCACCACTCGCCACATCGACCGTCGCTACCCCCGCTGCATTGGTGCGCGCTCGTTGCGTCCCGACCTCCATCTGCGCGAGGACTTCGACATCGTATAGCGTCAAAGGCGAGCCCGCATTGGTTCCTGGTGGGCCTGCATTTCCCCATGTTCGTGTCATGCCACCATGCGACGAATCCGTACTTCCAAGCACGAGTGTGACTGTGTTGGTCCCTTCACGAAAGGCTCGTGTGATTTCGCCAAATCCATCATCGACAGCATCACGTGCATCACGGCTCGCTAGGATCGTCACCAAGAGTTCAAAAATGAATGGCTCGCGGGCGATCTCTTCGCTCTCCTCCGCACGCTCCCGTGGCTCATCGTTCATTCGAAACCCGCGCTCTCCGAGCCATTGGTAATCGAGTGAGCCATCTCCATTGTCCACCTCGGCCACGGGTGGGTCGCGAAGAATCAACGCCTGAAAAGGCGGCCTGCCATCGAGCGCGAGCTCGCGCAGCAAGTTGTATGTTCCCGCAGTCAGAACGACATAATGAAAGAGCCCGGCTCCATCCCCAAAGAAACCGAAACGGCCCGTTTGCCCAGCCCAGCGTTCGCGCTCTACCGCAAACATCGGCAACGGAGAGTGCGGGCCCACCGCATCGAGAAGCACACGCTCCTCTTCCGAGCCAATATAGGCAATCGCGTATCGGAGCGCGATGTGCCCATCGGGATCGGTCTCGGGCAACGCTGTCGTCGAAGACCAGTCGAAGTCCTCACGCATATCGCGCGTCTCGTCGATCGAAAATGGATCGTCGAGTCGCGGCAGCACCCCACCCTCGACATCGTGATTGAAGTCGATCTCGACCCGCACCGGTTCGCTCGGCTCGCCACAGGCCACCGCGCAAAGGACAAGGCTCGCCGCCAGCTTCGATCCAGACTTCATGGCGACACCTCCCCAACGCGGCGCAAGAGAATCGCTCCGGATCGTCCATTCCAGGAGCGCGAATGAAATGTGAGCGGCCATGATGTCGCCCCTGGCTCGCACGATCCCTCAACAATCCTCGACTCTCCCGGTTGAGCCACACGATCGCCAAGCACCACATCGACGAACGAGAGCACGTCGATGGCGAGGCTCGATACATCACACGCGATGAGAATCGTTCTGTCCTCCTCGCCCGGCGAGAGCACTCGGAAATCGTGCGTCGCGCCGTCTGTGAGGGCGGGAGCACTGCGCACGCGATGGACCGAAAAAATATCGATGCCAGGAGGCACCACCGTCTCGAGCGTGGCGAGCCCTTCGGGCGGCAGCATGAAGAGCGCCCCGTACCAGCCCACCGCATAGCGCCTCCAATCGCCCGCAAAGCCCCATGGGGCGTAAATCGTACGAGTGGCGGCATCGAATGTGAGGGCGCGTGTTTGAATCAGCGCGACGATCCCCGGCTGATCTGCGGGAAGGCCCGTCAGCCGAAAGCTCGTGCGGTCGAGGGTGGCAGGCACGATCACGAGACGTGCGTTGCCCGCAGCAGGTTCGAACAACGCCCACCAATCCCCGTCCTCGGGATCACCGGCGTCGAGACCTTCGGTGCGAATTTCGATCGCACGCGTTCCGGTCGACACGAAGACGCGACCCGTCCGCGCTGGACCCGACTCCGATGAAGCCACAATGGTCGCCCTGACGATGTCCTCGCTACCGTCTGGGACGGCCCCGGTGAGCGCTTCGATCGGAAAGCTGCGCCGACATTCGCCCTCGAACGTGATGGGATCGACTGGCGTGAGACGATCGAAATCGAACTGCAACGAAATCGAGTCCACGTGTGCACGTGGACTCACGAGATAATCGATGCCGATCGCCGACGCCTCATGTTCGGGCAGGAGAAACGTTTGTCGAAGGGAGCTCCACTCGAGCGCGAGGACTGGAACGCCTGCCATGTTCGCGGCCTCGCACGGAACTGGAGTGGGCTCGAACCTGGGATCCGTGTTGTTCGCTTCACCGCATGCGATGCTCAGCGCAAGAACAAACACGGACCCTCGGCCTGGAATCCACGTCCTCATCGCACACCCCCATCGGGCGTCATCTCACATGCCGCCTCGTACGCCGCGTGCTGCGTTCCGCAATAAGTCTCGGGGGCGTTGATTTCATCGAGCTGCGTGCACGTGAGCGCCGCGAGACAGTTCGCCCACACCGTCGCTGCATCACGGCAGGCACCTGGAGGCGCTGGCGTGCTGCAAGCCGATGGACAACTCGCGCGTCGACCTTCGGGATCACCGAAGCAATCGAATCTGTTCTCGCAAAACGTCACGCACGCTTCGGCGAAGTCCTTCGAGCTCGACGCCCCCTCGCCACAACCCATCGCGACGCTCAGGACCGCGATGAAAAGAAACCCTCTGTTCATGGTCATTCCCCTATATCGAGCAATACGCGACGCAGGTGCGTGAAGAATCGCACGCCAGATCAGGGGCACGGCACGGCAGATCGCCCTCCCCGCCACATGCCGCATCCGGTCCGCCTTCCGGCACGCATTGCCAACCGCTCGGCGTCTCGACACACGACGAAGTGCCGCCACAAGGATCGAGGACATCGAAGAGATACGTGCCCGCATCACATGCACTAAAGAGCGCTCGGGCTTGGCAAGTGCCTGCCTGACAGACGCCACGCAAGCATCCGGCGCTAAAGCACGGCTCGCCAAGATCGGGCAAAGGACGACACCGCCCATCGTGGCATCCGGTGCCGAGCGCGCATGGATCGCCCGGCTCGCAGGCCCCTCCAGGAACGACGATCATCCGGCACACACCCTCGTGGCAGCGCGCGCCAGACTCACATTCGATCGTGCTCGCGCACGATGTCCCCGCTGGGCTCGGAGCGCGACACGTCGTTCTCACGCACCGCAGACCTTCGGCGCAGCGTGGGAGATACTCAGGCCAGCATGTCTCGCCCGCGATGGGCGGCGCCGCGCATCGATTGCTGCGACACGCAAGCTCATCGAGGCAATCGCCTCCAATTCCTATTCCGCGACACGCACCGCCGACATCACGCCGTGGCTCACACACACGACGCGCGTCGCAGAAGAGCCCCTCGGCGCATCGCCCGGTGCAGGTGCCTCCTTCGGGCGGTGGCATCTGACAAATCGTATCGAGACAAATCAGTCCAGCTTCGCAAGCATCGTCGTCTGAGCATGTCACGCCTGCACCATCGCGCGGCACACAGGTTCCTGCGCAGGAAGCGCTCGGCACCTCGCACCGTCCGCTCAGACACTCGAGCGGCAAAGCGCATATGCCCCCATCGTCGACCGTGCCGCGCATCGCCAACCGGCATGCTTCGGAGTCGGTGAGACCCAACGGGGCTTGCCGACCGCACTCCGGGAATCGAGCCTCGTCGAGCGCGATCCGCCCCGCACGGACGGCGCCCTTCAAATAATCGTAGATCACGAAGAGCTCTGGGCGGTCACTACAATAAAGCGCCTCGAAGGCCTCGAAGATATCCGAGATGCCTTCATGCTCGATGGCCGTAGCGCAGTGCAGCGCGAGCAACTCCCGAAGCCTCTCCTCGTCCGTGCATGTCGTGTCAGAGCAAGAGCGACACTGACCCGCGTCACAAGCGGGAGCCAATCCGCTGCAATCGCTCTCATCTTCGCATTCGGCGCAGAGCCCATCGGCTGTGCAATACGGCTCGAGCGCCGAGCAATCGGATGCCGTCGCGCATTCGACGCATCGACCATCGGCTCGGCATTGCGACCGCCCAAGTCGATCCATGCACTGTGTGTTCGTCGCGCACGGCCTACACGACCCGCTCGAACACAATGGAGCCACAGGATCGGAGCAATGCGATGCCTCGACACACGCGACGCAGCGGTGCGTCGTAGGGTCGCAATGAGGAGCTGCTGGATCACCGCAGCCCGTCACCTCACATCCGCCGCCATCTCCTCGCTCACCAGCATCCTCGGCTGACGACTGTGGATCTCCACAACCAAGAACGGCGAGCGTCACGATGAGAAGCAGCACATTCGAAAGGAAAGACTGGCTCGTGAGTACGGACACCGAGGCGTGATAACAACATTCACAGCTTTGTATGTCAGGGAAAACCCTGACACCGAGGGGTGAGCGCCAGGGTCCACCCAGCAACCCATCAAACGTTCGCGAAAACACTCCTGCCCAGCCACACGCGACCGCCTTGCTCCACCACGCCATCAGCAGCGGTGGGTCACGCATGGGTCACAGATCGGGGCGAAAAGCAGAGACAAATGGGACGTATGAGAAACGACGAGTCCCAAGGAAACGAAGGGAATCAGTGCCCAGGGGCGGAATCGAACCGTCGACACGGGGATTTTCAGTCCCCTGCTCTACCAACTGAGCTACCTGGGCGTAGGGCTCGCGACCCTAGCGTATGGGCATGCCCTGTCAAGGGTTCTCCGTTGTGTAGGGCTTCACTCCTCAGTCACAGACGAACATTACGGGAGCTCGACAAGCACGACCGTCATCGCTGCCCGACAATCAGCGCCGCCACCAGGTTCGAAACCGCAGGGAAGCCTTGTTGGTTCGACCGTCCGAGCGGCCCATGGAGCCATGTGTTCGCCTTTGGGCTCATCGTTTTCGTCGTGTTCGAACCAACGCCCATCACTCACCATCTCAGAGATCGAGACCGCCTCGGAGACGGGAGCAACCCATCGCAACCGCAGAGGTGGAAGCCATCCGTACGTCCAACGTGTCGATCTCACGAAGGATGGTTCGTGTGCATCGGATGTGACGGTCTCTTGCGCTGCCGCTGGCTGCGGCGGAAACGCAAACTGCACCGAAACCACAAAGAGCGCACCCAGGAGCAAAACCGAGCGACAGGTGACGAACATCATCGGGCACCTCCGTTCAATACAAGCTCTTCTTTTGAAGTGCCTCGTGTCGCGCCTTATGTCCACCCCAAAGACATCACGCCGACAAAGAAACATGCGATATGCAGCAACCTTCGGTGGACACCTCCGATACCCACGTGCGATCGGATACATGGCGGGAATTTGCGGGGGCGGTGTGCATGGGAGTTAGAATCACGAAGAAGGCGGATCTTCGGTTGACTCAAGACTCGGAAGAAAGCCCCCATGCTGCCCTGCACCGCTTGCTGCGAGAAGCCGTCCACGGTGGAGCCGCACGGGTGGATGCGCTGCTCGCCCTCAGCCAACGCACGGTTTTCACCGTGCCCTGGCCCGATGGCATCGAAGGTTATCGAACGCTCTTGAACACCGAAGGGCTCGAAGCACTTCCCATCTTCACCGATCGAAACGAACTCCGAAAGGCCTCACGCCAATTCGGATGGATGTTGCCCAATGGCACCTTTGACGAAGTGGAAATCGGCGCGCGCGAAGCATTTCACTACACACAAATTCGCTCATTCGCATTCGTGATCGTGGATATCGCTGCAGAGCACGCTTTGGAAATCGGCCGCGAAGAGCTCACGCCTTTGCTCTCCCCAGCCGCGCGTCGCGAGTCTTCTGGGCCCTTTGCCGGCGCGGGGCGCATCACGTCGAGCTTGATGCGCGCCGTGCGAGCCGACGAGAGTCGCCGCATCTCGAGCCAACCGCCCGCTCCTTCCTCGAGCTTGCCGCCACGTCCTCCCTCGACTCCACCACCCGATCAACTCGCAAACAATCTTCGGCCGAGTTGCGCGATCGATTCAATCGACACTCCACTCTCCGAAGAGAGACTCGCCGCTCTCGAACCGATCCTTCGCGAATATCCAGAGGTCGAGTGGGCATGCATCGGTGCGAGCCACGGCGAACGGATGCTCGGTTTGCGTGTCGACCCCCGCATCCGACATCGCCTGAACGAAATCGCCGATAAGATCGACCACACTTTGGCGCAAGAACGTTGCCCTGTCGTGCTCCTCGACGATCCCAATCATCTGCGCACGGCCCGCTCGAACGCATTTGTCTTCTATCCATGGCGTCGACGCTGAGCAGGACTGGCCACCTCCTGCTCCGAGCCGTACAAAGGAGCCTGTGTCGACTCCCCTTGGCTCACGATCTCCTGTAATTCACGCCTCTTTCCCCCGCTCGGCAGCTCTCGTCGATCGACTCGCGCTTTCCGAATGCCCTGCCCTGACCGCGCGGCGCGCGAGGCGGAGCGAGCGTTCGGGAGCGAGTTGGGATCCGATCGTGTGGGCCGAAGCCCGCGGATCGAACGTCGTCGACGTGGACGGCAATGTCTATGTCGATCTCGCATCGGGGTTCGGCGTCGCGTCGATGGGACATGGCCATCCGCGCATCACTCGAGCCATCGAAACGCAAACTCGCCGTCTCGTACACGGCTTTGGTGACGTTCATCCCTCCATCCCGAAGATCGAACTCCTCGAGCGACTTGCGGCGATGGCCCCCTTCCCTCGCGCGCGCGTGATCTTGGGAGCCCACGGCGCCGATGCGATCGAGGCTGCGCTCAAGACAGCCATGCTCCACACCGGACACGCCGGGGTGATGGCCTTCGTCGGAAGTTATCACGGGCTCTCTCACGGCCCCCTTTCCATCTGTGGTTATCGAGAAGATTTCCGCACTCCTTTTCAAGAGCAGCTCAACCCTCGCACGGTGTTTGCGCCGTGGCCGAACGAAACCACGAACGTCGACGCAGCGATCGCCGCCGTGCGTGAAGCATGGGATGCGAGCCCTGCGCCGATCGGTGCGCTCTTCATCGAGCCCATCTTGGGACGCGGGGGGGTGCGCATTCCTCCGCACGGATTTCTGCGCGCGCTCGGGGCGCTCGCACGTGAACGCAACGCATGCGTGGTCGTCGATGAGATTCTCGTGGGCCTTGGACGATGCGGCTCCCGTTTCGTCTCGGTCGAAGAGGGGCTCGAACCCGACCTTTTATGCATCGGCAAATCGCTCGGCGGTGGCATGCCGATCAGCGCGTGCATCGGGCGCGACCACATCATGACTTCCTGGGGAGATTCAGCCGGCGAAGCCATCCACACCGCGACGTTCTTCGGTCATCCGCTCGCATGTGCTGCCGCGCTCGCTTCACTCGATGTGATCGAAGAAGAAGATCTCGCCGCGCTCGCCCAACGCAAGGGCGCACTCTGGCTCGATGCATTATCCCAACTCCGTCGAGCTCATCCTTGTATTCGCGCAGTGCGAGGGCGCGGTATGTTGATGGGAATCGAGCTCGATTCAGGGCAGCGCACACTGAAGCTCATTCCCACGCTCCTGTCGCGTGGATGGATCACGCTCGCCGCGGGAGCGGGCGCCGAGGTGCTTCAAATCGTGCCGCCGATCACGATCGATGAATCACTCCTTGGAGCATTCGTGCGCGAGCTCGATCTTGCGCTCTCCGAGGTCGGCTCATGAGTGAGCGCGAGTCTCTCCAAAAGAAAATTGCAGAAGCGATCGCCATGGGGATCGATCCCGAAACACGCGATGCGCTGCTGTGCGAAGTGGCCACTTGGCAATCGCGTGTCAATGCGACGTTCGCAAAGCTCTGTCGTGCACGCAAAATCACGTTTGAACACGTTCGAACGCCCGATGAATGGCCGGCCGTTCCCACCGAGCTCTTCCGTCACGTGCGCGTCTCGACCTACACAGATCCTGCGCTCGATCGACACACCTTCCGCACTTCGGGGACGACGAGTGGCGCACGTGGGACACACTTCTTCCGCGATTTGAGCCTCTATGATCTCGCCGCCGAAAAGGCAGCTCGCATGTATTTACTCCCCTCCACCATGCGACTCGCGATGCTCGCCGCACACCCAACCGAAGTGCCCGACTCCTCGCTCTCGTACATGCTCGGCCGCTTCGAATGCTGGTTTGGAAGGGAAACGCATTGGTGCTGGCGCGCCAACACGCTGGATCTCGATGTTCTGCGCAACGCCTTCGACGAAGCCGTCCGTTCGAACGAATCGATCGCCTTGCTCGGAACGTCGTTCGCGCTCGTCCACACCGAAGATCGTCTGGCGAAAGACGAACGCTGGGAGCTGCCCTCCGGAAGCGTGATCATGCCCACAGGGGGCTTCAAAGGACGCTCCCGTGAGGTCGACCGCGGAGAACTCCACGCCCTGCTCGAAGCACGATTCGGTTCGAACATCACGATCATCGGAGAGTACGGAATGACCGAACTCTCGTCGCAAATGTATGAAATCGAAGGGAAATTAAGCGTTCCGAGCTGGGTCCGCGCCACCCCTGTCGATCCTGACACCTTGCGACCCGTCAAGGAGGGTGAAGTCGGCGTCTTGCGCATCGACGATCTCGCGAATCTCGATTCGGTTGTCTCGATTCAAACGGCCGACCTTGCGCGGCTCGAGAGCGGTCGCCTCACGCTGCTCGGTCGCGCCCCCGGCGCAACTCCACGAGGATGTTCGCTCGCCATCGAAGAGGCGCTCTCGTGAACGAGAGTGAGTCGATCGAATCCACCGTCCTAAGGACGCGCGAAGCGGGCCGCCTTCTACGCTCGGTCGATCACGAACGCGTGATGCACGCACTCATGACAGCGAGCGAGCAGATTGCCAATCCTCTCTCGACGCTCGGCCACAAGGCGCGCGCCCTCTTGCCGGCACAAACAGGCCTCTCTCCGGCGAACATCGAGCGCGCGCTTTCCGATTCACTCTCGGCACTTCGCGAAGAAAGTCTCCGAAAAGCCCTCTCCGCCTTCGAGCGTGCTTTCGATGGACACATGACAGCGAGGAGCTCACTCGCCGGCATGATCTTGGCCGGCAATGTGTTCACAGCATCGCTCAGACCCATCGCGTGGTCGCTCCTTCTTCGGGTGCCTGTGCTCGTGAAACCGAGCAGCGAGGATGAAGGGCTCTCGACGCTCTTCGTGGATGCCATCGCGGAAGCCGATCCCGAGATAGGCCATGCGCTTGGCTTCGTTCGTTTTGGCCGCGCAGATCCAGCACTCCTCGCCCACTTCGCAGAATCGTGTGATGTCCTTCATGTCTGGGGCAGCGACGAGACCATCGCCGAGGTCCGCACGCGCCTTCGCGCCACGACGTCGCTCGTTCCTCATGGTCATGGACTTGGAGCGATCTACGTGCCGCGATCTGCCCTCACCGAGCGCGTCGCCACCGAGATCGCACTCGATACTTCCCTCTACGATCAGCGCGGCTGTCTTTCTCCACATTTCGTGTTCGTCGAAAAGAGCGCGCGCACTTCGGCGATCGATTTCGCCTGCATGCTCGGCGAACAGGCGTTCGCCGAGATGGAACGTGCGATTCCACGCGGTCCACTTCCGCTCGAAGTCGGTGCCTCCCAAATGCAATGGCGCGGTCTCGGCGCCGTGCGCGGTGAGCTCTTCGAAGGCGAACGTTGGGCCGTTTCTTTCGAAGGAAGGGCGCCCTTTCGGGTCTCTCCTGGCTATCGCAACCTGGCTGTTTACGAGATCGACTCGCTCGACGAGCTCGGGCGTGTGCTCGCTCCTTTGGGAATACACCTCAAAGCGCTGGGCGTCGCAGGCGATCCCGATCTTCGACGGGCCGTTGCGTCAGCACTTCCGACGGGGCTCGCTCCACGCATCAGCAGACCAGGCGAGATGCAACGCCCTGGCCTTCTCGCGTCGGCGGACGGTGAACGGCCTTGGTCCGGCTTCGTGCGGACGATCGATCTCGAGTAAGTTCCGTCAAATCCCAATGAAAAGACGGTGCCCGAAATCGCGGTGCAAGCTTCCTTCGAAGATCTTCGTCGCCGCGCTCTCGATATCGTACTCGACGCGTTTGAAATCGAATTCACGCGTTTCTGTATCGAAAATCGTATAACTGGCCCGATTGTCGTGATCGCGCGGCTGGCCGACCGATCCCACGCTCACGATGTACTTCCAGCCAGGCCGAAGCGTAAATCGGCGCGAGGGCAACTCTTCGACTTCACCTGGACGCAGCGCGAATACTTTGCACAGATGTGAGTGGCCAATCAGCGTCAGCTGTCCAAGCTCATCCCAGATGGGAAGGCATTCTCGCGCCTGCTCAGGAGCGAAGATGTACTCGAATTCCTCGAGGCGAAGAGGCGAGCCATGGCAAAGATCTACACCATGAGCCTTGAGCTCATGTTTGTATGGGAGTGAACGTAGCCACGCCATGTTTTCGGGCGTGAGCGCCCGCGCGTGAGCGTCGAGGGCTTCTCGCGCAGCTGGATAATAATACGAATAATCCATCCGACCGGCCACTGCGGCGTCGTGGTTGCCGAGGATGGTCATCTTCGCGAGATTGCGGATCAGATCGGCGCACTCGTTGGGGCTCGCGCCATATCCGACGACGTCCCCAAGACAGTAGTATTCGTCCACGCTTTCGCGGCGATACGCTTCGAGTACAGCGCTCAGCGCCTCGATGTTTGCGTGCACGTCACTGAAGATGGCAAGGCGCACGTGACCGACCCGTTGTATAGGACAGGTCCCCTGTCCTGTCCATAGCGCCTCGTTTGAGGCGAGCGAACTTTTCACCCATTGGGCAGTGAACCATATGGATCGCACCAAGAAGAAAAGACGACCCCCTCATGGGGATCGTCTTTTCTTTCGGACGCAAAATCGCGGCTTCGCTCAGACAGAAGCCCGCGGATCATCTTTCGCGTACACAGATACGCGCTGACGCTTTTTTCCCTGACGCTCGTAACGAACGACGCCATCGATGCGCGCCCAGAGCGTGAAGTCGCTACCCACACCGACGTTGTTGCCCGCGTGAATCGTCGAGCCCACCTGGCGAACGAGGATATTGCCGGCGAGCACTTCCTGACCGCCGTATACCTTGACGCCTCGGTACTGACTGTTCGAATCGCGACCGTTGCGCGAAGAGCCTTGTCCCTTTTTATGAGCCATTTCTGCTGCTCCTTCAGATGGATCAGGCGCTCACGCCCGTAATTTTGAGCTCGGTGAAAGGCTGCCGATGACCGCGCTTGCGACGGTAGTTCTTTCGGCGCCGGAACTTGAACACGATGATTTTCTTGGCGCGATCTTGCGCGACGATTTGAGCCGTGACTTTGGCCCCTTGAACCAAGGGCTTACCGATCGCGACCTTGTCGCCACCGATCATCAGCACTTCTTCGAAGGTGACGTCGTGGCCGACTTCTCCAGGAAGCTTTTCGACACGGAGGCGGTCGCCTTCCATGACCCGATACTGCTTCCCGCCCGTCTTGATGACTGCGTACATTGCTTCGCTTCCTTTGCACCGCAAACGGCGTCGCCGCGCCTGCAGGCGGGGGACCGAACATGATCCCCACTCGATGAGGGCGCGGAGTGTACGCCACTCGGCGCAGAGCGCAAGTCTTGGTTCGAACGTGTCGGCTTGACCACCTGCGTCAGACCCCTTAGACGTCGCGGCCGATCCATGGTCAAGCGCAAGCACGAAGACGAAGAAACTGAGGGAGGAAACCCCAAAAGGCGGCCTTCTCCGCGCGAGGTGCCGGTCATGCGTCGGCGACCTTCGGAGGCGCGGGAGCAGCTCCCGGCCGAGCTCGAAGCGTTCGCCGCCGGCGATGACGACGCGCTCTGGAGGCGCGAGCGGCAACGCGGACGAATCGAAGATCCGCGGCCCGTGGCCGCGACGCTCGTCCCAGGCGTGGCCAATCGCGATGCGCGATTGGTGGGGGAGGCGAGAGTCAAGCGTCTGCGCGCAGCGATTGAGGCGAAGGACGAAGAGCTGCTGGCGGAGGAGCTCTCGGAAGCTGTTCGCCTGGCAGTATGGCGCGCGCTGAATGTCGTCGGGTTCGATGTGTTCGCTGAAGCCGTGCTCGGAATCCCTCCTGAGGAGGGACGCTCGCTCGCCAAACGAGGCGCCGCCAACATCGGTGAAGTTTGCAAACCCGAAGACGAAACCACCGTGGCGCTTTGGATGCGCGCGGAGGCAGGTCTCTTGGAACACGCACCCGATGCACGAGCGACCCTTCGAGGAGGCCGCCTCCATTTGGAGTTGCCTTTCGAGCGCGCAGCCGAGGCTCTGAGTGGAGTCGGTCGCCGCGCGGCACCGCTCGTTCATTTGCGCGCGGGTTCGGAAGTCGTGATCGATCGCCCCAAAGGGCTCGCCCCCCTCAGCAAGATCATCGAACGCGATCGTCCTCGCGACGAATGAGCGGCTCGCGTCGAGGCCGCGATTTTGATGCGATTCAATGAAAATAGGATTCGCAGACAGAAAAACATTGACACGCATTATGATTAGGACTACTAATCATCAACGGCGGAACGGAGCTCATTTCCGACGCCGATAGGATGAACCCGGGGCGGATATGCCCTGATGAGGGATTGGAGTAGTACGTCATGCGATATGCGCGAATGTTTCTTTTTTCATTACTCTTGATGAGTCTTGGCTGCGCCACGGAAGTGGGCGGCATTGCCTCCCCAGAAGATGCGACCATCGAAGCATCGTTCGATATCGTCCGAACTGAAGTTCGACGTGAAAATGGCCATGTGATCTTCCGTCAAGAAGTTCGGGATGCAGCTGGCGCCATCACACCCGCTGCGACTGGTGCACTGGCAGGCTCGAGTGTGTACAGCTACGTCTGGCCGACCAGCATCAATTCCTCCGCCGTCGGGTTCGAAGCCGACCAAGGAATCCTCGCCTTCGTTCTGACTTCGCATCCGGACTTCGACGACACCCCGCGTGAAGACGAAAACGGCGACGGAGACCCCAACAACGACGGGAATTTGTGGCACAGCCACTGGGTCGTGCTCACGCAAGATGAGACCTGCGGTGGTGGGCTCAAAGTGCGTGACATCCCCGAGGGTTCCACTCCGAGAGTGCCGGAGACCTGGCCCGAGCTTCCCATCTTGATCGACAGCCCCGGCTACGCGCCCACCCTTTCAGGTGATGTGATCGAAGTGCGAATCCCCGAAAGCGCCATCACTTTCCCCGAATCGTTCAACTACGACGGTGTGACCGCAGCGCTGCGTGTGAATGCAGATCTTCATCAACCCCTCTTGTGCGTCGTGTCGGTCAGCGATGTCGCGTCGGGTGATCTCACCCTGCCTGGCATCGTCGATTGATGAGCCATCGACTGGCCTGCTAGACCCCCCGAGTCAGGGTCGGGAGGAGGAGCCACCCGACCCTTCGATTCGACGGACATCCCGATGCAAGGTACGATTTGGTAATTCGTTGCCCTCGGACAGGTAGCCCATATGAGCAAAGCGAACTCGTTCTTCTTCAAGAAGAATAGCGAACCGGTTTCACGTCGAATCGCGACCGGTTTCGCAAAGGTAGGAATCGCAATGAAACATCAAGCCGCACAGAATGGTGGCGGCTTGGGGCTATCGCCGACGCAGGTCGAGATTCTGACGATGGTGGCCGCATCCCAAGGGGGGATGCGGCCTTCCGCAATTGCGGCTCAGCTCGCGGTGAGTCAGCCGACCGTCGCCGAATCGGCGCGGGTGCTCGTCGAAAAAGGGTTGATCGAAAAGACTCCCGACCCGGACGACGCACGAGCCATCCGTATCGTGCTCACAGAAGCAGGACGAGAAGAAGCCAAGCGTGCGGCGGGGTGGCCTGACTTCCTCGTCTCAGCCGCCGAGGCGATGTCCGAACAAGAACAAGAGCACCTTCTTTCTGGGCTCGTGAAGATCATCCGGACATTGGACGACCGAGACCAGATTCCAGTGAATCGGATGTGCGTGACGTGCACGCACTTCAGGCCTCATCAACATCTCGATCCGGAGTATCCGCATCATTGCATGCTCGTCGATGCACCGATGAGCCCCAAGCATCTTCGTCTGGATTGCCCGGAACAAGAGCCCGCAGATGACGAGACGCGAGACGCAATCCGAGAAGCAATGGAACTGGAGCGCTGAGCGCTCTATCTTTCGTCTCATCGATGATCGATACGCAAGAGCCCGCCCGTCTCGTGGCCACCCGGATAGGGCATACATTTGGTGACTTTCAACTCTTGATGACGGCGCTCACGCACCGTTCGTTCGTTCATGAGCACCCCGACCACGGAGTGACCGACAACGAACGGTTCGAGTTTCTCGGAGATGCGGTGCTGGGAGCAGCCGCGGCGAGCGTGCTCTTCGAGAGGTTTGGGGCACGCGAAGGCGAGCTCACACGAAGGCGCGCCGATCTCGTCAACGAACGAGCCCTCGCATCGATTGCGAGCGAGCTCGGAATCGGCGATGCGCTTCGTCTTGGTCGCGGTGAAGAGCGTTCGGGCGGGCGCAATAAGCCTCGCCTCTTGGCGAGCGCCCTCGAAGCGTGTGTGGCGGCGATCTTCCTCGATGCCGGAATCGAAGCGGCCATGGCGATCGCCAGATCGCTTCTCGGGCCTCGGCTCGATGCACTCGCACCGGGCGAGCATGATTTCAAATCGCGGCTCCAAGAACGAATGCAGTCGCGCGGCGAATCGACTCCACGGTACGAGCTCGAACGCGCCGAGGGGCCTGAGCACGAGCGAATATTTCATGTGATCGCACTTCGCGCGAACGGCGCGCTGCTCGCCCGCGGCTCGGGTCGATCCAAACTCGAAGCCGAACAGGCGGCTGCGCATCAAGCACTCGAACACGCGGGGCTCGAACACACAGAGGGGGAATGACGAAGCGGTCCGACAATCGCTCACTCACGAGCGATCGTCGGCAATCGCGTTCTGCTCTCCTATGTTGTTTTCTTTTGTTGCTCACGTGTTTCGTGGAACTCCCCATGAGCACGTCCTTCGCGGATACGAACTCGACTCGTTCGCATCGAGTAGGAACCGATGCGCGGAGACGGCGCGCGGGCGCGCGGGTTCGACGAAGGCCGCGGCTCACAACGGCCCAGCGAAGACAGATCCAACGCTGGCATGCGCACCCGGAATCGCGTCAAGTGCGCGCTTGGCTTGCGCAATCACCCCCTCCGCTCGTGTTTTTCCCGATTCATGGGCAAACTCGATGGAGTCTCACCCCCTCGAATGATGAGGGAGATTTCGAAGGAGAAGCTCTCCTCCTCGCAGGGCAAGCGCTCGTTTCACGCGATGGCGAAACTCACCCGATCCATCCGCGCCTCGTCGCGTTGGTCTATCGCGCAGTTCGCCATTTTCGCGCGCCATACGTTCATGTGATCAGCGGATATCGACCGGGCCGCCCAAGCAGCCGTCATGCCCAGGGGCGCGCGATCGATTTCGTGCTGCCAGGTGTCTCCGACCGACGCTTGGCGGGCTTTCTTCGACCGCAAGGGTTCGTGGGTGTCGGCATCTATCCTGTCAGTGGGTTCGTGCATCTGGATGTGAGAGGGCGGAGCCACTTCTGGAGCGACTCATCGGGACCGAACGAACCCAACCGCGAGCGGCCCATGCTCCGCAGCCACGCGGCTCGATACGACGCCGCGGCGCGACGACTCGGAGTCGAGCCGCTGTCCGATGTCGACCTCGACGCGGGCGAGCCGGACGAAGTCGGCGACACGGGGTAAACTCATCCTCATGACGTGCGCCGACGCCGAGTTGGAGTCGCTCGTTCGGGAAGGGCGATACGAGGACGCCGCGCGCAGATGCATCGAACACGGTCAGCCTGCGCGCGCCGCGGAGCTCCTCGCAACGATTTGGAAGTATCCGGAGGCGGTTCGCGTCGCGAGTGAAGCCGGCCTCTTCGACGAAGCGTATCGACACGCACTCGCGTCGAAGGATGGCGAGCTCGCGAGGAGTCTCCTCGCCCATCTCTCGACACGACCCGAGCAAGCCACCCGAGCCGCCGAACACGCCGAATCACGCGGACGCGTCGCCGACGCCGCACGCATGCGTGAAGCGGCAGGAGAGCTCGATGCCGCAGCGGCACTCTACGAACGCGCCGGAGAACTCGACGAAGCCGGCCGTTGCTGGAAGGAGCTCGGCGAGCTGAAAAAGGCCGGGATTCTTTACGAAAGGCGCTTACGCGAAGTCCCTGACGATGCAAAGACGGCGTTCGAGCTGGGTCAAATTCTCGTGCGCTTTGGGCGATGGGACCACGCTGTTCGAGCACTTCAGCAAGCGTGTCGTGACACCACGTTCGCCGTTCCTGCAGGCAAGCTCTTGGTGGCGGCGTTTCACACGCTCGGGCTCCGTGATGCAGCTGAGAGCCGCCTCGACATTCTTCGCGAAGTCGATGCACGGTTGCCTGCGACGGTTCCAGAGATGCTCGTCGCCGTATTCGGTGACGAGCGCGGGCCGGGAAGTCTCGACGAGAGCAAACTCGTCGCAGCGCGCTATCGCACCATTCGCCCGCTCGGACAGGGCAGCACAGGCCGTGTTCTCCTCGCAGAAGACGTATTTTATGGGCGAGAAGTCGCCATGAAGATCCTTCATGCGGAGGGTGCTTTTGCGGTTGGACGAGACGCACTCTCGCGCTTCGCGCGTGAAGCGAAAGTGGCTGCTGGGATCGCGCATCCGAATGTCGTGACCGTGCACGACTACTTCCCTGAAGGCCCTTTCATCGTCATGGAGTACATGTCCGAAGGGACCCTCGAAGACCGATTCATCGAGATGAAGGGAGCCCTCGATTCATCGATCACACGTCATGTGTTGCGGTCCGTGCTCCGCGCGCTCGAGGCGGTGCATCGGCGTGGCGTGGTCCATCGCGATTTGAAACCAGCGAACATCTTCTTTGGTCCGGCAGGCGAAGTGAAGCTCGGCGATTTCGGGATTGCTCACCTCGTGGATCTCGGCGCCACGTTGACCGGTGCCATGATGGGCACGCTCGCGTACATGTCACCGGAGCAAATCACAGGCGCGACGCGACCGAATGCGTCGACGGACGTGTATGCCCTTGGAGTCATCCTCTATCGGATGTTGACGGGTGTCTTGCCGTTTGCAGGGCCGGATTTCGTAACCCAGCACGTGGAGCACACACCCGAGCCAGCCTCCCGCCACGCTCCCTGGCTCGGTCCTGAGTTCGATGCGTTGATTGCGTGGATGCTCGAGAAAGATCAGGAGAAAAGGCCACACACCGCGACTGATGTGCTCGAGCGGATCGATGCCCTGCCATGGTCACGCGTGAACGAGAGCGCTCGAGAGCTCCACGCACACGACGCCTTGGCCACATACGACACCTCGGCAGAGGAGCCGCCGAGCCGACCCAGCGTTCTGCCCGACTCCGAGCGCTATCGTACTCTTCGGATCGACGCGAACGGGTTCATCACCGCATTCGACGTGCTCCTCGAACGTTCGGTGCGAATCGTGCCGTGCGACCCGATCCGTGCGACCACATTGCGCGCCATGGCTCGAACGAACTGTCCTTTCATTCAGGCGGTGTGGTCGATCGACGAGGAACAGAAGCAGGCGATTTTGGAATGTCCCGATCGTTCTGCTGCCCGTGGTCCGCTCAGCTCCAAGGCCATCTCCGAACTGCGTGAAGCCCTCGCGGCGCTCCATGCCCAAGGCCTCATCCATGGCGCCGTGAACATGGACCATGTCGCACGCGGGGCGGCGCGAACGGTTCTTCTCATCGAATCCGCGCCCCTGACGGTGGGCGCCTCGAACAACGACATCGACGCGCTCATGGCACTCGAAGCGTGAGCGCACCGGCGAGCGCGAATCGAAGGTTCGGTTAGGATCACTACATGTCGAGTGACGACGCGTTGAGGCCACCGGGAAGTGACAGCGAGATGGTGACACGGCTCGATACGTCCGGGCTCGATCCTCATCCAGAGGACGTCGACACCATCCTTCGTGAAGTCCGAGAGGCGACGACGGATCGACATACCCGCATAGCCAGCCTCGGGAACGGCGGCATGGGTGAAGTTCATCTCGTCTCCGATCGTGCGCTCCAGCGGCGCGCGGTCATGAAGCGCATTCACGAGCGGCATGCGAGCGATCCACGCACCGTCCGAATGTTCGTGCGAGAAGCGCAGATCACGGGGCAACTCGAGCATCCGAACATCGTTCCCGTGCACGAGCTCGGAGTCGCCGAGGATGGCACCGTTTATTTCACGATGAAGTTGGTCGAAGGCCGCACACTCGAACAAATCGTACGCGAATTGCCGCCTCATCCACTCGAGCACACGATGCTCATCCAACTCCTCGAGATCGTGACGAAGACCTGCGACGCATTGGCCTTCGCGCATAGCCGCGGAATCATCCATTGCGACGTCAAGCCGGGCAATGTGATGGTGGGTGATTACGGCGAAGTGTATTTGATGGATTGGGGTTTGGCCCGACGTGCGAGCGGTGAACGCAACGACCTTCCTGAAGAAGATGAGGACTCCGCAGATCCAGTTCTCATCGGTACGGCTTCGTTCATGGCGTCCGAACAAGCGCTTGGCAAAAACGATGCGCTCGATGAGCGCACGGACGTTTTCGCAGTGGGCGCCATGATCTATCACTTGCTCTGCCGTCGCCCTCCGTATCGCGAAGACGATTATTGGTCGACCATTGCATCCGCACAGCGCGCTGTGTTTCCTCCACTCGACGTCGCCGCATATGGATCCGCGCCGCGAGCACTTTCCGCCATCGTGACGCGCGCGATGGCGGAACATCCCGAGGATCGCTTCCCGAGCATCGCTGCATTGAAAGCCGAGATCATGCAGTTCGTGCGGGGTGGAGACTTCTTTCCTCAATCGACGTTCGCTGCTGGCACAGTGATCGTTCGTGAAGGTGAATCCGGCCATGCCGCGTACATCATCAAGAGCGGACAATGCCAGGTCACGAAAATCATCGGTGGCCAAGAGACGGTGTTACGTGAGATGGGGCCGGGCGATGTGTTTGGTGAAATGGCCATCCTCACGCGCAGCCCTCGCACAGCAACGGTCACGGCCATCACGCAGACGACAGCTCACGTCGTCACGGCCGAAGCGCTCGATCGCGAAGTCGATGCGATGAAGCCTTGGATGGGCTCTTTCGTACGCACGCTCGCGGAGCGATTCCGTGAACGTGAAGAGTCCGCTGTCTCGAAATCCAAAACTCCATCCGCATGAGCGGAGGAGGCTCAGACCGAAGAGCGGCTCTCTGCCTTCGCCTCTCGACGCGCGAGACACCAATCGATTTGGCGTTGGAGCTCTTCGTACCGCGGGCCTTCATAGCGCTCACCGTACGACGCGAGCTCACGCTCTGCGGCTTCGAGCTCGTGTTGCACCTCAGCCGCGTCGATATCACGGGGCTCCGCGAACACATCACAGAGAAGGAGGACCTTCTCGGGACCCGCCTCGACGAAGCCTGCTCCCACGGCAGCCACATGTTCTTTGCCAGCCATCGTGTACTTCAGGACCCCAGGACGAAGGGCCGCCAACAGCGGAAGATGGCCTGCAAACACGCCAAACTCACCATGGACGCTCGGCGCCGCCACACTTTCTGCTTGGGTGCGGAGCACCAAGCCCAGAGGCGTCGCGACTTCGAGCGTCAGGATTTCGGGCAGGCCTGCCATCTCCGCATCACTCCTTCATCTTCTCGGCCGCAGCCTTCACTTCGTCGATGTTGCCCTTCAAGTAAAAGGCCTGCTCCGGGATGTGATCGAGCTGTCCGCTCAGGATCTCCTCGAAGCCGATGATCGACTCTGCGAGCGGAACATACTTGCCTTCCGCTCCCGTGAACTGTTGCGCAACGAAGAACGGTTGACTGAGGAAGCGCTGGATCTTACGGGCGCGATCGACGGTTTGACGGTCGTCCTCGCTCAACTCGTCCATGCCGAGAATGGCGATGATGTCCTGCAAATCCTTGTACTTCTGCAAGGTCTGCTGCACCTGACGAGCGATCCTGTAGTGACGCTCGCCGATGATCGCGGGCGAGAGCATCGTGCTGGTGGAGTCGAGCGGATCGACCGCCGGATAGATGCCGAGCGCGGCGATGTCGCGCGAAAGAACCGTCGTCGCGTCGAGATGGGCGAAGGCCGTCGCAGGCGCAGGATCGGTGAGATCGTCAGCCGGAACGTAAATCGCTTGCACCGACGTGATCGATCCCTTGTTCGTCGACGTGATGCGCTCCTGAAGCGCACCCATCTCCGTCGAGAGCGTGGGCTGATAGCCGACGGCGCTCGGAATACGTCCGAGGAGCGCCGACACCTCCGAGCCCGCCTGCGTGAAACGGAAGATGTTGTCGACGAAGAGAAGCACGTCCTGCCCCTGATCATCGCGGAAATATTCGGCGACCGTGAGCGCGGAGAGCGCGACGCGAGCACGCGCGCCGGGCGGTTCGTTCATCTGACCGTAAATCAGCGCGGCCTTGCTGATGACCGGCGTGACACCATCACCGAGGAGCGATTCGGTCATCTCGATCTTGAGATCCGTGCCTTCGCGGGTGCGCTCACCGACCCCTGCGAAGCAGGAGACGCCGCCGTGGGCTTTGGCGACGTTGTTGATGAGCTCCATGATGAGAACGGTCTTGCCGACGCCAGCACCTCCGAAAAGGCCGATTTTTCCGCCTTTTCGATAAGGTGCGAGCAGATCGATGACCTTGATGCCGGTCTCGAAGATCTCGACCTTCGTGCTCTGTTCGGTGAAGGTCGGCGCCGCCCGATGGATGGGAGCGTGCTGTTTGGCTTGAACCTTGGGACCCCCATCCACCGGCTCACCGACGACGTTGAGGATGCGACCAAGGCACTCGGGCCCGACCGGCATGAGGATCGGCGCGCCCGTGTTCTTCACGGGCTGCCCACGCACCAAGCCATCGGTCGTGTCCATCGCGATGGCTCGGACCGTGCCCTCGCCAAGATGTTGGGCCACCTCGAGCACGAGGTTGCCTTCCTCTTCGTTGATCCCCTTGTTGGTCACCCGCAGAGCGGTGAGAATTTCCGGCAGTGCGCCAGGGGGAAACTCGACGTCGACCACCGGCCCGATCACCTGCGTGATCCGTCCCACGGAAGCAGCTTCGACCATGGACTCCTCTGATTCTCCCGGCCTCTTCAAGGAGGCGCGAAACAACGCGCTTTTGCGAGCGCACAGAACTCGTGCTCGGGGGATTGTCCCTCGCGGCGGGGCGCCCTCTAGCACGCGAAGAAACTAGGGTCAACGAAGGCGGACGAGAACCACCCATCGTCCATCACTCAAGTCGCTCCAAAACCGACCGATGGATCCCATGTGGACTCTCCCGAGAGTTTGTTTCCTCAACGGCCAACTCTCCCGATGCCAATTCTCTCGATTCACGAGCTGATCGGGCTCGGTGTCTTGAGAAATGTCGATCTCGACTCGATCCGCCCTCGGCTCGAGCAATGCATGGTCCTCTCCCTCGGCCCGGACGAAACGCTGATCCGCGCGGGGGAGCGGAACTTGACGATGTTCGTCGTGCTCGAAGGAAGGCTCGCGATCGACGAAGGAGCCGCTCTGGTTGGACAGGTTTTTCCGGGGGAGACCGTGGGAGAAGTCTCGCTGCTCGACGATCGCCCGGCATCGACGACAGTCCGCGCTGCCATGCCGACACGCGTCCTCGCGATTGATGAAGAAAGCTTCTGGGCCATCGCGCGGGCGTCCCACCCTTTCGCACTCAATCTGCTGACGCTCTTGGCCGATCGCGTTCGGCGCACGAGCACCCAACTTGGACAAGAACAGAGAGAGAAGAAAGAGCTCGAGCTCGAGGCGAGCACCGATGCGCTGACGCAGCTCCGAAATCGACGTTGGGTCGACGGAGCACTCCCCCGGGCGATCTGTCGAGCGCGGGAATTCGACGAGCCGCTTTCCGTGGTCGCGATCGACGTCGATTTCTTCAAGCGTATCAATGACGAACTGGGTCACCCGGTTGGAGATCGGGTCCTTCGGGGGATCGCCGAATGCCTTCAAGGCGCGGTGCGAGCTCGCAATGTGGTCGCGCGCACTGGCGGCGAGGAATTCCTCGTGGTTCTTCCCGGAACGGGGATCGAAGGCGCCCGTATGGTCGCCGAGCGCCTTCGCGTCAATGTCGCCCTCCTGGAGCTACCGGACGTCGATCGACCGCTGTCCGTGAGCGCTGGCGTGGCCTGTCTATGCCCAGAAGACGACGCCGAGAGCATCGTCGCACACGCCGACGCCGCGCTTTACCAAGCAAAACGTGGCGGTCGCAATCGCGTTGTTTTATGGAGGCAGGATCCGACGTAGGATCCCTCGATGCGGACGTCACCGGCAGCGCTGCGGAACCGAGAGCCGATCGTGACGGTGCTGGAGCGTGTGCTCCCGCGCACTGGGAACGTGCTCGAAATTGCGAGTGGCTCAGGAGAACACGCGGTGTTCTTCGCACCTCGCCTCCTGCACCTGGAGTGGCAGCCGAGCGATCGCGAGGCCGAAGCGCGGGAAAGCATTGACGCCCATCGAGCACTCGAACCTTCTCCCAATCTGCGTCCTGCCCTGGCTCTCGATGTATGCGATGAGGCCTGGCCCGCCGTGGTTGCAGATGCGATTGTATGTATCAATATGATACATATTTCTCCCTGGGAGTCGACCCAAGGGCTTTTCCGCGGCGCCTCGCGCGTTCTCGACCGGCTCCAGGCTCCCCTTGTGCTCTACGGCCCATTCCGGATCGCCGGAGAGCATACCGCGCCCAGCAATATCGAATTTGATGCTTGGCTCAAAGCGCGTGATTCCCGCTGGGGAGTGCGCGACCTCGAGGCCGTTATCGAGGTCGCATCGGAATACGGTTTTGCGCACGACGAAACCATCTCGATGCCCGCAAATAATTTCATCGTCGTGTTTCGAACGATCGCTCTTTCGAATCACGTGTGATTCATCGACCTAGGTGGACATCGTGAACGATGACTCGTTCTCCCATGGGAGGAGATACACGCAGCCACGCCACACGGCTCGATAAACAGCCGAGCGATCCGGGTCCGCGGACCCCACTTGGCAAGTTCACACCGACGAGTGTCATCGATCCATCGACGTGCAATGCGAGCCGCAGCGTCATCTGACCTGGTGTCGCTGGCGAAAGATCAGAGACGCATTCGATGAGAGAGGCACGAATGGCGTTGAGCGCGGCGTGAACTTGGGCTTCGCTGTCATGTGCTGGTGGGGGCGGAGGGGGTGGAGGAGGCGGTGGCGGGATCGCACGTTCGCTCCTCACGACGAGGGTCGCCGTCGCGTCACTCCGAATGGAACGGCTCTGAAGGGGCTGTACGAAGCGACGGATCGCGGTCTCGGCACATGCCTCGATCACCGGATCACGAGGTCGTAGGCCAATGGAGATGCTCATGCGGTGCGCTCGATCGAGGCGAACCCGAGCACGCAACGTCAGCGGGCGGCCCGCCGGGCGCTGATGCAGACACGCCTCCACATCACTTCGCGAACGCTCCAATGCCAGGCGCAATTCGGCCTGACCGAGAGGGGGCGGTGCGACGCGTACCGGTGCCCCGGCTTGACGTTCTCGAGCTGGCTCGGCATCTGCCGCAAGGAATTCGGCATATGCCACTGCGTTCGCGGAGGCGAGCATGAGCACCACCCATGAGACAAGCCGGATCATCATCCACCTCGGATGCGATCCAACATATCGAGCTTGGCTCGTATCGAATATTTTTTTCCGAAGACCCGCTCGAGCGCCAAAACGGATGAAGCTTGCCGAAATCGCTCCGCTCGACGTACCTTCGACCACATGCAACTCCGCCGGCGAATGGCACTGTGAGCATCCATCTTGTGCTAGGAATCGTCCTGGCTCTGTGGAAAGTTCCATCGGAGCTCCTTGAAATTTGAGTCCCGACAGGTCGAATTTTCGATCTGCCGTATTAGGCTGTCGCCCCCCTGAGCTTAGGTATGAACGAAGTACGCATCCTCGTGGTGGAGGATCAAACGGTCCTTCGAGAGCTTCTCGTCGCACTGCTCGACGCGGAGCCTGGTTTTCGTGTCGTGGCGGAGGCGCACACGACGACCGAAGCGGTCGATGCGCTGCGGCGCACGCCCGTCGACTTGGTCGTCCTCGATTTGGTTCTGCCGGATGGCAGCGGACTCGAAGTGCTCGAAACGACGCGCCGAGAGTTTCCTCGTGTTTGCACTGTGGTCGTGACGGGGCAGGATAAAAAGCCTGCGGTCATGGAGGCCTACCGAACGGGCGCCCAGGCCATCGTCACCAAACAAGCGGCTCTCGGTGAGCTCAAGACGGCGATCCATCGAGTGCTCGCAGGCGGCGTCTATTACTGCGCGGTCACGAGCGCGATTCTGCATGAAGCCGCACGCACGGGTCATGACGAAGAAGTGCGGCTGACCCGTCGGGAACGGCAAATCGTGCAGCTCGTGGCCATGGGAAAAACCAGCAAAGAAATCGCGAGCGCGCTCGGCATTTCACCGAAAACGATTGCCAACCATCGTTTTCGCATCTCTGAAAAACTCGGCGTACGGGACGTGGCGGGTGTCGTGCGGTACGCGATCGCGCAGGGGTGGCTCGTTGAAGGTGGCTGAAGAGTTGGTTTTCCGTGCGATCGCGGACTCCACCTACGACTGGGAAACATGGGTGGGATCTGACGGTCAGACACGATGGATCAACCCTGCGGTCGAGCGATTCACCGGGTATTCCGTAGACGAATGCCTCGTGATGCCGAGCTACCCTCTCTGTCTCGTGCATCCGCCGGATCGTGCGTCGATCACCGAAGCGCTGCGCTCCGCTGCGCAAGGAAGCGCCGGAAACGATCTCGAGTTGCGCGTCGAACACCGGGACGGCTCCGTGCGTTGGGCCGCCATGAGCTGGCAATCGCTCATCACGGCGGGCGGCCGTGTCCTCGGGTATCGGACTTCGATCCGCGATATCGCCGATCGCAAACGCAGTGAAGGACGTTTGCTCGAGGCATTGCGACGGGCGCAAGCGAGTGAGCTCGCACGCGCTACGTTGCTCGCGAGTGTGAGTCACGAGCTGCGCACGCCCATCCACAATTTGCTTGGATATGCAGAGTTGCTCGCGCGCCGCAAGCTTGACTCCGAATCCAAAAAGCAAGTGCGCATCATCCTCGAACAGGGCGCTGTTCTCTTGAGTTTGGTCGACGATTTACTCGACGTAAGTGCTGCCGAAACACGGCGCGTTGCGCGTCCGTGCGAACGCTTCGATCTGCGTGCGGTGGTCGAAAACGTCTCCGAGTCACATCGAGCACGCATCGAGGGAAAAGGACTTCAGCTCGGGCTGGAACTGCCAAGCAAGTCCGTCCCATGCAAAAGCGATCGTGCCGGTACCGAACAGGTTTTGCGCATTCTGCTCGACAATGCGGCCAAATATACGAACCACGGCCACGTGATGATCTGCGTTCGCCCGACCGAGGACGGGGCCATCGTCGACGTCAAAGACAGCGGCATGGGCATCGATCCGAGCGAACTTTCGGAGATCCGACGCGCCTTCGTACGTGGGGGAGACGCCTCCCTGCGTGGAATCGATGGCCTCGGATTGGGCCTCGCGATCGCCGATCGCGTGTGTGCCCGTATGGGCGCCACGCTGACGATCACGAGCGAGCTCGGTGTGGGTTCGTGTTTTTCGTTGCGCATCCCCAAAGCTGCGCCGAAACCGAAACGCACGAAACGCGCGAATCATAGGCCTGTCCTCGACGTGCTCGTGGTCGACGATCGCGCCTTGGGCCGAGAGCTCGTCGCAGAGATGGTGCGCGCATTGGGCTGCCAGAGTGATGTCGCATCCGGTGCACGAGAAGCGCTGATGAAGATTTCGCTACGGCATTTCGATGTCGTCTTGCTCGACGTGCATATGCCTGAGCTCGATGGTTACGCGACGATTCATCTACTTCGCGCGCAGCTTTCCGCGTCGGGACGTCAACTGAGAGTCATCGCGCTCACGGCGGACGTGTTCGCGATCGGTGACCTCGAACGACACGGTTTCGATGGTCACCTCGAAAAGCCGCTCTCCATGGATGCACTCGAAGCGTTCCTTTTTCCAAAAGAAGAAAAGAGCGCTGATTCCAGCTCTCAGCCGCGTGCGATCGACGTACTGAATGATCCCCGAGCCGGCGGGGGGACGAGTCTCTGGTCTCGCTTCGCTCCGAAGATCATCACCGAACTGCGCACGCTCGCGAGAGCGCTCCGCGAAGATCCTGAAACCGATCACGTCCGAACCGTACATTCTCTGAAAGGAACGGCTCAGATCGTCCAGGGGACGGCGCTCATCGCGGCCATCGAGGCGCTCCAGACGGCGATCACCAGTGGCGATCGAGAGGCCACCGCATCAGGAAAGGCGCTCGTCGCGGAAGCCGCCGATGCACTCGCCGACGAGCTCGAATTGCGTCCTGGGTAGTTCACTCGCCCTCATGGGCAGAAATGGTCTAGCTGTTCGTTGCAAAATGCAATTCGCCTCATGGTGCATCACGGCGAAGTCCTCCTTTTTATGAGTCGATTTCCCACGGCCTCGATTTTGCTGAGCATCTCCTTCCGAGGATGCATGCCGTTCGAGTGGTTCCGGCATGGTGCCTCGGACACTTCTCACCCAAGGTCGTTCGAACTCGATGTCCAAACGTGGCCGAGTCCTGGTTGTTGATGATGATTCGAGCAGCTGCGAGATGCTCGAGGAAGGGTTGGTTCACATCGGCTTCAATGTCGTTTGGACCACGTCCTCCGAGCGAGCACTGGCGATGCTCTTGGAATCGACCATCGAGCTCGATGTGGTGCTGACCGACCTGCGCATGCCAGGCGGAGGCGGACTCGAGTTGTGCCAAGCCGTTCACGAACGCGATCCATCGCTGCCTGTCATCGTGATCACGGCGTTCGGCTCGATCCGCAATGCGATCGATGCGATCCGCACAGGCGCCTACGATTTCATTACCAAACCGTTCGATCTGCCTGTGCTCGCGATCGCCCTCGACCGCGCGATCGCTCATCGCGCTCTGAGACGCGAGCTGGATCAGCTCAGATCACAGAATGCAGAAGCCCCTGGAAGCCTCGTCGGCAAAAGTCAGTCGATGCGGCGCATTTGGGACTTGATCGAGCGCGCCGCAGGTTCGGAATCGACCGTGCTCGTCACTGGCGAAAGCGGCACTGGAAAAGAGCTCGTCGCCCGCGCCCTCCATCGGCGAAGCGCACGGGCCACTGGGCCTTTCATCGCGATCAATTGCGCCGCCGTACCCGAGGCGCTTTTGGAGAGCGAGCTCTTCGGACATGTTCGCGGAGCATTTACGGATGCTCGGACCGATCGAACGGGTCTCTTCGTGCGAGCCAACGGAGGAACCCTTTTCCTCGATGAGATCGGCGATATGCCGATCACGATGCAAACCAAGCTGCTCCGCGCACTTCAGGAGCGCACGGTTCGTCCGGTGGGCAGCGAACGCGAAGTCCCGATCGACGTTCGCGTCATCGCAGCGACCCATCGAGATCTCGAGTCGGAGGTCAGCGCGGGGAGGTTCCGCTCCGACTTGTTTTTCCGAATCCACGTGATCGAGATCGCGCTCCCGCCCTTGCGCGCTCGAGGGGGTGACGTTCTTCTCCTCGCGCAGAGCTTCACGACGAAGCTCGGCGAAAAAGCGGGGCGTCCGAATATCCGAATTTCGCATGCAGCCGCAGAACGGTTGGTCGCATACGATTGGCCCGGCAACGTTCGCGAGCTCGAAAACAGCATCGAGCGTGCGGTCGCGCTCGCGCACACAGACGAAATCCTCCCCGACGATCTGCCTGATCGCGTGCGTCGCGTCGCTTCCTCCGCCTCACCAGGCGAAGAGCTGACGAACTCCACCGAGCTCGTCACGCTCGACGAAATGGAACGTCGATACATCTTGCGCGTGATTCGTCAGGTCGGTGGCAGCAAGAAAGTCGCCGCCCAAGTGCTCGGGCTTGATCGCAGCACACTTTATCGGAAGTTAGAGCGCTGGAAGGCACCCCACCGCGACGAGGCGTAAGCGCGCCGTCATTCAATGCAGCTCACACGCAAGCTCTCACTCGCCATCAGTTTGGGGATTTGTCTGGTCCTCGCGACCCACGCCTGGTTTCGCATCCAGATCGATTCGGATACGTATCGCAGCGACGTGCGTCGTGATCACGACGCGACCGGACGCAGCCTGGCGAGCGCGGTGGAGCTTCTCTGGCGGACCGATGGTGAATCTCGCGCACGCGAGGTCATCGAAGAGCTCAACCTGCGTTCGAGGCATCTGATGATTCGATGGGTCTGGCCCAGCGCAGATCCAGGCGAAGAGGAGGCCCCGCTCGACCGAAGTTTGGTCCCTCGAAATGGGGAGCCCACTCAATCTGCGGTCGTCGAAGGCCCTGACGGGATTCCCTACGTTCTGAGCTACACGCACGTGGAGCTCCCTGGTCATCGAGACGGTGCCATCGAGATGTATGAATCGCTCGCCGATGAGCGCATGTATCAGCATCACAGCCTCGTTCGCACGGCGGTGACCACCACGATTCTGCTCGTGTTGTGCGGCGCCCTGACCCTCGGATTCGGCACCGTGTTCGTGGCGCGCCCGCTCCGGCTCTTGGCAAACAAAGCCCACCGGATTGGCGCGGGGGATCTCGAAGGCCCCGTGATGATCGAGCAGCACGATGAAATCCGCGAAGTCGCGCGCGCCATGAACGAGATGTGTGAGCGACTGGCCCTCGCGCGTGAGCGCCTCGATCGCGAAACGGCTGCAAAACTTCAAGCGGTGGAGCAGCTACGACACGCGGATCGACTTCGTACCGTGGGTCAACTGGCATCGGTCATTGCGCATGAGCTAGGGACGCCGATTCACGTCATTCGAGGACGCGCGGCGATGATTCACGAGGCAGAGATCCCGGTCTCGCGCATGAGAGAGCTCGGCGCCGTGGTGATCGAACAATGCGATCGAATGACGATGATCATCCGAGGCTTGCTCGATTTCTCTCGACGCGACCCCGCCGATCGTTACGTCACGGATCTGAGTCGTCCAGTGCAGCAAGCCATCTCTTGGCTCGAACCAATGGCGCGCAAGCACGAAGTCAAACTTGTCTTCGAGGCCTCTGTCGACCGCTCTCTTTCCATCGATCCACGACAAATCCAACAAGCCGTCACCAATATCGTGCTCAATGCGATTCAGGCCTCGAAGCCGGGAGATTCGGTGGTGGTGCGCATCCTCTCGGCGCCCGAGCCCGAAACAGAAGTTTGGATCGATATCATCGATCATGGTCCTGGCCTCATTGACCATGAACGTGCCTTCGAGCCCTTCTTCACGACGAAATCAGCGGGGGAAGGCACAGGGCTCGGTCTGCCGATCGCCACGGAGATCATTCGTGATCATGGTGGGACGATCGAGCTTCCAAAGACGGAGCGCGGCGCGCATTTCCGCATTCGGTTGCCACGCCCGTGAGCCCCTTGTGGGCGTGAGCCGCGTCGCTACTTGAATTCTCGATGGCGTGGAGACCTGAGCGATCGAACGCCCCAATCTCGCTGTTCCGTCGCGCGATCGGGCCATTTTTACTGCTCCTCTTGGCGCCTCCTTTCGTCGTCGTGCTCCATATGGTGAGCACTCGATTCGATGGTTCGATTGCGTCGTTCGTAAGAGCCGACTCGAGCGTCTTGTTGGAAGCGATTCCAACCCCGAGCTGGAATGCACTCCGCATCGTGCTCGGATGGTTCGCGTTCGCCACGATCTCGATGGTGGGGTTGCCCGGTGGGTGGAGCGAGGGCTCGATCACCCCAAGCGGACTTCGTCCCCGTTATCGAGGGAACGGGCTATCCGCCTGGATCGTCACCCACGCCCTGCTCGCTTTCGGTTGGGCCGCCGGCTTTTTCCGTGCAACCGATATTTACCGGGAATTCGGGGCAATTTTAATCGTTTTATCGCTCATCGCACTGCCACTCTGCGCGCTCATCTATCTCAAAGGGCGATTTTTCCCCTCCACCCGAGACGCCGTTCTGACGGGATATCCTCTCTTCGATTTTTTCCAAGGCATCGAACTCCATCCCTCGGTCTTTGGTCTCGACCTGAAGCAACTCTTCAATTGTCGAATATCGATGATGGGTTGGAGTGTGCTCACGCTCGTGATGGCCGCTCATCAATTCGAAACTTTGGGGCGAATCTCGAATGGAATGCTCGTCACGACGTCGCTCATCGTGCTCTATCTATTCAAGTTCTTCGTGTGGGAAGCGGGATATTTCCGCTCCCTCGACATCATGCACGACCGCTTCGGATACTATCTGTGTTGGGGTGTCTTGGCATGGGTCCCTGGTGTCTACACCTCCGCGTCTCAATACCTCGCGGAGCATCCCAGAGATCTCCATCCAGCGCTCGCCACCGGTCTCTTCGTGCTCGGCGTCGTGGCGCTCCTCACCAACTATGCCGCCGATGCGCAACGGCAACGCGTTCGAGCCGCACAGGGCCACGCCAACGTCTTCGGTCGCCCCGCCCGCACCCTCGTGGCGCGCTATCGCACGAGCGACGGAGAGGAGCGCGACAATCTATTGCTCGTCTCGGGCTTCTGGGGTCTGTCGCGACATTTTCATTACGTGCCGGAAATCGTGCTCGCGCTCGCTTGGACGCTCCCGGTGGGTGCCGTCCTCGCCCCCTATGCGTACGTTCTCTTCCTCACGATTCTCCTCATCGATCGCGCTGAACGCGACGATGAGCGTTGTCGAGCCAAGTACGGTCCCACGTGGGACGAGTACTGCCGCCTCGTCCCATCGCGGATCGTACCTGGGTTTTACTGATCACCGATCATCCGCATGCGTCGATGTCATAATAGTTCCAAGCAGAGCACGAAGCCGGCATCGCTCCGCCGCTCGGCGCAGTGAGGCAGGTATTGCTGCTTGCACACCATCCACAGAAGGCGTCGTTGACGCACGAAGCACAGTCGGTGTGTCCGCTGCAATCGACGCATTCGCTCAATGAATCACGCCATGAATCACACGTTTCGCGACGCGAATCACTCATGCATTCATTGGTCGTCGAGCAAAATCCGCAACCCGCGCGGTTGTTGCAAGCCTCACAGCTCGAGCCCTGTTCATTGCAGGGGTCGAGACCTGCATCGTTCATCGGGACGCCACCATCGCCATCACACCACGGCAGCATCCCGCTGCCCGTGGCGATCGTCGTTTCCGCAAGCGTGCGGCGCGTCGAGTACGCCGCGAGCGTGTAATCGAAGAACGGAATCGTGACCGGTGCCGAGACATTCAAATCGAGCCCAAGGCGCGCTTCGGCATTCCAAGTGCAGCGATCCGAAGCGACGATGAAGTCACCATGAAGCGTGGGTCCAATCGAGAGTCCAACACCCAACGTGTCATAGAGCTTGGCCACGTAACCGACCGTCGCCGTCACCGATGCGCTCAACCGAAGTTGACCCGGTTCACGTGCAGTCACACCTGCCGTACCATTGGCCTCGGGTTCCCAGATCGCGTCCCATCCGGTGTCTTGGTCGTACTCGATGCCTGCGCGCAACGCGAGCCGTCCGCTGTATCTCGAAGTCGTCTTACTGCTAAACGCATCCCCACCCAGCGCCAGACCAAAGCCTGGTTCGATCGTATGGGTCACCACGACAGGAATCGACCCCACCATGAACGTCGTTCGCCATTTCCACGTGGGAATGGCATCGGGAAGCGAAGAGGATAGGTCCCACCTGCACTCGATGGTTCGAGCGCCCGAGCTCTCGATCGTAGCGCCGAGCTCGATCTCTCCCTCCACGATGAAGCGCGCACTCTGCAGCCGACCACGCAGGAGCCCAAGCAGCCCGCCCCCGATATCGATATCCATATCGGTATCGAGATCGGCTTCGAAAATGGGACTCACATCGATGTTGGAATCCCGGCCGCACGATCGCGACAAAGGAACACCGGGCACGAGCAAAGGAACGCCGTCTCGCAATTCTCCAGTCGCGACCCCTACCCCGTCATCGAACTGATAGCTCGAATCTCGACCCGAACGAAACCGAGCCCGAAAATGCCCATCCGCAATGAATTCGACGAGCTCGGCAGGGGCGGTTGCGACTTCGACCCGAGTGGCCGTGCTGCTCACGATCTCCGTGATGCGACGAAGATATCCACCATGTTTGACGCCGCTGACCACGTCCCCGACGGCGAGCGCTCGTTCGGGTGCGCTCGAATAAAGGAAAACCAATCGATCGCTCTCGATCTGAACATCCGTCAGCCCGCGATCGGACTCTGGCATCCGTGCATTCTCAGTCAGCGTGATCGGTCGAATGACGTCGACCCCAACGTCTGATGGAGACGTGTCCGCTGGAGCAGGTGTACACGCGCTCATGAAGAGCGCGATCACTCCGACGGGTGCGAGTCGTGTGAATGGCAGGAATGAGAAGCGCATTCGATATTTCCTTTATGGACTGGGACTGGAAGGAAGTTCCCCTACCTGGTTGGTCGCCCCTTGAACTTTGAACTCCACGGTTTGCCCGAATTGCTTCCACACCGCGAAACAAACCACCGCGATCAAGCACAGGATGATGATGTACTCAACCGTGCTGAGGCCTTGGGTATCTCCGAGCAATCGAGCCCGCAGACGGCTCGGCAGGCGATTCTTCATCGGTGGACCTCGTGGTTTCCGCTCTTCAGAGGGCAGAAGTGGCAACCATGGCATTTTTCGCTCGACCGGGCGAACTTCTTCCTTCCGATTTCACATTTTGCGCATTTTCAGCGCGCCACCCCACACACCGACGGGAACACCGACACCGTGTCGTCCACATGGGCGACGACGCGGAGCTTGCCCTCTCGGTCGGTAAATGCACGCGGATGACGAATATCGCGGCCGCTCGTCGTGAGCCGTATGCCCATCGGATCGAGCCACCCTTCGCGCTCCGACAGGCGAGCCGCCCACAGATGCTCTTCTGTCCCGGCACGCTCGGTCCACAGGGCGACGAATCCCCCCTCCTCATCCCCTGTCGTGATGCCGCGTGAAACGTATACGAGAGACAAATCTCCCGCATTTCGCGTGGGAAACGACTGCATTTCACCGGCCACGAACGCGCGCGTCGCGAGCTCGAGCGTCGCCTCGACGAAGATCACCTGGGTGTTCTCCGCCCATGCAAAAGCGATCGTTTGCGAATCACTTCCCGCTTGCCCAAGCGCCATCACGACATCGCCAGGGATCTCGACACTTTCGAACAGCGTTCGCGCGGGGGGGACGACGAGATCGGATGTGATGCGCGCCTCGGTCCCAATCTGGGTCACATGGGGCGCGATATCGGAGACACACGGGCGCACCGAGAGGCCCTCGTCACACACAGGCGCGGGATCGGGCATCGGATCGATGACATGCACAGAGATACCGCCACCTCTGTTCGGATAAGCAAGCAAATATCCTTCACGTGCGGACCGACCGAACGTCGAAAGCGCGGGCCGCGTCGCGTTCGTGCGGACTCCGAGTCTCGCGGGGAGCCCGGTGCCCGTCGCATTCACCCACGCGACCGAAGCGCCGCCTGCAAAGCCCTCCTCGAGCCACAATCCAATGACTTCGACGTCCACGGCCCCCACGGCTCCCACGGGCGCAGGAGTCATCGCACTGCAGGTACCGAGCGCACGGCATGTGGGGGCCGCCAAGTAAGCCACCAAGGCTTGCGGACGAAACTGCCCGCTTGGCGCCGTGATGGCCGCCATCGTGGGGCCACTCACGCCTTGCGGCGCATCGGCTTCTCGCCCTGAATCGGGACCTGGGCAACGCATCGATCCGCGTTGATCGATGCCCATCCATGGCGCTGCGCGCGCATCGCCACGATCACCACGCTGCACGATCATTCCTGGTGTAGGGAACCGTGTTTCGGGCGAACGCGGCGCGAGAGTCGTGTACCCCACGCGAAGAAACCCTGGGGCACACCCTGCCGTCGTCACCGACGCCGTAAGCCATTCGTCTCCCACGTTCGCCATCGCGAGGTCGGCGATTCCGCATGGCGTCAACGTCGGACCAATGCCCGCGCAAACGCGGCCTTGTTCGATGCAGGTCTCCCCCGCCGAACAAGCCATCGTCGCCATCACACGACATCCCGTGATCGGATCCGAAGCGGGACTCAGTGGCTCACAGGTCTCGCGTCCATTACAGAACACGCCATCGTCACATTCCGCGTGACTCGAGCATTTCCCAGGGGGTGTTCCTGCGATCGGCGTGCCGCAAAGACGATCCCCACCCGCCGAAGTCACACACGTCTGACTGCCCTCGCACGAGCCCTCGGTGTCGCAGAGCGGAAGTGGATGATCCGTCGACGTTCGCACGGCACACCCGCGCATCGTTCCGCTCTCGGAGCTCGCGTAAGGAGGGGATGTCGACGCGAGCTCGAGCGCCAAAGAGCCTGCTGTGATCGCACTTGCGTCGACGATGCGCTCGACGCCCGCGCCGAGCCCGGTTTGATGCGCCATCACGAGCCCATTCGAAGAATCCAAGCTGTACGATGCCCACGAAGGGCGCGTGGAGCTCTCCCGCACCGAGAGGCTCGCCTGCGCGTCGTGCGAGCCCTCGTCGATGACGAGGTTACAGTCATCGTCGATCCCATTGCAGACTTCTTCCGCACCGGGATGAATCGCTTCGTTGTCGTCATCGCAATCGGGGCCGCCGCATGCGATCGCGACTCGGCCGTCTCCGTCGAGGTCGCGCGAACCCAGCTCGCAATACCCCGAATCGCCGCATTGCCATAGCTCACATGCCGTGAGCGGGTCGATGCCATCGCGCACGTTGAGCTCATCGCATCGTCCACATGTCGGCCAATCGAAACGATCGAGCCCTGTGAGCGAACAGCCAGAGAGAACGAGGGCGAACACGAATGACGAATGCGGGCGCATCTCGCCCGAACGGTACGAATTTCGCGCAATTCGGTCAACGAACTTGGCAGGAGGTTGACGAGATGCCGTCACCCGCGCGAAAAGAGCGCTGTGCGTCGCCTTCACATCCTCTTCGTTGCGCTCCTTTCATGCATCACCATGGCGGCTCCAAGTCGGATTCACGCCGATGACGCGAGCGAAGAAGAGACAGAGGATCCGCAATCCCGTGAGGCGCTCGAGCGCTTCGAGGATGCCGAGCGGATCTTCGAGCAGGGTGACTATCGTGGTGCGCTCGCTGAGTTTCAGCGGATCTACGAGTTGCTCGAAGGTCACCCCAACCGCTATTTCGTCCTCTTCAATCTCGGGCGCGCTTACGAAGAGCTTCATCGTTACGATCGCGCCATCGAGATGTATCGCCGTTACCTCAGAGAAGGTGGGGCCGAAGCGGATGGACGCGCCGATGTCGAGGCAAGCTTGCGCGCGCTCGAACGTTTGCTCGGCACAGTGGAGATCGCGATCGAAGGCCCGGAGCGGGCCGAAGTGTGGCTCGGGGAATGGCAAGTCGGAGAAGCACCGGGGAGGATCTCGGTTCCTGGGGGTCAGCACGTGATCGAGATCCGTGCCGAGGGCTTCGAACCGCAGCGCCGTGAGATCGAGGTCGCTGCGCGACAAGAAGTGCGCATCGAAGTGGCGATGACTCGTCTCTCGGATTTCCGCGGCATCACGCCCGCCGTCTTCACGACGACGAGCGTGCTCGCGGTCGCATCGCTAGGAGTGGCCATCGGTTTGAGCGCGCATTCGCTTGCACTCCACAACGATGCCGAAGGTTGCGCGACGCGCGTGTCGTGTGTACTCGACCCACAGGCGAGGCAGCGCGAGATTCGTGATGTCGCGTTGGCCGCGGATGTGTCGTACGGCATTGCCGGTGTCTTCGCAGTGACGAGTGTCGTGCTCGTGTTCTTGACCGATTGGGAAGGCCGCCCTGCACCGTCGGATGAAGCGAGCGTGAGCGTATTGCCGGGATTCGGAAGGGACTTCGGAGGAGTGCAGGTCTCGGGTCGGTTTTGAGTCGAGCAAGACATGCATCACGACCCCGACGTATCGAACACGAACGGATAGTTCACACCGACGACGCCTCCACCGTCGGGCGCAGGGAAGGTCCATCTTCGCACGGCTTGCGCGAGACAACCTTCGACACGCGCATTTTGGAGCGTGGTGTTCGTGGTGGTGGCCGTCGTGACACTGCCCGTGCTTCCAATGATGAAGCTGACCGTCACACGGCCCGCGAGATCGGGACGCTGCGCGAGCTCTCGCTCGTAACAAAACCGTACCTCGTTGATGTGTCGGCGAATGGTGCGACGGATCACCTCGTGCGAGAGCGAGCCACGCACCTCTGCATTTCCGGTGTGCAGCACCGGCACCCGTCCACCACGCCCTCGAAACCCGCCCGTCCCTCGTCCATAAGGCGGACCCGAACCACCGCCAGGAACACCGCCGATCGTCGCCAACCCACCGACCCCAATCGTGCCCTCACCATGACCGCCCGCACCGCGGCCCGGGCCCCGCAAGCCAAGGCCACCGAATCCGTGGTTCGTTCCGATCTGATCCCCTGTGAGAGCACCGAGCGCGCTTTCGCGATCGGCACCCAAAGCCACATCCGCTCCATACGGTGATGTCGGAGAATCCCATGCGCCCGTCATCGCTTGGAGAACACCAATCGCACCCGCCACCGCGGCACTCTCCCGCGCACGCTCATGCGCCAGCTGCGGATTCGGATTTTCCTCCGGACCCCGAACACCATACCGATTCCGCGTGGGCGTCGACGCCTCGTCTCCCATCGCGCCTTCGTCTCCCGCGGCTCGTTCACCAGCGGTGCTCCCGCCTCCCGAAGCCGCATCTTCACTTCGCAGCGGCTCGGGTTCCTGCATTGCCTCGGCCGCGAGCATGACTTGAACGAGGCGCGATGGACTGTCCACGAGATCGAGCGAGAGCGCCGAGCTGCTCGGCGGCATCAAGTAGAACATCGCAAGAACGGCGGCGTGCACCGACAACGAGAGCAACGTCCACGCATGTCGATCGAGGCGCACCACCGGAACATCACCCACCCCGATCTTCTTGGCCGCATAGGTCGATCTCACCGTCCATGTAAGGCCTCGATGCGTCACGCTCGCCACTGCGAAGCGCGGCAATACGTATTGTTTTGCCGATGGCATCTCCGCACTCGATGCGAGCTTTCCTTCCGCGTCGAGTTCACGAAGCGATGTTGTTCGTTCAGAGACCGAGACGACACCGTCCGCGCCTTCGGGAATCACGATCGCCATACCGTCGAATGTCGCGACCATGATGGGAATGCGTGAAACGCCAAGCACCTCACTTCCGATCAGATAATCACTCTCGGTCTCGCCGATATAGAAGCTGCGCGGCGAGGACAGATGAGCGACATGAAGCACCTCGGAATCCCCCCAAAGCAGGGTGATCTCAGTCGCCATCTGGGCGCTCTCGACTTCCGCAGGGCTGTGTTCTTTTTCATGCACGGACGACATCGCAGTTCCCTCCCTTCGAGGCAGACGCATGCGCGCACGCATCGCGTGACTCGCGTGCGCGTACGGAAACGCCGGGCTTTCAGGCAAGAAAGAGAGTCCCGAATCGCCCTTGCGCCTTCTCTGACACCCGCCTGTCATGCGGGTTCCCGGGCGAGCACGATTTCAGTCGATCGCTCGTCGTACGAGCTTGCGCTCTATTCCGCCCAACGTCGCAACACAATCGACGTATTGACACCACCGAAAGCAAAGTTGTTGCTCATGACGGTGTGCGGTCTTCGATGAATCAACTCGCGCACATAACCAAGCTTGGCGCAGCGCGGATCGACTTCATCCAAATTGCGATTCGGAGCGATGAATCCGTCACGCATCATCTGCAGACAAAACGCCGCTTCCATGGCGCCGCACGCTCCGAGCGTATGGCCCGTATAACCCTTCATGCTCGAAACCAGCACATCGCGTTGGAACACCGCATACGTCGCGTTGCTCTCCGCGATGTCCCCGATCTCCGTGCCCGTCCCATGCGCGTTCACATAGTCGATGTCAGCCGAATGCACGCGGGCATCTTCGAGCGCGAGCTCCATCGCACCCTGCATGCCGGCCTCGCTCGGCGCCGTCACGTGCATGCCATCACAGTTCGTTCCGTAGCCGACGATCTCGCCGAGGATCTTCGCGCCGCGCGCCTTGGCGTGCTCGTAGCTCTCGAGCACGAGCGAACCGGCCCCTTCACCGATCACGAGACCGTCACGCTTGACATCGAAGGGCCGCGGCGAGAGCTCCGGGTGGTTGTTGTATCGAATGCTGGTGGCCATCAAGAGATCGAAGGTGACGGCCGTCGCATAATGCAACTCCTCCGCACCCCCCGCGATCATCACGTCTTGCATTCCATACTTGATGGACTCGTAAGCGAAGCCGATCGACTGCGAGCCACTGGTGCACGCGCTGATCGCGGGAATCACACGCCCTCTGATTCCAAAAAACGCCGCCAAATTGGCGGCGCAGGTATGCGTCATGAACTTCAAATAGGCGCTCGAATCGAGGCCGCGCATCGAATGTTTCGTGAACAGCGGCCCGCAGAAATCTTCGAGCTCTTTCGACGAACCCGTTGTCGAGCCGTACGCAATGCCGCAACGACCCCCCGTGAGCACTTCCGGCGAAAGCCCCGCTTGAGCGATCGCTTGTTCGGTCGCGTGCGTTGCAAAAAGCGCCACGAGACCCATCGTGCGCCTCTTTCGACGTGGGAAATGCGCCATCAAATCGATGCCGCGCACCACGCCGCCGATGCGCGTTTGCAAGTCCGGAACATGGTCCCACTCGGGCATGGGCACGATGCCGTGCCTGCCTTTTCGCAGCGATTCAGTGACTTCGGCGTCCGAGTTGCCGATCGGAGAATCGATTCCAAACCCAGTGATGACGACACGGCGCGTGCCGCTCACTGGCTCTTTTCCTCCGTAGGAGCCGGACCGTCGGGGACACCGGCTTTTCGCTTCTCGGTTTCGGCAAGCACGAAATCGATGAGCTCGTCGACCGTGCGCACTTGGCGAGCATCGGCGGGGTCGGGGCGACGCCCTGTCAACTCACGCAACTGCGTGAAAATGTCGATGGCATCGATGCTGTCGAGGTCGAGCTCGTCATAAAGCGTCGATTCGCGCTGAATTTTCGCGGGATCGAGCTCGAACGAGTCACTGAGGATTTCGACGATCTTGGTGAAAATCTCGTCGCGGCTGAGATGGGGCGCTTCGGACACGATGGTTTCTCGAGGTTTGGCGAGCAGGTGAAGACTCGGCTCGAACCAATGGACTCATTCTCATCGAGAAGGATTCAACCCTTCCCGAGGGCGCGTAGAATATGGGCGTTCGGTTCCAGACGCCAGCGCAACTTTCGAACCCATTTTCGCTCGAGGAGAACGGCCAACAGTTGGCCCCTCTTGGATCCCGGGGATATGCTCGGCGCGCCGTGCAGGGTCGGCGAGGGTTTCGATGAAGAATTACGACGTCGTGATTTGTGGTGGAGGTTTGGCTGGACTCACGCTGGCGCGCCATATGCGACGGGAGTTGCCAGAGCTGAGCGTGGCCGTCGTGGAACCCGAAAAGAGGCCGCTGCGCGAAGCGTGTCACAAGGTCGGTGAATCGAGCGTCGAAATCGGAGCGCATTTCTTCGAGCATGTGCTCGGTCTGCGTGAGTATCTACACGAACGACAACTCATCAAAAACGGCCTCCGCTATTTTACTGGCAACACCCATGGGCCCTTTGCGCAGCGCCGGGAAATTGGCCCGAGTGAACATCCCGTGTTGCCGAGTTTTCAGCTCGACCGAGGCCGGTTCGAAAACGATTTGCGCGACTTCGTCGAAAAGGATGGGGTGACCTTGTTCGAAGGCTGGCATGTCTACGGCCTCGAGCTCGCCAAGGCGGGGAGTGCAGAGCGTCATCTCGTGTCGATGTCGGCGGTGGGCTCGCAGCGTGAGACGCTCTCCGCGCGTTGGGTGCTCGATGCGAGCGGACGACGGCGGTTGATTCAAAAGAAGCTCGGGCTGACCCGCGATAGCGGTCATGATCATAGCGCGGCGTGGTTTCGGGTGACGGGCAAGCTCGACGTCGGCTCTCTCGTGCCCGAGAGTGAACACGCATGGCATGCGCGCGATGTCGATCACAATCGATGGCTCTCGACCTGTCATCTTTGTGGAGTTGGATATTGGGTGTGGTTGATCCCTCTCGCGAGCGGATATCACTCGATCGGCATCGTCGCGTCGGAAGAGCATCATCCATTCGAGACGTTCGCGCGCCCCGAGAGCGCCATGAAGTGGCTCGCACGACATGAGCCCGTGCTCCACGAGCGCATCGCCAATGTCGGCATGGACGACTTCAAAGTGCTGCGTCGATACGCTTTTACGAGTGAACGAGTGTTTTCGGAGGATCGTTGGGCATGTGTCGGAGAGGCGGCCGTCTTCGTCGATCCGCTGTATTCACCGGGCAGTGATTTCATTGCGCTGGCGAACGTGTTCGCGACCGAGCTCGTGCGCGCAGATGTGCGCGAACAAAAAGGCGAGGCTGAGCCGGGCGAGCTCGAAGCACGGGTACGCGCATACAACGAGTTTTTCCTCGGCTTTACGGAAGTGACGACGGCCACGTTCCGGCGTCATGGCCATATCAACGGCTCCCCAGATGTGCTCCCGGCCAAGCTCTACTGGGACAACTTCCATTATTGGTCGTTCATTTGTCAGTTTTTCTTCAATGAGATGTACCGCGTGAAGCCCGCGGAGCACCGCAAGTTCCAAGAGCTCGCCGATGGATTTGCGGCGTTGAACTTGAAAGCGCAATCGATGCTCAAGGCGTGGGCGCATCTCGCCCCAGGAACAACGAGCGGTGATTTCGTTCCGCTCCCGCAATTCCCTTCGACGCTCGCCGATTTGCATCTCGATTTACAGAACCGACGCGGCGCGGACGAGACCTACGAGCGCATGAAAGCGAACCTCGCTGGAGCAGAAGAAGTCGTCGCCGAACTGACGCTCCGCGCGCTCAAGGCCGTCGGCGCAAATCAGGTGAGCGAGCTCGTTCGTCGGACGGATTTCCTCGATTGGAATCTTCAGTTCAACGAAGACCGCCTCGATTACGACGCGGCTCCTTCAGCGGAGCGAGCCGCCAAGAGGAAGTCGTTGCCGCGCATCGTTCGCGACATGAACCGTGCTTTCGGTCACCCAGAACACGACGGCAACGGCGAAACGATGCGCGAGCTCCTCGCGATTGCACGCGCGTCAGCGAAATCCTCCGACTGAACGCCGCCCAGAAGCAGCACCCAGAGGTCCTTCACCGACCGATGCTGATGTCGAGCGATGTGCCGTGCGCGACGACGCGGTAGGTGGGGGTTCGCCCGGTGACGAAACGAATCGTCAACACGGAGTGGTCCCCGCGATTGATGATCGATGCGCGCTCGATCGAAGAGCTCGTCGCGGCCAGAGGTGCCGCGCGATCGAGCGAAAGCGCGCCGCGGATCGTGATGGTGAAACCTCCCTCATCGGCTTGCCCTTCGATGCCTTGTACAGGCGCGCTCATCCGAAGTGTGGTGGTGCGACCGCGCGCAACTTCAGCGGCGCCGAACTCCATCGATGTCCCCGCCTCGGACGGAGGCGCGCTCGGTGTAGGTGCCTCGACGGGCGCGCTCGGCACAGAGCCCGTTCGTCGATCTTGAAGCGATGGATAACTTGGAGTCGGAATCGGACCCGCTGCCGTCACAGGCTCTGGCATGGCGCGATCCCAACCGGGAGCCGGTGCCGACGTCGGAGCCGTATCTTCCACGGGTGGAGGAGCCACAATGGGCTCGATGGTCTCAGGCACCGTCACTGGAGCCGTCAACACCGGTGCAGACTCCGGAGTCGATGAGCTCAATGGACGGAGCTGAATTTCAGCTGGTCCTTCGGTCCCAGACGCCAGTCCGTACACCGCGAGCCCCACCGCGGCGATGGCCAACACCACGAGCAGAATCGTTCTGAGGCGCACGGGCGGCGCAGGCACGACGACAGGGACTGCTGCACCACGCACACGTTTGGAAGGCGCCACGGCCGCCGTGGGAGGCACCGCCGTGCGGCGGCGGGGAGCTTGACCGAGCGCGGCTCCAAGCCGCGGAGCACGCTGCGCAACCGATGACACGAAGAGGCGAAAGAGAGCGATCACACCGTCGCGCGCTCGGATGAGCCACGGACCCGACTTCGCGATCGCGAGAGCCACGAGGGCACGCATCGCGCCAAAGGCTTTGACGAGCTGCGGCTTGGCAAGGGCGAGAAGAGCCTGCAGCTTGGCCTTGAACGCAGGCTCTTCGGGGAGACTGGCTTCACTCGCAGACACCACCTCCGAACGCGAGATCACACGTGGCGCTTCGCGTTCGTCTCGTCGAGCCGTGTCCTCGCGCGCACGGCTCTTGGCGATGAGTGCTTCGAGTGGCTCATCTTGAATCGTCGCGTCTGCCGCGACCTCTTCTCCATGCACTTCGCTCGAATCGGCGGGCGCCAATTCCAAGACGAGGCGGGGCGTTCCGCTCTCCACCCGCAACCGAACACGCTCGAGGACCACACGCGTCTTCATCCCGCGGACGTCGAGCTCGGCTCCGCGCCCGATCTGAAGAAACGGCATGCTCTGCTCGATGGAAATCGTGTCCCCTTCGCTCACGACCTCCCCTTCGATCGCGCTCTCCACTCCCTCGAGACGCACCTTGGCGACATGCGGCCGCTCGACGGGTGCCGAAGGTGCGAGCGCTTCGAGCGCGCGCGCTGTGTGCACGTCCATCTCTTCGAAGCGCACACCGAAAGCGCCACAAAGATGCCCTGCGTCGATCGCCCACACGACCTCGCCACGTGTCTCGCAGAGCTCGTACTGACCAGGCAGCTCGAACCGGCAGAGCAAACGCTGGCCAATCTCGGGAAGCACCGAGGCCCGCAATCCGATACCGCCCGGTCCGAGATCGATCGCGTCGGCTTCGTACACGTCCTCATCGCCCTCGTGCGAAAGCTCGACCAGCAAGTCCACAGGCAAACGGGCAGGACCGTTCGAACGGCGTTCGGTCTCTAAATGCATGACTCCTCCGTCCGGGAGGAAACCCGAGACACGAGCCCGCGTCCACTTTTCGACCGAACCCATCTTCGTGTCGGCGAAAGGTTGACCCTACGAGGCGACGGGTTCAGTTTCGAACGAGCGAATCGTTATCCATGGGTGTCCGACTTTCGGTCCGTCCGCGTGAGCGCAGCGAGGATGAGACGCAACAACTCGATGCGCTTTATGAGCTCGATCAGGATCGTATCCTGATCGGCCGCGGTGCAGGGGCGGACGTGCGATTGCCCCACGCCTCGGTGAGCATTCGTCACGCGACCATCGAGCAGCGCAACGGCCGGTACGTCATCATCGATCATGGAACGACCAATGGCACCCTGATTCAGGGCGTCCGCATCGTGCCGGAGCGGCCCAAGGTGCTTCGTGATGGAGACCCGATCGCGATCGGTGCGTTCGTGCTCGTGTGGAAAGAAGGCGTGCCCATCTCGTCGAGCCCAACCCTCGAGCGAACGGCATCCCTCGCGCGGAGATTGCTGCGCGGTGTGATGGGTCCAAATGCGCCCGAGGGCGCGCGGATCACTGTCACCAACGGATCCGATCAAGGTCGCACCCTCGCGATTCCACCCCCACCTGCGCGTCTTTTGATCGGGCGCGGAGAGACGTGTGATTTGCCGCTCGCCGATGCCGATGCATCACGCGAGCACGTGGAGCTGATCGTCGATCTCGATGGCGTGATCGCGCGGGATCGCAGCAGCAAGAACGGGCTCTTGATCAATCAGCGACGTGTCCATGAAAGGCGCCTCTGCGATCGCGACGAGCTCTTGATCGGCTCCACGCTGATCGTGTTCGACGATCCCGCTGATTCCGCGGTGATCGCCGCCGAAATCGGGCCGGACATCGTCATCATCCCCCCCCACGATGACAGTGAGACCCTCCTCGCGATCCCGACGATTCTTCCAGAAGACGACCCTGATGCCCCCACGGGCGAACCCGAACTCGAATCGACATCCGACTCGCCTCTTCTGCCCGAAGAGAGTCGACGGCGGACCGTGAGCTCGGCGGAGCTCTTCATTTATGTGCTCGCTGCGCTCGTGTTCTTCGTCAGCGCTGCAGGTTTTGTCTTTCTCCTGCGCGCATCGTGAAGAGAACCACGGTGATGTGCGTCTAGGTTCCCATCTTCTTGCAGGCTCTGCCCATGCGTGGTTCGATGCGCAAAGCTGCGGGATTCTTCCTTGGTCTTCCGCGTTTCGGAGAGAAGAATGCGAACGAGTCGATGGCTCGCTGTCATGTTGGGAGTGCTCGTCTTGGGATCGCTCATCGGAGCATGCCGTGGCAGGCGATCGGTGCGCGGAGTGGCGGGGGGCGGGGGTCCTTCACAAGGGGCCGTGCAAGTCGGCAGCGGCGGCGAGAGGGCGCATGGCACCCCACGAGAACAGCTCGAGCAGCTCGATCGCGCGTTGCGTGCCCAAGGGTATCTCCCAGTGGGACCCGTGACCCAAGGAACGCTTCAGTCGAACGGCATCACGGCGTACGCGCTCGATGTGCGCCGTGGTTATTGCTACACGATTGCTCTTTTCGGGCCTCCGGGAGCCGACGTGAACCTCGTGATGCTCGACCCGGCGGGTCGCGATATCGCGCACAACGTGCTCCCCGATGAACATCCGTGGGTCGGGTTTTGTGCGGCGCGAGGGGGACGATTCGTCGCGCGCGTTCAAATGGCACGAGGGGCGGGCGAATATTTCTTTGCACCGTATTTGACGCAAGGAAGACGCCCCGCCGACTTGTCTGCATTCTTCGGTACATCTTCGAGCGGACCCGCCGTCGCGCAGCTCGACCCGGCGACGAGAGAGCGCCTCGACGCTCTCGATCGACAGTTGGCATCCGAGCAGTTTCAACGCATCGGCGAGCCGAGCGGTCTCGTGCTGCGCAACCGTGAAGAGCGAGTCTATGCGCTGTCGCTCGAGCAAGGCCGTTGTTACGTGTTCGGCACGCTCGGTGGCGAAGGCACGAGCGACACCGATGTGTTCCTCCAGGACGGTTCGGGTGCACGGCTTCAGGCGGATTCGGCGACGAACCGTGATGCAATGGTACGATATTGTGCCCCAGACGATGGCAATTACACGTTGCAAGTACGCATGTTCGGTGGTGAAGGGCCGGTGTTCACCGTGGCCTATGCGCAAGTGCTCGGCGGCACCACCAGCGAGCCTGTCGTACCCGTCATCGCGGATACGTCGACGGCAGGCGCCAACATCGACGAGAACTTCGCGTTGCTCGATGCAGACATGCGGGCGCGCGGCTATGAGAGCCTCGGCAACCATCAGCGAGGGCAGCTGAACGAAGGGACCGAACAGGCGTATGCCGTCGAGCTCGAAGGCGGCAAATGCTACGCGATTCTCGCGCTCGGCGACTCCGATGTGCACGATTTGTCCCTCTCGCTCCGAGATGCCGCGGGACGCGAGGTCGATCGCGACGAGGCCGGCGACGCCCGTCCCACCGTCCGTGTTTGCCCGCAAAACACGGGAAATTTCACCATGGTGGTGCGCATGATCAGCGGGAGCGGGAGCTATGTCTACGCGCCTTATCGATGGCCGCGCGGCACCCGTCTCGGAGATTTGAGCGGAGTCTTGTATGTCCGATTGGCGGAGATCACGGCGCTGCTCAGTGTCGAGAGCTTCGCGCCAGATCCGGGATATTCACTCGACCGCGGTCGTTTGCGTCGCGAAGGACAAACCGCGACCCATGCGCTTCAACTTCAAGGAGGGCAGTGCTATTCGATCGTGGTCGTGGGCGGTGAGGGAGTTCGCGATCTCGATGTGACGCTCTCGCGCGGCGCGACCCAAGTCGCCACCGATTTCGGTGCCCGCAATGCATTCCCCAACGTGCGGCACTGCGCGAGCACGAACGAGACGTTCACGCTCACGGTGACCGCACAATCAGGCAGCGGCGAATACGTGTATCAGGTGTTCTCGCAACAAGGTCGCTGATGTCACGACGGGAGGCGTGCCGAGAGCGCCTCCATCACGGTCTTGCGCTTCTTGTGGGCTTGCTCGCGAACAAGGAGCGCGCGACACGTATCTACGTCGAGACTCGGAATCTTGGAGATCAGCTCTCGTGCCGAGAGAGACATCAGCGCATCCAAATCGACTTTCGGCGGGCTCACCCAACGGGTTGAAACACGTCCGTTTTTCCCAGTTTTCCGCGACGAGGACACCGTTCGAGCGCTGACTCGAACGCGTGGGGTGGCCCCTTTTTTCGGCGTGTCCGACTTGGGAGCTCGGGACGAGACGCGCTTTTTGAGCGGTGGCGTCGAGGCCTCGGGACGAACAATCTCGGCTTCCGTTGGCATCTCGGGGGTATCAGCCTCGAACACCGACTCAGAACTTGACGTCTCGCGAGGTCGGAGCTGGTCGCTCCGAGTCCGCAAACCCCAGCCCAAACGTTCGAGCACGCGCTCGAGCCCAGCCAGAATTCGCCGCTCGAACTCTTGCTTTGGTGCGCGGTTGAGATGCTCGCGTCGCACCCGGAGCGTGTGCTGAATCGTTCGCGCTCCGCTCGCCACACGGCTCAGGAACTTCGCCCCAGTTTCTCGAGTTCGACGGACCAGCGCCTCACTGCGAGCGTGATCCCAACCGAAAGTTCTCCATAGGCTGTTCACTGGCAACCTCCTGCCAGCGCGCGCACGGCGCGTCAATGGCAAAAGCTGCTGTCGCTCACGCTGCGGGCGTCATCCAAACGTCGGCTGGACGCCCGTGGCCTTGAATTCACCGGAATGCACGTGGAGCTCACGAAGGGCGGTCGCGCCATGTTCATGCACCACTTCTCCAATCGAAAGCGCCCGGCGGACGCCGCTCGCATCGCGACCGAGCTGCACGATCACATGCACCCCCGATCCGAGCAATCGACCCACGCCATCGGCGCCACCCTGAAGACGTGCGAGCGCCTCGAGATGATCGAGAGCAGCTCCGAAGGGCGCTCCGCGTACCCCTAAAATGCAACCTGCGCCACACGATGCGAGCCAAAGAAGCGCCGCTCGCACCTCTGTACCACCCACGCCATCGATGACGATTCGATCGGCTCGAAGCCGCGGACCATTCGCCAAAAGGGCCACGAGCGGGACGTTCGCGCTCGCTGTCAGCCGCACCTGATGCGTGCCCGAGAGCGCGAGCTCGGGAGAAGACTCGATGACGAGCGTGCGGTCTTCGGAATCCGCAAGATTCGCGAGCATCGATACGAAAGAGGAAGGGCCGACGTCCGCCGGACCGAGGACCACGATATTGCGCCGCGCCGAGACCGCGGCCGTCAGCGTCGAGAGCATCTCGGCGGAGAGCATCCCCTCCTGAACGAGGGCTTCCCCCGTCACGGCTCGTCGTCCGGCGCGACGGATTTCGATCACTGGACCACGAAATGCGACGGGAGGGAGCACCGCGCGGAAATGCGCGCCATTGGGCAATACATTCTCTTGAATCGCGTTCGTGGGCTCGAATTCCTCACCCGCCCACGTCACCAAACGACCCACGATCGTCATGAGCTGATCCGCCGACGAAAAGCGACCAGGCACAGGCACCCAACCCAAGCCACGGTCAGCCAACACCGAAGTCGGCCCTTCGACGATGATCTCGAGCACTGCCGGGTCATCGAGCAACGAACCAAGCGGCCCGTATCCTAGCGCTTCGTGCATCGCCGCCTGGGCGAGGCCCTCACGATCTCCTGGATTGCCGCCTTCACTCTCGAGCCGCGCGATGGCGGCGTCGATCGCCACTCGTGCTTCTTGCCAGCGCTCGGCTGCCAAGATTTGGGGCGGCGCAAGGCTGGCGACATCGAGGCTCGATGCCAGCGTGGCCATGACATGGCCCAGTGGATCTTGCGTGTCTCGCGAGGGGACGGCCCGGTGGCGTCCACGAGAGAGGGGACGCTGTTCCTCGGAATCGATTCGCTGCCGCGCAGGCGGGATATCCGTGCTGATTTGATTGACCTCGCGCGTATCCTTCGAGATACCAACGACACGAGGCGAAGGGCTCATTGTCTCGTCCGCAGGTTCTTCATCCAGGTGATAACGCTCGCTCGCGGCATCTGGCGACTGCGAATCATGGCGCGTCGGCTCTGGACGACTCGGGAGCGGCGGCGGCCCGCCGAGCGTGGGACGCGGCGGGGGAGGAGCCGAGCGAGCCGGAGGAGGCATGCCCCCCCCCTGAGGGGGCGGAGACATGAGCGGAGGCGCTGGCGACAGGGCGGGCGCTCCGGACATCATTGGAGCGGGAGACATCGCCGGAGCCGCATGCTGAGGCGAAACCAAAGGCGGAGCCATCATGCCTCCCGCAGAAGGCGCGCTTCCCAGGGGGGAAGAGAAAGGCGACGGAGGCTGCGCCGACCCCATGGGGGGCTGGGCTGCCATCCCACCCAATGAAGGGGACGCGGGTGCACCGAACGAAGGGGATGCGCCGTACTCTGGAGGCGAGGCCGACGCCCCCTCCTCGAGGGTCATGATGAAATCGCCGATATAGATTTTGTCGCCCGACTTCACGACGAGAGGCGACGTGATCTTTCGACCGTTGACGTACGTACCGTTGGTGCTCTTGAGATCGACGACGATGAAGCGGTTGTCCTTGAGGACGATGCGCGAATGGCGCTTCGACACATTGCCTTTGGGCAAAATGATGTCGTTGCCTTGAACGCGACCGATCGTCACTTCGGCTTTGTCGAAGTCGAGTCGGCGCTGGGCGCCACCTTTCTCGGTGATGACGACGGAGAACATAGTCTGCGGATCCTATCGCTCGCGGCTGCCAAAAAAGGCCCCGTGTCGGAGCCGAGACGTCACATCGAACCAGGAGAAGGGTGCGAAAGTCAAGGTTCTCCGGTGGTAGCGCGAATGCACATCGCGCGCTCGCCAGATTTCACGAGATGAGTCGGAGACCAGGCGGGAGCGACTCGCCGAAAACGCGTTGTTCTTCCGCAGTCTCCAGCTCGGTAACCTCCGAAACCATGCGAATCCATGTTTCGGACCCAGCGATCGCACGCAGCCGTGCGGCGACCTCTTCGGCCATTGGAAGATCGAGATCGCGCTCGCGATCACCACTGCGGCGCGCCAGTTGTGCTGCGGCAAATGGCGCTTGATCGACCTTCGACCAGTCGAGCTTCATGATTTGCTCGAGCCACGAAGTCGCCTTGGCGCGGCTGACGACGTTGTGGGCGCTGCCTGCGAAGGGCACCCGCGCTCCGATGCGACCGACGGCCCACCACGACGCCGAGTTTTCTCCGTGCTTCGTGAGCCGCTCGATGAGATCATCACCGATACGCGCTTTATCCGCTGCCGAGATGCGCTCGAGAGAGGCGGCGAGGCGCACCATGTCATCGTACCCGAGCGCTTTGGGGCCGGCAGGACGCGCGCGGGGCCTCGGTGAGGGCGGCTTCAAATACCATTCGATCGACGCGAGCACGCGCGCCTGCATGTTGGCATCGAGACCACCGGCCACCCGCCGCCAGAGCGTCCACCATTCGCTCCAGTTCTGCGCTTCGGGTGCGAACTGCACGCCTTGATCGAAGATCGTCCACAGCTGCTTGATCCGCCAATCGTCGAGCGGGTAGCCAAAGCCAGGGCGCAGACAATAGCCGACGAGATTGAACCAGACGCGTTCGTGATCGGCGCTTCGCCTTCGGCGCTTCACGCCTGCGAAGAGAGCGCCCCAGAGCTCGCGCAAGAGAGGGGTGTTCCACTGCGCACGTGGACCGAGAATCTTTTCGAGATCGGTGCGCAGCGTCTTTTGGGGCTTGCCTTCGAGGCCCAGCTCACTTTTTCCGTACACGGCGGCGATCTTCGCGCGCGCCTCCTGGAATCGAGGATGAAGCTGGGTGATGCGCTGCGCGGCGAGCGCCTCATGGACATCGCCGCCGCGAAGCTGGAGCTCGAGTTTCCAGCGACGTTGGGGCTCATGCGCAGACACCGAGCTCAGCTCGAGCGTGCCGATTTCCGTCAGCGCCGCAGCGAGTTTCACCGTTTCTTCGTGCGGGGCGTGTTTTCCGCCGGCGCGCTCATCGTCGAGCACCGCGGCGAGCGGCGGCAGATCACGAAAGAACTCATCGTCGACATCGACGATCTCACCTGGGCGAATGTACGCGGACTCCCCCGTGCTCGACGCGAGCAAAAAACGGACAGGCTCGCCGAGCTTGAGCGAAAAAGTACGCTCCTCGAGCGTGATCTCTTCGCCTTCTTCGGCGCCACGCGGCAAAAGACAGAGTCCGCGACGCGCGCTGTCCTGCGCATGGGGCGGCAGAAGCAAAAAGTAACTGCGCGCCGAACCTCCTCCGATGCGCATCCCAAAACCGCGACGTGACAAACCGTACGCCACCGCACCGCGCGCCACCGCGAGCTCGGGCTCGTCATTGTCGAGCAAGCGCAGCTCGTCGCCGCGAAAATGCTCGAGCTGCTCGAGCAAGCGCTGCGAGAGAGGAGCGCCGCGAAACACGCCGCCGTTCAAGAGCACGGCGTCGGGCACCGGCGGCCCCTCCGGACCGACGGCCTCACGCGCGAGGTCGCGATGACGCGCGAGGAAGCCCGCGATGTGCCTCGTGATCGCGGGATCGGCCACATAGGGCAGACCGAACTCCATGATCGCGCCGCCGCGCTTTTGCGGCTGCTCTCCCAGCTCGGCGCGTGGGAAAAAGCCATCGACCAAGCGTTCTTGAATCTCCGCGCGCCGAAGCTCCGTGCTCAATGCGCCGCCGATCAGTTTGCTGCCCGAGCCGAGCAGCGTCACGCGTGCGCTCTCGGGGGGATTGTCTCCGAGCAAACGCTCTTTGGCGAGGCGGCATTGTTGGACGAGTTGCGTCAAGCGTCCTGCTCCGAACTTCGTCTTGCCTTCGCCCAAGAGGCGCGCTTCGATCTCGTGGGCGAGCGACAGATCCATATTGTCGCCGCCGAGCATCAGATGATCGCCCACCGCGATGCGCGTGATGCGCGGCCCCGACTCACGGATCTCGACTCGGATGAGCGTGAGATCCGTGGTGCCACCGCCCACGTCGACGACGATGGCAAGCTTGATCCCGCTCGCAGCCTCCGCGGCGTCCTTTCCTACGCGTGAAAGCCAATCGTAAAAGGCGGCTTGTGGCTCCTCGAGCAAGCGCACGCGAGGCAGCCCTGCCAGACGCGCTGCCTCGAGCGTCAACGCGCGCGCCCCCTCGTCGAACGACGCGGGAATCGTGAGCACAATCTCTTGCTCATCGAGCGGCGCCTTCGGATGATAATGGTCCCATGCGGCGCGCAGGTGCGCGAGATAGCTCGCGGACGCCACCACCGCGCTCACCTTCGGTACGTCTTCGGGCGCGCCCCACGGCAAGATCGGCGCCGTGCGATCGACCGAAGGATGGGAGAGCCAACTCTTGGCGCTCGCCACCAAGCGTCCTGGCACCTTCGCGCCCAACTCGCGCGCGAGCTCACCGACCACATAAGGCCCGAGGCTTCCTGGGATCGGCGGCGTCTCACCCCAAGGCAGCGTGAGATCGCCTTCGGAGAGCTCATCGTCGGCCGGCTGATACCGAAGCGAATGAAGGAGCGGCCGCGCCTCGATCTCGCCGGGGGCGACGAGCTGATCGATCGCAAACACCTTCGGTGGAGACGACCCATTGGCCGCCGCATACGCCACGACCGTATGCGTCGTGCCGAGATCGATTCCGACGATAAAACTCATGGGTCCAAGATACCGAAACCACAGAGGTTCTAGAGATAACCGCGCGATCTGTCAAAAACGTGGGAGCTTCGTTTCGAACGCGAGACGTTCACGATCAACCGAACTCAAAGCGGCCAGCGTCGTTCGCGGGCAAGACGGGCTGTGAGCGCCTCGAGCTC
>CAYZTA010000005.1:0-47943 GCA_964481145.1 uncultured Sandaracinus sp.
ATAGCGGCGCGGTCTACGTCTTTCGACGTAGCGCAAGCGGAACCTGGGCCCAGGAGGCCTACCTCAAGGCCTCCAACATCAACGCGGCCGACAACTTCGGCCGTTCGGTCTCGCTGTCCGGCGACCACTTGGCCGTGGGCGCGTACTTGGAAGACTCGTCCAGCTCCGGCAACCCGGCCGATAACTCCGCGACCAATAGCGGCGCGGTCTACGTCTTTCGACGTAGCGCAAGCGGAACCTGGACCCAGGAGGCCTACCTCAAGGCCTCCAACATCGGCGTGAGCGACTGGTTCGGCTATTCGGTCTCCCTGTCCGGCGACCACTTGGCCGTGGGCGCGCCCTATGAAGACTCGTCCAGCTCCGGCAACCCGGCCGATAACTCCGCGAGAGATAGCGGCGCGGTCTACATCTATCGCTGAGCCCTTCGCCCAAGATTCGAGGGAACCCAAGCCGTCCTTGAGTGAGCTCTCCTGCGCGAGGCGCGTGTTCCACGTCCAATGGACACTCCTCGCGCGTGCGAGACTCGTGTTCGATGCCCCGGACAAGGCTCTCACACGTGCGAGGGCCTATGTTTCACGCACCAGACACAGGCCTCGCACGCGCGAGACTCGTGTTTGACGTGCCAGACACACTCCTCGCACGTGCGAGGAGTACAGTTTCACACGTCGGACACAGGTCTCGCGTCCGCGGGATGGGGTGTTGAGGGCGCTCCGTTCGATACGCGTCAGTCCGCGCCATCACCACGCGACCTGACGAGATGACCTCGCCCCACGATGCCCTCTTCAAGGCGGTCTTCTCTGATCCCGAGGCAGCCGAAGGAGAGCTCCGAGCCATCCTCCCCGCTGCGATCGCCGCACGGATCGACTTTTCGACGCTGCATCTGGAGCCAGGGAGTTTCGTCGACGAGGAGCTTCGTTCGCGGCACTCCGATCTGCTCTTCTCGGTGAAAATCGCAGGCCGCGAGGCGCGGCTCTATCTGCTCTTCGAGCATCGTTCGACACCTGATCCGTGGCTCGCCTTTCGCCTCTTGGTCTACGAAGTGCGCATCTGGGAAGCAGCCCTCGCGAGCGACCCTTCGAGAAAGAAGCTCCCGGCCATCTTTCCCGTGGTGGTGCACCATGGGCTGATCGGGTGGACCGCCGTACAGGAGTTCAGCGAGCTGCTCGATCTCGACGATCTCGAGCGAGAGCTCTTTGCGCCCCTGCTTCCGCGATTCGCGTTTCTCATCGACGATTTGGCTGTGCGCAGCCCCGACGAGATCATGGGGCGCGTGTTGCCGAATGCGGCGAAGCTCGCGCTCATGGCGCTGCGTGATGTGCGTGATGCGATGGACATCCGCACTTGGCTGCGAACGATGGCCGAGCTCATCCGGGCCTTGCTGGCCGAGCCTCAAGGCTCTCGGGCATTTGTCACGATCATCAGGTATATTTTTCTCACTCGAAGCAGGACCGATGTCGAGGGGCTTGCGGCAGAAGCCGAACGAATCGCCCTTGGCGCAGGAGCACCCGTCATGACCACCGCGAGACAGCTCATCGAACAGGGAATCGAACAAGGGCTTGAGCAGGGCATCCAGCGTGGGGCCCGCGCGACCCTCATTCGCTTGCTCACCTTGCGTTTCGGTCCTCCTTCCGACCTCATTCGTGATCGAATCGATCACGCGACCTCCGCCGAGCTCGAACACTGGACCGACCGCGTGCTCACCGCGATCTCCATCGAAGAGGTCTTGAGCTGATCACGACTCGCGGAAGGCGCAGAAGCTCATCCAACAAGGGATCGAAGAAGACTCGCGTCTGGACATCACTGCCGATCGTGCCTGGATGAAATTGGCCGTCCCCTTGGTATCATCATCGAATGCGTTCGACCCACGCCATGAAATCACATGATGTTCGATGGGTGCGACTCGAACAGCGTGAACTCTGACGCCGATTTCGGCATCGATCTCATTCGTGATCGAATCGACCGTCGAGCTCGAATCCTGGACTGTCAGCAAAGCTACGCGGCGTGGGAGTCTTTGTGCGGGGTGCCGATCGTGAAGCTGCGTTTCCAGACTCCGGTGTCTTCGTTTACACCGTGTGACTTGGTCGGGACGCCATCGAACTTGACACCCATTCCAGCGAGCGATCCTCGACGTGACCAAACGACTCGGCACGGGAAGAAGAATTCGCACCCGCTGGCCGCATCTTGGATTCGAACGATGATGCGCGTTCCCACTGCAGGCGGGCGCGGCGTGGCGATCGCGATCCCAGCGCCGCTCAGATTTTTTACGTGGCCAGTTTCGAAACCACCCGGCTGCGTGAAGCTGACGAGCTTCGGAAAAGGAGCACGGGGCATGGCGCGCGCGTTCCGGCCCGCAGGGTTGTCGCCCGTGAGCAATTGTCCGAGTCCCGCAAGACGAAGTTCTTCGTCGTCGTCGAGAGGGACCTCCAAATGATCCTGTTTCGCACGGAGTCGTTGATATTCGTAGATGATCTCGAGGAGGTTACGCATGGTCATGAGGGGCCTCCTTTCGAGGCTTTCGTCGCAAGTCAGCCGCCCTCGAATGCAATGGAGGTGCCAGATGACCCGATGTTCCTCATGGACGTTCGGGTTCTCGAAAAGTTTCGATCTTTCGTCCCTCGATGAACGGAGCCAGGCCTTGTGGACGGACAGCCGTGTCATGGTTTCACCGAAAGCGCGTGTAGCGATCTACACACCCGACAGTTGTCGTGCTGTCAAAGGTCGCCCGGTTTCGTGCTCGAAGGTGGCGATCAAATTACGAAATGCGGTCTCGAGCGCGGTGAAACCGGGGCTGGTTTCCGGAAGCATGTGTGAAGAATCCGCGTGGTCACGGCGCAGAGTGAATCGATAACAGCGGGCTCTGCAGGCGGCCTCGTCAGGCATCTCGATGAGCCCAGCTCGTTCTGGATTCCCGAGGATCACCGCGATGTTCTGAACGACTGGCTGCGCATGTTCTCCAGCGATCCATTCGATGCTGTCGAGATGATTCAGCTCGATGGGCATATTGAGATAATACGCAGAATAGCGGAGCAATCCGTCGGCATGGAGCTCGTATCGCGCCTCGATCGGAGGATGTTCCTCATCAGCGGGTCTCGTTTCAGTGATCGAGATGGTTTGAAATGATTGAATGTCTGCGGTTCGTTCGGAATTTCTGACCTGAACCTCGGTGTGGTTCGAAGCACACGCGGTGAGTGTCATCAGCACGACTCCATACGCTTTGTTCATCGCGGCCTTCTTCCCTCGATTCTCGAGGCTTTGCATTGGCAGTCCCAGTCGATGTGTCACGTTCCATGAGAATGGACCTATTCGATCATAAGGAAGAACGCGATCGCGAAGGAGCTCCGCTTTCGGCTCGAATGCGGCCGCGACGTCTCGAAGAGATGGTGGGGCAGGGGCATCTCTTGTCGAAAGGGTCGCTCCTTCGGCGCGCAATCGAAGCGGATCGCGTTCCTTCGATGATCCTTTGGGGGCCGCCTGGAACTGGAAAAACCACGCTCGCCCGCTCGGTGGCGGCCGAGACGCGTGCTGAGTTCGTCCCGTTCAGCGCGGTCCTCGGGGGGGTGCCCGAGCTACGAAAAATCTTGGAAGCCGCCGCCGAAAGGAAACGTTTGCATGGGACGCGCACCATTTTGTTCGTCGATGAGATCCATCGATGGAACAAAGCGCAGCAAGATGCGCTCTTGCCGCATGTCGAGCGGGGCGCGGTGGTGCTGATCGGGGCGACCACCGAGAATCCGAGCTTCGCTGTGAACGCGGCGTTGCTTTCTCGTGCGCGCGTCTTTCGGCTCGAGCCGATCGCCAAAGAAGATCTGACCCGCTTGCTCGAGCGCGCGCTTCTCGATCCGGAGCATGGCCTGGGCGCGTGGGGCATGAGCGCAGATGACAAAGCGCTCGCGGTGATCGCCGAGATGGCCGAGGGCGATGCGCGACGCGCGCTCGATGTGCTCGAGCTCGCAGCGAGCGACGCGCGCTCTCGACACACCACGCTCGACGAGAAGGCCGTGGAGGATGCGCTTGCGTCGCGCACGCTGCTCTACGACAAGAGTGGAGAGGAGCACTACAACGTCGTTTCTGCGTTCATCAAATCGATGCGTGGGAGCGATCCAGACGCTGCGATTTATTGGATGATGCGGATGCTCGAGGCAGGGGAAGATCCGCTCTTCGTCATGCGTCGCATGATCATCTTCGCGAGCGAGGACGTGGGGAACGCCGATCCGAATGCGCTCAAAGTCGCGATGGCAGCCGATGGGGCGTTTCGCCGTCTCGGCATGCCCGAAGGGCTCCATCCGCTCTCTCAATGCTGCACGTACTTGGCGAGCACGGTGAAGAGCAACGCGAGTTATGTCGCGTGGCAGCGCGCCAAAGAGGCTGTGAGCGCGCGAGGTCCCTTGCCTGTGCCGATGAAGCTGCGCAACGCCGCGACCAAACACATGAAGGCGTGGGGATATGGTCAAGGGTATCGCTATCCTCATGACGAAGGCGGGCATGCTGCCCACGAGACGTATCTGCCGGACGAGCTTGTGGGATCGCGCTTTTACGAGCCGACGAAATCGGGGTTCGAAGCGCGCATCAAAGAGCGCCTCGAGCGTCTGCGTGGTGAGGATGATTCGTGACGAAGATGAGCGCCGGACTCTCCACCAAATTGGCGAAATTTCGTGCCTCGCCAGAAACATTCTTCGCCGATTCGCGGAACGCCGTGGTTCGCACCCTCGGCCTCTCCCTCGTGCCTCGGCTCGAAGCGAGCGAGCTCATCAGCGCGATGCTCGAAGACCCCAGCGAAGCCCTCCGAGAGCGAGAGCTTCCCGTGATTCGCGATTGGATTCGGCACCGCGAGCTCGCGCGGGCACGGGCACGTCAAAGGCGCCTCGCTCTCGCCGGACATCCTCGTGTGTCGGTGGTGATGGCCGCATGGAACGCGGAGGATTGCATCGAGAGCGCCATGGGTTCGGTGCTCAACCAGAGTTACTCCGCGCTCGAGCTCATCGTGGTGGATGACGCGAGCCAAGATGCAACGCGCGAGATCGTGCAGAAGATGGCGGCAAAGGACCCGCGCGTGAAGTTGGTGCGGAATGGACGCCAGCGCGGCGCGGCGATGTCGAGGAACGTGGGGCTCACCCACGCGAGCGGTGCGTACCTGACGTTCCAGGACGCAGACGATATCTCACATCTGGAGCGGATCGAGCGTCAGCTCGCGGCGCTGCTGTCTCGACCCGATGCGCTCTTTTGCATTTGCAATTACCGCCGTGAGACACCGGAAGGCAAGCGCGTCGTGATCAACGGACGTCGTTTCGGTAAGAGCCTCATTTCGATGCTCATTCCACGTGATCCAGTGTTCGAACGGGTCGGCTATATGTGCGATCTCCGAGTGGGAGAAGACAGCGAGTACTATCAACGCATCCGCGCGACATTCGGCGCGCGCTCCGAGCTGCATCTTTTTCAAACGCTCTATCGCGCTCGATATGCAGTTGGTTCTTTGCTTTTCTCTCACGGCGCCACCACGGAAACGAATGGTGCGGTGACTTATGTCCAATCGCCGATTGCCCGCGAAGCGTACGAACGCGCGATCGAGCGAATCGACACCATGAGGCGCGGAGAAATCAGCCCGTTCGTTGCGTTCGACGGATAGGATTACGGACACAGCCTAAGGGGCAGGGTATCAATCATCTGATCATCGGCGAATCGAGCGCCAAGATAGCCCGAATGGTGCGCTCCCGATTGTGTCCATCACGCAACGGCAACGTTGCCCGCATTCGTCGTAAATACTCTGGCGTCGGTTGGCATCCTCGCTCTAACAAAACTCGCACCTCGGACAGGAGTGCATCTTCGGTCGAGACCACCGGACCAAAGCCATCACGCTCGAAATCGAAATAGCCGACCCGTGATGGGTGGGCACCACCATACATCTCGTCGTAATCGAACTGATAGTAGACCACCGGTTTATCGAGAAGGCCCATTTCGAAAAATACGGACGAATAATCGGTGATCATCATCGCCGCGCGTCGGTAGAGACGCTGCAGGACTGGCTCACGCGCATGGGTACGAACATCGATCCAGCTCGGTGCGTCGAAGAAATCTACATACATCTGCATATTCGAGTGCGGAAAAAACACCACCTGGTAGCCGTGGCGAGACGTGAGCTCGCGGAGCGCATCCGAGTGCAGGACCGAACGCCATCGCAGCGCGTACGTCGACTCGTAGAAGACGGATCTCGGCGAGCGTACGCCCGTGCCACGCGCCGCACCGGAGACGAGCCACTGCCGCCAGGTGGGCATGATCAATACAAGTCTTTCGGTGGGTTCTGTGCGCGAGAGCAGCGCGTCGTGTCTCGCAAGTCCGACCATCTTCGTTTGATGTCGACCGAACTTGTAGCGGCTGACATCACCGGCAACCGACTCGTGCTCGGCCGGTGAAGAGGTCACGAAGAGATCGATCTTCTTCGCGTTGAGCCAGTTCGAAATGTCGTCGCGAATGACGCCGTGCTGAAGGAAGGTGAATTTGAAGTGCAAAAGATCTCCATACCAGCGCTCTGGCAACACGCCGAGCACGAAGTTGTCTGCGTGCGAAGAGACGACGTGTCTTGCATGGAGCAAGAGGAGATGGTGGTCGCGAGAGCCGAAAGGAACGAGCCGAAAGCCTTCTTCCAGCAGACGCTGCCAATCGTGTGAGGATTCGTGCAGCACGAAGAACGCATTGATCTCGGGGTGCTCGCGCAGAACGTATCGATAGAGGTGCTCTGCGTTGTCGTCGGCTTGTCTGTCACGATCGATGAAGAGCCAGGCGTCTTTGAAGCGATGTCGCGCGCGGTGGCTTTTCGCCATGGCGCGGAGCACTCGGGCGCGAACGTTCAGACCCAGTGGCGCATGCGTCGAATGAAGTGTGCGTTCGAGCATCGCGCGTGTGATGCAATCGTAGTGCGCTTGGCCGAGCGAGATGCTTGCGCGCCGACCGCCGATATCAATGCTTAAAGTAGTATATTCCTTATCCCACTCGAGCCAGATCCGCCGCTCGTACACGAACACATCCCCCAGAAAATCATGCACACGAATCTTCGCGAAGCTCGGCACGATTTCGTGTCCGCTGACATGAAATCGTTCGGCAACAGGTTCTCCGTGATAGAAATATGAGATCTCGAGCAATTGTTTCGTCTCATCGAAGCCCTCGATCGAGGCGATGTGAAAGGGCGGCGGCTTCGACTTGTACATGCCGAGCAGGCCCACCTTGTAGAGAAACCCAGCTCCAGTCAGATCGACGTCCGCGATCACCGAAGCGTCGATGAGTTCGAAGACTTCGAAGAGCAACTCCTTGAATCGTGTCTTCTGCTCATGGCTCAGGAACGCGACCGACGATTCGTCTCCAACGATCGCTTCGAAGAGCCGAATCAAATCGTAGAGGACGATGTTTTGTAAGGAGGGCGGGACTGTACCTTTCTTTTCGAGCGCATCGCGGAGCAATGCGAGATGGCCGCGTTCGATCACGACTCCGAAGCGAGAAGGATGGGCCCAGCCAGACTCGAACCGCGAATCTTTCTCGGAGCGCTCTCGATGGAAATAGATCGCATCCGCGACGAAGCCCACCCGAAGGTCTCCCATCCGCAAAAAATACGTGCCGGAGAAGTGTAGGCCCTCGAAGTGGGGGCGAAGTTCTTCGTCGAAGGCGATACGTTCTCGCGCGAGGATATCTGCGCGGAAGAACGAAAGAGCGGCAGCGGATACCTTCCCGTCGGAGTCATCGGGTGAAAACCGATGCTGAGCTTCGTGATAAGAGACCTTCTTACAGCAGAGCATTCCGAGCTTCTCGCCGCGTTCTTCTCGCTCCGACAAGAAGCGATCGACCTGCTCGAAATACCGCGGATGAACGAAATCATCCGGATCGATGAATGTGATCCACTCACCCGTTGCATGAACGAGACCGACATTTCGGGCCGAAGCCTGTCCGCTGTTCTCTTGATAAAGATATCGAATGCTCTTCGGGTGCTTGTTGCGCCACCTCTCGATGATGGCTGCGGAGTTGTCGGTCGATCCGTCGTCGACGACGATCAACTCGATGTGCTCGTCGAACGAGACGACCTGTCGAGTGATCGATTCGAAGAATCGGTCGAGATACCTTTCGACATTGTATGCCGCTGAGATCACCGTGTATTTGCGTTGGCAAGGGGCGAATCCAAACGTGGCGACGGAGAGGCGAGATGCAGATCGGGAGGCGAGCTCTGACGCCGCGTTGATTTTGTTCAGCGCAGCGTCACGGAAAAACGACCAAGGATCGTGTCGGAGCTTGCGGAGCTTGCGTTCGTGGAGGCCCAAATCTATCTCCTCACGGAGACCCTGTCTGTTCCACGGGGTGATGGTCCGACGCGGAGCGTGGCTGTGACGGGGAAATGATCGGAGGGGTGAATGGTGCGGCGAGCCGCATCGATCGAGAGCTCGAACACTTCGGGGGTTGCGATCGCTGCATCGAGGACGGCGACTCCCGGCGTCACGAAAATGTAATCCACCCGCGCTCGGCCTCGCTCGATGGCGATCTCGGGGAGGTGTGCACGCCCCTCCCCTTGAAGGGCATGGGGCCAGCAGGGTTCGCTCGAACGCCACGTTTGCCCGGACGGCACACGAAATGTCATGACGGACGTGGCATCCCGAGCGCCGCCTCCCTCGAGGAACGTATCGATCAACGAGGCTGTGAGCGTGCGATAGGTGCTCTGACCCGTGCAACTTGCGAGGAGCGATTCGGGGCACTCGCATCCTGCGCGCGAGCCGCATCCGCAAACGCAATCGTCTGCGGAATTCATCTGCGTATTGAAATCACCGAGGACGACGGTGGAGGTGGGATGCATCGTTTCGATGAATTCGAGGATTCTCCGTGCGGAATGAATGCGGTGTGCTCCTGAGAACGGATCGAGGTGCACAGCCATCGCCAGAATGGCGAGCCCCGAGCTTCGTTCACGCAAGCGCGCCCAAGGCGCAAAACGCCTTTCGCTCAGCATGGACGTGGGAAGCTCCACGGCGCCGGCCTCTTCGAGATCGAATCGATCCGAGCGGAACACGAGATAGTTTTTCGATGAATAATGATCCGTTCGTGGATCGTATGCGGTACATGCATTGGCCGACATATCGCGGCGACAACCGCCACCTGGCCAACGCTCCGTCTTGTGTGGATCGTACGTGATCATCGAAGCGTCGACGTCGCGCACCGAGAGCCACTGATAGGGTCCGGGCGCCTCGTCGCGTAACCATCGCGTCATGTCGCGAATTTGTGGTGGACCGTACGCAGGATCTTGCTGGGGTTCGGGAAGGTCCGCTCTTCTCGGCACTTCGAATCCGCCGCGCATTTCGTTGAGCGCGAGGAGATCGGGGCTCTGTCGTGCAATCGTCGCCGTGATGACGTCGAATCGATGTTCCCATCGGAGCTCGGGATGATCGACGACATAGGGATACGACTCACAGACCCATGCTGGATAACTCCCATTTGCAAGGGGGATCTGCCCGTATTGGAAGAGGATATTATACGCCATCGCGTTGACTTCGAACGCATCGGGTCGCGCTTCGAGCGCTTGCGAAGAAGGGCGTCCCGAAGAGCGAACGGCGCAGGACACGAGGAGGAGACTCGCGCATGCCCGTATGAACGATCCCAAATGGGCGTGATGTCGTGATGGGGAGTGCATTGCGGATTCGATCGATTTATACGCGCATCGATGACGCCTGAGCGATGAAGAAGTTCAAGGCTTGTGAGCCTCGCCTTCGGGGTTCATCATGGGGCAGTGGGAAAGACACGAAAAGCAACGGGCACGGTGCGCAAGCTCGGCATCGAAGGCGGGGTTTGGGCCCTCGTGACCGAGAGCGGAGAGACGATTGAGTTGATCGATGCGCCCAATGAGCTGCTTCAGAATGGCGCACATGCAGAGGTCGAACTCGCCCAAGAAGGAGCGGACGTGACGATCGGCATGACCGGCGCATCCGGGAGGGTGAGATCGTTTCGCATTTTCTGACCAGGATCTCGCTCAGATCCGTCGCGGCACGCCATCCGCTTTTGCCATGGTAGACGACCACGCGCCACGACGCTCGTTCGTGACACCTTGAAGCGCGCGATCGGGTCGGATAGAAGCCGCGGAGACCATGAGCGACATCCAGAAGACGAACAGTTTCGATCCGGTTCCTTTCGTTGCCGCAGAGCTTGGACTATCTCCGCGCGGAGTCGCGGCTGTCGTCAAACTCCTCGAGGACAATGCGACCGTCCCGTTCATTGCGCGCTACCGCAAGGAGGCGACCGGGGATCTCGACGAGGTGCAGATTCGCGCGATTCAGGAGAAGCGAGCCTATGTCCTCGAGCTCGAGGACCGTCGCGCTTCGATCCTCGAAGAGATCGAAAAGCAAGGCAAGCTGAGCCCCGAGCTCAAGGCGAAGATCCTCGCGTGCGCGACCAAAGCAGCGCTCGAAGACCTCTATTTGCCCTACAAACCCAAGCGTCGCACCCGCGCCACGATCGCGCGTGAAAAGGGTCTCGAACCTCTCGCGCTTCGAATTCTCGAGCAAGGCACCGAAGGGGATCCGCGCGCCCTTGCAGAGGGCTTCGTCAGCGCGGAGAAGGAAGTTCCCGACGTCGCAGCAGCGCTTCAAGGAGCACGCGACATCGTGGCCGAGATCATCGCCGAACACGCGGACGTTCGCGCGGTCACCCGCGAGGCCTTCGAGAAAGAGGGCATCCTCGTGAGCGAAGGCGTCCCCGACAAGATCAAAGAGCCGACGAAGTTCGAGCAATATTACGATTGGCGCGAGCCCATCGCGCAGATTCCATCGCATCGCTTTCTCGCGATTCGCCGGGGAGAACGAGAAGGCATTTTGCGCGCATCGCTCGAAGTCGATGGTGAGCGTGTGCTTCCTCGAATCGAAAATATCGCCAAGCTCGATCGCAGCTCTCCGTGGTGCGGCGAGCTCTCGCAAGCGATCGCCGACGCGTTCAAGCGATTGCTCGCGCCCAGCGTCGAGAATGATGTCCGCGTCGATCTCAAGATGAAGTCCGACCGAGGCGCGGTCGATGTGTTCGCCGACAACATGCGCAATCTGCTGATGAGCGCGCCGCTCGGCGCCAAGCGCGTCATTGGCATCGATCCGGGGCTTCGCACGGGATGCAAGATCGCGATCGTCGATGACACCGGAAAGTTCCTCGGCAACGAGACGATCTACCCCTCGCAAGGCGCGGCCCGCGAAGAAGAAGCCAAGCGCGTGTTGATCTCGCTCGTGAAGAAGCACGAGCCTTTCGCCGTCGCGATCGGCAATGGCACGGCGGGCCGAGAGACCGAGTCGTTCGTGAAAAAGACGCTCAAAGAAGCGGGCCTCACGAGCGTCGTGGTCGTGCCGGTGAGCGAATCGGGCGCGAGCGTGTACTCGGCGAGCGACGTCGCGCGCGAAGAGTTTCCCGATCTCGACCTCACGGTGCGTGGTGCGATCTCGATCGCGAGGCGACTTCAAGATCCTCTCGCCGAGCTCGTGAAGGTCGACCCGAAGTCCGTCGGCGTCGGCCAGTACCAGCATGACGTCCACCAGCCGCTCCTCACGCGCAAGCTCGGCGAAGTCGTCGAGAGCTGCGTGAATCACGTGGGCGTCGAGCTCAACACAGCGAGCGCGTCGCTGCTCTCGTATGTCGCTGGAATCGGCGCATCGCTCGCGAAGAAGATCGTCAAGCATCGCGAAGAAAAAGGCGCGTTCACGACCAGGCAGCAGGTGCTCGAAGTCTCGGGCCTCGGCCCGCGCGCATTCGAACAGTGCGCTGGGTTCCTCCGAGTTCACGGAGCCACGCATCCGCTCGACGCGAGCGCAGTTCACCCCGAGCGTTATGCGCTCGTCGAGCGCATCGCCGCAGACATGGGCGTCGCGCTTGCCGACCTCGTGGGCAACGCAGAGCTCGCGAGGAAGATCGACATTCAGAAGTATGTCGGCGAAGGCGTCGGCGAGCCGACACTGCGCGATATCGTGAGTGAGCTCGGCAAGCCGGGCCGCGATCCACGCGCGAGCTTCGAGCCGCCGAAATTCCGTGACGACGTCATGGAGATCAGCGACTTGAAGGAAGGCATGGTGCTCGAAGGTGTCGTCACGAACGTCACTGCCTTCGGTGCATTCGTCGATCTCGGCGTGCATCAAGATGGGCTCATTCACGTGAGCCGTCTCTCCGATCGATTCGTCAAAGACCCGAGTGAGGTCGTCAAAGTCGGCGATCGATTGCCGGTCAAAGTGCTCGAAGTCGATATGGCGCGAAAGCGCATTTCGCTCTCGGCGCGCATGTCAGACGCGCCCGGCACAGGACAGGGCGCTTCCGATGGCCGAAAGCCGGGGCAAGGATCGCGACCGATGGGTAGCGCACCACGCGGCGGCGCAAAGGCGCCTCCGCCAAAGCAGTTCGCGAACAATCCGTTCGCGAACTTGCTCGGCAAAAAGAACTGATTTCTGAATGGCAGCTCGCCCTCGTCTCTTCGCATTGAACGCCGGTCTCGGCGGCTCGGATGGCAACAGCAGTGTGCTCGTCGCGCGAGCGGCCATGCATCTTGCACCGCACGCCGAAGTCGAGATCGCCGTTCTTGCGTCCGAGCCAGGATTCGCAGCGCACCGCGAACGCCTTCTGCGCGCGGACGGCATCCTGATCGCGTCGGGCACCTATTGGGACGGATTTTCCTCGCTTTTACAGCAATTTTTCGAGGAAGCGACCGAGACCGAAGGGACCTCGCTTTGGCTTGGAAAGCCCGCTGCCTGCCTCATCAGCGCGCATGCCGTGGGCGGCAAAGCCGTGCTCTCACGCCTCCAAGGCGTGCTCGTGACGCTCGGAGTGGCGATCCCTCCGATGAGTGGTCTCGTCATCACGGAAGCCGCGCAGCTCGCGATCGAACGCGCACACGACTCGGACGACACATCCGACTTTTGGTCGCCTTCGGATCTCGAGGTTGTCTGCCACAATCTGCTCGCAGCCGCACAAGGCAACGATCGCGATCGCTATCGCGCGTGGGACGTCGATCGAAGAGACCCGAAGCGACGTTGGATGCGGTCAGCCAACTCCTAAAGATATAGCTGGCATGCATACCTGGTATGCAGTGCTTTCATTGGTTTTATGCGTCGTTCGAGCGCATCGTGCTCGCATGATCATGAAACACCTTCTTCCAAGTTCATTCATCCGTAGGTTGAGCACCGGGGTCCTGGCGGCATCGTTCTCGACCCTCGGGGGTTGTGGCGGCGCACAACGTACAGCGCCGATACAAACCTCTCTTCCCCCAGGGTCCAGCTCCTCGTCGTCGTCATCGACGAGGTGCGTGGCGCGGAGGGGCACATTCGGTGCGCGCTCTTCCATGTGCCCGAGGGCTTTCCGGGTCCCTCTCCGATCGTGGGTGGCAATCTCGCGATTGCGCCCGAACCAGGAGCACGCTGCTCATTTTCCGAACTGCCGGCCGGCACATACGCCGTCACCGCCTATCACGATGCCAATGACAATGGTGTCCTCGATACGGACGTGTTCGGTGCTCCGACCGAAGGCTACGGCGCGACTCAAAACCATCTTCCAGCGGCTTCGGCACCGAGCTTCGAAGAGTCCTCGGTGAACCTCGCGGATGGACAGCAAGTCGTCTCTCCCGTGCACTTTCGTTATTGAGGAGGCGATGTGGAAACACGCAATTTCGGATTCATCCTCGGTGCATTCGTGCTCGCTGCGTGCGGCGCTCCTTCCGAATCGCGAACGACGCCGTCATCTGCTCGATCAGCGATGACGTCATCGTTCGAGGGATGTCGCGCAGATCGAATCGAGAGTGACTTGCGAATGACACCCATTGAAATGATCGCGCTCGATGACGTCCCCGAAGGGACATACTTCATTTCGACGACGTATCTCGCGCTATCGTCCGATCTCGAGGCGCAATCCGACTTTCGGGAAGCGATGGGAAATATGATGAGAGTGCTCCCGAGTGCTCCAGGACTCGTCTCGTACCGGTTCGGAACTTCTCAGTCCTGCCTCACCGCACGAACGGTGGCCGTGTGGCGGGATCAAGCGGCGATGCGCGCATTCGTGAACAGCCCCGAACACCATTGGGCAATGCGCCGCATCAGCTCGATCAGCCGAGGAGACAGCACGTTTGCTCATTGGGAAGGCGGCGCTGATTCGGCACAATGGGATCGCGTCGCCATCGAGCTCGCCCGGCACGACGGCCCACGACTATGAATCCATTCGCGACACGAGCGACTCCAAATAAGCCGCGCATTCAGGTGCGCCTTCGGGCGGCGCCCATGGCGCGAACTCTTTGTCGTTCGAGGCGCGATAAGGACCCGGTTTGACCTCGAAACAGACCGCGTGTTCCGAGAGGACCACGAGCGAATGCCAGATGCCGGGCGAAAGATCGATGCCGCACGCGCCTCCTTTGCCCGGCTCGGACAAGACTTCGCACCGTTCGATCGCGCCCTCATCGCCAAACACGAACACCGCGATTTCTCCGCGGAGCACGAGGAAGGTCTCGCTCTTGGGCGGATCCAGATGACGGTGCGGCGTCACGTACGTGCCGCGCTTCATGACGTTCAAGAAGCGATGCGGGTTCTCTTCGGGCCCTTCGTGGAAGTTGTGATTGACGCGGCCTCGCGGCGAAACCTCGGCACGAGCGAGCATCGCCTCGAACAGCGCACTATCGATTCGCTCGATCTTCACGATGCTTTTCCTTCGATGGTCCTGTCCGGCGAAACGAGCGTGGCGATCGCAATCTCAGCGACCCGAACCACGAACTCAGAATACTCGTGCAAATCGGGGTGAGGCCCGGCAGCAGGGAACACGACCTTCTGCTCGATATAAGACAGACCCATCGAATTCACGACCATTCGCGTCAAAAACGCCGCGTTGCGCGCGTCGATTTGGCCTTGCTCGACATAGTGCTGGAGCAGCTCACTCATCAATCCGTCGACGGTGTCGACGAACATCGCGCGCAGGCGCCCGGCATAGGTCGGTTGCTCCATCGCGAGATTGAACACGAAGCGCACGAAGGTGGGCCACTCGGTCTCGCGATAGAGCGCGTGAATGATGCTCGCGAGCACGCGCGGGAGCTCTTCGATGCGATCGGGAATCACCACGTTGGGCGGCATGCTGTAGATGCCGCCAAACCCGAACGTGTGGAGGATTTGGTCGACCATCTCCTCCTTGCTACGAAAGTAGTGATAAAGGCTTGGCTGCTGCATCCCGACGCGACGCGCGAGCTCACGCAGGCTCGCACCTGCGTACCCGCGCTCCGCGATCAATCGCAACGCGATGCGCAACACCTCGCGATGTCGCTCGCCAAATTCCTGGCCGCCCCAACGTCGCTCATCGATCGTTCGCGGCATGTGCGTGGTGTACCACCGAATTCAGTCGCCGAGTAGGTACGCAAAAATCAGGGGTGCAACGATGGTCGCATCGCTCTGGATCATGAACTTCGGCGTGTCCACGTCGAGCTTGCCCCACGTGATCTTCTCGTTCGGAACCGCGCCCGAATATCCGCCGTAGCTCGTCACAGCATCGCTGATCTGCGCGAAATATCCCCAGAACGGAAGATCTTCCATTTGAAGATCTTGAATCATCGCGGGCACCGCACAGATCGCGAAATCTCCTGCGATGCCACCGCCGATCTGGAAGAAGCCGACGCTCGGATGATCGAACGTGAGCGGCCCACTCGAGCCCTTCTTCTTCGCCGCAGAATAGCCGCTCGCGTCCATGTACCAGCGCATCAGATGATCCATCTGCTCGGTGCCGGTCTTCACGCAGGTGTGATGCGCGACATCCCCGCGCCACACCGCGGCCGCAAACATGTTGCCGGTCGTCGAGTCTTCCCAACCCGGCGAATACACGGGAATGCCCATTTCCTTGGCGGCGAGCATCCACGAATCTTCTTCGGGGATTTGATAGTGCTTGGCGAGCGAAGGATCGCCGAGGATCTCGAAGAGGAACTCGCTCTCCATCTTGCGCTCGCCGCGCTCGGCGGCCTTCTTCCACACCGCGATCAAACGCTCCTCGAGATGACGCATGATCGTCTCGGGGATGCACGTGTCGGTGACGCGGTTGTAGCCCTGCTCGTAAAGCGCCTTTTCGTCTTCGGCGCGGAGCCCGCGATAGTCCGCGATGATTTTGTAGTCGTTCGCGGCGAGCAGGTTGAAGACGTCCTCTTCGAGGTTGGCACCCGTACAACAGACCGCGTGGACATATCCTTTGCGAATGAGCCGGCCGAGAATGCGTCCAATGCGCGCCGTGCTCATCGCACCCGCGAGCGTGACCATCATCTTGCCGCCCGCTTGGATATGCTTCTCGTAGGCCCGTGCCGCATCCACGACTTCGCGGCTGTTGAAATGCAAATAGTGACGGTCCATGAACGCGCGAACGCTGGTCATCGGTACTTCTCCATTGCGGCTTGGCGCATCTCGCACGCGCAAAGCACAGCTAAAAATGGTTATCGAGCGCGAGGTATAGCGCGCCAAAACCGGACGTCGACCGCGCAGAGGGCTCTCCTCTTGACAAGACGCGCGGTGGTGGGCACACCGGGCGCGGTCTGGTGTTTGCCCCCTGCATTTTGATTCCGACGTACGACAACCCGAACACGGTGCGGGAGGTCGTGCTGCGTGTTCGGGAATATCTGCCCAATGTCGTCGTCATCGACGATGGAAGCGGTCCCCAAGGGAGGGAAGCCGTCGCGTCGATCGGGCGCGAGGGCTTGGCGCGTGTCTTTCACCGCGAGAAAAACGGCGGCAAAGGTGCGGCCGTCAAGAGCGGTTTCGCTTTCGCCCATGAGCTCGGCTTCACACATGCACTTCAAGTCGATGCCGATGGCCAACATGCGCTCGCCGATATTCCGCGCTTCCTCGACATCGCGAAGAGCGCACCCGAGGCGCTGATTCTGGGGGAGCCCGAATTCGACGAAAGCGCACCGATCGGCCGCAGGATCGCGCGGAAAATCACGGTCTTCTGGACGAATCGCGAGACGGGTGGACGCGTCATTCATGATCCCATGTGCGGCTTCCGTGTGTATCCCGTCGTGACGGCGTTGCGCGTCGCGAATCCATGCGGGGACCGGATGGATTTCGATCCCGAAATCGCCGTGCGCATCGCATGGACCGGAGCGCCCGTCCTGAACGTGCCCACCCGTGTTCGTTACATCTCACGGGCGGACGGCGGTGTATCGCACTTCAAGCTCGTTCTCGACAATTGGCTCATCACCCGCATGCACTCGCGGCTCATGTGGCATCGAGTGTCGTGCATGATCCTCGGACGAACTCTGACGCCCTCGTTCGGCTCGAGCGATTCATGAGTGAACGTTGGACCGAAGTGGGCGAGCAGGGGTCGGTGCTCGCGATCCGCACCGTGGTGTTCATCACGACGGTGTTCGGGCGCACCTTCGGGCGGCTCATCGCGCGCGTCGTCGCCTTTTATTATTGGCTCTTCGCGAGCGGCGCGCGTCGTTCGGTGCGCGCGTATTTACGCCGGATTCATGGGCGCGAGCCCCGGGCCATCGATGTTTATCGGCACATCTTGCGCTTCGCAGAGACGACGCTCGATGCGTTTTTTCTCGTGGCAGGCAAGACCCATCACTTCGAAGTCACGCGCACCGGTGATCATCACCTGACAGCGCTGCGCGACGGCAAGCGCGGCGCGATCTTGCTCGGCGCGCACCTCGGCAGCTTCTACGCGATGCGTGCGCAGAGCGATGTCGAACGACTCCCGCTCTATGCGGTCGTCTACACGAAGAACGCGCGGCTCATCAACGACGCGCTCGAGAAGATCGATCCCGGCAAGAACGCGAAGTTGCTCCAGATGGGTGAAGGGATCGACTTCATGTTGCGCATCAAAGAGCTCGTCGAGGGCGGAGCGATCGTCGCGATCCTGGCGGATCGTGTGCCACCAGGAGCTGGCGATGGGCGCTCGATCGAGGTCGATTTCATGGGAAGCTCGGCACGTTTCCCGACGGGGCCTTATTTGCTCGCGTCGATGTTGAAATGCCCGGTGTACATGACCTTCGGTCTTTACCGTGGCGGCGCTCGCTACGATCTTTATTGCGAGCCGTTCGCCGATGCGATCGATCTTCCACGCAAGAATCGTCAAGAGGCCCTCGCCAGTCATGTGGAACGATATGCCGAGCGACTCGCGCATTATGCGCGGCTCGCTCCTGATAATTGGTTTAATTTTTACGATTTTTGGGAGCGCTGATGTCCACGCCGAAGACCGTTTTGCTCGGCAAGAGTCCCCTCACCATCGAACATGTCTGCGCGATCGCCGAACGAAGGGCGGCGCCGGGCATCGATCCCGATCCTGAGGTGCGCGAGCGCATCGCGCAGGGCCGCAAGCTCATCGACGATGCCTTGGCTGGTGCGCGCACCATCTACGGCGTGACGACGGGGTTTGGGGCATCGGTCGAATTTCAAGTGCCGGTGGAAGTCGCCGAACAGATGCCGCTCAACTTGGTGCGCTACCATGGCTGCGGCACTGGCGCGGTGTTCGGTCCAAAGGAAGCCGCTGCGATCATGGCCGTGCGCGCAAACTCGCTGGCACAAGGGTTTAGCGGCGTGCGCCAAGAGCTCTTGGATCGGATGTGCGAGCTCGTGGCGCGCGGATGTGGGCCCGCCATTCCCGAAGAAGGAAGCGTCGGCGCGAGCGGAGATTTGACGCCGCTCAGTTATATCGGCGCGCTCTTGGTGGGAGAGCGCGAAGCATGGCTCGGAGGTGACATCGTCGATGCGGCGATGGCATTGCGCAAACTCGGAATGGAGCCACTCACACTCAAGCCCAAAGAATCACTGGCGATCATGAACGGAACGAGCGTGATGAGCGCGCTCGGATGTTTGGGCTTTCAACGTGCTCTGCACCTCGCGCGCCTCGCGTGCACGCTCTCGGCGATGGCATCGGATGTTTTGCATGGCGTGCCTGATCACTTCGATGATCGAATCTTCGAGCTGAAAAATCATCCTGGGCAAAGGCAAGCTGCGCGCTGGATTCGCGCGGGCGTCCATGAACGCAACAAGCCCGCACGTGTGCAAGACCGCTACTCGGTGCGCTGCGCGCCGCACGTGATCGGGCTCATCCTGGATTGCCTGCCGTGGATGCGGCGCATGCTCGAGACCGAGATCAACGGCGTCAACGACAACCCCATCATCGAGGGATACAGCCGAACGGCGCCCGAGGGGCGTGTGATGCACGGCGGCAATTTTTACGGCGGACACGCGTGTCTCGTGACCGACACCATGAAGAACGTGGTCGCGAACGTGGCCGACCTTCTGGACCGGCAAGTCGGTATGCTCTGCAATCCCGCGACGAACGCAGGCCTTCCGGCCAATCTCGTCGCGCGCACGGGCGTCGACAGGCCCACCCATCATGGCTTCAAAGCGATGGAGATCTCGGCGAGCGCGCTTGCCGCAGAAGCATTGAAGATGTCGATGCCGGCGAGCGTCTTTAGCCGAAGTACCGAGTCGTATAACCAAGACAAGGTGTCGATGGGGACCATCTCGGCGCGGGAGTCGGTGCGTGTGCTCGATTTGACCGAGACTGTGGCGGCGATTCATTTGCTCACGGTTTGCCAGGCGGTGGATTTGCGCGGCCCCGAACATTGTCATCCGCGGAGCGTCGCGATGCGCGATGCGGTGCGTCGTGTGGTTCCGATGAACGAGGCTGATCGCCGGATGGATGTCGATATTCAGACGGTGCTCTCGATGTATCGTGCAGGGGAATTGCCGCTCGGCGAGATCGAGTGGAGCATCGCGGAGGCGCGCGCGTGAATGGGATCGAACGCGCCTTGAGGGAGAAGGCGCCCGAGAGCGCGGTGTCGATCGAGCTCGAGGTGCCGTTTCACGACGTCGATCCGCTGCTCGTGGCGTGGCACGGGCATTACTACAAGTATTTCGAGATCGCGCGGCAAGAGTTGCAGCGCAAGCATCGCGTCGACGCGCCCGATTTGGTGGAACTCGGGTTTCGTTGGTACGTGATCGAGACGAGATCGCGACATGTCGCGCCGCTTCGATATGGTGAGCGCTTCGTGGTCCAATCGTGGTTTTGCGAAACGGATCCGCGAATTGGAATCGCTTACGAAATTATAAGCAAAACAAGCCTTCGAAGAGCCGCTCGAGGCGTGACGGTGCTCGTCACGACCAAGTCCAATGGCGAGTTGCTGATGGAGACACCACGTGAAATTTTGGAGCGCATTTCGCCTCGCTAGGCGCGGGATATTCGTCGCTGGGGTCTTGAGCGTGATGAGCGTGGCCTGGCCAGCGGTGGGTCAGAGCGCGCCCACGATCGACGCGCTCTTCGAGAATTTCCGTTCGATTTCGGGCATGGAGCTGCGTTTCCGTGAAGAAAAGAGAATCGCACTCATGCGTGTGCCTTCGGTGAGCGAAGGGACGCTTCATTACGCGCGGCCTCGAAGGCTCATACGGCGCGTGATGTCGCCGAGTGCTTCTGTCGTGCTCATCGATGGCGATCAACTTGCGATGAGCGAAGGGGGACGCGTCGAGCGGATCGATCTTTCGTCACAACCTTTGGTGCGCAGCTTCGTCGACACGTTTTCTCAGCTTTTGGCGGGAGAACGTGCATGGATCGAGCGAACGTATCAGGTGACGTATTCGCCGGGTGAAGCGGGGAGATGGACGATGACGCTCGCGCCCAAGAGCGAACCGCTCAACCGATTCTTGCGAGAGATTCGCTTCGAAGGACACGGCGTCGCGCTCGATCGCATGATCATGAGCGAAGTGAACGGTGACATCACGACGACGACATTCTCGAACGTCGACACGAGACGTCGTTTTACGCCCGAAGAATCCGCCCGCATCTTCTCCCTCAATCCTCCCTAACCGAGGAGCGTGTTGGGGAGGGGGACGCGTTCTTCGGTGATTGTGCAGGGGATATTGGCTTGATGGAGGCGGTCGCAGAATTCTTCGGCGGGGCCGCGGCTGGGCAGTGTGAACTCCGCCGTGCCGCGGCGAACGAGCTCGGTGTAGAGGCGTTCGGCGCGATCCCACCCGACCACCGCGCCTGCGATTTGCTGAATGATGGAGGTGGCGCGGACATCGCACGGGCCGAGCTCGACCTTGAACCGTATCCAATGACGTGCGGTTCCAGTGCCGTGCTGCTGCACCCACCAGCCACGATCGATGACGTTTCCGTCGATCGCATCGAGCTCGCGTGCCACATGCTCGAAAAACTCGGCCGGGAGCTTCACGGCATGTTCGGCCACGTAATGTGTGAGCCCTTCGGGCCATAAATACGTGCCATCGGTCTGCTCATCGCTGCCTGTCATCGTCCCACAGAGCCGACATCGCGATTTGCCTTCATGCACCCGCAACCTCCGACCCATGCGCAGATATTCGGCCATCCGTTTGCGCTCGCCCTCGTCCCATGTGGGATCGACGAAATCGCGCGGATCAGGGAGTGTCGCGTCGACATCCCGAATGCTGCGCCAAAACCCTATCGCACGAAGCCGCATGCTTTGACCATGGTCGCACAATCTGGCCCCAAAACGCGACCTCGACGTGCATGGCACCTGCAAGCGTCGCATCATCGCGCAGCGTGAAAGCCATGGATTCTCGAGCGCGGCAGCAACTGCGCGAACGCATCATTTCACTCGCGCTCGGCGCGGCGACTGTCGTGTTGGGCATTTGGACGTTCTCGTCGTTGCCGATTCGGCACGACGTGACTCAGTTCGTTCCGTCCACCGACGAACGTGAGCTCGCCGAGATCGCGCGCGAAGTCTTGGATTCGGATCTCTTACGCACGATCGTCATGACGATCAAAGCCGAGGACGAAGCGCGTAGCGTCGCCGCAGCGCAGGCCCTGGCATCGCGTCTGCGCGAGATCGAAGGCGTCGCTTGGGTGCGCAACGGTCCTCCCGATGACATCGAAAGGGCGTTCTACGATCTCTATTTCCCACGTCGATTCGCGTTTTTCGCCGAGGACGAAGCTCAAGCGCGCGCGGGGCTTTCGGATTCAGCGCTGCACGAAGCAGCAGAGCGCCTCGCGCGTGAGGTGACAGGGCCCGTCTCGATCTTGGTTCGGCGCATGGCGCCCGAAGACCCTCTGCTCTCGTTCATCGATCATCTCCGTCGCTTGCAAGGAACGGCCGCAGGCGGCCCGCGCATCATCGATCATCAGCTCGTCAGCGAAGACGGTTGGGGGCTCATCATCCTTGCGAGCGAAGCGTCGACGTTCGATACGAACCTCACAGGGCCACTTCTCGCGGCCATCGAGGCGGCCAGCGACGAAGTGAACTCCGAGTTCGGGGGACAGCTTCAGATTCAACAATCGGGCATTCATCGATTCGCACTTCGCGCGGAGTCGGAGATTCGAAGCGATGTCGAACGCATCTCGACGTTATCGACATTGAGTGTCGTGCTCGTGTTCTTGGTGCTCTATCGCAGCCCTCGCTTTCTTTTGTTGGGTGCAATTCCGCTTGCCGTGGGCACCGTGATGGCGACCGCCGCGTGTCGCCTCGCGTTCGGAGGTGTGCATGGGATCACGTTCGCGTTCGGCTCGTCACTGCTCGGAGTCGGGATCGACTTCGTCGCGCATTACGTGAACCATCAAGTGCTCGAGCCCGATCCCCGTGGACCGCGCGCGACGATGCGAACGCTGTGGCCGGGGCTCGCTCTCGGCGCAGCGACGACGATCGCAGGCCTCGCGGGGCTCGGATGGACATCGTTTCCAGGGATGCGCGAGATGGCGCTCTTTGCGGCGGTCGGTGTCACGGCTGCGCTCTTCGCCACACGGTGGATGGTGCCTGCGTGGATGCCCGAGAAGCCGAACGTTCCGCGGATCACCCGCGCTGCTTCGAATTGGGCGGCGCGGTTCTATGCGCATCTTCAAAGCCGACGAGGGCCTTTTCTCCTGCTTCCACTCATCGCGCTCTTGGCAATCGTCATCGGTTGGCCCCGCATTGAATGGGTCGATGATATTCGCGCATTGAATCACGCCGATCCGGAGCTCTTGGCGGAAGACAGCGCGGTGCGCACACGCATCGCGCAAGGAGAGGCGGGGCGCTTCGTCATCGCGATGGGACGCGATGACGAAGAGGCACTCATACGCACCGAAGCGGCCCATCGCGTGCTCGAAGACGCGCGAGAGCGAGGTGCCTTGCGCGCCTTCCGTTCGATTTATCCATTCCTCCGTTCGGAACGAACGCAACGCGAGGTCGCCGGCGTTCTCGCCCAATCACCGGAGCTGCCCGAGCGTTTGAAGGCTGCGCTCGATGCCCAAGGCTTCGCGTCGGAGATGTTCGAGCCGTTTGCGGCCGCGATCGCGCAAGTCCCAGAACCGCTTCGATATCGAGACCTCGCACAGAGCCCCATCGCCGATTTGGTAAGGCCATTTCGAGTGGAGCTCGAGGATGGACGTATCGGGTATCTGAGTTTCGTCGAAGGGGTGAGTGATGCGTCCTTGTTGCACGCCGAGCTCGATCGCATCGAAGGTGTCGACTATTTCGATCAGACCGAGTTTCTGACGGCGGCATACGGCACCTTTCGCGCACGCACGATCGAGCTTCTCTCGATCGGGCTTCTCGTCGTGCTCGGGATGTGTGTTGGGCGTTATCGAAGCCTACGTCTCGGCATCGCGACCATTCTGCCTGCGACGCTCGCTTCGGCGAGCGCGCTCGGATGGCTCGGCATCATGGGCGAGCCCGCCAATTTGATGCATCTCGTGGGCGCGCTCTTGGTGCTCTCGATGGGAGAAGATTACGCTGTCTTTCTGATCGAGGCGCGCGACGATCCGCGCGGTGTGGCGACTGCGCTCGTCGGGATCGTGATGGCGAGCCTGACGACCGTGCTCTCGTTTGGTCTGCTCGCGCTGAGCTCGCATCCCGCCATGCGCGCGCTCGGGCTCATGGCGTCGATCGGAGTTGGCCTCGCGTTCCTGCTCTCACCCGTCGCGCTTCTGCTTTCACCGCGCGGACCCATGCGCCCGAGTCATGGGGCCGCCCCAGACGGCGGATCCTGATCGCGCTCAGCTCGACTGGATCAACCCCCGCAGCGTCTCAGCCGCGATCTCATAAGGACGGCCGCAATAATCGCACGAAATGAACAGCGTCTCGCCCTTTTGAACGATGTCCTCCAGATCGCTGCGACCCAGGCTCGCCAGGCTTGCGAAGACGCGCTCGTGGCTGCAACCACAGCGATGCATGATTTCTGCCCGCGAGGTGGTTTCGTACTCGATCCCATAGAGGATTTCGGACTGCATCACATCGGGATCACCAGCCATGGTGCGCAGCACAGACTTCACGTCGGCGAAGTCGAGGCGCATGCGCTGATACATGAGCTCGAGTGGCGGTTCGTGGCATTCGGGCAAGAGCTGTACGATCCATCCACCCGCCACGGCGACGCGATCGTCTTCGCTCATGACGCAGCCGACGCCGATGACACTCGTGACTTGCTCGCTCTCGAGCATGTAGACCATGAGCGCACCCGAGATGCCGTACACATCGGGGACTTCGACGATGCCTTGGTGAACTTTGCCGTTCGGCAACGTGCGATTCACCTGGACGAGTGAACCTGGGCCGACTTCGACGGGGCCCGCGGTTTGGCGCAACATGCCGCGGCAGGCGCCATCAGGATGGCAGTCAGCGACGATGGTGCCTTTGCCGGTCTGGCCACGGACCAAGCTTTGGACGCGGAACTCGGGCGCCATGGTGAGCCGGACGAGCACGGAGCCGGTGATGAGGTCGGCCAGATGTTCGGCGGAGTGGCCTGTGGCGCGTTGGGCAGCAATTGCCGCGGCGACAGTGTGGGTGGATCTGAGCGTGATGACTCGGAACGAGCCATCTGCAGTGACGGTGGTGACGGCGCGATCGCGCATGTCGGGCGCGACTTCGAGGCCTCGCATCGGATCGAATCGTATGACGCTCCCTGGGTGGGTCTGCAAGTGTTTGTGCAGGTATTCGAACAAGAAACTTCCAAAAAGGGAGTGAAATCGGTGAGAGTGGGGCCGGAGGAAACGATGAGCCGCGTTCGACTCGGGGACATGCTGATCCAGGCGCAAATGCTCCGGCCCGAACAAGTGGCCGAGGCGGTGGAGCTCCAGCGTCAACAAGGCGGAAGGCTCGGAGAGTTGCTCGTCGAGCTCGGACACGTGAGCGAGATTCAGCTCGCCCAGGTGCTCTCGAACCAACTCAGCATTCCGTGGGTAAACCTCTATCATATTGATTTTTCAAGAGAATTACTCAATCTCGTGCCCGCAGAAACGGCCGAGAAGTACCGCTGCATACCGGTGTATGTGAGGCGGGTGCGCAACCAAGGCGAGACGCTGTTCGTCGCGACCGATGATCCGACCCAAGAGCTGGCGCTTGCCGAGATCGCGGTGCAGGCAAACATGCCGGTCAAGCCGCTCGTGGCGTCGAGCAGTGACGTTCGAAATGCGATTCGCGTGTACTATTTCGGCGGCAAGGCGAGTTCTGCGACGGCGCCCATCAAGCGTCGCTCCTCGAGCATTGTTCCTGCGCGCTCGATTCCACCTGTCGAGCTCGATGAATCGGAACTCGAAACCGATGAGCTTGCGCAGCCAAGTGTCAAACCAGCCAAGCTGTCGCCTCCGGCCAAGCCGGCTTCGACGCCGCCCGCGCCTTCCGAACCAGAGCAGGCGAAGGAAGAGCCCGCCCCTCAGCGAAGAAAGCGAGGGAAGATGATGACGCTCACCTTCCTCGATGGAACGTCGGTGACGTTGCCCACCGCCAGGAGCAAAAAGGGTGAGGTGCCGAGCACGGGTGAAGCGTTGACGACGCGCGACTTGATCGCAGCGCTCAAAGCGCGAGCCGAAGGCAAAGACGTCACGGCGGTGCTGCCCGATGGACATTGGGAGCCGATCGTGGCCGCGACGCTCTCCCTCCTGTTGAGGAAGGGATTGATTGCGGACTGGGAATTCGTCGAAGAGTGGAGCAAACACAAGAAATGATCTTGGCCTGATGCGGCGAGGGTCCTGCGAGGTGATTCACCTCGCTTCTGAGCTGCGCTGATGCCAACGCGGATCGGCGCGCAGCGGCGCGAGATCATCATCGCTTTCGAGCGCTTCACGTTCGCGAAAATCGGGCGCGCGAACCACCGTTTCGATCCACTCGAGGCCCGCGTCGATGCGTCCGAGCTTCGCGCATGAACACGCGGCGTTGTACGCATGCGCAGAGACGTGGAAGCGGTTCCACGCGAGCTCGCTTACGGCGAGCGCTTCTGCATGAAATTCCGCATAAAAAAGCGCGGCCGAGATCGTCAGATGCGCATGCGACGTGAGGCGTGCGCCGCGCAATCCGCGGAGCATCGCAACAGCACGATCCGGACAACGGGCATCGACATAGGCTGCGCCGAGGACGAGACCGGGAAAGTCTCCAGGAGTGTTCTGATACGCGCGCTCGAGGGCGACGATGCCGTCATTCCATGGGCCTTCGATGAGCAGGAGACGCGCGGCCAACACGGCGCTCGGTGCGATATGGGCGGGCATCGATCGGACGACGCGAAGCGCTTCGTGATCGTGACCGCCCTCGATGTGCGCCCACGCGAGGGTCTCGATGATCTCAGCGCGAACCGGACGATGTGCTTCATCGTCTGGCACCCGCGCGAGCTCGACTTCGCACGCCGTGATCGCATCTTGGATGTGCCCCTCTTGGAGTGCGCTCCATGCGGCGTCGAGTGCGTCACGTGATGTCGTCTCGATGGGTGCGCGTGCAGCAATGGCGGCATCCGTTGGCTTGGCCCCGAGCTGAAGCGCGTTCTGAAGGCCCAGCAACAGGGCGAGCGAAGCGGCCCACGGCATGGCGAAATGAAACGCCAGCGCAGCCGCGCCAAACGCCGTCACGATCGACACGATGCGCGCAATGGATGCGCCGCGCGTTCCCACCATCCGATCGAGCACGACCTCCATCACGTGCCCGCCATCGAGCGGAACGATCGGCAACAGATTGAGCGCTCCCCAGCCGATGTTCACCCAAAGCGCGAGTCGAATCGCGAGCGCTCCGGTGGAACCGTCGGGCGGCGACGCAAAGATATCGGCCAGCAGGATGGGCACTGCGAGCGCGAACCCCGCGAAAGGCCCTGCCAGCGAGACGAGCGCACGCTTCCATCCATCGATTCGTGCGCCATCACCCCAATGCGTGAGCCCACCCATCGCCCAGAGCTCGATGTGCGGCGTGCGCCCCATCGCACGCATCGCCCATGCGTGTCCGAGCTCGTGCACGAGAATCGAGACGAAGACGATCGCGATCCAGAGCGCGATGAGGCTTATTTCTTCACGATTCGATGCGAGCTGCGCCCCGAAGATCGCGCTCACGAGCCAGAACGTTGGCCGCACCATCACCGGAAATCCGAAGAGTGAAAAGCGCATGCTTCAAGATTCGCTTGCCAGCGAAGCGCGCATCGCCGAGACGAGATCGGTGCGCGCCGTGATGTGCGCGACCTTGATCGCATTGGCGATCGCGCGCTCTGTGCTGCGGCCATGGGCCTTGATGCAGAGCCGATCGAAGCCGAGCAGCGGCACACCGCCGTATTGCTGCCAGTCCGTGACTTCGCGGACTCTTCGAATGGCGGGCGCCAAGAGCGCGAGACCGGCTTTGTAGCGAAGACGCTTTTCTCCTGCGGCGCGGGCCAGACGCATGACCGTCTCGCTCACGCCCTCGAGCATCTTGAGCACGATGTTTCCTGTGAAGCCAGCCGTGACGACGACATCGGCCGTGCCGCGCGGAATGTCCATGCCTTCGACGTTGCCGATGAACTCGATGCCAGAACGTCGAGACAGCCGAGCGTGCGCTTCGACCACGGCACTCGTCCCTTTGTTTGGCTCACTGCCGATCGAGAGCAGCGCCACGCGCGGGCGCGAGTTTTTCGAGATGCGTTGCGCGTACGAGGCGCCCATGATCGCAAATGCGACGAGATCGTCCGCGCTGGCTTCGAGCGTCAATCCTGCGTCGAGCAAGAGCGAAAACGGATCGTCCTTTTCGCCGCGTCTTCTTTCTGTCGGCACCACAGCGCCGAGCGCTGCTCGTGAGACGCCTGGCAAGCGTTGAAACTCGCGCGCGCACGCGAGCGTGACCGCGCCGGTATTGCCTGCGCTCACGAGCACATCGGCTTGCCCTTGGGCGACGAGGCGTGCAGCGACCAAGATTGAGCTGCGCGGCTTCTGCTCGAGCGTCTCGCGCGGCTTGTCGTGCATGCCGCAATGCTCTTCTGCATGCACGATCGTGATGCGCGCGGCCGTGTGTGGATGCGCGTTCAGCTCGGTGCGAATCGCGTGCTCATCACCGACGAGCACGATGTCTGGCGCGCCTTCGCGCAAACTGACGACCGCGGCGCCCCCAACGGTCGCCGGTACACCGCGATCGGACCCCATCACATCAAGCGCGATTCGAACCACCATGCGAGATTATACGAACGACTCGACATCTGCCTCTCTCTTCGTAGAGTGCCGGCTCCGATGCCCCTCCTCTTCTTCACCGTATTCAACAGCATTCTGGGGCTATCTGTCCTTTTTCCGATTCTTGGGCCCCTTGGACGTGATCTTGGGCTCACCGAGACCGAGATCGGTGCGATGTCGACGAGCTATGCGCTCACGCAACTCTTGTTCAGCGCGTCGTGGGGGCGGAGGAGCGAGAAGAAGGGCCGAAAACAAGTCCTGCTCGTCGGTGTCGTGGGATTCGCGCTCGCGTTTGGTCTGCTTGCGATCGTCGCCGAGATTGGGCGTACGGGGTTCGTTTCTCATGCCGTGCTCTTCGGACTGATGCTCGCGGCCCGTCTCGTCGGAGGTGCTTTTGCCTCCGCGATGCTCCCGACCGCGCAAGCGTATGCGGCAGATCTGACGAGCCGTGAGAACCGTGCTTCGGGCATGGCGGTCATCGGTGCTGCGTTCGGGCTCGCGATCATTTTTGGACCGGTGATCGGCGGCGTGCTCGCGCATTTTTGGGGCCTCACCGCGCCACTTTGGTTTTCGACGGCGTTCGGTGTGCTCAACGCAATCTTGGTGTGGATTCGTTTGCCCGAGCCGCCGCGTCGCCCTGCGAGCATGTATCCGCCGACCACGTTGCGTGATTTGGGGAGGCGCGCGTGGCCTCTGCTTTCGGTGGCAGCGGTCGCCACGTTCGCGACCGTGATGATGGAGCAGACGATGGCGTTCCTCGTCCAAGATCGTCTGCGGCTCAGCGAAGAAGACACCCCGGTCTGGATGGCGGGGGCGCTCTTCGTGTACGGCGTGGTGGCCGTGATCGTCCAAGGCGGCCTCGTCCGACGTGTTCGCATCGCACCCACGATGCTCATGATGTTGGGCATGCCTCTGACGGTGGCGGGCCTTTTCACCTTGATGCAAGCCCATACATACGTCTGGATGGTGATCGGAATGGCGCTTCAAGGATTCGGGCAAGGTCTCGCATTGCCTGGGATCTCGAGCGCGATGTCGCTCACGGTGACCGAGGACGAACAAGGCGCGATCGCAGGTCTCAACAACAGCGCGCTCGGTCTGGGTCGTTTGCTCGGGCCACTTCTCGGCACGAGCCTCTACGAGATTCACGACACATTGCCCTACGGCGCAGGGGCGGGCCTCATTTCGATCGTGCTCCTCTTCGTGATCGCGAGCCCGCAAATGCGTGCGATCGCGAAGCGTCATCAGGACGTCATGCGATCTGCCTCGCCATGATGGTCGTCGTTTCGTTCGATAATGCCTGTTTGGTTATCTGCAAGACGACATTCACTTCTTCGACTTCCGTCGCGTCTCGATCTTTCGAGTTGGGGATGGCAGATGCTTCGCGAGCACTTTTGTGCCGACGAACTCGATGCCGTTCTGGTCCAACCTGACTTTCACCTTCTCTGTCTCCGCGAAGTGCACCTTGCCAGATGCGACCCAGAGCCATTTCGCCACTTTGGCGTCGTCACGAAGGTGCGCTTTCAGTTGTTCGAGCGCTGCCGTCCGTTTACGGATGATCGTGCTGACCTCGTCTTGCTTTGCCGAGTGTGGCTCTACCGCGATCAATTGCTGGCTCGCTTGATGGCCGAGTAGATAGTCCCACCGATTCTCCTGTTCGTGCCCCTCTCTGAGCGCTTCATCGGCATCGAGGCTATCGACAAACGTAGACCGAACGCTCTCTTCGAAATGGTCGCGATGGCTGGCCTTGACAGCAGCGAAGCCATCCTTGACCTCGGTCTGTAGATAGGAATCATCGCGCAGCGCGCGCCGAATGGGGTTGCGCGATCTTTTGATCACGGCTCGCTCTCGTTCACAGCCTTGCGCACCATTTCACCAAATCGCGATGAATATTCGGTGAGGCCGCCCCATCCCGCGATGTCCTCGTCCTCCGAGCTCGGATCGAGCGCAGAGATGTCTTTGGATGTCACCTTCCCTTCCTCATCGAACTCGAGCAAATACGCGCGATAGGCCTTTGTCAGCGCCGACTCAGCAATGTGACGCATCGGGGGACGCGACCTCGGCGGCACGTTGAACGCATCACAGACGAGCTGCCATCGAGCATGATATGCCTGAAGCTGGCGCATCATCCATAACATCGTGAGCACATGCGGAGAATGAGTCGAGAGGACAACTCGATAACCACGCCACAGCAACTCGAGCACCAGAAGCATCATTGCGGTGATCGCCTGTGGATGCAGACCCATCTCTGGTTCTTCGACGACGACCCAGTCCGTCTCTGCGCGCTTTCGTAAATTCGTCGACGGAAGCAGATGGTAGAGGCCCAGTAGCAGCGGTGTAAACTCGCGCTGGCCTGCGGTCCAGGTCATGAAGGGAAGGTGCATCGTCCCATATACGAGGCGCAGGCGGCGAGCGTGCTGCGCGTCCTCTTCGATGCCAACCTTCCCACCGTGAAAGACCGCCGCGTCGATCTGCTGGCGGATTTCTTTCTTGAGACGTCGTTCGACCGGAAAGAGCGTGCCTGCGTCCTTTCCGCTGAATCGGTCGAAGAGGTTTTGGCTGAAGAGCCGAGCCACTGCCGGAGTATCGGACCCGAGCTTCTGAAATGGCGCGGCCCAACCATCGCTGATCAGCATCGATCGATGCGCAGGTACGAAGAAGAGTTTCTCTTGGCCATTGCCAATACGGCCAAGTGATTTTGGAGTGATGCTTTTGCCATCGAAGGTCACTCCTGTTTCTTTGTCCCGCCAAGATGGAGCCATCCCGTTGCCGAAGATGAGATCGATCACCACATCGGCTTTTTCGGTGGGATGTCCTGCGGCTCGAAGCGCTTCGATGAGCTGCCGACCATCCATGGCCACCTTGAGCCACTGCAGCGCGAGGCTCTTTCCGGCACCTTGTGGTCCCACCAAGACTGTGAGATCACCGAGGGCGAGATGGACATGACGAAGATGAGCGAAGTTGCGAATCGTGAGCACGCTCATGAGAACCTTCAACAAAGTCTGTTCAAGCCATTGAGCGCTGCGACGCGATAGGCCTCGGCCATCGTCGGATAGTTGAACGTCGTGTTGACGAAATATCGAATCGAGCTCGCGTCCCCGCGCTGCGCCATGATCGCTTGACCGATGTGCACGATCTCAGCGGCTTGATCTCCAAAACAATGAATGCCGAGGAGTTGGAGCGTCTCGCGGTGGAAGAGGAGCTTCAACATGCCCACCGTTTGATTCGTGATCTGCGCGCGAGCGAGCGAACGAAACATCGAATGGCCGACTTCATAGGGCACGCCTTCGGCCGTCAGCTCACGCTCGGTGCGACCGAGGCTGCTGATCTCAGGGGAGGTGTAGATCCCAGTCGGAATGTCTTGCACCAGTCGATCATCGTTGACGCCGAGGATCGCATGTCCCGCCGCAAAGCGGCCTTGGTCATAGCTCGCGCTCGCGAGGCTCGGATACCCCACGACGTCCCCCACCGCGTACACGTGAGGCGCGGCTGTGCGGTACGAATCATCGACCTTGAGCAGACCACGACCGTCGGCCGAGAGACCGATGGCATCCAGGCCGAGATCGTGTGTATTTCCGGTTCTTCCTTGGGCCCAGAGCAGGACATCGCTCTTGATCTTTTTGCCGCTCTTGAGGTTCAGCACCACGCCGTCGTCTTGCGGCTCGACGCTCGCGTATTCTTCGTTGTGCCGGATGAGAACGCCTTGATCGCGAAGATGGTAAGCGAGCGCGTCGATGATCTCTTCATCGAGGAAAGCGAGCAGTTTTTCGCGACTGTTGACGAGATTGACCTTCACGCCGAGGTTGCGGAACATCGATGCATATTCACAGCCGACCACGCCCGCACCATAGACAGTGATCGAGTCGGGCGTGTGATCGAGCGCGAGGATGGTGTCGCTGTCACGCACGCGCGGATGAGAGAAATCCACATCGCTCGGCCGATAGGGTCGAGAGCCCGTCGCGATGATGAATTTTTTCGCGTGAATTCGCCGCTTTGTCGGTTCGCGGCGATCTCCTTCGATGTCGACTTCGATCGTGTTCGTACCCACGAACGCCGCGTGGCCATGCACGACCTGCACGTGATTGCGCTGATAGAACTCGCGCCGCATCGTCGTCTGTTTGCGCGAAACCCCCTGGGCTGCTCGCAGCAAGCTCGGGAAGCTGATCTCGACTTGGTGCGCACATGACGCGAAGAGAGGGTCTCTCCGAAAACGAAGCGCTTCGTTGATCGAGTGGCGAAGCGCCTTGCTCGGGATCGTGGCCCAGTGGGTGCAACCGCCACCCACCTCACGGTGGCGTTCGATCATGACCGTGCTCGCACCCGCTTTGGCCGCGCGCATCGTCGCTCCTTCGCCCCCCGGTCCGCTGCCGATCACCACGACGTCATGTTCCTGATCCCACGGCACAGTGCGCTCTCCTCCTCGAGGCCGTCATGCTATCGGCTCCGGGCGTGCAGTGTAACCAAAAGCGAGCGCTGGACGGAGTTCTCAGCGCTGGAGCGTGATCGTGATCGTGGCACGCGTCACCGTTTGAGCCGCGGGCGCAGATTGCGCACGCACCGCGGCGACGAGACATCGGATGAGCGCACGGTCACGCAACGTCGTGCGCCCTCGTTGCGCGCCCATTCGGCCGTTGCGCGCGGCCGTCACGCGGAGCTCTATATCTCCGATCCCAGCGGGGCACGCGTCGAATGCGTCCGTCGGGACGATGCTCGAAAGCGTTTCTGCATCGAGCGCGCCGCGAATGGTGTCCACTCGCACCGTGGCACGTGGAGCGGGCGGGCTTTCGGGCTGTGGCGGAGCAACGGTCGTGGCAGGAGTGACCGGCGTTTCGTCTGGCCTGCTGTTCGTCGTGAAGCGCAACGCAAAACGCACCCACGCGCCCCCCGCGGGCGCTTCATTCGGCAATCGAAACTGATAAATGCGCTGACGCGCGCATTCTTCGAGCGCAGCGTCACCAAGGGTCGACGCTTCCTGTGTTGCGCGAATGACCTCTCTGGCGGAGACCCAGAGCCGCAGCCGCACTTCACCTGCAATCCCAGGTCGCTCGGCGAGCCGCTCGCGATAACACGCAAGGATGGGATCGATGGTGGGTCGAATCGCGTTCGAGATCATGCCCGCATACGATCCAGGCGGAGGTTGATCATCGACCGTCAGGTCGGTGAGCTGCACGTCGTAGGTGAGGCCCGTCCCTTGCGCTCGCGCGGTGGTCGTCATCATCATCGAGATCGCGAGGAAACATAGATAGAATCGTTTCACTCGCTCAGCATAGCAGCGCTGCTATCCTCCGCGCCTCCCGTGACATCGTTTCATCCTGTGCCGGCGCTTCTGGGCCGCCATCAACCTCACGATCTCATCGCCACTGGGTCAGCCAGCCGCACGGTATCGCAGCTGGGCGCCGACGTGCGATCGATCGCCGAGCGACTCCCCGTGCCTCCGCGCACTCAGCACGGCACGGCTGCCGAGCTCATTCTCGTGTGTCACGACCGTTACCTTTTCGTGGCGGCCATGCTCGCGGCGTGGGAGCGCGGTTACGTCGTCGCATTGCCGCCCAACGCGCAGGAGAAGACCATCGCTTCGCTGCGCACGAACGGTGCTGTCATCACGGTGCTCCACGATGTGGATGGGATGGCGGGCATCGATGTTCGCCCCATCGTGAGCGAAGCCGCGTCTTCTTTGGAGCCGTCCTACGTTCCACCCACCCTTGCATCCGATCGACGCGTCGTCGTCGTGTACACTTCGGGCACGACGGGCACACCGATGGCCTGCCCCAAAACCGCAGGGCAGCTCATCGGCGAAGCGCGCCTCCTCTGCCGCACGTTCGACATCGTCAAAGGAGATCGCGTCCTCGCCACGGTCCCGCCGCACCACATTTATGGTCTTCTCTTCGGGGTTCTCGTTCCACTCGTCTCGGGGGCGTCGTTTTGTCGAGAGACGGTTCTTCACGCCGAACCGCTGGCCGCGTTGATCGCGCAGAATGACGTGCGTGTGCTCGTGAGTGTCCCTGCGCATTTGCGCGCATTGAGGATCCTCGAGCAAGGTCGCATCGGGAAACTCCCTCGAATTTTCAGCTCAGGAGCGCCTCTTTTGGCCGAGACGGCCCACGATCTTTCGGATCGATTCGGATGGGTGTGCACCGAGGTGCTCGGCTCGAGTGAAACAGGCGGAATTGCATGGCGCGAACAGCCAGACGCGCCCTGGACACCGTTTCATGGCGTGAACATCACAGAGGGTGCAGGCGGCCGAATGCTCGTCGATTCTCCCTTCACCGATCCATCGGCTCCGCGGCCATGGGTGAGTGGCGATCGCATTTCGCTTCTGCCGAATGGGAATTTTCGTCATTTGGGCCGCGTCGATGGCGTGCTCAAGATCGGCAGCACCCGCGTGTCGATCGCTGAGCTCGAAGCGCGTCTCCTCGGGATTCCAGGTGTCACTGACGCCGCAGCCATCGCGGTCGAGGTGGGGGGTGCGCGTGGTTGGGAGAGCCGGGCGCTCGTGGCGGGTACGGGCCTTTCGCCTTCATCGATCCGCGCGGCGCTCCTGCCGTGGCTCGATCCCGTCGTCATTCCGCGTCGCATCCGCATCGTCGACGCGCTCCCGCGCGATCCCACCGGCAAGCTCCGTCGCGAGGTGATGAATTCGTTCTTGGGCGTGCCCGAGAAATGAATCACGCCTCGCGCTCAAAACGGAAATAACGGTGAACACGCTCGATCACGAACATCGAGCCCATGAGGGCGTACGCGATCGCGCCGGTATAGATCGTCCACCATTCGAGCGGCGCGAAGATCGCGAAGAGAGCCGCCGTCGCGCCGTTCATCACAAAAAACACGCACCAAAGCACCGTCCATTGTCGACAATGCTTTTGTCTTGGTGCGTCGAGCTCAGGAACTTGCATGCGCGCGAATCGTTCGATCATCGGCATGGCGCCGTCGCGAAGTGTGCTGCCGAACTCGATGAGGAGCGCGGTGTTGATCAGCACCGGCATGGCGAGCACGAAACGAGAATCGTTCGTGCTCATCCCGAACACCATCAACACCAAAATCGCGATCGGAATCCGTAAAAGCGACCCCAACGTCGCGCGATCGGCGTTGCGGAACCGGATCGCGATCCCTGGCACCAAAAGCGCCAACACCATCGCCGAGACGGCACGCGCGCTGAGGTGCGTCAGCCCGTAATAGATCACGAGCGGATACGCGATGACGAACACCGTGGAGAGAACGCCGATGGCGACCCGCCACCTCACTTCGCAGGTGAATGCTGTTGTACGTATCCGGCGAGGTTCTTCACATTCGCGAAGATATGTCGGTTCTGTTCGTCATCGGCGCGGATGCGCACGCCGAACTTTTTGTCGATCGCCATGGCGAGTTCGAGCGCATCGATCGAGTCGAGGCCGAGACCCTCACCGAAAAGCGGTGCGTTGCTTTCGATATCGCTGGGACTCACGTCGTCGAGCATCAACGCTTCGACGATCAGCTCCTTGATCTGCTGCTCCAAATCCATCCTGAGCTCTCGGCAAAAGGCGGGCAAGGGTGCCCTCAACTCACGACTTGTGCAACCCCATGGAGGTGGGCTTGTAAATGTACGGCGCGGCGCTTGCTCGACATCAACTTTTGCTGAAACAGGTTGTCGTCACGCCAGAGATCTCCCGCGAGCACACTCGTCAGCCCCTTTCGAAGCACGGGGTCTTGTTCGGGGGCGAAGAAGAGTCCGTGCAAAAGGTTCGTGTGATAGAAGCTGTGGATCAACGTCGCGAACACGTTGTACGCGTGGCCGACGTGTTCTGCATGCGCGTCCATGAGCGCCGGATCTGCTTCGCGACCTTCACGGAGCGCGGGCACGAGCCGGTCCGCCATGTCCGCCGAGCCCATCATGCCGAGTGACACTCCGCTCGAGAACACCGGATCGAGGAAGCACGCCGCATCTCCCACGCACGAAAAACGTGATCCATGTTGGTGCTCGTTGTGGAACGAGAAGCTCGCGATCATCCCCGGCTTCGCCCATCGCGTTCCGACCTTCGTCACACGCGACAAAAAGGGCGAAGCCGCAATCGTCTCATCCAACCACTCGCTCTTGATCCCTCGCTTGCGGCTGACGAGTCCGATGCTGACGCGTCGATTTCCCATGGGGATCGCCCAACACCAACCACTGTCGACATAGATAATCTTGATGTTGCCGCGCATCTCTTCACAGAGCTCGCGATCGATCGCGGGGTCGATCTCACTCCAGTGCCGGAACGTGGCAGCCAACCCGAAATCTTCGATTTGTTTTGTCGTCTTGGCGCGTCTCCCCAAGAGCGCATCTTGTCCGGTGGCATCGACGAGATACCGCGCGCGATAGGTCCCCTTGTCGCTCTGCACGCTCACGCCATCGGCATCACGCGTGATCTCGAGCGCGCGCTCACCCTGATGGACCTCGACACCGACTTCTTCGGCACGACGCAAAAGCCAGAGATCGAATTTGGCGCGATCGACTTGGTAAGCATGATCACCCGTCCCAGGCAGCGCATCGGAGAACGGATATTCGGTATGACCATGGATCCTCTCGTCGAGGAACTCCGCGCCTGACTTGTAAAGAAAACCCTCCGTCTTTGGGTCCACGCCAAGTCGTCGAAAGATCTCGAGATCGCACGGCAAAAGCGACTCCCCGATGTGGAATCGGGGAAAGTTCTCGCGCTCCAGCAGGAGCACACGAATCCCCGCTTGTGCGAGCAAGTTGGCAGTCGTCGAGCCCGAAGGTCCGCCGCCGATCACGATCACGTCATGCTTGACAGTCATTGCTTTAGGTCCTTTACGGCGCGGAAGATACTCCGCGAGATGGTGGCACGTCGTCTTCTCCGCGAACGAAGATGAGCGATGTCATCTGCCGTCATGGGGTCGCACGCGGATCGAGAACGGTCGAGGCACATCGAACGCCAATGAAATGCGCTCATCGCGAGGCTCCATCGCGGCTTCGATGAGAGGGAGCGCCGCAGCGGAAGGATTCTCGATGAGCCGTGGTGGGAGAGCCCGACCCAGGAAGCTCGATTTCATCGAGCTCGCTCCATCGTCCTGGCGCAGATCGTCCAGGGTGGCGATCACTCCTTCTTGGGGCGGTTCGCTGCGCAAGCAGAGCCCCACGGCGAGCCCTTCTCGCGCGCATTGAACGGCCAGCGGCGCAGGGAGCCGATCATCGGCGATCGCGATGACGAGGTCTCCACCGTTCTCCCCAAGCCATGCGAAGGCTTCGATCATCGCGGCTTCGAAACTCCGTCGACCTGCGGCCAACGCCGTCGAAAACCCCTGATTGCCCGTGCCGATCGAGCCCAATCCACTTGCGGAGTTGTGAACGCTATTTTTGAAACGCATCGGCGAGAGCTGTCCATCTCCCGCGAAGATTGCGTCGAGCAGCGTGACCATCGTTTCGATCTCACCGTAACTCGAGGTGTAGATCGTCGAAATGGTGCGCGGATCGCCCTTGCCCTCGTCGGTCGCGACCGCGGCCACGTGCCCGAGCATACGAGTCAAACGCGAAGCCCCTCGCAGAAGACGCGAAGGCACCCAAGGGCAACCACAGTCGACGACGCTCTCGTCTTCTGCGCCCGCCACGAACGCTTCGAGATCTCGGTGGCCGGGCGACCAGAGCGCAATCCCCGTAAGAAATATCGGCTTCACGAAGGGATTCCGATCGCGAGCGAGACGTTGCTGCCGCCAAACGCGAACGAGTTGCTCAGCACCCGCCGGATCGGCATCTCGATTCCATCGATCGGCACCCGAATTCGAATCTCCGGATCAAGCGTCTCCGAGCCCAAAGCGCACGGAATTCGTCCAGTTCGCACGGCGTGGATCGCGAACACGGCTTCGGTCCCGCCCGCCGCACCGAGGAGGTGACCCGTATAGCCTTTGGTCGATACCACAGGGACGCGATCACCGAAGAGACTCGCGATCGCGAGTGATTCCGAGTGGTCGTTCTGCAAGGTGGCCGTCCCGTGCGCGTTGATGAAATCGATGTCGGACGAGACAAGCCCCGCCTGCATCATCGCGCGCTCCATCGCCTCGCGCGCGCCACGCCCCGTCGGTTCGGGGGAGCTCATGTTGTAAGCGTCGCTCGATTCGCCTACTCCAAGAAGCCACACCGGTTTGTCGGTCGGCTGATGAGAGGCCTCTCGTTCGAGCATCATCAACGCAGCGCCTTCGCCGATGTTGATCCCACTGCGCCCTGCACCAAACGGTCGGCAACGTGTCTCACTTAAGATACCAAGACCTCGAAATCCGTGAAGTGTCATGCGGCAGAGCGAATCGACCCCACCCACGAGCGCAGCATCGATGATCCCGCTGCGGATCAATCGTGCGGCCGACGCATGCACCTTCCCGCTCGAGCTGCATGCGCTCGAGACGACGTAGACGGGCCCTTCGATTCCGGTGATCTTCGCGCAGAGCTCACCGAGCGCGTTGAAGTCGTGCTGAGTCTCGAGCGAGAAATGCTCGGGAAGCCGACCTTCGGCCACGAAATGACGATATGCGGCTTCGGTGGCGTCGAGACCCCCAGTGCTCGTGCCGAGAAGAATTGCCACACGGCGTCGTCCCCAGCGTGCCACGGAGCGCGCAACACATTCTTCGATGTCGCGGAGCGCCAGCATCCCGATGCGGGCCAGCCGGCAATCGTACGCAGCATGAGCGCGCGGCAGGGGAGGCAGCGGATCGGGCACCGCCCCTACCATCGTCTCGAACGGGAGGTGAAAAGGAGGAGGCCCCAGACCACTTTTGCCATCATCGAGCTTGGAGAGCACTTCTTGCGTGCTCGTGCCGAGGGCATTGATGGCGGACCATGCCGAGATGGGAACAGGCGGAAAACCCATCGAAGTGAGACGCTTATATCAGTATCGATTCACCATTCAAGCGGGCCGTGCGGCCTACAGGAAAGTCTGCGCTCTCCTTTGAACGTCGTGGAACCCGTGTTAGAAGCCGCTGTTTGGCATGTTGCGGATGAAGGAGGCTTGTATGGTTCGCAAACAATGGGCTCAGGTCGTGGCACTTTGTGGTGCGTTTCTTGCGGTGGTCGGCTGTAAGAGCGAGGACGACAATATGCCAGACGTGACGCACACCTATGTGGTTTCGTCTCTTTCATTGCCGGCCATGACGGGGACCAATGCGGCCGTGGGTTTCGACCTCGACGGAGTGAACTCGACCGGAACCTGCGCGACCGAGCCCTGCACGTGCGTCGAAAATAACCCCGATTTCGTGTCGGCGGACGACCCCACACAAACCGGCATCGACAACACGCTTTCGATTTTGGTCCCCACCCTCGAGTCGTTTTTGACCAGCGGTGGGACGATCGATGACACCTTGCTCGAGCAGATTGCGGAAGGCGCTCTGCTCATCATGATCGAGGTTTCGAAGGTCAATAGCTATCAGAACGATGACGATGTCGTGGTTCAGTTCCATTTGGGTGCTGTTCCGGAGGGTTCGACGATTCAAGTCGAGGGTTCGATGATCGCGGCCGATCAGGTCTTCGATGCCACCCCGGTGGGGAGCCCCATCACGGGCAGCATCGTGGGCGGCCGGCTGCGTTTCAGTGCTCCCGAGGTCACGATTCCGATCAAAGCGGGTGGCTTCGCGCTGGATCTCCATCTCCGTTCGGCGAGGCTGGAAGCGAACATCACCCCGACCCGCCTCGTCGGGGGCGTGCTCGGTGGATCGGTGAACGTCAGCGAAGTGGCCGATGCAGTCGAAGAGGCCATGCCTGGTCTCGGGGACACGGTGCTCTCTGTGCTTGGAGAGAGCGCGGACATGAGCCCATCCGCCACGGACATGGAGATGTGCACTGCGCTCTCGGCGGGCATGCGATTTGGCGCGATCTCTGCGGAGATCTCCGAGTAATCGATCGTCCACGGATCTCTACGCGAAGAGGGGAGCCAGGCCTTGCCTGGCTCCCCTTTCGCATTTCGTTGGCTCGACGAATGCGCGCAGGTATTCCACAAATGCGAACCGCCCATGCCTCCCTCGCTCGATTTCGACGCCTATTTTCGTACCAAGCCCGTCATGCTCGCGCCGATGGAAGACGTCTCGGATGCGGTCTTTCGTCGGATTTGTCGGTCGCGTGGCGCCGATCTTTGCGTGACCGAGTTCGTCAATGTCGAGGGCTTGTTGCGTGGCTGTCGACAGGCGGCGCACAAGATTCGGCTCGAAGAAGACGATCATCCGACGGTCATTCAGATCTATGGCGCAGATGCCGCGCGCCTTGCGGAGGCTGCTGAAGTGGCTGAGCGGGCGAAGCCCGTGTGGATCGATATCAACTGCGGATGTTGGGTGCCGAAGATCGCCCGGCGAGGTGCGGGAGCGGGGTGGCTTCGCGATCCCGATGCCATGGTTGCGATGGCGGCGCAGGTCGTCCGTCACGCTTCGCTTCCGGTGACGGTGAAAACGCGGATTGGGGTTGGCCCTGCCGAGCAGATGCCCATCGTCGAGTTGGCCAAGCGGCTCGAGGGCGCGGGTGTCCGCGCGATTCAGCTCCATTGCCGGACCGCGCAGATGGGTCATTCGGGGCAGGCCGATTGGAGTTGGGCCCAAAAAACGCGCGAAGCGGTGTCGATCCCCGTCATCGTCAATGGCGACGTGAAGAGCGCAGAGGACGCGCAGCATGCGATCGAGACGACTGGCTGCGAAGGCGTGATGGTGGGACGGTACGCCATCGATCATCCGTGGATTTTCCGCGAAGCACGGGCGCTCCTCGACAGGGGTGAGACGTTGGCCCCTCCGACGCTTCAAGAGCGGTTCGCGCTCTGCCGCGAACACCTCGGCGCCATGGTCCAAGAGCGAGGGGAGACGCGCGCCGTCCGTTCGATGCGACGCTATTATCCGGGCTATTTGCGCGGCATTTCCGGCAGCGCTCAAGTTCGTCGCGAGCTCAACACCACGGACGGTTTGGACGAAGTGCTCGCGCTTTTCGACCGCCTCGAGCGCCGCGAACGACTCGCGGCTTGAGCCCCGGGGTCGATACGCGGATGACACCTGTTTGTCACAAAGCCCCGCTAGAGCTGCGGTCGCCGTGAGTTCCATCGAAGACGAGATCGTCTATTCGGCCGAGCGCGTGCGCCGGCCGACGGCACCTCCGCTCGGCTCTGGATATCGTGCGCCGCTCATGGATCGCATCGCCGAGCGCGTGATCTTGAGCCTGTCGCTCGTCGCTGTCCTCGCGATCGCGCTCATCTTCTTCTTCATCGCGAAAGAGGCTCTTCCGCTCTTCGTCGAGTGGGAAGCCCAACGCGAGATCGGCGGCATGGCGGCGCTCTTTTCGCCGCGCCAATGGGCGTATTACGACGAGCCGGTCTTCGTGTGGCAGCCCGTCGGAGAGACAGGGAAGTTCAATGTCATTCCGCTCTTCGTGGGCACGTTGAAGATCACGCTGCTCGGGATGCTCTTCGCGACTCCGCTCGCGATCTTGGCGGCCGTGTTCGTCTCCCAATACGCCAGCAAACGTGCGCGTGACATCATCAAGCCCATCATCGAGCTGTTGGCGAGCGTGCCCTCGGTCGTCCTCGGGTTCTTTGCGCTGATGCTCCTCGCCTCGTTCGTACAAAATCTTTTTGGGCTCACGTATCGTTTGAACGCAATCGTCGCGGGTCTGGGGCTCGCCATCGCGATCGCTCCCGTCATCTTCACCATCGCCGACGATGCCATCCGTGCGGTTCCGGTGGATCTCGAGCGTGCCGCGCTCGCCCTCGGCGCGCGAAAATATCAGGTCGTCATGCGTGTCGTTCTTCCCGCTGCTCTGCCGGGGCTCGCGGCCGCCACCATCCTCGGTTTCGGCCGCGCGATCGGGGAGACGATGATCGTTCTCATGGCGTCGGGCAATGCCGCGGTGATGGAGATCTTCGACCCCACGACCAGCGCTCGCACCGTGACCGCCACCATCGCCAGCGAACTCGGCGAAGTCACCCAAGGCGATGCCCATTGGCGCGTGCTCTTCCTCCTCGGAGCCATGCTCTTTGTCGTCACGTTCATCATCCATCGTGTCGCCGCCATCGTCGTCGCCAGGTTGCAGCGTCGCTTGACGGCGGCTTCTTGAAGCGCATGCGATACGGCAAAGCAGACTGGGTTCTCGCGGGGTGTTCGGGCCTGGCCGTCGTGTTCTTGATCGGCACGTTGTTCGCGATCCTCACGCCGGTGGCCATCGAAGGATGGTCACGCATCGATGGAGAGTTCTTGAGCCGCGCGCCGAGCTCGGACCTCGTGACCGGCGGCATCTGGCCGGCCATCTTCGGGACCGCATTGCTCACGCTGCTCATGACGCTCGCGGTCGTCCCGGTCGGTGTGGCGACGGGCATTTATCTTTCGGAATACGCGTCACGCCGTTCGAAGCTCGCATCCATCGTGCGGGCTGCCGTGCACAATCTCGCGGGCGTGCCTTCGATCGTGTTTGGTCTCTTCGGTCTCGGCTTCTTCATTCTTTTCGTGGGTCGAGGGATCGATGCTGCGTTTTATGGCAGCGAGACTTCTCCTGTATGGGGTCAACCGGCGGTGATCTGGTCTTCGATGACCCTGGCCGTGCTTACGTTGCCGGTCGTGATCGTGACGACCGAAGAGGCGCTCCGCGCCGTTCCCCAAGAGTATCGGCTGGGGTCACTCGCGCTCGGTGCGACTCGATTCCAAACGATCTGGCGGGTGGTGATCCCGAATGCGACCGGGGGCATTCTCACGGGTGTGGTGCTCGCCGTGAGTCGCGGAGCAGGGGAGGTGGCGCCGATCATCTTCACGGGCGCCGCGAACTTCCTCCCTTATTTGCCCACGGACCTACGCGATATGTTCATGCACCTCGGCTATCACGTGTTCGCGCTCTCGACCCAATCCCCCAATGTCGACGCCGTGCGACCCACGCTCTTCGCGACGGTCGGCGTGCTGCTCGCGCTGACTTTTGCGTTGAATCTCATCGCCATCGTCCTTCGAATTCGGACGCGCGCCGGCACGCATGCCCATGGATAATCAAAGTTCAGTCAAAATGGATGCGCATGGCCTGAGCGTGCTCTACGGAGACAAGCCTGCGATTCGTGACGTCACGCTGTCGATCCTGGAAACGGAAGTCACGGCGCTCATCGGCCCTTCCGGCTGCGGAAAGTCGACATTCTTGCGCACCCTCAATCGCATGAACGATCTCATCGATGGCGTACGAATCAAAGGCAAAGTGCTGCTCGACGGCAATGATGTTTATGCACGTGGGATCGATCCCGTCGAAGTCCGCCGTCGCGTCGGGATGGTCTTCCAAAGGTCCAATCCCTTTCCGAAGAGCATCTATGAAAACGTCGCGTTCGGCCTCCGGATCGCGGGCGAGAAACAGACGAAAGTGCTCGACGAAAAGGTCGAGAAGAGCCTACGGGACGCGGCTCTTTGGGATGAAGTCAAAGACCGTCTCGAGGACTCGGCGCTCGCCCTCTCGGGCGGTCAGCAGCAGCGCCTCTGCATCGCTCGCGCGTTGGCGGTCGAGCCCGAGGTGCTTCTCATGGACGAGCCTGCGTCGGCGCTCGATCCCATCGCCACCGCGCGCATCGAAGAGCTCATCCGAGAGCTGCGCGAACGATATTCGATCGTGATCGTCACCCATTCGATGCAGCAAGCCGCGCGCGTCAGCGATTTCACTGCGTTCTTCTACATGGGCGAGCTCGTCGAATACGGCGAGACGAAGCAGATGTTCACCAAGCCCAGAGAACAACGAACCGAAGACTACATCACCGGCCGCTTCGGCTGAACAGTGGCTGAACAGTGATGTTGCTTCCGAGATGTCACACATGAACGATCCGTCTCGTTCATGTCACATGGCGAGCGTCGCTTTGGGAGGTCTTGTGTCTTACGTGCGTTGGATGGGGGCGCTCCTGTTCTTGGCCATCACGATGGGCGCTGAAAGCCATGCGTGGGCGCAGAATACGCAGCCAGAGGCCGAAGGTGAGGAGTCGGATATCGAGATCACCGCTGGGCTCGGTCAGGGAGTGATCGTCAGCGCGGGCGACATTTTCTCGTTACAGACACGCGCTCGAGTTCAGTTTCAGCTCGCGTTCATCGAGGCGACGGACGGAGCCGTTACGGCCGGTGCCAACGACGCGCTCGGGATCGACTTTCAGATACGCCGCGCCCGTCTCGTGTTCGCAGGGCACGTGCTCACGCGTGAGCTTCGTTATTACATCCAGCTCGGATTCTCCCCTCGAGACATGGAGCGTGATCTATTGATTCCGCTGCGCGACGCCTATCTGACTTGGCAATTCCATCGCGACATCGGGGTCCGATTCGGTCAAATGAAAGTTCCTTTCGGCGCTCAGCGCGTGACCTCGTCTTCCGCGCTCCAATTCGTCGATCGTTCTTCTGTGACCGCTGAGTTCAATCTCGATCGCGATATCGGAACGTATCTGATGTCAGAAGATCTCGGCGGATTGGACGGGATGTTTCAATATCAACTCGGTGTGTTCGGAGGGCGCGGACGCAATCGCTTTGGAGGTCTCGATTCCGTACTCTTCGCTGGCCGAGTGATGATCCTTCCCTTCGGACGATTCGACAATCTCTCCGAGGGAGATTTCACGCGAAGCCTCGATCCGCGTCTCGCGATTGGCGCGAGCGCCGCCTACAACCTCGACTCGAACCGCGCGCGCAGCACCCACGAGAGTGTCCTCCGGGTCGCGCGCTTCGATTTTCTGCATCTAGGGGCCGATTTGACGCTCAAATGGGCGGGTCTCAGCGTGCTCGGCGAAGTGTTGTTTCGACAATCCGATCATCCATTCGAGAGTGGCGTCATCGACGGTGAAGCCGTGACGGAGTACGCCCGATCGGGATGGGGTTGGTTCGCTCAAGCTGGCTACATGCTGCCTTTTTATCTCGAGTTCGTTGCGCGTTATGGAGAGATTCGTCCGCTCGACGAGACCCCACCCGAGTCTGGTTTCGTGTTGCAGCGAGAAGTCGGAGCCGGTGTGAACTACTACATTCAAGAGCACTCGCTCAAAGTGCAAGTGGACTACTTCTATTATTTTGGCGCGAATCCCGAGGCCGAACGGCATCAAGTGCGTCTTCAGGTTCAGCTCTATGTTTGATCATCGACGAGCTTCGGTTGTTCTTTCCCTCCTTTCTCTCATGTTCGTGGCGTGCAGTGGCGGCCATCGTGATCGCGGAGGCGAGGCAGGAGGTGCAGGAGGCCGTCTCAGCATCAAAGGGTCCGACACCATGGTCGTGCTCACTCAACGTTTGGCCGAGGGATACATGCAAAGCCACGGAGACAGCGTGATCGAGGTCTCGGGTGGTGGAAGTGGCACGGGCGTCGCGTCGCTTCTGAATGGCACCACCGAGATTGCGAACATGAGCCGGCCACTGAGCGAGCGAGAGCGCCAACAACTTTCGGAACATGGGTTCGCTGCGGTCGAGACGCCGGTCGCGCTCGATGCGCTCGCGATGTACGTGCACGAGTCCAATCCCGTGGGCTCCTTGACGATCGCGCAACTGCGCGACGTGTTTACGGGTCGCATCACGCGATGGTCCGAGCTCGGTGGAGCGGACGTGCCCATCGTGCTCTACAGCCGCGAAAACAACTCGGGCACGTATGTGTACTTCAAGGAGCGCGTGCTCGACGGTCGTGACTTTGCGGTGAGCGCACAAACGCTGCCTGGCACATCCGCCGTGATCAACGCGGTCTCGCTCGATCCGAAGAGCATCGGTTATGGCGGCATCGGTTATGGCACGGGCGTCAAAACGTTATCGATTCCTGCCGATGATGGAACGCTGGTCGAGCCCACGATGGAGAACACCACCTCCGGTCGATATCCGCTCTCTCGCTCGCTCTTCATGGTCACGCGCGGCGAGCCCCAAGGAATGGCCCGGGACTTCATCGACTGGGTGCGCGGCCCGTCGGGCCAATCGCTCGTGGATCAGGTGGGATTCTATCCATTGCGCCACGCGGTTTCACCGTAGCGAAGCTTCGATCTCCTCCAAATCCGAGCTCTCTGGATCGAACTCACGCGCTCGGTCGAGCTCGCGACGGGCGTCGTTCATCCGGCCCTGGGCCATCCAATGGCGGGCACGATCGATCGCATCTTTTGCGGCTTCTTCGCGCTCGAGGCGGCTCATCCCGGAAATCCCTGAATCATATCCGCCATTTCCTCCCGCATCGGTGCCTGCATCGATCTCGGCAGTGCCTGAATCGAGGTCGATTCCCGCATCGAAGCTCGTGATCGGGCTCGCGATCCTCGTCGCAGCTCCTGCGTCGTTCTCCTCTACAGACACGTCCTCCAGGATCGGAACGACATCGCTCGGAACTTCTCGAAATGCGAGCACGAGCGCGATTCCCACCGCCGCAGTGCCGGCCAAAATACCCGCGAAGATCCAGTTGCTCGCACCCTTTGGAGGGCGTGATGGGAACACGATCTCATGAGGCTCGAGGAGCCCTGCGGAGACAAAGGCGTGCTCGAGTGCCTCCGCCATGTCGCTCGCGTTGGCGAAACGCGTCTCGGGGCTCTTCGCGAGCCCCCGCATGATCACGTCGTCGACCACCTTGGGCCACGCCCTCGCCCCGGCTTCGCTCGGCGGCGGAGGATGCTCGTGCACGACTGCGTGCGCGACCGAGATGGCGTCATCGCCCGGAAAAGCTCGTACGCCGCAGACGAGCTCGTACATCACCGCCGCGAATGAAAAAAGATCGCTTCGCGTCGAATACGTTCCTTTCGCGAGCGTCTCCGGCGCCGCGTAACAAGGCGTTCCGAGGAATTGTCCTTCTTTCGTGAGCGCAGCGTCGGGCACCCGCGCCACGCCGAAATCTGCGAGCTTGGCGCGCCCATCCTCCGACACGAGGATATTGTCGGGCTTGACGTCGCGATGAATGATCCCAGCAGCGTGTGCGACCTCGAGCGCATCTGCGATCTGCCGCACGATCGTCATCACCTCGGCAGGCGGCAGCGCACCGCGGCTCCGTACGATCTGTTTGAGCGTCGAACCCGGCACGTATTCGAACACCAGGAAAGGGCCGATGCCTTCTTCTTCACCCACGTCGTAGACCGCCACGATCGATGGATGTGAGAGCCTTGCTGCCGCGCGTGCTTCGTTCTTGAAGCGCTCGAGGAAGCTCTTTTTCCTAGGCTCATCGAGATCGAGATCGCGCACCGTCTTGATGGCGACCTTTCGATCGAGCACCGGATCGCGCCCGAGATACACCGATCCCATCGCACCTTGCCCCAAGAGGGCTTGGACGAGATAGCGTCCGATCTTCTCGGGGACCTTATGGCTCATGCCGGCATTCAGAGGCGATGGAGCTTGATGGTGTTGGTGCCGCCCGAGAGAGGCCATCCAGTGATGAGTGCAAACTCGTCTCCTTGTTTGCACACCTTCTCGCGCACGACGAGCGAAGTCGCGATGCGCAGCGTTTCTTCCAAGTCTTCGGGTGGGATCTCGACGCGCGGCACGATGCCCCATGCGAGCGCGAGCCGAGTCGCGACTTCAGCGCGCGACGTGATCGCAATCACCGGCGATTTGGGCCTGTTTTCGCTGAGAACACGCGCGGTGCGCCCGTCGCGGGTGAAGACGACGATGGCTTGCAGAGGAAGAATGTAGGTGAGCCGCGGGGGGGGGGGCCCCGCCCCAAAAGGGGAAGGACACCACAAGAGGAGAGCGGGGCGCGAAGCACCG
>CAYZTA010000005.1:47953-111710 GCA_964481145.1 uncultured Sandaracinus sp.
CAACTCGCGCGGGGCGCCCGTCTCGGGTGAATACGACTTTGGCTTTCAGAGTAATATTGTTGGTGAGCCGCGCGGCGGCGCGCGCCGCCGCTTCGGTGAACGTCCAGCGCTCGGTGAGCGGCGGAAGCTCGAGCCCGTCGCGCTCATCGCTGAGCGATTCCTTTTCGACCTCCCGAACGATCGCATCCATCATCTGCACGGATTCGATAGGATAACGTCCGCTCGCGCTCTCGCCACTGAGCATCACCGCATCCGTTCCGTCGAGCACGGCGTTGGCCACGTCCGCGGCTTCTGCGCGCGTCGGGCGCGGATTGCGGATCATCGAGTCAAGCATCTGCGTCGCCGTGATGACGAGCTTCCCACGCTTGTTGACCTCACGGATGATTCGCTTCTGCATGAGCGGCACGAATTCGGCGCCCACCTCCACGCCCAGATCCCCGCGCGCGACCATCGCCCCATCGGCGGCGTCGAGGATCGACTCGAGGTTGTTCATGGCCTCGGGCTTTTCGATCTTCGCGATGAGGGGCGTACCGCGCGCGATCGCTTTGGCGTCTTCGACGTCTTCCGCGCGCCTCACGAACGACAGCGCGAGATAATCGACCTTCAGCGTCTCGACCGCGAAGAGCAAATCCGTACGATCTTTGTCGGTCAACGCAGGCGTCGAGAGCGCGGCCCCCGGCACGTTGAGCCCCTTTCGGTCGCTCAGCTCGCCACCGATCTCGACCTCCGTGATGACGTCGGTGTCGGTCGTCTCGAGCACCTTCAGTCGAAGCAGGCCATCGTCGAGCAGGATGTGGGTGCCCACCGATACATCGCGCGGAAGTGGCTCATAGATTTGCGAGACGATGTCTTTGGTGCCGACCACGTCGCGCGTGGTGAGCGTGAAGCGCTGACCTTCCTCGAGCACCACCTTTCCGTTGGCGAACCGCCCGATCCGCATCTTGGGCCCGCACAAATCGGCCAGCAGCGCGAGCGGCCGCCCTGCTTTGATGCCCGCTTCGCGCACCATGCGCGCAGCCTCCGCATGGGTCTCGTGGCTGCCATGAGAAAAGTTCAGGCGCGCACAATCCATGCCTGCTGCCACGAGTTTCTCGATCATTTCCGGGGTACTCGAGGCGGGACCCAAAGTGCACACGATCTTCACGCGTCGCATGGGAAGCGTCCTACCACATGCACCCCTCTCATGCCGAGGGTCACGGCGGGCCTTTTCGAAACTGCCTGTTTAGGACTACCCTGCGCTTGCCATGCTGGGTCGCTTGTCGATTTATTCCCTCCTCGCCTCATTCATCGTGTGCGGTTGTGCCTATCCAAGGCGCGGAACCTCACTCGCGCCGGTTCGGAGCGATCTCGCGGCCGCGGCTTCCTCCTCGGCGCCCGCCGATGTGTGGTCGCTCGTCGTCGTGTCCGCGGTCGTACCGCCTCAGAGCCGTGGTGCGCTCGCATGGGACGGATCCGGTGGCCTCCCCGATCCTTACCTGCGCATCTACCGGGACGACGTGCTCGTCTTCGAATCATCGACGGTGAACGACACATTGACGCCCGAATGGAACGTGACTCTGCCGCGCAATTTCTATGCACCGGGCAGCTCGAGCTATCGATTCGAGCTCTGGGATCGCGATGATGTGGGCGCAGATCCAATTGGCATGTATCGCAATCGAGGACTGCCGGAGAACCTCCTCCCAGGGGCGGATGCGCGCATCTTGATGGACAGCGGCGCGCAGCTCGCGTTGCGGTTGGCGCCCCCGGTGGCTCATCGTGGGGTGGGCATCCGCCTCTATGAAGTGCGGAGCGATGCGTTCATCGTGCTCGACATCGAGACGCACTCGCCCGCGGGTCGTGCGGGGATCGTTTCTGGCGAAGAAATCGTGGCCATCGGAGGACGAACGATCTCTGCGCTGGGTCCGCAAGGCGCCCCCGGCGCGCTCTCGATGGCGGCCGATCGCGGAGAGAGCGTTCAGGTTCGGAACGCCCGCGGTGAGGTGCGTGAAGTCGTATTCGATGCGGGGCTGACCTGGCTCACGATGTAAGCCGCCTCATTCGGGATCCGAGAACCGCGGCGCGCTCTTCGTCATCATGGCGCGCGTGGCTTCGAGCTGATTGGGGGTGCTCAAGAGCTTCATTTGAAGCTCAGTCTCGAAGCGGAGGGCATCTTCGAGCGGCAAGTCTCGCCCGTGGTGGACGAAACGCTTCGCTGCGCGAATGGCTTCGGGTGATTGTGCAGCGATCGCGCCGGCAAGCTCAGAGGCGGCTTGGAGGGGATCATCGGCGATGCGCGTCGCGAGTCCAATGCGGAGCGCTTCTCCGGCGTCCACGTTTCGTCCGGTGTACATGAGCTCACGCGCGACATCGGGGCGCACCAGGCGAAGAAGTGTTTGAGAAGCGCTCATGTCGGGGATGAGCCCGTAGCGGATCTCCGCCACCGCGAGGAGCGCGTCTTTGCTGACGATGCGCAGATCGCAAGCGAGCGCGAGCTGAAGCCCACCACCGAGCGCGCTGCCATGCACGGCCGCGATGACTGGCATCGGTAGCTCTGCCCACACCCAACACACGTGTTGCGCGAGATTGGCGGGGCTCTTTTGCGGATCACGCGTGAGAAGCCGCTTTGTGCCTTCGGCACCCATCTGTAAAAAAGCCGTCCAATCGAGGCCCGCGCAAAATACTTTCCCTTCGCCCGAGAGCACGACGGCGCGCACGCTACGATCATGTTGGATGCGCTCTGCCGTCTCCACGAGCGCTTCGAACATCGGCAGATCGAGCCCATTGCGCTTGTCGGGTCGGTTGAGGCGAACGTGCGCGACGTGATCGGAGATAGAGACGAGGACACGCGGTGCTTCGGTCATGGGGGGAGTGTAGGCGAAAGCAAGCGCTTCGGGGGCCCGTCACTCTGGAAACTGAAACACGATCTCACCTTCGCGCACCATCCCGAGTTCGTCTCGGGCCACGTGTTCGATGGCGCGTTCATCGCTGCGCAGGGCGTGCGCTTCTCGTTCGAGCACGCGCACCTCTTCACGCATTCGCTCATTGCCACGCTCGATTTCTTCGAGCTCGGAGCGGAGCGCACGGTAGCGCGGCAGGCCCTCTTCGCCGGTCACCAAGAGTGGAACCGCGACGATCGACAATGTGAGGAGGCCGAGCGGCAACATCCATGCAAACCATCGCGACGCCCAAGACATACGGGCGCGATCATGGATGAATTCTGGAAAATCAGTCCAGAAATCAGCCCGGCTCACGGGCATGGGCGCTGCAGAATGCTTCGACCTGCATCCACGTCTCGGCCGCGGCGCGCCCTTCGGCATCACACACATGTGGCAAGGGCGCAGGCTCCATGCGTTCACGGAGAACACCGAGAGCTCCGGCGAGCTCCGCCAATGTCGAGTCGCGCTCCTCGGGATCGTGCGGATGCAGCAACTGCTCGCTCGCATTCTCGATCCGAGTGACGATCGCAGGATCGCGCTCCGCCTCAGGGAGCTCATCGAGCAGGGCCCAAACGTGCTCTGCGATTTCCTGTCGCGCGACGATGTCGAGATCGGGCCCTTCGTCTTCTTCGACGCGTTCGAGTCGCGCATCGAGCCGAGCCTCGAGCCACTCGAACGCTTCTCGCTGGGGCCACGACGGAGTCGGGTGCTGTGCTTGGCAACGATCGAGCGCCCGTCGTGCCGCTTCTGCCCTCACCATCATCGCGTCGCAGTCGGGCATCGAATCATCATCGGACGGAGCAGATGGCTGGGGGATCGTCGCGCCGCAGGCCACCAAAAAACCACTGAGCACAGCAGAAAAACCCCAACGCAACATGCGCCACCATGCGATGACCGACGCGCTTCGACAAGCCCTCCTTCTTGCTTGACATCGGTGGTGTGGTTGCCGCAATAGCAGTTCTCAAATGCCTCATGAAGCCGTGTTGTCCGGGAATATCCCTTCGGACGGTGTGCTCGACGTCCTGCGGGAGATCGAGACGCGCAGGATCAGCGGACGGCTCACGTTTTCGAGCGTTTCAGCGGATGGCGCGAAAGAAGCCGGCGAGGTCGAGCTGATCGCGGGACAAATCGCGCTCGATCAAGATCCGTTGCCCGATGGCACCGATCCCGTCGAACGTTTTCTCGCGCTTCGCACGGGCACGTTCTCCGTGCGCCAATGTCTTCCGATCTTGCCGATCTCTCAAGGGGACGAATTCATCAAACGCGGCTCGCTCGGGGTGCACGTCCCCGCCGATCTCATGAATTACTGCGAGCAATGTGGGCTCACGGGGACCCTCTGTCTCGATCGTGACGGCGAACGCATCGAGCTCGTGTATGAAGCCGGACAGCTCCTCGCGATCCGCGTCGACGGCAGAGAAGATGCCGATGTGAGTCATGCGTTCGGTTGGAACGAAGGTTCTTTTCGCATCGAAGTCAACGACAAAGCGCGCGGGCTCGTGCCGGAAGTGGCCGAGTCAGGGGACTCCGAGCCGCCCGCGGCGCGCGAACCAACGACACAATTCGTGCGGTCGAGACGCGACGATACAGGGCGTCAATTCCTCAAAGTGCTCGAGGTGGCGCTGAGCACGATCGTCGAGTCACGTGAGCGCGCCCGCCCGTCTGCGGGCCCCGCACCGGCTCGAGCACCCGTCAAGAGCGTGAGGCCGAGCCCCGCGATCATCACCCCAGCCCCGCCCAAACGAGAACGAGAACCCACCGTTCGTGTGGTCTATCTCAAGCCGGATGATCCAACGACGGCCGTCCGTCCAAAGACGAAGCGACATGAGGAGCCCACGCCTCATGCAAAGAAAAAAGCGGAATCCCTCGCCTCCGAATCAACCAAGAGCGAACCAACCAAGAGCGCGCCGACGACCATCGAATCTCCGATGATGGGTGCGGCGTTGACATGGACATTGACGGTCATCACGTTGACGGCGCTCTTCATTGGCCTGCTCGATCGGCTGTCCTGGCCACGCTGATCGAGTAGGCTCGGGCCGTGCGAAAGAGCTCCCCCCTCGCCGCTCTCTTCGCGTTGCTCGCGCTTTTCGCGATGAGTCACGCCGCACAGGGTGTTGCAGCTCAATCGACCGAAGACGATCCAGAGGCCTCCGACCCCACCGAAGACGCGCTCGTCTACGTGCTCGACGCCATCTCAGTCCGCGGAAATCGCAAAACCGCGGAGCACGTGATCCGTCGACGCGTCCCTTTTCGGATCGGCGAGCGACTCGATGCCAATGACCCACGCTTCGAGCAAGTGCGCTTCCAATTGCTCGGCACGGGGTACTTCGACACAGTCGAGCTCTCCGTCGAACGAGCGACCGAGCGTGGCCACATCGTACTCGTCATCCAAGTCCAAGAACGAAATACGTTGTTGCTCGAGGAGCTCGCGCTCGGAATTTCAGAAGGCCTCAACGGCGCGCGTCATTACGGCGCCGACGTCTACCTCGGGTTCTCGTTTGCAGAAACCAATCTGTTCGGGACAGGCACCACGTTCGAAAGCTCAGCCGTGCTCTCGGTGCGCCAGCAAGGGATTCGGCTTCGCTTCTCCGAGCCTCATGTTCTCGGCTCCCCACTCGCGCTGACGACATCGCTCTTCTTCTTGAACGCGCGTGAAGTCTACGGCGACGAAGACGTCCTGGTCACGCCTCCCCCGGGCCCCGACGACGATGTGTTTGGCCCCGAAGACGCCCTTTACGCGCTCACCCGTTATCATCGCGGCGGCGGATCGATCGGAACCGGCATCTCGATCGATGGCAATCATCGCTTCGGTGCTTCCTATCAGTTCGAAGTCGTCGATCTCCTGTCGCGCCCCGACGCAGCGAGCGAACGGCGCGGCACCGAGGTCGTGCCCATCGATTTTGCGCTCCACAATGGGACGAGCTTCGTCTCGATGCTCACGCTGTCTTATTCTCACGATGCTCGTGACGATCCAGCGCTGACACGAAGCGGTCGTCAGCTGCATGTTCGTGGTGATCTCGCGAGCCAGCTCCTCGGCGGAGATTACGACTTCTTTCGCGCGCAAGCCTTTTGGCGTGAATGGTTTCCGCTCCCAGGGTGGGAGCACGCGCTCCGTACAAACTTATTCCTCGGCGCAGCGCTCGGAGACGCGCCTATTTTCTATCGTTTCTATGCCGCTGATCTCAGCGATCTCGTACCCAATCGGATGCTCGAGCTCAATCTCGATCGAAGAGCGCCTCCCAACTTGCTCGGGACCGCGATCGCCGAGATGCGTGTCGCGAATCTCGCAGCGCGTGCCGATCTTGAATACGCCTTTCTCATCGCGCATCCGGGTCGTGGTGTCCGTGCGTTGCTCGGCTTCGTCGACATTGGCGTGTACGTCCTCGCCGACACGTCCCTTCTGACGCGCCCCATCGCCGGCTATGCGATCAGCTTTCCGATCGATCTCACCTTCGATTTCGGAATACGAATCGATACTTCAATCGGAGTCTTTTCACTGGCCTTCTCCACCCTCCTTGGGTTCGTTCAGTGGTGAGCTCGCGCGCATTGCGATTCGCGATCGCGTGTTGGATTGGCATGATGCCACCGATGGCGTCGGCTCAAGAAGACGTTCCACGCCATCCCATCCAAGTCCGCTTCGAAGACGAACGCGCGGTGGTGAGCGCAGAGGCGAGGCACCTCGTCGATCGCGCGCTCCGAAGCCGAATCGAAAGCGGCCTGCCTCAGACCATCGTCACCCGTGTGTACGCGTATCGCAACGGACGAAGCGAACCCATTGCCCTCGGCTTGCGTTCGTGTCGCATCACGTATGACCCGTGGAGGCTCGACTATCGAGTTCGGATTCAGACGACCGATGTCGATCATTCGATGGTCGCTCACACGCTCGATCAAGTCATCACGAGCTGCATTTCGATTCATGATCTTTCCGTCGGACGGCCCGATGATTGGCGCGCTTCGCGAGGCTCTCAGGTCTGGTTTGCTGTCTTGATCGAGCACAACCCGCTCTCACCCGAAACGGTACAGCGCATCCGCCGTTGGCTCGCGCGACCCGACGGGCCAAACGCCGGAAGTGACGCGTTTTTTGGCTCGTTCGTGAGCCTCTTCGTCAATCGTCAGATCGGCGAGGCCGAGCGCATCTTTCGCTTTCGCTCGCCGGAAGAGGTGCTGTACCCATGAGCGATCACGGTCGCACTGAACGCTTGGGGCGTTTGGGACGCTTTGAACGGCGTGTGCTCGCGGTCATCGCGTTCGTGGCGCTCGTGCCGCTCGTCTTTGCGCTCGTGCTGGGCCGCGCCGTGCTCGCCGAGTCTTATCGTGTCGGAGTCAATCCGAGGGTCGGTGAGCAGCTCGCTTCGAGTCTCGATGCGCATCGAGATCATTTGGTCGCGCTCCGCGAAGATGCCGAACGCACCGCCGATGCCGTCGCATACGATTATCGGTTGGCCGACGCGCTCTTGGAAGAAGACACGGACAGAGTTCACACCCACCTTCGCGCAGCGCTCGAGCGTTATCCACACCTCGTCGCCGTGGCCATCACGGATGCGAGTCATCATCCGATCGCCGAGGTGCGACGCTCCATCGATCCCGATGCATTTCGCGAGATTTCGCTCGAACGCCCCATCGAACACGAACACGGCGCGCAGCTCTTTCATGTGCAGGTCGAGCTCGCAGCATCCGTCGAGCCGTTCCGCGCTTACGAACGAGCCGGAGAAGTCGCGGAGGTCTATCGCCACCTCGAAGCGAACACGTCGTACGTATCGGATTCGTATCTCGCCGTGTATATCGCGCTCCTTTTGACCATCGTCGTCATCGCCCTCGCGATTGGGATCATCGTATCTCGCCGTGTCACTCGACAAATCGTCGTCCTGGCCGATGCCGCGAAGAAGGTGGGAGCGGGTGACCTCAGCATCGAAGTGCCCACCGATCAGAGCGACGAAGTGGGGGAGCTCACGCACGCGTTCAACGCGATGGTTCGCGACATCCGCACTTCACGCGATCGCATCGAATATTTGAAGCGCGTCGGCGCGTGGCAAGAGATGGCCAAACGTCTCGCCCACGAGATCAAAAATCCACTCACACCCATCCAGCTCGCGGTTCAACAAGTCCATCAAAGCTATCGGGGCGACGATCCGAGCTTCCGTCGAACACTCGACGACGTTCGTGACATCGTGGAAGAAGAGATCGCGACATTGCGCCGATGGGTTAAAGAATTCAGTGATTTTGCGCGACTGCCGGTTCCCGAATTGACCCACGCCGATCTGCGCGACTTCGCACGCGAAGCCGTTCGGGGCATGGATCCGCGAGCGTTCGCATCAGAGCAGGAAGCGCCCCGCGCCGCGGATTCTGCGTCGATGCCCATCATCGCGCTCGAGACGGCGGAAGAAGAGCTGCCCGTCATGATCGATCCGCAGATGCTCCGCGCATGTCTCGACAACCTCGTGCGCAATGCGATCCAAGTGCTCGTGGAGCATGGAGATGGCGACGCGACTGGCCAAGTCATCATCTCGACACACCGAGGCGATGGCGAGCACGCGTACCTCGAAGTACGCGACAACGGACCCGGTATCCCGCTCGAAGCACGTGAGCGTGTCTTTGACCCTTATTTTACGACCCGTGGAGACGGCACCGGCCTCGGGCTCGCGATCGTGAAAAAGACGATCCTCGAGCACGGCGGCACGATCATCTGTGGCGAATCGAAAGAAGGAGGCGCTCTGTTTCGCATCCAACTTCCGCTCGAGCACGAGCGCGCGTGACCGCGACGGTCATGCTTGACGGCGCAGCCGCGCGCCTTCGCGATAGGGCGCGCGACATTCGATCGCATCGTCCACAGCGTCCATCAACTCGGTGACGCGAATCGGCTTCTCGAGCACAGCGTCGTACAACGACGGATCTGAAAGCAGAGCACGCGATCGAGTCATCCCGATGAACGCTGGGCGTGCATCCCCCCAAACGGTTCGAGCATGCGTCACGAGTGCGATTCCATCGATCTCGTGGATCTCGTGCTCCGTGATCACGAGATCTGCGTGGCGTGCTGCCACGATCGGCATCGCCGCCGCCGTGTTCGAGAAATGGATCACACGAAATCCGAGCTCGGAGAGCACATAGTGCACCGTGCGGACGTTCGAATGATCGTCGTCCACCAAAATGACCAGCTCAGAAATCTTCTCGTTCGTCGTTTTCGGCATGTCTGTCCGATGAATCAGATGAAATCAAAGGAGGGTGAGAGCTCCGTTCATGCGCTCGTCATGACGCCCCACCCGAGCAAGAACAAGACAAGCTCCGTCGCACACTCCGATACGTTGATCGGATGCATCGTCAGAGCGACAGCAGAGAAAAGGACCAAGAGCTGCCCGCACACGGCAACGCACTCGGAACGATTCTCGCGACGAGAAGATCGTTCCTTTGCCTCACGCGACCGTGCACCGCGCTCACGCAGTGACCCTCGCATCGAGACCTCCGAAACAAATGATGTTCTGCGAAAGCGCCCAATTGCTCTCGCGATGTACTCATCCTTCTTACGCTTTTTACGCGGTATCGACGAAGAGCAAATTTCGGTGGGCCACATCGAAAAAGTCGATACTCTGTCTATCGTGCAGGACGTGTGGCTCAACTATCATCATCTCTATTACTTTTGGACGATCGCGCGTGAAGGAAGCGTCTCGGCGGCGAGTCGAAAACTGCGGCTCGCGCAACCCACCGTCAGCGGGCAGCTCAAGACGCTCGAAGACGCGTTGGAAGTGCAGCTCTTTCATCGTCGCGGCAACAAGCTCGTGCTCACGGATACCGGCGGACACGTGTTTCGATACGCCGAAGAGATTTTCGCGCTTGGCCGCGATTTGCAAGATTCTCTTCGAGGCCTACCGATGCGACGGCATCCGAGGTTGGTCGTGGGTGCTGCGGACGAAGTCCCCAAGTTGATCGTGCAACGACTCCTTGCTCCTGCGCTCGAAGTCGATCGTGAGATTCGATTCCAGTGCTTCGAGGATCGCCAAGACCGGCTCTTGGCCGATCTCGCCGTGCACACGATCGATGTCGTCATCGCCGAGGCGCCAGTCCATCCTGGCTCTCCGATCCGGGCCCACAGTCATTTGCTCGGTGAGTGCGGTGTGATGCTCTTTGCTGCGCCGAAGGTCGCTCACCGATTGCGTCGAGGGTTTCCGAAATCGCTCGACGGTGCACCCTTCCTCGTCCCCATCGAGAACACATTTTTGCGACGTGCGCTCGCAGGGTGGATGGAGGCTCGCGGAATCCGTTTGGAGGTGCGCGGCGAATTCCAAGACACGGCGTTGCTCGGAGCTTTCGGGCGAGCTGGCATCGGTGTCTTCGCGATGCCCTCGGTGATCGCCGATGAGGTGCGTGCCCAATACGGCGTGCGCGCCATTGGTGAGCTCGATGGAATCCGACAAAACTACTATGCAATCACCGTGGAGCGTCGAATCAAACATCCCGCGCTCCTCGCCATTTGCGAAAGAGCTCGCCACGATCTCTTCAAGAAGAAGCGTGAAAGAGACAAATGACTCGCTGGATGAACGCTCTTGGTTGGGGCTTTTTGCTCTTCGTCATCGGGCTCTGGGCGGTGGAGAGCATGTCTGGTGGATCGCCAGGAAGCGCGCTCGTCGACCATACGTGCCCTCCGTTCGAAGCGGCGATCGTCGCGGGCGATGGCGCCGCCGATGGGGATCGCGTCTCGCTCGAGACCCTGCGCGGTCAGGTCGTCATCCTCGACTTCTGGGCGAGTTGGTGCGCTCCCTGCCGCGCGTCGATGCCCATCGTGTCGGCGCTCGCCGAGCGTCATCGTGATGCCGGACTCGTCACGCTCGGCGTGAACATCGAGAGTGAGCGCGATCGAAACTTCGTCGCGCGTTCACATCGCGCCCTCGGCGCCACATTCCCATCACTCCACGACGAACAGAATGAAATGCAGTCCGCATTCGGGATCTCATCCATTCCCACACTCATGCTGATCGATCGCCGTGGAATTGTGCGACACATCGAGGTCGGAGTCCCTTCGGAGTCCGAGCTCGAGGCTGAAATTACGGCCCTCCTCGAAGAGAATCACTGAACATTCGTGAGGCTTCTTGCCCACATTGCCGCATGCTGGTATCTTTCAACGATCGCGGTTGCCCTTCGAGGGTTCTTTCAAAGCATGTCGAGCCACGCCATGTCGTCGCAGCATCCTGGATCGCCTTTGAATCCGGGCGCAGATTCTGCGCGCCTCCAGCAGCAGGCCAAACAGCTCGATCAGCGTTTGGCTGTCCTCACGAAACTTTTCGAGAGGAGCCCGGAGGAAGCGCGAAACGATTATTCGTTCAAGCTCGATTTGTCGTGGATTCACCATGACAGCGCGCTCGAAGGAATCGTGTATTCGATCCCGGAGCTCAACGCTGCGATTCGGGGTGAACCACCGAGCGACAACGCGATGATTCCCATGTTCGACGAGATTCGTCAGAACAAGCGCGCCGTCGAGCTCGTTCGGGAGATGGCCACGCGCAAGCGGCTCAAGATCGATCTCGATGTTCTCAAAGATCTATACATTTGTCTTGCGCCCGAAGAGGTCGAAGGGAAGAAGCCACCGGCATATCGCAAGGACATGCCGATCCATCGGCTCTATTTCCACGAGATCGCTCCGCCCGACAAGATCTCGTACAAGCTTCGACAGTTCACTCAATGGGTGAACGCGGCGGAGACGAAGCGCACGACGCATCCAGTGCGCCTCGCGGCCAAAGCGCATTTCCAGCTGCTCCATATCTATCCCTTCCCCAAACACAGCGGAAGGGTCGCGCGGCTCGTGATGAATCTGATCTTGCTCTCCCATGGATACCCGCCAGCGATCATTCACGCGACCGAACGACAGCGTTATTACGACGCGCTCAAGATGAACGACAATGCGTTGGCCATCGTCGTGCGCGAAGCGTTGATGAGCTCGATCGAAAGTGCGATCCGATATTTCGAGAGCATCGCACCTCCAGAACCAGAGCCATCCAAGGTCACGAAAGCCAAAAAGAAGGCGTCGACCAAAAAAGCCGCGAAATAGCGGCATTCACGAGCCGGGCAAGACGTCGAGCAGGGCTCGTTCCTTTCGGTCGCCCAGGAGAGAAAGTCGTTCGCCCTTTTCGAAGTCGATGATGACGGCCATTTTGCCGCCCGCATCCGAGAGGATCGTGAACGAGGCCTTCGGTGTCAGCTTCGGAAGATGCTCGCCCTTTCCTCTCGCAGAGGCACGTCCGCGGCGCTCGAGGGACAAAAGGCGTCCGCCCAGCCTCAGTTGCACGGGGACGGCTCCTTCCGGAATGTCGCGACACTCGCTGAGCAGCGCCCACTCGCGCCCTTCTTCGTCGAGCTGAAATACCCAGGAGATGTCCGCGTTCTCTGGAGAGCGAAAGAGCGTGAACCGCTGGCCCTCTTCATCGAATTCGATCGATCCCGAGAGCCAGAGCGATTCACCGAGGTGAAGAAGAACATCGCCGACTCGGACGTCGCGCCGGGGATCGATCAGCCTTGCGAGCTCTTCAGCGCTTCGCTTGGCAGAGGCCTCGCGATCCAATCGGTTCTGCAAAACCGCTCGCGCAAGCGCCGATGCGGCGACCACCACGGCCGCGCCAATCGCGAGCTCGATCATGATGTTCCTCCGAGCGCGCGATGGAGGGATCGTGCAGCGGATTCGGGATCATCCGCTTCACCCAGAGCTGAGATGCACGCCGTGAAGGAGACCCCCGTCTCGCGTACGAGGGCCGCGTTCGATTCATCGATTCCACCGATCGCCACCACGGGAATCTTCGAGATCCGCACGACCTCCGTGAGCTGCGTGAGGCCCACGGTAGGATCCGGGTTCTCTTTGCTCTTCGTCTCGAACACAGGACCAAATCCGATCACATCGGCGCCCGCGGCCATGGCAGCTCGCACCTCCGATTCGCGATGTGTCGAGAGTCCGATCGGCATCGAGCCCACGATCTTGCGGGCCTCGGAGATCGGCAAGTCGTCTTGTCCTAGATGAAGCCCATCGGCCGACGCGAGCACTGCGAGATCAGGACGATCATTGACGATGAACGGGACGTCATGCGCATGCGCCCGCTCGCGAAGCGCGTGCATCCATGTGAGTCGCTCCCGATCCGAGGCGCGTTTGGTACGCAACTGCAGCAGCGCACAACCACCACGCAAAATCGCCTCGGCGATCACGATAGGGTCGCGCCCGCGACAGAGCGAAGGATCGATGATCGCGTACAAACCTCGGCGACTTCGGAAGCTTAGAGACACCTGACGAAAGATAGGTGGCGTGACAATGTCCGGCAATGAGCGCAAGCGACTTGCGCCGAGCCGCTCGCGCTCTCACTTTTGGCGCCGCGTGAGAGCGTTTTTTCGCGACGCATTCGGCGGGACGATCCCAAGTCTCGAAAGAAGAACTCGGATCATGCTGGGCGCGATGATGCTCGGCAGCGCGTCTCTTTTCGCGACGCTCGCGCTCGCGAGGTTCGACACCTATCACAACGAGACGTTCGATCTCGCGTTCTACGCGCGGATGGCTTGGGGCGAGATTCATCATGATCCCTATCACCCCATCGTCGGCGCGAGCGCACGAGGCTTGCACCTCGTGTGGATCTTGATGCCGCTCGGGGTGCTCGGCGCCATCTTCGGGCAAGCTCCGACACTGCTCGTGGCACAAGCCTTTGCCGTGGCGCTCGCCGCGCTTCCTCTTGCGCGAATCGGAGCACGCCATGTTGGGGATCGTGGAGCGCTCGCCATTGCGCTCGCATGGCTTCTTCATCCGAACATCTCGCATGTGGCGACGGGCGAGTTTCATCCAGGCACAGTCGCGGCGCTTCCTTTGGCGTGGGCCGCAGATGCGCTCGATCGGCGTAGCGGGCCCGGCCTTGTGCTCGGAGTGTTGGGGGTCCTCGCGTGTCGAGAAGATCTCGGGCTCGTGACGACGCTCATGGGGATGGCGGCTCCATTCTTGGTGTTCATGGACCGCCGGAGTGCGAAAGGTGCGAGCGCAAGCGAGCTGACGCGCTTTTCGAAGGCGGGCATCGGCGTGGCCGTGGGCTCTCTCGTCTATGTGCTCTTCTTCATGCTGGTGTTGCACCCGCTCTACGCGCCTCCCAATGGCTCCCTCGAGCTTCATTTCGGCCGTTTCGGCCGAAGCACGACCGAGGTCATCTTCTATGTGCTCAGCCATCCACGCGAGCTCCTGGACCATCTCTCGGCGAACCATCGTCTCCTTTACATTCCGATGATTTGCGCGCCCTTCGCGCTCTTGCCGCTCCTGCGGCCGGGGTTTTTGCTCCTTGGCGCGCCTGTGATCGCGATCAATCTCCTTTCGGAGTTTCCGGGGACAACGGATCTCGATTCACACTATTTGACCCCAGCGCTCCCGCTCATCGCCGCTGCGAGCGTTCAGGGCGCCGCGTCGTTGCGGCTAGGCTCGTTGCACATCGGAGACGCGCTGCGCCTCTCGCCTCTTGTTTGTTCCGCGGTTTTGGCTCACGCCCTCTTCGGCGGCACACCGCTCTCGCTCTCGTTTTCGTGGGATGACTTCACACCAGACGAGAATACGAATGGCGCTCGCATCGTGCTCTCGCACATTCCGGAGGGCGCCTCGGTGCAAGCACCCGATGCGCTCTTACCGCATTTGGCGGAGCGGCGTACGTTGCGGCGCGCACCCCCACCTGAGTCCAATAGCGCCTACGTCGTCTTCGATGCGTTTCATCGTCGACGATATCGCCATGAAGAAGATCTCTTGCGCACAGAAGAAGAGCCTCTCTTGCGCACGTGGCTCGCCCGCGATGATCACGCCTTGATCGCCTCTGGGGGGGACTACCTCCTCCTCGCGCGCGATCGTGATCCGCGTTCGGGCATCGGCGTCGCGCGATATGTGGTCGATCACACCGAAGATCCGAGCGAAGGACAGCGCCTTTCGGCGTGCCTGGGGCTTCGAAATGCGCGGATCGAGCGCTCTCTCTTGGTTTTGGAGCTCGTGGCTCGAGGAGCTTGCCCCGAAGATCTCGCGCTCCGCATCGGAAGACGGAAGAGACCTTCACGCGTCGATCTCATCGCCGATGGTTTGCTTTCGCCCGCACATTTCCAAGCGGGCGACGTGATCCGATCCACGCATCCGATCACGGACGAAGATGCCGAAAGCGGGGAACTCCACGTCGGCGCGCTGCGCTCGAGTGGGGCCCGCCCCGAGCACGCGGACCCCATGTCGATTCGGTTGAACCTCCCGTGAAGCCAACGTTCAAACGAGGCCGATCTTGCGCTCGATCACCTCGATGGCGCGCTGCACACGCTCGTCGCTCTCGGACAAACCTTTGATTTTCCGGTGCGCGTTCATGACCGTCGTGTGGTCTTTGTTGCCGAAACGCGCGCCGATCATCGGATAGCTGAGCTCGAGCCGCTCACGGCAGATGTACATCGCGATCATTCGTGGCTGCGAGACATTGCGATGACGCCGATCGCTCATCAGCTCTTTCAGCCCGATTTGGAAATATTCACACGTCGCGCGCTGCACGTCTTCGACCGTGGTCTGACGAACGGCTCTGTCCTTGGGCAGCTGCGCTCCGAGCGCCGTTCGCGCGACATCCATGTCGAGAGAGCGCCGCATCGAATCGGCGTACACGGCCAATCGCAACAGCGTGCCTTCGAGCTCGCGCACGTTGCTCTGAACGACTTGCGCCATGAGCAACGCGACATCGTCCGGAAGTGCAATGTCTTCTTGCTCCGCCTTCTTTCGAAGAATCGCGATGCGCGTATCGAGCTCGGGCGCCTGAATATCCGCCACCAATCCCCATTGGAAGCGCGAAATGAGGCGCTCCTGCATCTCGGGGATGTGCTGCGGGTAGACGTCGCTCGTCACGACGATCTGTTTGTCGGCGTGATAGAGCGCGTTGAATGTATGGAAGAACTCTTCCTGCGTCTGTTCACGCCCCGCGAGGAACTGAATGTCGTCGATGACCAGCACATCGCACGAACCACGATACCGACCGCGGAACTCGTCGATGCGCTTGTGCTGCAACGCCCAGATGAACTCGTTCGTGAAGCGCTCGGCGCTGAGGAAAAGAATGCGCGCACCGGGGCTGTCCTCGAGCACCTTGTGGCCCACGGCGTTGACGAGGTGGGTCTTGCCCAGGCCGACTTTGCTATAGATGAAAAGCGGATTGTAGCGTTTGCCTGGGCTCGAGCTCGCGGCGATCGATGCCGCATGCGCCAGCTGATTCGAAGGCCCGACGACGAAATTGTCGAAGACGTATCGTGGATTGAGCGCGTATGAGGCCTCCGGTAGAGGCGTTTCAGTTCGAACAGACGGAGGCTTGGGCATGGACGACTCCGCCTGCATGTCGAACGGAAGCTCGCCCGCCGCGCGATACGCGCGCATCGAAGGACGCGACGCACGCGCCGTTGCGCGGCGATCCATCGAAAGACGCGGCGCACGAAACTCATCTCCTGCCTCCGTCGTTCCCATGACCGAAGGCGCGCTCACCTGTCCTGCCGAGCTGACCTGCTCTTGAAGGCCCGCGTCGACGACCCACACGACGTCGAGCTCACGCGTGCCGGTCAACCTACCGAGGGACTCCAAGATATCGGGCAAATACCGAGAGGAAATCCAATCTGCAAAGAACCGATTTGGAATCCGAAGACGCACCTCGCGTCCCTCGATGCCATCGAACCGGATGGGTTCGAGCCAAGTCGCGTAAGTCTCCTCTGCGAGCCTTCCACGCAGCTTGCCAAGAGTCGATTCCCACAACGCGTCCATGCCAGAAACCCAAGCCTTTGTGCGGAGTTAACCAACCAATCCACAACCAATCCACAAGCCGTTCGAAACGGCTCATGGTGCTTCCCTAAGCTCGCTCTTCATGGCCCGAGTACGCGCCACGGACAAACCCGTTCGACGGGCTCGAGCAGCGTTCAACCAGAGGTTCGTATCCAGCGCGGGCGTATCACGATTTCATCCACGATACGTATTTGTCGCCCGACACGCGCCTATCATCGTCGATACATCTATCATCATCGATATATCGAAGACGTCCTGGAATCCAAGCGAAGAGCATCCACGGCAAAGCCAAGAGGGGAGGTTCTGATGATCTCATGAGATACCGAGACACTCCGGACCGCGATTTCTCGCGGAAAAAAACAAATCTCGACCGAAGGCACCGGCCCCCTCGAGGGAGATTGACGCTAGCAAAGCTCCTGGGCGCCGTCTATGGGTCTCGTGACGAAAACTTGTAACCAACTGTGATCACATATGTTTCTGGGTGTGGGTTTCCGTCATTCGAGGCTCGATACACACCCCCGTTCGAGGGGGCTCGCGGAAGTCGGCGAGATCACACGTGATCCGGTGAGCGATGGGGATCCGCAGCGATCGTAAGGCTCACGGATCACCGACGATTCCGCCTTTTTCTTGGTTCGTTCGGCTGAACGAGGTAAGTCGGAATCCGCGGCGCAAGCGTCCCGTTCCACAATCGGGCGCACGGAAACGTCTTGGGTGCGCAGGATCGGAGACGCGATGGTTCGTCAGGTTCATCCGGGTCAGTGGATGTGTGTCGCTTTTGTGTTGTGGCCAGCGCTCTTTGCGCCCATGCGGGCATGGGCTCAGCGCGCGGTCGATCCTCCTGTGGCCGACGTCCAAGAGACGACGAGGGGAGTCGCCATGGGTCTTGGAGCTCGAGCCTCCGCGGCTTCGACCTCGGGCCTCGCATACAACGCCGCGGGCATGTCGATCACGCGCGCCTATCACATCGAAAGTGTGGCCGGATACGAGCCGGGGACGAGCCGGTTCACCATTGGCGCTGCGCTCGTCGACTCCTTCAGCTCTCCAGTCGCCATGGGCGTTTCTTATCGTTACATCATGGGCAACGGACAATATGGACACGGGGGGATGGAAGGGCGTGTCGCGCTGGGTCTTCCGCTCGGCGATGCATTCGCGATCGGCGTCAGCGGTCGTTACATGAGTTTTTGGCGGGAAGGTCAGCCTGAGGGAGACGAACGAGGACCTTTCGCCGAGGGGATCACGATGGACGCATCGATTCGGGTGAGTCCAGTGGCGGGTCTGCACATCGCGGCGTTGGGGTATAACCTCATCGATCACGGCACATCGCTCGTCCCTCGTCTCGTGGGTGGAAGCGCGAGCTACACGATCGAGAACATGGTCACGCTGGCGTTCGACGGACTCGCAGATCTCTCGACGTTTTATGCGCCAGACGGCTCACTTCGGCCCGAAGCGCTCCTCGGAGGAGCCGTGGAGGTGTTCCTTTCTGGAGTGCCCATCCGGGCGGGCTACAGCTTCGATACAGGCCGCGATATTCATTACATCACGGCTGGGCTTGGTTACGTCACGAACGAATGGGGGCTCGACTTCTCGTATCGGCAGCAAGTGGTGGGTGACGACGATACGTGGCTTTTGTTGGGCTTTCGTTATTCCGTCCATTGAACGTTCTTTGCTACCTTCACGGGAACCAACCCATGGACGCGGTGTCTTGCTTGGGCGGTGGATCTCGCCCGAGATATCGATAGGGCAGCGGCTGCCGCAGGGTTTCATCTCCCGATGCTCGATGGTGAAGAAGAAAAGCTCATCGAGCGCTTGAAGCGGAGGGACGAAGCCGCGTTCAACACAATCGTGCGCCTCTATCAAGAGCGTGTGTTTCGGCTGCTTTTGCGGATGCTCGGGGACCGCGAAGAAGCCGAAGACGTGGCTCAAGAGGTGTTCATTAGCGTGTTCAAGTCGATCGATAGTTTCCGCGGAGACAGCAAGTTTTCGACGTGGCTTTATCGAGTGGCCACCAATCACTGTAAAAACCGTATCAAGTATCTGGATCGACGGGCGCGTGGGAAGCGCAAGGAACTCGATGAACTCTCTGAACACGATGCGCTCGAAAGCGCGACGATGAATCCGTCGGCGCAGATCGCGCGCCCCGATGAGCAAGCCGAAGCGAATCAAATGGAGATCATCGTGCGCAGCGCGATCATGGAGCTCGACGAAGATCAACGAATGCTTGTGATCATGCGGGACGTCGAGAATATGAGTTACGAGGAGATTCAAGCCGAAACGGGGTTGCTCGAGGGCACGGTGAAGAGCCGTCTGCATCGCGCGAGGCTCGCATTGGCAAAGCGGGTGCAACTCGCGATGCACGAACGCCGATCCAAGGGTTCGCGCGGTGAGTGAGATCATGGACCACGATGAAGCACGCGAGCTCTTTGGCGAGGCCATCGAGGGGACGCTTCCGTCTTCCAAAAAAGAAGCGCTCGAACGGGCGCTTGCGAATGATCCGGCGCTTCGCGAGGAATTCGATTCCTATCGATGGGTCGTTCGCAGCGCTGCGGCCCTGGGGACGGAATCCAAGGATGTGGACGAGACGCCGGATCTATTGCCCGGGGTGCAATCGAAGTTGCGGCGACGAAGTCGAGGTCGCTTTTATCGAACTCGGTTTTCTGAGCAGGCGGATGCACGACGCGGATTCTGGATTTTGGTGGCCATCGCGATGGGGCTCCTGATCGCGGTCACCTGGGTCGTCCTCCAGAATGTCGTGGTTGTTCAGAATTCGATCGGTTCCTAAGTAGACCCAGTCTCAGAAAGACCAGTCTCAGAAAGAAAAGACTGGTGAAATTAAAGCGGCCCACGCTGCGGGGGGGGATTGCAGCGCGGGCCTAAGTGCGACGTAGCTCAATCGGCGGTTGGGGGGGCAGACTCGCCGACTCCGCTACGTCGCGGTCCTATCTTATGCGGGAGGCGTGCCAACAGGGGGAGCTTCGTGTTTCAAGTGTTTTTCGATTTCTTAGGCCCCCTATCTGTTTCTGATTTCAGAGAAGGCTTTCGAATCTGAAACGGTCCTTTCAATGATGCATCGCGTCACACCCGCCGAGTGGGTTCCACCCGTTCCGATTTGACACTGGTGGAGCGGCATGGCTAGAGCGGAACCCATGCGTCACTCGAAAGCCCTCGTCGTTCTCGCACTCACCATGTACGGCTGTGGATCAAGTGCTGTCCAACCTCTTGGGGCCACCACACCACAGGTGAATACGGCGACAGGTGCTCGTCTCGCCCTCTCGATGACAGATCTCGAAGAAGTGCGCGATGTGATCGTCACCGGCTCCAGTGTGTTCGTGGCGACCGATGATGGCGTGCTGGTGTACGCAGGGGATGCCGAACCGCAGCGGATCGGCGTGGCTGACGGACTCCCGTCCAACGACGTTCATGCCATTGCGAGCGAAAACGACGGAAGTTGGCTCGTGGCCACGGCCCAAGGGCTCGCATCATGGCGGGATGGGCAAATCACTCGGGTCGAAGGCGTTCCTGCGCATGTTCGCGCCACCGATCTTGCCATCGCACGCGATGGCACCGCATGGCTCTGTACGCTTTCGGGGCTTTTTCGTCGGGTGGATGGAACATGGGAGTCGCTGGGGGAACCGCTTCATTGCACCACTCTTTCGCTGACCCCCGAGGGACATGTGTGGGTCGGAACCGATCGAGGGATGCTTTATATCGAAGGTGATACAATGCATGAGCATGGGCCTTCGAGTGGAATTCCTGAGCCGTACGTGCGCTCGATCGTTCCCGTGCTCCCCGGTCAGGTCTTGGCCCTCGTCGAGGGCGTGCAGAAGACCCAGCTCGCATTCTGGGATGGGACGAATTGGTATGGATTGACCCTGCCTGGGCTCGAAGAGCCGGTCATCGGGCTCGTGGAAAGAGGGAGTCGGGGTGCGACCCTCATGACCACTGAACGTGCATTTTCCATTGCGCCTACAGGGCCGGGCACCGCGTTTCGCGCGCTTTCGTCACGGGTAGGAAACGCGCGTCGCGAGGCGATCGCCAGATCCGTGGCTGCGAGCGAATCACCGCAAATCGACGCTTCGCGCGTGCTTCGTCCGCCTCAGTCGATGGCGCATGTGCCGGAGTCGGGGCCGAGCGTGGATGCTCCTTCACTCGTCGCGAATCCGCTGCGTATCGATGGTCTACCGAGCCGTATGGTCCGCGCCTTCGTCAGCGGGGAGCATCTGCTCGTCGCGGCAGCGAACCAGGGTGTGGTGCAGGTTGGGCCGCGCGGCGATCTGCGTTGGCTCCGATCGTATTCGCTCGTTCCCAATGCGGATTTGCAAATCGCAACCGAAGCCCGAGGGGGAGTGTGGATGCGTGCGCGCGGTGGGGCGATCGCGAAATGGCAAGATGGGCGTTGGCGGAGGCTCGAGCTGCCGGAGGGATTGCGTGTGCAGGCGATCGCTTCTGGGCCGCGCGGAGCCTACTTGGCCGCGTTCGATGCAGGCACGGCCCACGTGCGAATCTTCGTGAGCGAGAGCGGGGCGTTTCGTCTTTTCTTGGAGCGCGACCTCGAAGCTTCGATCACCTCGATTCCGTTCATGGAGGTCAGTGATGATGGCCGTATTTGGATGGCGGTGAATATTGGTGAGGACCGATCGCGTGGCGTGGCGATGATCGATTCGAATCGAGAGACCGTGGCGTATTACCACCGCGCGGTGGATCAAGGACAAGGGTTGCCCATTCCCGACGAAGTGTCGGCGATTTCGTTCGATGCGATGGGTCATCCGTGGTTTGCGACATTGAATGGCGCGGTCCGCCTCGAAGAGCATCAGGCGATCGTGTTCGATGAGACGCGCGGTGTGCGAGGCGAAGTCGTCTCGGATGTGACGAGCGGAAGCGGTCGAATGTGGATCGCGGCGGCCGAGGGGCTTGGTTCCTATCACGAACAAGCTTTTGATTTTTACCAGCCGCTCTTGGTGCGGGAACGAAGGCCGACGGCGCTCGCCACCGATTCCGCAGGGCACCTTTGGGCTGCGGGGAGGCGGGGGCTTTTGGAGTTCGACGGAACCGAGTGGCACGACTTGAGCGCAACGGGCGCTTTGCCCATCGAACAGTTCATGGATGTCGAAGTGGACGGCGCTGGACGTGTTTGGCTCCTTGGTCAAGAAGCGCTCCTCGTACTCATCCAGCCAAGCCGTTGAGGTTCATCTCGTCCGCCAGGAAGGCGGTGCAGGTGGTGAGGTAGAGTTGCCTGTGGGCGACGAGATGATGGACGTGTTGGCCTTCGGGAAAGAAGAGGCGCTCGACTCGAACACCCTCGCGTTCCGCCTGGTCGAGGAATCGCTCGACATGCTCTCGGGGGACGAGCATGTCGGCACCTCCCCATATCGCGAGAAGTGGCTTTCCAATGTGTATCCTCTGCATGAAGCCAAGGCTCGACTGCATGAATTGAATCTGGCTTGGGGCGATCAGGTGCCAAAGGCCCATGAACGCGGAGAGGGGCGGCGTGAGAAGCGGATGAACATGAGAAGGGCGCCGCCCGAGCGCGGCGAGGATGCCCGGCAACATCGCACGGCTCGCGTAGGTCGCAGTAAAACGTGGCGAAACATGTTCGGGAAATCCCGGCGCGGAATCGAGAATGGTCGCGCGATGCTGCGCACGCACTTCGGGCGGGAGCGCCTCGAGGAACGCACGCAATGACCAAAAGCCCGCGTTGCTGAACGCGTGAACGGAAAAGGGCCGTGCTCCGTCTCGATCGAGATGTGCGAGATGATCGGCAAGACGCTGACCCTCGTTGAACCAGCCGTTCGGCCGCGACATGGCTTCGAAGCTACGAGGAATCCAAATGCACGTCTCGAGCCCGAGGTGCTTCTCGTAATGTTGCGCCAGACCGCGGAGATGACGCTCGCGCGAGCCATGCCAACCGACAATCAAGATGCGAGACGAAGCTCGAGCCATTGGAGCACGTGGGCCGAGAAGTTTTGACCGGCGAGCCGTGACATTTGTTGAATGCCCGTAGGGCTCGTGACGTTGACCTCCGTGAGCTTTCCGCCGATCACGTCGAGGCCCACGAAATAAAGCCCATCCGCGCGACATCGTGGCCCGACGAGCGAAATGATCGCGCGGTCCCGATCGTCGAGCTCGACCCCCTCCACCGTGCCGCCGACGTGAATGTTGGAGCGCACATCTCCGCGCTGCGGGACACGAAGGATGGCGCCCAGTGGTTCGCCATCGAGAAGCAAAATGCGTTTGTCGCCGTGGACGACTTCGGGAAGAAACTCCTGCGCCATGGCCACGCGAGATCCGTTCTGAGTGACGGTCTCGATGATCGCATTGACGTTAAGATCACCTTCTTGCATCAAAAAGACACTCTCGCCGCCTGCACCACTGAGGGGCTTGAGCACCGCGCGACCGCCCACCCGTTCGAGAAAATCTTTGATCCTCGGCTTGTCGTTCGACACCAGGGTCGCCGGCATCACGTCCGGAAAATGAGTGGCATATAGCTTTTCGTTCGCATCACGCAGCGCCCGCGGATCGTTGACGAGGAGGGTCTTGCCGCGAAGATGCTCGAGCAAGTGACAAGCCCAGAGATAGTTCGAGTCGAAAGGAGGATCTTTCCGAACGAGCACGGCATCGACTTCATCGAGCCAAACGTCTTCGAACTCTCCGAGAGTGATCGGCGAGTCCGGATTGCGCTCCATCGTCGCGCGTCGAACACGCGCACCCACGCGCCAATCATCGAGATAGAGATCGGTGATCAAAGCGTGATCGACGCGATGCCCGCGAGCCTGCGCCTCGAGCATCAGGGCAAACGAGGTGTCGGCATCGACCTGGACGGTCGACACTGGGTCCATGAGTACGACGATGCGCATTGCGCGAGCGGCATGACGCAGGTCGCGCAAGTGCGCAAGGTACGAGCCGCGAGGTCTTGCGATTCTGTGCCCTTCGCCATGCTCGGTCCGGAATATGCGGACACGCCCTAAAAGAGCATCGGGCGCTGAACGAATGGGGAAGAGGAATGGCGAAGTCCACCGGACTTCGCCAGACGTTCTTCGGCGATCGTCAGCGCCTTGTCGCTGATGTCGTTGCCCCAGAAATGGCGCCCCTGACCGAGCGCCGCAACACCTGCGGACGCGGTGCCCATGAATGGATCGATCACGAGCTCACCGGGCACGGTGCTCTGCGTGATGAGAATTTCGTTCACGCGCACCGGCTTTTCGGTGGGATAGCCTTTGTGGATGCGCTTCTCCGCGATCACGTCGGAGATCCCCAAATCGTTCAGCTTTCGTTTTCCCTTTTCGAAGAAAAGGATCATTTCGTAGGTGCTGCGGTAGTGATAGCCCATACCGATCGCGAGCTTGTGCCATATGAGCGGCTTCCAAAACTTGAAGCCCACTTCTTCGGCGATGGGTTTGGCGATGAACGCTGTCTCTTGATCGCAAAAAAGATAAAAATGCGTGTTTTTCCGCATCACCCGATGCACTTGCCAAAAAAGTTCTCTGAAGCGTGCATTCGGAAAGACGGTGAACCAATCATTGCTCGAGGCTTTGCTATGGCTGAGCCGCGTCGTCGTGCCCACGGCGCGATGTTTCTCGAGGGATTCGTAAGGCGGATCCGTCACGACGAGGTCGATCGATGCATCCGGCAATGTTTGGAGCCAGGACACGGCGTCCCTTTGGCTGAGCCAATAGGAGAGGGCAGCGGACGGCGGGATGGGTTCGGGCATTCGCACGTAGACCCGTCGCGCGCCGAAGGCGGCGACTGACAGCATCGCGTTCTACAAGCAAACGAGGAAAAGAGCACGGGGGCTTTTCGACTGGCCATCGAGCCTCACCAAGATTTAAAAAGCCCCATGCAAAGACCACTCGCGAGATGGGCGTCTCGAATGGCGATCGGGGCTTCGGCCGCGCTCTTCGTCTGCGTGATCCTCGGTCAGGCCGCACCCGTGGAGCTCGCTCATGCAGGTGTCTTCTATCGCGACGCGGTCGCAGCAGATCACCCGCTCGCTTCCGAAGCGGGCGCGTCCATCCTCCGAGAAGGCGGCAACGCCGCGGACGCAGCTGCCGCCACGATGCTCGCGCTCGGAGTCGTAAGCCCCGCGTCGAGTGGCCTTGGTGGTGGCGGTTTTGCGCTTTATTACCGTGCTTCCGATCAATCGCTCCATGTGCTCGATTTTCGAGAGAGTGCGCCTTCGGGCGCTTCGGCCGCGATGTTCGAACGCCGCGAAGGAGAGGACGATCTCGTGGCCGCAGAGCGTTCGCGCACGGGCGGCTTGGCCGTCGCCGTTCCTGGCGAACCCGCAGGCATCGACGCGCTCATCTCGCGATTTGGCTCGGGTCGTGTCGGCAAAGCGCAGATCGCGACACCCGCCGAACGGTACGCACGGCAAGGCGTTCCGGCATCGCGATATCTAAGCGACGGATCGGCGATGTTGGGTTCCATTTTGCGCGCCGATCGATGGCTCGCGTCGTGGGTGCCGCAAGGCGCAGATCGCATCCCTTTGGGGGCCCCGATTCGCAATCCCGAGCTGGCCTCCACGTTGCGCACGTTCGGCCGTCAGGGCGCGGCGCCGTTTTATCGAGGGGCGATCGCACGTGCGATCGTCCAAGCGGTCCAGGCGCATGGGGGTGTGATCACGATGGACGATCTTGCGCACTACGCCGTGCGCGATCGCGCGCCGCTCTCAGCCACTCGATTTGGGTATCGCTTCGTCACGATGCCACCGCCGAGCGCGGGTGGGTTTACGATTTTGCACTCGCTCGCGCTGATGGAACATTGGCAGCCCGAGGGCGGATGGCGTGAGGGCGCCGCGTTTCGCCACGCACTCAGTCAATCATGGAGCGGTGCGTTCGTGGATCGCGCGGCGTATCTTGGAGATCCTGATCACGCGGAGATTCCACTCGGCGAACTGCTCAGTGAAGAACGCCTCGCGCGGCGCGCGGCGCTCTTCGATCCGCTGCGCATGCGTTCGGCAGACGACTGGGAGCTCCCTCTCGATGGGCCCGAGCCCCATGAGACCGAGCCTCCCTCCGGGACTGGAACGTCGCATCTTTGCGTCGTCGATGCCGAAGGCAACATCGCCGCGGTCACGACGACGATCAATCTTCTATTCGGCGCGCGCGTGAGTGCAGCAGGCATCGTCCTCAACGACGAGATGGATGATTTTGCACGAGAAGTGGGCGTGGCCAACTACTTCGGTCTGCCGGGCGGCGCGGCCAATCTTCCCGCACCAGGAAGGCGTCCTGTTTCATCGATGTCGCCGACGATCGTTTTTTCGGAGGACGATCCTGTGCTCTGTATCGGTGCAAGCGGTGGCTCGCGCATCATCACGGCGACCGAGCAGGTCATGCTCTCGACGCTGCTTTTGGGTGAGCCTGTCGACGAGGCCGTGAGGAGACCGCGCATTCATCACCAAGGTCGCCCCGAGACGACGCTCTACGAGCGCCGATACGATCGAGAATCGCTCGCTGGCCTTTGGGGTCGCGGACATCGGCTTCAAGAAGTCGACACCGTGGGCAACGTACAAGCCATTCGTATCGAATCTGGCGACGGTGGCCGCGCTCTTCATGCAGCGAGCGATCCGCGAAAAGAGGGGGCTCCACGCGGGAATTGATCGGAGGGAGCCCTACTGCATCAGGCGTTCGAGCCGTGGGATGAACGTGGATCCTGGATAATTGTTGCGAAAATCGAGGTATCTGCGCTCTGCGCGATCCATTTGCCGCAGACGTACGAGCGCTTCGAGCGCGCACGCTTCGCGCTCTTCCGTGAGCGCACCTTGGGGATAATGTTCGCGATGTTGGTCGAGCAGACTCAATGCACCGGCCGTGTCATCGGCCAGCATCGAGCGCGCTTGTCGAAGGAGCCGCATCTCGGCGGAGAGCTGCGCCAACCGCGCATCCTCCGTCGTGTCGGCACTTCGCGAAGGCGGTCGAAAGTTGGGAGGGAGTGTTGGTACGGACGGTAAGTCAGGGACGAATCCGTTGGGGACCGGTGCTTCATCCGTCGCCTCGAGCTCGGTGAGATCGAGCGCTTCGCTCGATGTCACGGAAACCTCTGTTCTCCAGTTCACGAATCCCGCCATCGCAACTGCGAGCGAGAACGTGAGCAAGACGCCCCAGAACCAGGCTTCGTTCCTTCGAGGAGATCGACTCACGGGAAGCGGTCTTTTAGCACAAACGCGAAATACCCGTGACGGCCAAGCCGCACGGGCATTCGCTCTTCATTCTCTTCTCGGCTCAGTGGAACTGATCTTCTTCGGTCGATCCTTTGAGCGCGGTCGTCGAGCTCTGGCCCTGCGATACGATCTCGCTGATCAGATCGAAATAGCCGGTGCCGACTTCATGCTGATGTTTCGTCGCGGTGTAGCCAATCGACTCTGCGGCGAACTCTTTCTGCTGAAGCTCCGAGTATGCCGCCATACCGCGCTCGTTGTAATCGGCGCTCAACATGAACGACGAGTAGTTCAACATGTGGAAGCCGGCGAGCGTGACGAACTGGAACTTGTAGCCCATCGCGCCGAGCTCCTTCTGGAACTTCGCGATGGTCGACTCGTCCAAGTTCTTTTTCCAGTTGAAGGAAGGCGAGCAATTGTACGCGAGCATCTTGTTCGGGTTGTCTTTGAGGACGGCTTCCGCGAACTGACGCGCGACCTTGAGGTCGGGGGTCGAGGTTTCCATCCAAATCAAATCGGCGATCTTCGCGTATGCCCTGCCGCGCGCGATACACGATTCGACGCCCTTTTTCACGTAATAATAGCCCTCGGCCGAGCGCTCTCCAGTGCAGAACGCGCGATCACGCTCGTCGATGTCACTCGTCAAGAGCTTCGCGCTCTCCGCATCGGTGCGCGCAACGAGCACCGTCGGCACACCGCACACGTCCGCCGCCAGACGCGCTGCGAGCAGCGTGCGCTCGAATTGCGACGTCGGGACGAGCACCTTTCCGCCCAAATGTCCGCACTTCTTCTCGCTCGCGAGCTGATCTTCGAAGTGAACACCCGCTGCACCCGCGCGGATCATGTTCTTCATGAGCTCGTACGCATTGAGTGCACCCCCGAACCCGGCTTCGGCATCGGCGACGATCGGCACGAAGTAATCCGTCTTGGTGATGCCCTCGGCCCAATCGATTTGATCGGCGCGCGAAAGCGCGTTGTTGATGCGCTCGACGAGCTTCGGCACTGAGTCGGCGGGATAGAGCGATTGATCGGGATAGGTCTGCGCGGACGTGTTCGCGTCGGCCGCGACTTGCCAGCCGCTGCAATAAATCGCCTCGAGACCCGCACGAACCATCTGCACCGCTTGCCCGCCCGTGAGCGCGCCCAGCGAACGGACGAACGGCTTTTCATGCATGGCAGCCCAGAGTCGACGCGCACCTTTGTCGGCGAGCGTGTACTCCACGCGAACCGAGCCACGGAGCTTCTTCACCATCGCTTCATCGTAAGGGCGTACGACGCCCTTCCAGCGGGGATCAGTAAATGAATCGGTGTCCTTCTGGATCGGGGCAATCGTGCTCACGGAACACTCCTCTCAGCTTCGTTCGAGTCGCCGAAGCTCCTCGTAGGCGATTAGGGTGAGAAATTCGACCAGTGGGGATTCGATGCTGACGCGCAGAAACAGCTCTCGGGCAGCGGCGAAATGACTGCGTTCCATTCGCTCTTTTCCGATTTCGCGTTCGATGGTCTTCATCTCGTCCGAAACGAGCTCCGAGATGAGCTCGCGGGTCACGGCACGTCGATTATCGAGCACGACGCCGTGCGCAAGCCACTGCCAAATCTGCGTGCGCGAAATTTCGGCGGTCGCGGCGTCTTCCATCAGGTGATAGAGCGGAACGGCGCCCGATCCGGAGAGCCACGCTTCGATGTATTGAATGCCAACTCGGATATTGTGGCGGAGGCCGTCTTCCGTTTTCGTTCCAGCAGGGGCGCGCACGAGATCTTCCGCGCGCACGTTCCAGTCTTGCTGTTTGCCACTGGCGATCTGGTTCGGTGTTGGCATGTGCTGATCGAACACCGATTTGGCCACAGCCACGAGCGCCGGATGAGCGACCCATGTTCCGTCGTGACCCTCTTGAACTTCACGGAGCTTGTCGGCGCGAACTTTTTCGAATGCGCGTTCGTTCTCGGCCTCGTTCCCTTTGACGGGAATCTGCGCGGCCATCCCGCCCATCGCGTGAACGCCACGCCGATGACACGTCTTGATGACCATGCGCGTATACGCCTGCATGAACGGCTGGGTCATCCCCACTTGTGCGCGATCGGGCAGCACGCGCGAGGCGTCGCGCGCGTTCACCTTGATGTACGAGAAGATGTAATCCCAACGTCCGCAGTTGAGCCCCGCCGAGTGCTCGCGCAGCTCGTAGAGGATTTCGTCCATCTCGAACGCGCCCGGCAAGGTCTCGATGAGACACGTCGCTTTGATCGTGCCGTGCGCGATGCCGAGCCGGTCTTGCGCGAAGACGAAGATTTCATTCCACACCCTCGCTTCGAGGTGGCTCTCCATCTTCGGCAGATAGAAATACGGCCCACTGCCGTTCTCGAGGAGGGCTTTGGCGTTGTGGAAGAAGTAAAGACCGAAATCGAAGAGCATCCCTGGGATGCTCTCGCCATCGACCTCGATGTGCGCTTCGTTCAGATGGAATCCGCGCGGACGAACGAAGATCACCGCGGGCTTGTCCCCGAGCGAATATGTTTTGCCGCCTCCTTCGAAGCGAATCGTACGTCGCACGGCGTCACGCAGATGAATCTGACCCTCGATGCAATTCGCCCATGTCGGCGAATTGGCGTCTTCGAAGTCGGCCATGAACACGTTGGCGCCCGAGTTGAGCGCATTGATGATCATCTTCCGATCGACCGGACCCGTGATTTCGACACGTCGATCCAAGAGGTCACGCGGCAAAGAAGCACACGTCCAATCGCCTTCGCGGACATGCTTCGTCTCGGCGAGAAAATCGAGCGGCTCTCCTCGAGCAAACCCCGCGTGACGCACCTCGCGTGCGCTCAGACATGCACGAATTTTCGGACGAAACTCCCGAACGAGCTCCACCAAAAACTCGAGCGCCGGTCGCGAAAGAATCGCCGTACGTTCTTGATTCAGCGGCCCGAGGACACGCAAGCCCAAAGGGATATCAGGGTGTTCGCTCATCGTTCCTGTCTCCTGCCTCGGGCGCTCCGAGGTTCTGCTTCACACATTGACATCAGTCAACCTGTAAATCACAAATTGCCAGTAAATTGATTGTTAATCATCGTTTTGGGAAAGGGTCTTCCAATCGGCTCTTTCCAAGTTTTGCACTGCAAATGACGGGCCTCTCGTTCGACCTGTGCCCCAGTGCTCACTCAGCAAGTCATTTGTTTGTAAACTGTCTGTTGACGATTCTGTCATCTGGATACGCGAGCACCGCGAGGCATGTCAGCACCGCAATGGCTCCCCCTGTCAAGAAGAGAGGATCGAGGGCGAGGCCGAGGGCATCGGCGGTGTTCGGCTCGATCGCCGCGCTTTGGTTATGTGGATCGAGCAACGCGCGCACGGTTTCGGGGGAGAGCGTACGCCCGAGCCGCGCTGCCAAGAGCGCGCCCAAAGCGCCAACGCCGAGCGCGCCTCCGATGGTGCGTGAGAACATGGTCACGGCGGTCACGACGCCGCGTTGTTCCCACCCGACGCTCGCCTGCACGCCAATGACAATGGCAGTGTTCGCAAGGCCCATCCCGAGCCCGAACACGAACATCGCGCTCGCGAGGAAGATGCTTGGTGCTCGAAACGAGACGAGTGGGATGAGCGCGATGAGCGCGAGCGCCGTGAATGCGGCTCCGAGAAGCACGGGGCGTCGATAGCCGGTGCGCATGAGAAGACGACTCGTCACGGCCGATGCGAGCGGCCACCCGACCAGCATCGGCGCAAGGACGAGCCCCGCTTCTTGGGGCATGGCGCGCAGCACACCCTGCACATGCAACGGAAGAAAGTTGAGGATACCCATCATCGCCGAGCCGAGCAGAAAGGACGCGATCGTCGCAGAGGCGATGAGGCGCCGCGTCAAGAGAGGAATGGGCAGCACAGGGTCGGGTGCGCGTCGTTCGATGGCGATGAACGCGATGATGAGCAAGACGGCGGTGAGCGCCATCGGCCAGACGAACACGTTGGAAGCCGCGAGGAGGAGCGCCAGCGATGCAAACAAAATCGCGAGCGAACCCATGATGTCGAGGGGTGTGGAGTGGGCTTCGTGACGAGGGGCTTCACGGTAAGCCCAGGCCAACACTGCGATCGCAATCAGGCCGAACGGAAGATTGATGAAGAAGATCCAGCGCCACGAGGTCAGCTCGACGATCGCGCCTCCGAGAAGCGGTCCGCTGATGCCGGCGAATCCCCACACCGCACTGAAGAGCCCTTGCACGCGGCCGCGCTCCTCGGGCGTATAGAGATCTCCTATCACCGTCAACACGATGGGCTGCATCGCGCCTGCGCCGAGACCTTGGATTGCGCGGTACACGATCAGAAGAACGATGGAGGTCGAGAGCCCGCTGGCGAGTGAGCCCAGGAGGAAGAGGATGATGCCGAGCATCAAGACGGGCTTGCGACCCTGACGATCGGCGAGCTTTCCATAGAGGGGCACGGTGACGGTCGATGCGAGTAGATATGCCGCACCCACCCAACCATAGAGGCGTATTCCTCCAAGCTCGGAGATGACCGTCGGCATCGCCGTCGCCACGACCGTCGCCTCCATGGCCGCCATGAACATCGATAGAAGAAGTGCAGCGACCGTGAGTGGCCGATTCGACCCAGAGCGCATTGTCGGCGAGTTATGGATTGGACATCACCCGATAGCCATACGCATGCCGCAGTGACTATCTTGGGTCCGTGGGCTCGTGGTATGTTCTCGGACATGGATCCAAGTTTCGGGCTCGTCTTGCGATCGACGCTTGGATGGTTCGCGCTGATCGCGCTCGCGTGCGATACGCCCCGCCCCCCGACACCGCCGAGTGATGGTGGAGCCCGCCGCGACGCTCAGGCGGTGGACGCAGGCTCGACTCCGGATGCAGATATGCACGAGGTCGATTCGGGGCGCGACGGAGGAATGGCCTCTTGCAACGTGGAAGTGTTCACGTTGGGGACCGACGCCCCGCCTCGCCCAAGAGACGTGGGTCTCGCCATCCAAGGAACGGACGCCGCAGCGGTCTGGTCCGCGGGCATTGGAGCCCTCGATGAGGTCCATTTCGCGGAAATTCCAGCCGAAGATTTCGTCATCACGAGCCGGCCGATCACGTCGATTGGAGCGGTCACTCGCGACCCAGCGATCGCTGCGGTGGGAGACGGTTGGCTCATCGCCTGGTACAGCAATGCGGGTCTCGATTTCGATGTCTATGCCATGACATTGCGAGGCCGAGACATGGGCGCGATCGTGCCCCTGACGACGCGCATGGGCCGTGATGACACGCCCACACTTCTTTCGACGGCAGAGGGGGCGCTCGCAGCCTGGGTCGAGGAGCGCTCGGGCGCTTCACGCGTCGCGGTCGCACGGAGCCTCGGCGCCGATGCGACACCGAGCGCGCCCACCCGTGACGCATCACCCTCGACGTCCTCGATTTCTCGGCCAGTGCTCGCGATTCGTTCTGGAGGTTTCGTCCTGGCCTGGGTCGATTCGGCCAGCGCCACCCCATCGGCGCTTTTGCAGCCGCTCGATTCAGGAGGTGCCGCGCTTGGCACGCCTCTTCCCGTGAGCACCGAAAACAATGCCGATGGCACGATCGACCTCGCGATGAACACGAGCGGAGGAGCTGCAGCATTTGGTGTTCTCGTCGAGACGCGGCCCGAAGTTCGTGCACGTGCGATCGATGGCTCAGGGCAACCCACAGGACCCGAACGCGTCATCACACGAGCACCGACGGCCGGTCGAGATGCCTCCCTCGACTTCTTTGCGGGCGGATACGCGGTTGCGTACCGCGCCGTCGATCGCCCCAATGCTCAGCTCGAGATCGCTCTCGTGACCGCCACGTTGGATGTCGTGGGGACGATTGCCGTGACGGGTGTGGCGCAAAGCGGCGGGCGAATCAGTCTGCGAACGACCCACGATGGTTCACTCGTTCTTGCGTGGGCGGACGTGGACGAAGAAACCACCACGATGCGAGCTGCAAGGGTGCGATGCGAATGAAGCGATGCTTGGCATGCACTTGGATGGCGGTCTTTCTTTGGATCGGATGCGGAGAATCGCGCGCGCCTTCTCCCTTTCCCAACCGTGACGCGGCGCGTCGGGACAGCCAGGTCGAGCTCGACGGGGGGCATGATTTCGATGCCTCCATCGAGCTCGATGGGGGGCATGATTCCGATGCCGATATGAGTTTCGACGGCGGAGTCGACATCGATGCCGACGCGGCGTTCGACGGTAGCACTTCGGATGTGTTCGAGTTCGATTCTGGCGCACATGAGACGGAGCCCGATGCTGCGTCGGGAGTGGACGCTTCATCGGAGGATGAATGCCTCGATGAACACGGAGGATTCGACTTCTGTCGTTGCGATCCTCCGCACGGTGAGGATTGCAGCGTCACTTCCTGCCGCACCGGATTCGTATGCGTCGCAGACGGCTGTGGAATGCATTGCAAGCTCAAGGGTCGAACGTGCTCGACCGCGGATGACTGCCCTTCTGGAAGTGTGTGCTCGGAAGGCGAGCGCGTGTGTCGTCGCGACGGAGGATGTTCCGATTCGCGTGACTGCCCCTCTGGCTTCGCTTGCGAAGCTGGAGAATGCCAAAATCGCCGCGTTCGTTGCGGAATCGAAGCGCCGTGCCCCAATGGCTTCGTCTGCGATCATTCACAAGGCGGACTCCCCTTCTGCGTTCGTGCCATCACGCGCTGTGCAACCGATGCGGGTTGTCTCTTCGGAATGCTTTGCCGAGATGTCGATGGAGATGGACTCTCGGAGTGCGTCGCGCGCGGCACCTGCAACACCAACCTCGATTGCGCCTCACGATTGACCTGCGAAACCATGCCGGTCGAGATCTTCGCTGCGTGCGGCAACCACGGCGCATGTCGCAACGACTCCGATTGTCCCTCGGATGCCCGCTGCACCGATTTATGGGGGGATGGTGTTCGAACCTGCGCGCCTGTAGGAGGTCAGTGCAATCACACGACAGATTGCACGAGTCCACAGATTTGCGCTGTTCCAACGGACGGAAGCCCGCCGCGATGTGTCGGCGCTGCCCTCTGAACCATGACTATTTTGCGATCTGATCGCAAAACTTGCGATATTCTGGAGTGACGCTGCTGTGATGTCGCAGCGAAAGAGCCCAAAAACGTATGAGCATCATTGGAGATCGATGGATCGATGATTGCTTTTCCATAATCCGACCACCTGTCCAATGAGGTTGAGAATGCGCATCGGCACCTTGTTGCTCGCACCATGGGTGCTTTTGGTGTTCGGTTGCGAGCTCGATCCATCCAGCGTCGAAGGGCTTCATTCCAACGCACTCCCTATCGGGATGATGGATGGTGGTGTGGAATGCGCCCATCCAGAAGAGAACTGTGAGTGTGATCCAGGGCAACCGCCGATCGATTGCTATTTGGAAGCCATCGAAGACGAGAATGGCTTACTGACATGCAATGCAGGTCAGCGATACTGTCGTCAGGGCTTGTGGAGCGCTTGCGAATCGGTCCGAGGATTCGCCATTCGCCAAAGCGGCAGCGCCCTCGTCACGGGCCCCGACCTCTGTAATCCATGCAATCCACGTTGCTTTGTTTCGCGTGACGTCCCCGGACCTGCCGACCTCGGAAGCAACGCAGACACCGTGGTCTACGACAGCGATCGTGGTGGAATTCGACTCGGTACACTCCCCATCGTCCCGGAAATCCTCGTGGACACCGACGGCGATGGCATCCCCGACGTGGCCGATGAATGTGTGGGCAACGGTGCGTTCCTCGCGGCCGATGGCAGTTGTTACGGTGACAGGTTCATCTTCCACATGCTGCCTTATGGCGAGTCGGGAGTGGATACGTTGGATATCCGCACTCAGATTCGCACGGCTGACATTTACTTCTTGATGGACACGACGGGATCGATGGGCGGTGAGCTCGACCGTCTGCAGTCCGACCTCACGAGCGGCAACTTCATCTCGGGCTGCTCGGGCGGAATCATGGGCGCCATTCGCTGCACCATCCCAGACGCATGGTTCGGCGTGGGCTATTTCGATGACTATCCGGTTTCGCCGTACGGCACGAGCTCCGACCGCGTGTATAGAAACGTGCGCGATCTCGACGCCAACCTTTCCGGTGCGCAGAGCGCCGTCAACAGCCTCGCGATCCACAACGGAAACGATGGTCCCGAATCGAACACCCAAGCGCTTTGGGCCGTTGCCACGGGCGGAGGCCTCTCGAGCTATTTGTCAGCGAGGACCAACTGCCCGGCGAGTCGATGGGGGTATCCATGCTTCCGTGATGGAACGATTCCGATCGTTATCCACATCACGGACGCTCCATTCCACAATGGTCCAGACGATGCCTATCCATACTGCATCGGTGGTTCGATCGTTCAGCCCGGATTGCCGAGCGCGACGTCCATCACGAACAACAACGAGCGAATGGACAACACGGCCTATCCGGGCAGCGGCAACGCCGTGGATATCACAGGTCGATGGATCGGTTTCTCGGGCAGCACCCAATCGATGGCGAATGACTTCAACTTCGGTTGCAATTCGGGCTCTCGCGAAGCGGTGTTCAGGGTTCGATTGACGAGCCCCCAGCTCACGCGGTTTTCCCTCGAAGGGTCGAGCTTCGATACGGTGTTGGGGGTCATTCCGGTTTCGGGTGGAAGCAGCTATTGCAACGATGACGCGGTCGGCAATCAGTCACGACTCGATCTGTCCCTGCCCGCAGGGGATTATTGGGTCGTCGTCGACGGATATAGCTCGGGGCGAGGCAACTATCGCCTCAGCATGGGGCTGCTCCCCGCTGCATATTGCTCCGGCAACAGCGGTGTCAGCTGGGAGGACACGGTCGACGCGATCGCGGCACGTCAGCTGCGTGTGATCACCGTTCAGACTTGCGGTTCGTGGTCGACCAGCTATTGCCTCGAGGGCGAAAGTCACGCGAGAACACTGGGCAATGCGACAGGATCGCTCGGCTCGTCGGGGTCTCCTTACGTCTTCCGAGGAAGCTCGAGCGGCGCAGGTCTCAGCAACACGATCGTCGACGCCGTCGTCGATCTCGCCAACTATTCACGTATGAATGTCAGCGCGCGGGCCGTGGGAGATACGCGCGGTTTCACGAGGACGCCGATCGCGGCGGTCTCTTGGGGCGTGGGCGGCTGCGCGGGCATTTCGGGCGGGACGACCTTCCTCCAATGTCTCCCGGGAACACAGGTCAACTTCCGAGTCACGTTCAGAAATGATGTCGTGCCCTCGACGATGACGACCCAAGTCTTCACGTTTTTCATCGAGCTCGTGGGCGACGGGACCGTCGTGCTTGCCCGTGTTCCGGTACGGATCGTGGTTCCAGCGCTCGTCTCGGCATATCCCCCACGAGGCAGCTATTTCCGGGATTACGATTCCACGTCTCGATGTGCGTTCAATGAGCGCCCCGACTGGGGCACGTTGTCGTGGGATGCGGACATCCCCGCCGGAACTCGGATCGAGTTCGAGCTCCAAGCAGCGAACGCTGCGACGGGGCTTGCGAGCGGTGCTGTCGGACGGGTCTCGACGCCCCCCACGGCTTCACCCATCGATCTCGCAGCAGCACTTCGAACCGCGGGTTATCCGAACGGAATGCGCCATCTCCGCGTCAAAGCCGTGTTGTATTCGAGCACGGGCGGGACGGCTTCTCCTGCGCTCCGCAATATGGCTGTGACGTACAACTGTTTGCCGGCGGAGTAACGGATCAATACGGCGCGGGGTTTTCTTCCTGCTGAGGTTTGGCGGGGGCTTCGCGCGGAGAGACCTCGGCGCCCCTGCGCTCGGCTTCGAGTTGTGCGCGACGCGCCTCACCCTCGGCCTCGATGGCGCGCTGTTCGGCTTCTACCCGCTCCTCGACCTCGCGCCCGTGCTGCTCGATGCGCCCTTCGAGCTCATGTTCGGCACGTTCGACCTCGCTTTCACGCTCATCGAGGCGTTGACGCTCTTGATCGAGCTCTGCGCGCGCCTCTTCGATTCGTTGACGCTCCGGCTCGAGCGAGCGCTCGATGTCCTCCATCCGCTGCTCGCCACGTTGTTCAGCCTGCTGCTTTTGGCTTTCGGTTTCGGCGGAGAAAGCGTCCTCTCGCTCTCCACGACATCCTGCGAAGGCGAATAGAACCGCCATCGCGAAATAGATTGCATTTCGCATGAATCGGACCCTTTGTGCTTCGTTCGCGGTACCGCGTCGATCACAGCAAGGGGCATGCCTTCACGACGAGTTCAGCCGGGGAGCAAGCCGCGGATGCGTCGGATCCCAGGTCGCACGAGATGCTGACGAATGGCGGACGCTGCGGGGAGCAAGCCTTCGGGCAAAGGGCGGAACGTGACTTCGAGATGATCGTCGTCCGTTTCGAGCGCATATGCCGTCACCACGGGTGTGAGCAGTGAGAGCATGCGTTGCACCATGGGATTTCCGCTGATCTTCGGATCTCGCATCAAATCGATGACGATGCGGTTGTCACGCGTTTCGACGACGGTGGGCGGTAGCGGAAGATACTTCGCGAGATTGCCGGGCTTGCTCAGATCGAGCGCGCCGCTTCGAAGGAGCGCAGCGATGGGACCCTGTGAGTCGCCCTGCACCTCGAGCCAAATCTCTTCGAGCCGAATCTCGATTCGGATTTGAGCCGGCGTGATCACCATGCGGTCGATGTAGACCACGGCCGATGCGCGCACGGGCGTTTTCATGAGGTCGACCGTGGCCGTCAATCGAATGCCAGGTGGCACTTCGGCGAGCACGGGGTCTTGCACTTTGCCGCTCTTGGCCACGCGCTCGAGGAGCCAGCGCAGCGCATCGAGCGGCACCCCCACCCGCAGACCGAGAAGACTCCAAAAAGATCGGGTGAGCTCCTGCGGATTGCGACGCAGGTAGTTGCTCGCGGCTTCGAATGCTTGCCTTCCGAAAGACATCGTGCGGAGAATACCTCAAGTCGAACGAGGTGAGGGGCGAATCCGAGCCGATCAGGACTTCTTGAATCGGAGCACCGGCTTGCGCGCGGCACGCGTCTCGTCGAGACGGCGCAAACGCGTGAGATGAGGCGCCTTCTTCACGTGCTCGGCGTTTTCGTGGGCTTCGCGGCTGATTTCCGCCATCGCCTCGACGAAATGCTCGAGCGTCTCGAGCGTCTCGGTTTCGGTGGGCTCCACCAGCATCGCCCCTTTGACGACGAGCGGGAAATATACCGTGGGGGCATGGAAGCCGTAATCGAGGAGGCGCTTGGCCACGTCCATGGTGGTGACGCCCGTCTTCGCGAGGTGTTTGTCGTTGATGACGACTTCGTGCATGCACGTCCTGTCGTAGGCGACGTTCCACATCTCACCGAGCCGCACACGAAGATAATTCGCATTCAACACCGCGAGATCCGTGGCGCCCTTGAGCCCCTCCGCGCCCATTTCGCGCAAGTACGTGTACGCCCGCACCATCATGCCGAAATTGCCGTAGAACGAACGCAGACGGCCGATGCTCTTGGGTCTTTGGTACTCGAGGCGATAGGTTCCGTCGTCCGAACGCTCGACGCTGGGCGTCGGTGCAAAGGGCTCGAGCAAACGCTTGAAGCCCACAGGACCACATCCCGGTCCGCCACCGCCGTGCGGCGTCGTGAATGTCTTGTGCAGGTTGAACTGCATGACATCGACACCGAGATCGCCAGGCCGCCCGCGGCCCATGAGCGCATTCAGGTTCGCGCCATCGCCGTACACGAGCGCGCCTTTGTCATGGACCATGCGCGCGATCGTCGGCAGATGCTTCTCGAAGAGCCCCACGGTGTTGGGGTTCGTGATCATGACTGCAGCGACATCGTCGTCGAGCACGGTCGCGATCGCTTCGGGGTGCACGATTCCATCTTCACCCGCCGGGAAAGGAACGGTCGTATATCCATTCAGCGCGCAGCTCGCGGGATTGGTGCCATGGGCGGTGACTGGCACCAGGACCTTCTTGGGCGAGCGGCCTTCTGCTTGATGGTAGGCGCGGATCATCATGAGGCCGGTGAGCTCGCCCTGCGCGCCTGCGGCGGGCTGCAATGACACCCGGTCCATTCCGCAGATCTCCGCGAGACCCCGCTCCAGCCGAAACATGAGCTCGAGCGCGCCCTGAATCTGGTGTTCGGGCGCGTATGGATGGATCTGCGCAAGCCCTGGGAGACGCGCCGCCCACTCGTTGATCTTCGGGTTGTATTTCATCGTGCACGACCCGAGTGGATACATCGCGTTGTCGATCGCGAAGTTCATCGTGCTCAAGCGCACATAGTGGCGAAACGCTTCGGGCTCGCTCACCTCGGGCAATTCGGCCTGCTCGCCCGCATCCCGTGCCGCATCGCCGAAGATGGCTTTCGGATCGATCTCCGGCACATCGAGCGGTGCAGACGACAACGCGGTGCGACCCGCTGCTCCCCGCTCGAAAATGAGCGGTTCGGCCCACTGAATTCCCGACCTCGCAAGACCCGGCATCGAAGCTCCTTCGGAGATTGCGCCCGGATAGTGGGACGCGCGTCGGGGCTGCGCAAGAGTTTGCTCTCGTGCATGATGCCGCTCCATGAACGTTCATCGCGCCGGCTCTTGGTTTTGGGTCCTTTTCAGTCTTCTGATTCTTCTCGTTGGGTGTGGCGCAAGCCCCTATGGCTATGCCCATCGATACGAGCCCCTCGACGAAGAACGGTCGTATCTCGAGCGAGCCGCCGAGCTTTCGTATGAAGAAGTACGGCGCACACGGCTCGAAGAACAGGCAATGGTCGGATGGTTCGGCGTGGTGCTCGAGCCACCGCAGACAAGAGAAGATGGTTCGGCGCGTGTGCTCCTGAGCCTTCGAGCCCATCAGGAACGTCATCTCTGCGCGACGTCGAGCAGTGATACGTGTCGCGTGACCGTCTCGGCACGCGAGCTCGGCCGGTTTTGGGCAGATTTACCTATTCGTTTTGAAGATCGAGAGGGTCCGCATCGGCTCTGGACGGGTTCGCTCATCAAGGTGTACGGGACCGCGATCGAATCTGCCGAGGAGTCTCCAAATCTTCCTGTTTTGAGAGCCGATTGGTACAGGCATTGGCCGGTTCATTACTATGTGACCACGGCTTCGGCGGACAGCATGAGACGGTGAAACGACGGTCGCTGTGCGGACGGTAGCGCGTTCACAAACGATCTCGCGGTATACTCGCCGCTACAGATGAGACCCGGCGATCAGCGGTCCGAGTCGACTCACACGCCTGGACTGCATCCAGGACGGGGTGCGATCGAGCAGCTCATGCGGGTCGTTGCCGACCTCATCGATGTTCCGGTGGCTGTTTGTTTTCTCGTCGAAGGTCGAAAGGCGCGTCGCATCGCGAGCGCCAGTGAGGCGTTCGGCGATTTCGGTCTGGAAAGCGTGGTGCCGATCGAGCTCTTGGCGACCGATCGATTGCGTATCGTCGCAGACAAGAGTCGAGAGATTGTCCCTGAGCTCGCGCTCTTCGACAGCACGACGCCGATCGCGGTGGCGAACGTTCCCGTCTTCGATCCTCATGGAACTCAGATCGCGGCGCTGCTGTTTGCAGATTCGAGGCCGCGCTTCGATTTGACGGGCCGCTGCGCGAGGGCGCTCGAAGGGCTCGCGAGCCTCGTCTTGGCAGCCCTCACAAACTCGGGGCTGCCGAGCGCGCCGCCCTCGCGCACGAGCTCGATTCCCGCCATCGTGCGCTCGAACTCCGCCAGCAAACCCACGGTTCGTCCCGAAACGCCGGATCGTTCGGACATGCCCACCTACCGGCCTGAGATAGCGTCCTTTCCGCGCACGAGGCCGAGCTCGGCGCCGAGGGCGAGCTCATCTGCGAGCAAGCCCAACGCGTCGCGGTCCGGTTCGACGTCTCTCAGGCCAGAATCATCGTCTTCGCGCTCCAGGCCGACGGTGGCTCGACCCCGATCCTCGCCGCGCCCGCCGCGTCCGGATCCATTGAGGCGATTTGCGGATCGTGCGGAGATGCAGTTCGAGATCGAGCGTCGCATCGATCGCGCGCGCGTCCTTCACCACGACGTCACGATCGCGATCGTGTCTCTGGATCGTTTTCGTCGTGTGAACGACTCGCTCGGTCACGAGTGTGGGGATGCGTTGCTTCGGCAGGTGTCTCAGCGTCTTTTGTCGAGTGTCGAAGAGAGCGATCTCGTGGCACGCCGCAGCGGTGATGAGTTCATTTTGGTGCTCGACGACATCCCGCATGGCGCATCCCCCTTGCCGCGGATCGATCGAATCGCGCAGGCGATCCGCGAACCATTTCACGTCGAGACGCATGAGATCGTGCTGACGGCGTGTCTCGGGATCGCTCGCTTTCCGGAGGATACGGGCGATCCGACATCGCTTCTGCGCTATGCAGACATCGCGCTGCATCAAGCCAAAGACGATGGAGTGGGGCGGCTCCGCATCTTCGATGCGTCGATGCAGGAGGCCGCACGGGAGCGGCTCGACCTCGAGTATCAGCTTCGTGAAGCCATGCGTTCTGGGCAGCTTTCCCTCTATTACCAACCGAAATACTCGATCGCGTCTCGAAGGATGATGGGCGCCGAAGCGCTCTTGCGTTGGCATCATCCGCAACGAGGTATGATCGGTCCCTTCCGCTTCATTCCAGTGGCTGAGGAGAGCGGGCTCATCGTGCCGATCGGCACATGGGCGCTGAACGAGGTGTGCCGTCAATGCCAGCGTTGGCTCACGAAGGGGTTCGATATCGGCCGCATCTCGGTCAACGTCTCGGGCTTACAGTTCACGCGACATGATTTCGTGGGCACCGTGACGCGTGCGATGAGATCGGCGAGCTTGCCTCCCAAGCATCTCGAGATCGAGCTGACCGAGACGATCGTCATGGGAGACGTCGAGAGCGCGATCGTGAGGCTCGCGGAGCTGCGCGCGCTGGGCGTACGCGTGTCGATCGACGATTTCGGCACGGGCTATTCGTCGCTCGCGTATTTGCAGAAGCTGCCCGTCGATGTGCTGAAGATCGATCGCTCGTTCGTCGAGGCGCTCGGCGCCGATGGCGCGTCGGCCGACCAGGCGCGGGCGCTCGCCCAGGCGATCACGTATCTCGGTCACCAGCTCGATCTCGAAGTGCTCGCCGAAGGTGTCGAGACGCCCGAGCAGCTCCAGCAACTCGCGGACGTCGGATGCGACGAGGTGCAGGGCTATCTTCTTGGGAAACCGATGCCGCCAGACGAGTTCGAAGCGCACATGCTGGGGACACAGGGCAGCTGAACCGACGGCTTCGTCCCGACGAAAAGGACGTGATGGGTGGCTCGAAGTCGCCTCCGTCGAAAGGTCCGGCGCGCGCGGTGGCCAGTGCGAGGGTCGACACGACGAATGTGGGTCTCGAAGCCGGCAGCGAGCATCCGCGAGACGAAGCGTGGATCTTCCATCGCAGACCAGAACACGAGCGTCCCGCCCGGTCTGAGACAACGCATCAGCGCGTCGAGTCCCTCGCGGGTATAGAGCCAAAAATTAGCCACGGTGGTGAGCGGAATCGGGCCGTTGTCGATGTCGAGCAAGATCGCATCGAAGCTCTCTGGATCTTCGCTCGAGCGTGCGGCGATCCATGGGATCGCATCGCTGATGATCAATCGAACGCGCGGATCGTCGAGAGGTCTCTGCGCGAGGTCTCCCAGCGCGCCGCGATGCCACTCGGCGATGGCGTGCATGAGCTCGATGCAATCGACGTTGGCGGAAGCAGGGAGGAGATCGAGTGTGGCGCGGAGCGTGTACCCGAGTCCGAGCCCACCCACGAGCACCTTGGGGTGCGCGCGATCTCGCAGACCATCGCATCCGGCGCGCGCCATCGCGCGTTCGGAGCCATGAATTCGGCTCGACATGAGTCCGAGTCCGTCGATCCGGATGAAGAATTCTTCCTTTTCGCGCAGGAGGGAGATCGTCCCGCCATCGGGCGTCTTCGCCGAATCGATCATTTCGTGCTCGCTCACGACGGGCATTCAATCACGCCCTAGGTCACGACTTCTTCGATGGAGGTCGCGGTGAGGACGCGGTCGGTCCAGCGTTCGAGTTCGGCGGAGGTCGCGCCATCGATTCGCGCGCGCATGAGGTCGGAAGGAGGGCCGAAGCGCAAGGTGAGCAATCGTATGAGGGTCGTACGGACTCCTCGTTCGACACCGCGCTGGATGCCCTGTTCGAGCCCACGCTCGAGTCCTTGTTCGAGCCCTTGTTCGATTCCCTGTTCGATGAGCTGTCTCGCGGTGGTCATGACGGGTGCTCCTGCGCCAAGGGCGATTCGTTCGGCTTCTGCCGCAAGCCCCTCGACATCGGTCCTGCTTCGAGTGAGAAAAATATACCTGATGATCGTTGCAAATGCCCGGAAGCCTTGAGGCTCGGCCATCAAGGCTCGGATGAGCTCGGCCATCGTTCGCAACCACGTGCGGATGTCCATCGCGTCCCGCACATCGCGCAGCGCCATGAGCGCGAGCTTCGCCGCGTTCGGCAACACGCGCCCCATGATCTCGTCGGGGCTGCGCACAGCCAAGTCGTCGATGACAAATGCAAACCGCGGAAGCAAGGGCGCGAAGAGCTCTCGCTCGAAATCGTCGAGATCGAGCAGCTCGCTGAACTCGCAGGCGGCGGTCCACCCGATGGGCCCGTGGTGCACGACCACGGGAACGATGGCCGGCAGCTTCTGTCTCGAAGGGTCGCTCGCGAGGGCCGCTTCCCAGATGCGCACTTCGTAGACCAAGAGACGAAAGGCGAGCCACGGATCGGGTGTCGAACGATGCTCGAAGAGCAGATAGAGCCGCGCTTCGCGGCCCGCGACCGTCGCCGAGAAGAGCAGGTCGGAGTGGCGCGAACGAAGCTCCTCGTCGACGAAGCTCCCTGGCTCCAGATGCAGTGTCGAAAAGTCGATCCGCGCGGCGATCGCAAGGGGGAGGATCGCTCGGAGCTCTCCAGCGGCGGCATCGGGATCGGAGAAGACCGCCTTGAAGAGCGCATCGTGAGGCGAGGTCATGCCGTCCGGTCGCGTGGGGATGGCGAGGACTGACATGCATCGAGCGGAGTGTTCATCCCACGGACGCGAGACTCGTGTTCGACGTGTGAAACTGTACTCTTCGCGCGTGCGAGGCGTGTGTCTGGCACGTCAAACATAAGGTCACGCACGTGCGAGGGCCTTGTCCGGGGCATCGAACACGAGTCTCGCACGCGCGAGGAGTGTCCATTGGACGTGGGACACGCGCCTCGCGCAGGAGAGCTCACACTTTGATGGCTCGGGTTGGCTCGGATCTTCGGCGAGGGGTTCAGCGATAGATGTAGATCGAGCCCTTCTCGCTCTTGACGGAGCGCGCCCTCGAGGGCCTTCACACGGTGAGTGTGCTCCGGTAGATCTCGAGGCCCGCGCGAGGCGACGTTTCGAGCGTGAGCCAATGGCATGGCGGCAGTGGTAGATCGACGCAGCAGACGCGAATGATCCTGATGTGTGCGATGGATTCGAGGTTGGCGAGTACTTTCGCGAGCCGCTCGCCACTGAAAGGGCAATACAGAAAAAACACCGTTCCAATGATCATTGGTCCCGCGAGCTTCGCGGCGTCGCCTTCGATCGATGGGATGCGCGAAACGAGCAGGCGGGCTGCGAGGGCGCGGGCCGTGAGGACCAGCCGAGGTTGGATCTCGAGGCCCATGCCGGAAGCTCCGGTGAGCAAGTGAACGAAGGCTGTGGCACGCCCGATTCCCGAGCCAATGTCCACGAAGACGTCCGACTCGCGCACAGGAGCATGCTCGACGATTCGTAATAAATCATCGACCGAGCACGGCAAATAAGGAACGCAGCCTTTGGGGAGTTCGGGGTCATCGTCCGGAAGCTCACCAAGCCCCAACACCACGTCGAGCCATGCATCGCGTGTGATGGGAGGCACCTCGAGCAGCAACGAACGGAACCGCGAGGGCTCATGCAATCCACGCTCGATCCAGGAGCGAACCTCGACGGCGCTCTCTCGATGGCTTTCCTCCATGAGTACGGAATCATCTCCGAATTCGAGGCTCGACGGAAGGGAGCCCCATCGCTAAATGCAATTGGGTTACCTTTGCACTCACCGTAGTTACAACGTAACTTCGGGCGGTGAGCAAGGACTTCGCACGCAAAGGCGATCGCCTGTTGGATCCCCAGAAACCCGGAGAATTGAAGGTCTTTTTACGGGCTTCGGGGTTGCGCGCGACGGCGGCACGAGCCGCTGTGTTTCAGGCCCTCATCGATGCAGGCGGGCCGCTCTCACACGCCGAGGTGTGTGATCGTCTCGAACACGCTGGGTTCGATCGCGCGACCGTCTACCGAAACTTGGCGGATTTGACAGAAGCTGGGCTCGTGCGGCGGACCGACCTCGGCGATCATCTTTGGCGTTTCGAGCTCACCACGAAAGTCGAGCATCCCGCCGAGGAGCTTCATCCCCATTTCGTGTGCACCGCGTGCGGCAACGTGGCCTGTTTGCCCGAAGGAGCTGTGACGATCCATCCGATCAAAGGTGCCCCACGCGCTCTTCGGAGTGGTGAGGTGGAGGTGCAGGTGCGCGGCACCTGCAATGGGTGTGAATAGGAAGAGTGCCCACGGTGGCGACGTCTGACCATTGCATCGCTGCCACTCTTGTGCGACCTTTGGCGGCTGTGGTTTTTGGGGCGGCCATTTGTGAATGTACTGAAATCGGCCGTGAAAAGGTCCAGCAAGGAGGCGTGTGTTGAAAGCTCTGAGCTTGGGCATTACGTGCCTCACGTTTCGGAAGCACTCGCACCCGTGGCTTCTTTGCGTGGTCTGAAAGGTTGTCGCACCTGACATCATTTGGGGGCGACTGAGCTGAGCTCGACTAGAGGAAAATCTATGGCGAAGGCACGTACGACCGAAAAGAGCGGAACCAAAAAGGTAGCGACCAAGGCAGGAGCCTCTGAAAAGCCTGCGTCGAAAACGGTTCCGCCCAAGGCCGCTTCGATCGAAACCGCACCCGTTTCGTCTCCGCCGGCGTCGGAAAAGGTGGAAAAGGCAACGTCGATTGCTCCCACCATGGCAAACACCAAGCCGGTTCCGGATGCTTCACAAGTTCGGGCACACCCCGATGCAAAGCTGACGAAGACCGAGATCAATACGCTCTATCAGAAGTTGGTCGATGAACGAAACCGCGTGCTCAGTGGGTTCGACCGACATGTCAGCGAGGCTCTCGAAGATGGCGACATGCTGGCGGACGAAATCGATATTGCTCAGCGCTCGACCGACCAAGCGTGGCTTTTCCGCTTTGCAGACAAAGAGCGCAAGCTCTTGATCGAGATCGAAGCTGCGCTCGAAAAGATGCGCTCTGGCGAATACGGTTTGTGCGAAGGAACCGACGAGCCAATCGGCTATAAGCGCCTCGAATTGCGTCCTTGGACACGATACTCGGTCGGGCATAAAGAGCTGCTCGAGCGCGAAAAGGCGCAGCACACCCGCTGACCGTCCTTCGATATCACAGAGGATTGGAAGATGACGCCGGCTCCTCACGAGGAGGTCGGCGTCGTTGCGTCTCGGGGTGATGAGACTCGAGTGGTATTGCAACACAGTTGCGGGACCAGTTGGTTTGCGATAAACCGCGGGCCTTCGTGGGCTTACTTCGAAAAGCGATCGTTTCCTTCGGCTGCATGTGCGCTCTTACGAGTGTTGTGTGGGCGATCGAGGTTCGAGCTCAGGATGGTGAGGACGATGCCGGAGTTCTGCCGGATGCAGAGCCGGCGGAGGAAGTCGAAGCCGAGTCACGCGTCGTGCCTCCGCAACTTCTCGAATCACCCGACCCGGAATATCCCCAGACACATCACGCGATTGGAATCGAGCCCACCGTTCATTTGCACGTGACCATCGAAACCGATGGCACTGTCGGTGAGGCGCACGTCGAGCATCCAGGCGATCCCGAGTTCGACGAAGCCGCGATCTCCGCGCTTCGCCGTTGGCGCTTCGTGCCTGCGATGCGGGGGGAGACGCCGATGCGGAGCCGCATCCGCGTCGCGGTGCGATTTCACGCTCCAGATCCCGCAGTTCGTGTGCCTGAGCCCGACCCCCACGCGCACGATGGACACGATCACGACGCGCACGATCACTCACACGATCTCGCAGACGATCCCGCGGGCGAGCCCAATGTGGAGAGCGAGTTGCCGCATCGATTTGCGGCGCGCGCGGTGAGTGATCCGCTGCGTGAAAGTCGAAGGTCTCGCGCGGCGAGTCATTACGAGATCCCAGAAGATGTCTTGCACTCGACGCCGTCACGCGATGCCGCAGATATGTTGTCGCGCGCGCCGGGTGTGTATGTGGCGCGGCCCGAAGGAGACGCGGTCGCGCCGCATATTTTTCTTCGTGGGTTCGACGCAGAGCACGGCCAAGACATCGAAATGACGATGGGCGGCATGCCGCTCAATCTCCCATCCCATATTCATGGGCAGGGTTACGCCGACCTTGGGTTTTTGATCCCCGAAGTCGTGCGTGGATTGCGCGTCATCGAAGGTGTCTATGACCCGCGGCAGGGCGATTTTGCGACAGCGGGCTCCATCGATTTCGATTTGGGTGTGTCGAGACGCGGTATTCAGCTGCGCACGTCGTATGGATCGTTCGATACATTTCGCGGTCTCGTCCTTTGGGCGCCCGAAGGTGAGCGGCCCGAGAGCTTCGCCGCTGCGACATACCGCCGAACGAATGGCTTCGGGCGAAACCGCGCGGGCCAATCGGGTGGCGCGCTCGCACAATATGTGTTCGGGACGAATGCGCTCCGAGGGCGTGTTCACGGCTCAGTGTGGGCTGCGCGGACGGGATTCGCAGGAATCTTACGTCGCGATGACGTGACACAAGGTGTGGTCGATTTTTATGGCGTCTATGATCAACCGACGACGCTTGCACAATCGGCGCTCTCGGCGCGTGCACATCTCGCAGGTGCGATCGAGATGCGCGGTGACCAAGGTTCGTTTGGTGAAATCGGCGCCTTTTTACAATGGAGCGATTTCAGACAACAAGCCAACTACACGGGTTATCTCGAGCGTTCGCAGTTCAATCCAGATTGGGTTGGGCGTGGTGATTTGATCGAACAACGAAACGAGACGCTCGGCTTGGGGTTGCATGCTCGATATCGCTCCCCGCTTTATCGACCATGGGAGTGGCTGCGTGGATTTGTCGAAGTGGGCCTTCAAACCCGGGTCGATCTCGTCGGCCAAGCTCAAAATCTCCTCGAAGCGCCGCAAAATCAAACGTGGGATCGTCGGGTCGACGCCGATATTCGCGCGATCGATGTGGGGGCTTATCTCGATCTCGATTGGTGCATCACCGACTATGTGCATCTGCGCGGTGGCGCACGGGCCGATATGCTCTTTTACGATGTGGATGATCGGCTCTCGAATTTCATCCCAGCATTTCGACGCGAGACATATCTCATGGGGTATCGCCGAAGTGCGTTGGGCCTCGCAGCTGGGCCGCGTGCTGCGCTCGAGGTGAATCCTCTCGGTGAGAACGAAGATCTCGTGCTCTCGCTCGCATACGGGGAAGGATATCGCTCACCTTCCGCGCGTCAGCTTCAAGATGGCGAAGGGGCTCCATTTGCCAAGGTGCGTTCGGGAGATCTCGGGTTTCGTCTTCGTCTCGGGGATGACGATCAGCTTCGCGTACACGGAAGTGGGTACGTGGCCAATGTCAGCGATGACAGTGCGTTCGATCCGCGTGAAGGGCGGCTCGAACGGCTCGGTCCGACCACGCGGCTCGGTGGCGCGCTCTATGTCGAGGCGCGGCCATGGTCATTTCTGACGGGTGCGCTTTCGTTGACGTATGTCCACGCGACGCTCGATCGCGCGCCACCTCCTTCGATCGAAGACCCTTCGCCGCCTTATCGTTCCGGCGAGGCGTTGCCTTACGTGCCGCCCGTCGTCGTTCGAGTGGATCTTGCCGTGGGAGAACGGCTCTTCGATCTTTTGGATCAACCATTCAGCGGGCGATTGGGGGTCGGAGCTTCGTTTCTTTCGTCGCGTCTTTTGCCCTATGGGCTCTCCGCCGATCCTGTGGGGCTGGTCGATGTCTCGATGAGTCTTCGCTGGAGCGCGTTCGATCTCTCGGTCGAGATCTTCAATCTCTTCGATCAGCGATATGCCTCGGTCGAGTATTCGTATGCTTCGAACTTTCGTCCTGACGCAATTCCTTCGCGCATTCCGACACGTCATTTTGCGGCGGGTGCGCCGCTCACGGTGAATGTTTCACTCGGAGTGACGTTATGAGAGGCAACGCGTGGGTGCATGTTTGCGCTTGGATGGCCCTCTGGGGATGCGTCGACACCGGACGTTCGTATGTGGAAGTGCCTTTTCGAGCGCGCGGCGAGATGCGCGCTCCTTTCGACGTGAATGATTGGTCGATCGATCTCTCTCGCGCCGATCTCGCGATGGGGCCGCTGTATCTCTGCGCGACTGAATCCGCATCACCCGAGTTCTGTGACGCAGCGACACTCGAGATGCTCGAGACCGTGACGATCGACGCGCTCGACTCGAGTCCTCGAGAGCTCGGAACCTTGCGCGGAATCACAGGCACGGTGCGCTCTGCGATGTGGGATTACGGGATGAGCTGGCTCGGGACAGCGTCGAGACCTCGGACCAATCCTGGTGCTCCTGAGGGGCATTCCGCCGTGTTTTCAGGCGTTGCGACGCATCTCGATGGGCGTCGATTCGAATTCGAATGCGCGCTCGACATCTCGCCCATCATGGCAGGAGCGCTCGTCGTTCGTGGGCGAAGGATCGAGGCCCATTCGATTTCGGACGATGGCGAGATGCTGACGCTCGTGTTCGAACCACGCGCGTGGATACGTCGGCTCGACTTCGAGCGATTGGCGACGCGTGCGTCAGAGGGCGAAGGCTCTGTCGTCTTGTCGCCAGGCGATCCGGATTACGAAGCGCTCGTCGTCGCGATGACCAGCGGCGCTCTGCCCGACTTCGAATGGCAGAGACAATGATTCGACAACTTCGAAAAACTGGGATGGAGCATGAGGGTGAATCACGAGAAGTCTTTATTCGCGACTTGGACCATCGTGTCGCTGGTTGCGCTGACGGGGTGCGGCAGCGACGCGTCGACGGGCATCGTACAGATCGCTCTCGGCGCGGAGGATACGATCACCGAGGGGCTCTTCGCTGGCACAGGAGGCGAAGATGTGATCGACGGCTGGTCCGTTGATTTCGACGCCTATATCGTCGCGGTGGGCGAGGCGCAGCTCGCGGGTGGGGCTGACAGCCCGGTGCGCTCGGACCGGCGTCTCGTCATCGATCTCGCGCAACTTCCCCCCTCGGGAATGATGTTGGCGCGCTTCGATCGAGTGGCGTCGGGGCTCTGGCCCGAGGTCTCGTTTCGGACGTTCATCGCGACTGAACATGCCGAACGTCATGCGTCGGTGACGCAAGCAGAGTTCGATCGAATGGTCACTGAAGGATGCACGTATCTCATCCGCGGCACCCTCACGAATCCTTCCGGACAAAGGTGCGTTCGTGGGGATTCGTCGTCTTGTGAACCTGCGACGTCGATCGGTTTCGATGTGTGTGTGCCTGCGGAGACGGCCTATGGCCCATGTGAGAGCGATACTGGCATCGAAGGGCTCGTGGTGGTCGCGGACGCGACCACCAGCGCGAACTTCACGATTCACGGTGATCACCTCTTCTTCAATGGCTTTCCGTCGGGCGCCGAGGGCAGTGTGGCGCGCCGCGCGCAATGGCTCGTGAACGCCGATCTGGACGCCAACGGAGAGGTGACGCGCGCCGAACTCGAAGCGATCGGTGCTTCGGATCTAGGCGCGATGTTTCCTTCGACGGTGAATGATGGTTTCCCCGGATTCTCGCTGGGAAATAGCCCGATCGCGATCGAGAGTGCATGGGATTACGTGAGGGCCCAACTCAAGACTCAAGGGCATTTCCAAGGTGAAGGAGAATGTGGCATCGATTCCGCCAGCCATGACTGAACCAGACGGCCGCCGCTATGGCGTGCGCACCGCGACATTGCTCGTGATCGCCAGCATGGTGGGAACGGGAGTGTTCACGACGACAGGGCTCTTGCTCGAGCACATCGAGTCGCCCGCAGCGGTGTTGCTCGTCTGGTGGATCGGAGGATTGGCCGCGCTCTCGGGGGCTCTTTCGTACGCCGAGCTGGCGTCCGTGTGGCCGAAAAGCGGCGGTGAATACGCACTTCTTTCTCGTGTGTTTCACCCCGCCATCGGATTTTGTGCTGGGTTGATCTCGATCATCGCGGGATTCGCCGCTCCGATCGCAGCCTGTGCGCTTGCATTCGCCCGCTACATGGCGGCCATGTGGCCCGGCGTGCCCGAACTGCCGATGGCGATCGTCATCGTGCTCGTCGTGAGCTCGATTCATGCGTCTCACTTCAAGACAGGTGCGCGATTCCAAGATGTGATGACCGTTTCGAAGATCGGGCTCATTTCGCTGTTCATCCTCGGGGGATTGGCGACCATCGAATGGTCGCGTCTCGCGCCTCCAGAGGATGTGGGCCAGGTGATGTCGTCACCCCCTTTCGCGGTGGGGCTCGTGCTCGTGTATTTCGCGTATACGGGATGGAACGCAGCGGCGTACATCGCAGGCGAAGTCGAGCGCCCCTCGCGCACGTTGCCGATGGCCTTCTCGCTCGGAACGCTCGTCGTGACCGGGCTTTATCTCTTGCTCAATGCGGTCTTTCTGGCGGCGGCTCCCCGCGCGTCCCTCGCCGGGCGAATCGAGATCGGAGCGATCGCGGCCGAACATCTCTTCGGTGAATCCGCCTCTCGATGGCTTTCGATGATCATCGCGGTGGGGCTCGTGTCGACGATCGGCGCGCTCGTGGTGACCGGCACCCGAGTCTACGAAGCCATGGGACAGGATCATCCGCGCTTGTCCATTTTCGCGAAACGAGCTGCGAATGGAGCACCCACGCCAGCGCTCGCGATCCAAGCCTTGCTCGCGATTTCGATGGTGCTCACGGCATCGTTCGATCTTCTTTTGGGCGCCGTGGGGTTTGCGCTCTCGATCGCATCCGGCCTGACCGTGATGGGAGTTTTCGTCGAGCGATGGCGAAATCCCAACCGAGTGCTCGATTATCGAGTCCCGTTGTATCCGCTCACACCTCTTTTTTTCATCGGTGTGATGGTGTGGACGGTGGTCCAATCGATTCTTTACGCACGTGACATCGCGGTGTTTGGGCTGCTGACCATTCTGGTGGGGCTCCTTGGTTATTTCGTGTTGGGTCAAAAGCGTCGAGCAATTTCCGCGTGATCGTGCCATGATGGCGCACCCGATCTCGGGTGAAGCTGGGGACAGGAGTCCCCGCCCGATTCTGTGCATCGATTCTCATTTGTTCGGATATGCGAGGAAATAGCTCCGTGAACGACTTCATCTTAGTCTGGCACGGGCATCGCTAAGGAATGCTTCGCATCACGCGAATCGCTCATGATCAAGAAATCACGTCACGTCCAGATGTCCGAAGGAGAGCGGGCCGAACCCATCGGCGAGCCGGTCGAAGGCGCGCTCGAGTGGGCTTCTGATTCGAGCGATCCAATCGCGCGTCTCCGCGGAACGGGGGGAGTTGTATTCGTCGAATATGTTGCGCTTCTGTCACTGGTGACAGTGATCGGGGCAGGTGCCGTGTTGGCACTTGGAATCCCATTGATGAAGCTTTTTCACTATCAAGAGCTCATGCTCTCGTTGCCGATCCCCTAACCTCACGCTCGATTCATCAGGAGAACTGAAGATGGCACATTTGAGAACCAACAAGTCACGGCGAGTTCGTGATCTCCTCGCCGACACACGTGGCTTGTCCACCGTTGAGTACATCATCATTCTGTGTTTGATCGCAGTGGTGTGCTTTGCCGTCTGGCGCCAGTTCGGTGAGAAAGTGAAGGAAAAGGTCAGCGGCTCCACCGAAACGATCGGCACGCTGCCCACCGATAGCGCGCCGTGAGGATTCTGCGCAGATCTTCGTATGTATGATCTCGGACCCGATCCGCAGTTCATCCCTTATCTCTATGTAGTGGCCGCCGTGATCACGGCGGTCGCTGCATGGACGGATATGCGTACTGGGCACATTCCCAACTGGCTCACCCTGCCGTTTCTCGTCATAGCTCCTCTCTTCCACGGGCTTACGGCCGGCGCGCCAGGGTTTTTCGGATCGATTTTGGCGGTTGCGGTCTGTGGTGCCGTGCCGTTTTTGATGTTTTGGCTCGAAGCGATGGCAGGCGGTGATTTGAAGCTGTTCGTTGCCGTTGCTGCCATCGTCGGGATCGATGTGGGGCTGGAGGCGGAGTTCCTCGCCTTCATCATCGGCGCCATTTACGCTCTTGGGAGACTGGCTTGGCAGGGGACTCTTCTGCGGAGCCTGGGCAACAGTCTCACCATCACGCTTAATTTCTTTCTTCCACGCCGCTTTCGAAAACAGATCGCGCCGGAGCTTCTGGAGCCTTTGCGGCTCGGAGGTGCGATCTTCGCAGGTACGCTCATCGCGGTGTTCGGGCGGTTACAGACATTCTTCCTATTTGGAACGTAAATGCGGAGGGGTCATGAAAAGTATCTCGCGTGACACCCGTGGCGCAGTCTACGTTGAGTTTTTGATCACCTTCATCCCCGTGTTTCTCATGTTTTTGGGGATGGTTCAGATGAGCCTCATGTTCGTCGGGGGCTTGACGGTGCAGCGTGCGGCGGCATCGGCGGCGCGGGCCGCGGCGGTCGTTCTCGATGATGATCCCCAGTATTACGGGGGCGAGCCGCGCATGCAGGTGGTGCCTGGAACGACTGAGTCGGGGGAAGGGGCAGAGCAAGGGCTCCTCGCCGCGTTTGCAGCGCTCGGGGTTTCGAGCGGAAGTCACTCGGGAAGCGCGCCTTTTGGGAATGGAGCAGAGGTGCATAGCGCGCGGCTTCGTGCCATTCGGAGCGCAGCTTCGATTCCGCTTCTGGCGATCGCGCCTTCTCCTTCCGTCATGTCGACGGCGGCACGGCACGAATCCGTGATGGGCGCGCTTGGAAGAATCCCGGCGTCACGTTCGGCATTCGGTGTTCTCTATCATCAAGGCGCACTTGCCGTTCGTCTGGTGGATGGACCTGCATCGGAGACGGACGTCGATCGGTTCGAAGCGGTCTCTTTGCACGAAGACGGAACGATGCCCACGCCCACACGTGTGCGCGTGACCTACCTGTTCCATTGTGCGGTGCCGCTCGTGAATCGCTTGATTTGCAATGACCCTTTGTTCGTTGCGCTCGGGGCTGCTGGAGCGGCTGCCGTTCGTTCTGGGAGTGGTCCACTGACCGAGGAGCGGATCCGCACCATTGCGCGTCAAAGGGAGTTGGAGGAGCGACGTTCGGAGCGGGATGCGCTCGGCTGGTCCGATCTGCCTGAAAGTGCGCGATCGGCGATCACCGGTCTTCACACGGCGGGCATGCAAGCACGCGTCAAAGTGATGAGCGCCGAGGCGCAGCTGCCGATTCATTATGCGAATTACCGGTATCAATCCGAAGCCGAACGCCGTTAGCGCGACCGTGCTCCAGTTTTCCAGAAATCGAGGCCTTCGTGCACAGCCTCTTCCCGGTGGGCCGAGGGATCCGGTAGGCTTCCGCGATCCGAGGATCCTTATCCGATGAATGCCAAGGCACTTCTGGCGGCCGTCGTAGCCGCGGCCGCAGGGGTCGTGATGCTGTTTTTGTACATGCAGCGCTTCGAGAACGAAGCGCGAGGAGGGACGCCTGTGAGGGTCCTCCGTGCGGCCCAAGACATCCCTCTCGGCACAGCGATCTCCGAAGGCATGCTCGGCACCAGTGTCTTGCCGAGCCTCTACGTCGAGGGGCGGCACATTCCAGCGGAAGAGGCGTCACGGATCGTGGGTGTTCGGGCAATTTCGACTGTGCGTGCGGGTGAGTCACTTCTCTGGAGCGATCTGGCGACCACGAGCGACCAGAGCCGGAATTTGTCGAGCCTCATCCGCAATGGGCAGCGCGCCATCACCATTCGCGCAGACGCATCGACCTCGTTTGGCGGGCTGATTCGACCTGGCGATCGCGTGGATGTTCTTTTGACGCTCGAGCGCGCTTCTCAAGATCCGATCACGATATCGCTGCTTCAAAATCTGTTGGTGTTGGCGGCCGGGCAGGATGTCGGGGCCGAACCACGACCCGGCGAGCGGCGTCGAACGTCTCCCATCGGACAGGTCACCCTGAGCGCCGATGTCGAACAGGCACAACTGCTCGCATTTTCTGCCGAACGAGGGCGTTTGACCCTGGTTTTGAGAAATCCGCAAGATCTCGACCGCATCGAAAATCTTCCGGATATTTCGACGTCGGACATCATCGAACCCGAACGACGTGAGCGCGTCCGGCAGCATCCGCCGCAAAAGACGCCCCCCCCTCCCAACCTGCCTATAAGGATTCAAAGTGGACGCTGATTGCTTCTCGGTGTCTCTTCTCGAACGTCCATCTCGGATGTGCGCTCTTGCGTTGGCAGGGGTGCTGTTCGTGCTCGGCTCGGCGCCAGGCATCGCATCCGCGCAGAGCCGTCCAGAAACCGAGCGACTCGAACTGCAGATGGATGAGCAAGTCACGATCTCTGCGCAAGGCGTGGCGAGTTATTCGGTCGGTGCGCCGGGCATCGCGACGGTCGCTCTCTCTCCGAATGGCGATCATTTCGTGATCGGAGCCGTGCGTCCGGGGGTGACTTCGCTGTTGCTGCTTTATTCGAACGGACGGCAGGTCCGATATTCGATCACCGTGCTCGATCCGACGGCTGCACGCACCACAGGTGGAGTTCCGGTTCGCGAGAACATCCGTCTCGATCTTTATTTCGTGCAGTTACAGGAAACATACAGCCATCAAATCGGGATTGGGTTTCCCGGTTCGATCGGTGGCACGGGGACGGCGAGGTTCAACCTGGTGACGGGCAATTTTTCGACCGCCACACTCCAAGTGACGAACCATGCGCTTCCGCGACTCGACCTCGCGCAGATAAGCGGTTGGGCGCGTCTCATGCGCCAAGCGATGTTGGTCACGGCGAATGGCCAAGAGGCAGAAATCAATAGTGGTGGCGAGGTCAATATCATCGTCTCCGGCGGTTTTGGCGGTCAACTTCAGCGGGTCGAGTTCGGGAGCGCCATTCAGGTGACGCCACGGTACGATCCCAATACGGGGCGAATCGAAATTGCGATCGAGGCCGATGTCTCGGATCTCACCGAAGCCACGACGCCAGGCGGCCCACCAGGCCGGACTCGCACTGCGCTCTCGACCGTGGTGAATCTCGAGCTTGGGCAATCGATCATCCTCGGCGGATTGGTGTCGCGCTCGGCGCGTGAGAGCCAGGGTGGGTTGCCGGGGCTCAGCCAGATTCCGATCGTGGGCGTGCTCTTCGGTACCAATCAACGTCGCGACGAAAATCTCGAGAATCTCTTGTTCATCATTCCGACCGTGGTGCAGGCTGTGCCACGCGCACAATCGGATCGAATCGTGGAGGCATTGCGCCTTTTCGAGCGCCACGGCTCGATTGGTGCGCCGGGTCTAAGCGAGACGGAGCTTTTCGAGCCTTCACCCCCCGGTTACGAGTGAAGCAGGCGCACGAGAGGAGGTTTCGTTCGTGTCGGTGAATCTCGCGATCGAGCTCGCGGATGGGACGGTCGAGATGTTGACCGTGGATGTCCTCGGTCCGGTATCCATTGGCCGCGATCCGAGCTGCCATGTCGTGCTTCCGTCTCCCGATGTGTCTCGCCGCCATTTGATGATCCAGCCTGCCCACGGCGCATTCTTGATCACCGACAATTCGGCCAATGGCACGATGGTGGGAGATCAGCGGGTGCGCGGGACGACGGTGCAGGTGCCGGGCAACTTGCCCATGAAGGTGGGGCCGTATGTGATTCGGGTCATCGATCCGAGCTCACCGGGCTATCTTCCGCATCAAGTCGCGCCCATGGGGGGGTTTGGCGCTCAGGCGTTTCTCGATCAGCCTGTGTCGAGGCCGCTGCCAAGTGTTGTCGCTCCGCCGAAGCCGCAAGTCACAGCGCCCCCCGTCGTTCCGACCGTCGCTCCGCCCTCATCCAGCGGACCCAGTGTGCCTGCGAAGAAATCGGGGGACGCGAGTCCTTACGATCACTCGGGCACATCGATGGTTCCGATCGAGCTCCGCAAGCGCATTCACAAACTGCTGCTCGACAACCTCGATTTGGCCTCGCTCGATCGAAACAAAATGGACGATCGCGTCATGCGCCCGAAGGTGCGCACGGCGTTGCGTCGAATCATTGGCGAGCTGAAAAACGATCTCCCTGCGACGTGCGATATCGCGGCTCTCGTCGACGAGATCTCCGATGAAGCGCTTGGTCTCGGGCCCCTCGAGCGCTTGATCGCGGATGACGCCGTGACCGAGATCATGGTGGTCGATCCCACCACCATTTACGTCGAACGAAAGGGAAAGATTTCCCTGACGGCCATGCGGTTCACGGATGACGAAGCCGTACGGGCCGTGATCGAACGAATCGTGACGCCGCTTGGCCGGCGCATCGACGAATCGACACCTCTCGTCGATGCGCGCCTCAAAGATGGCTCACGTGTGAACGCGGTCATCCGACCTCTGGCGATCAAGGGGTCGTGCATCACGATCCGTAAGTTCGCGAAGGTCCCTCTCAAACTCGATGATCTCATCTCCTTCAGCACGCTGACGCCCCAGATGGGTCGGTTCCTGACTCGCTGTGTGAAGGCGCGTCGCAACATCGTGATCTCGGGGGGGACCGGTTCTGGTAAGACCACATTGCTCAATGTGCTGAGTGCTTCGATTCCCGAAGACGAGCGCATCGTGACGATCGAGGACGCAGCCGAGCTTCAGCTGAAGCAGCCGCATGTCGTGAGCCTCGAGACACGTCCGGCGAACATGGAAGGACGAGGGGAGTATTCGATCCGCGACCTCGTCAAGAACTCGCTCCGTATGCGCCCCGATCGAATCATCGTGGGTGAATGTCGAAGCGGTGAAGCGCTCGATATGCTGCAGGCCATGAATACCGGTCACGATGGGTCGATGACCACAACGCACGCCAATACGCCGCGAGAGGCGATTGCGCGCCTCGAGACGCTCGCATTGATGAGTGGAATCGATTTGCCGGCACGCGCGATTCGAGAGCAGATTGCGAGCGCGGTGCACCTCGTCGTGCAGCAATCTCGTTTGAGCGACGGAACCCGCAAGATCACGAACATCACGGAGATCGTTGGACTCGACGATTCGGGTGAGGTGGAGACACACGACATCTTCGGGTTTTATCGGACGGGGACAGGACCTTCGGGGCGAGTGATCGGAGAGTTCCGCGCGTCGGGGTATTTGCCTTCGTTCTTGGAGGACTTCATCACGCATGGGCTCGTGACCGATGGAGATTTCTTGTGAATCCCTCGACCGAAACCCTCGCGCTCGGATACGCCGGCCTCGTGCTGAGCGTTCTCGGTGGGGTGGGCGCGTTGACGCTGATGCTTCTCAATCCGAGCTCGGCGCTCCGCAAGGCTTGGGCGCGGTATCTCGGTGAGCTCGATCGTGAGTTTCGATTTCAGCTTTGGAGGGTGAGCGCGACCAAGGTCGCGATCGCCCAGGTCGTGATCGTGGGCGTCCTCGTGTTCGCGGCGATCGAGGATTGGATCTTCCTGACGCTCATCCCTTTTTCCGCATTGGGTCCGCTGTTTTGGCTTCGGCGCAAGCACGAAGAGCGCGTTCGAGTGCTCGAGGAGCATCTCGATTCGTGGCTCCTGATGCTCGCCAATGCGCTCAAGGCCTCTCCTTCATTGGGGGAGTCGATCGAGTCGAGCGCCAAGCTGATGCGCGCTCCTTTCAGTGAAGAGCTCGATCTCCTCATCAAAGAGCACAAGCTCGGCACGCCCCTCGATCAAGCGGTGCTCAGCATGTCGACGCGGATCCGAAGTCGCATCATTTCGAGCACGCTCGCGACCGTGCTCGTAGGTCGTCAAACAGGCGGAGATTTGCCGCAAATCCTCGAGCAAAGCGCGGCTGCGCTGCGCGAAATGGCGCGCCTCGAAGGCGTCGTTCGCACGAAGACCGCTGAAGGAAAAATGCAAGCGACCGTGCTCGCTCTGATTCCTTTCGTTTTACTTTTTGCGATCCATCAAGTGGACAGCCATTGGCTCGAACCGCTCTTCCAGACGTCGCTCGGCACCGTCGTGCTCATCGTCGCGACATGTCTTTGGCTCGCCGCGATCATCCTCGCGCGAAAGATCCTCGTGGTCGACATCTGAGGTCCTCATGCCTGCACGTGGATATGCATATCTCGCCGTTCTCATGATTGCGTCAGGCATCGTCATCGGCGCCTTCACGCTGGGCCGCAACAAACCCGAAATCAGTCCCCGCCTCGGCATGCGTGGTCGCAAACGGCAGCGCGCGCTCGAAGAAGGCGGATTGTTTGCGGCCACCGAACCCATGGTGCGCATGGTGGCGGGGTGGATCGCCTATTTCCCGTTGACGAATCAGCGCCGCAAAGTGGATGAGCTGCTCAAGCACGCAGGGGATTGGAAGGGGCTCACCGCCAACGAGTATTTTGCGCTCAGCCTTCTTTCGATGCTGCTCATGGGGCTCATGGGGCTTCTGCTTTCCAATCTCGCGGAGCTTCCCACCGTGAGCTTCATTGCGTTCGCCGGGATCGGGCTTTTGCTGCCTTTTTTCCAGGTGACAGGTGAGCGCGACCGCCGCTTCAAAGAATGCAATCGGTCGCTTCCCCAGTCCATCGATTTGGCCTCTCTTTGCATGGGTGCCGGTCTCGATTTTCCTGGGGCGATTCGGCAGATCGTCGACAAATCTGGCAATCGGGAGGATGCTCTGCACGAAGAGTGGGAGACCATTCTGCAGGAGCTCGAGCTTGGGCGGACACGCCGCCAGGCGCTCGAGAATTTTGCGGATCGGGTGCCGACCGAAGCCGTGCGTGATTTCGTGAGTGCGGTCGTGCAATCCGAAGAAAAAGGCAATCCATTGGCAGAGATACTTCGAATCCAAGCGACCATGATGCGCATGCGGCGGAGTGTGATGGCGGAAGAAGCTGCGGCGCGTGCGGCGCTCATGATGATGGGGCCTTTGATGTTGATTTTTGGTGCGATCATCCTTTGTTTGATGGGCCCCTTCATCATCCAAGGCATGCAGACGGACGCCTTCTGAGCTCGAACATGGAAGCCTACGTCGAAATCATTCGCGAAGATGGCACGCTCGAGCGTCATCCTCTCCATGGCGAACAGACGACGGTGGGTCGTTCGCCGACGGCGGGGGTGCCGATTCCCGACGGGCATGATCTCGAGCCCGAGCATGTGCGCATCATTCCCCGTGGCGGGGAAGGGTGTTGGGTGGCCATCAAGACAGGCGCCAAGCGCGGAGCAAAGGTGCGCGGTGAGCCGTTCCAGCATGGAATCGTTCCATGGGGAACGGAGATCGACATCGGTGGCTTCAAGCTTCGTGTGACCGATTCGCTTCCTAAAGAGAAAAAGGAAGGTCAATCATCCCCCGTCGTGGCCATCGGTCTCGTCGGCATCGTCGCGGTGCTCGGGTGGCTGATGCTCTCCGATCCGGCCAGAACGAACCTCGAGATGCAGGCACCCACCGACCCGCTCAGCCTGTTCGATGCCGAAGCACCTTGCCCAGCGACGGGCGCACAAGCGCTTTACCGCGCCGACCAGGACGCAGAACATGCGCTCGCCAAGAGCGAACGATATCCGTTCGACAGCGGGGACGGGATCGAATCGGTCATGCTCTATCGTCGAGCCCAGGCGTGTTACGTGATTTCGGGTGAGCCCGAGTCGGCGGCGCGAATGCAACGCGAAGCGGAGTGGATGCGGCAGCGCATCGAAGAAGACTTCGCGACCCATCGTGTGCGGCTCGAACGGGCGATGACTCAGGAGCGATGGCCGGATGCGCTCGTCGAGACGCGTGCGCTCATCGCGTTGACGCGTCATCGGAATCATCCCTATGTGGAGTGGCTCCAGCGAAATGCGCGTCGGCTCCAACTTTTGCTCGAGCAGAGGAGCTCGTGAGCCGAGTGATTTTCAGAGCGCGCTCGATGTCGTGCTTCCTGATCGCGGTTTCATGGATGCTTCCGGCTTGTGGCGGCAGTGCGCCAGCCGTCGCCGAGGCGAGCGCCGATCCGCTCGAGACCGTGACACCAGAAGAGCTTTTCGAGCAGGGGGTGTTGCTCGCAGAGCATCAGGATTACGTGCGCGCCGAGCAATACCTCGTGGCGGCAATGCAACGCGGTGTGGACGAGAGTCGAATCATGGCGCCGCTCCTCGCCGCGTGTGTGCGGAGCTCTCGCCTTTCGGCTGCGCTCAGTTATGCGGAGCCATATCTCGAACGGCATCCCGATGCGTGGTCGCTGCGCCTCTTGGTGGCGACGATTCATATGGGTCTCGGTCGAACGGAGCAAGCACACACCGAGCTCTTGCGCGTGACGGCACAACGGCCGAATGAAGCCACCGCCCATTACATGCTCGCTGTGCTCGCGCGTGACGGATTGCGCGACGATGAGGCTGCGAAATCCGCGTTTCGTCGATATTTGGAGATCGCACCCGAAGGGGAGCATGCGGAGGAGGCGCGGGCTGCTCTGACGCTTCACGGGTTGGGTTCGTCCAGCCCGCAAAGGCCGGTGCAGATCGTGTCTGAGCCAGATGCCGCACCGCAGTCTTCTCCAGAACCGTCGCGTTCGGCTGAGGATGAGGAGACGGCGCTGTGATTCCGAAGGACGTATTCGAACAGACTCTCCTCAATTTTTTCGCTCCGATTCGGCCATTTCTCGATGATCCGACGGTCAGCGAGGTGATGATCAATGGTCCGAATCAGATCTTCATCGAACGTCGGGGGCGGCTCACGCTCACGCAGGCGAAGTTCGATTCGGATGAAGCGCTGACGGCCGCTTTACGCAATCTCGCTCAGTTCGTCGGTCGACACGTCGATGCGCAAAGACCCATCCTCGAGGCGCGCCTTCCCGATGGGTCGCGCGTGGAGGCCGTGCTCCCACCCGCGGCTCCGCACGGTCCCATGGTTGCGATTCGCCGGTTTTTTCGAGAGACGCTCACCGTGGAGCGACTCGTCGGTTTTGGTTCTCTCTCCCAGGAGAGCGCGGCGTTTCTGAATTCGGCCGTCATCGTCAAGCAGAACGTCGTGGTCGCAGGGGGGACTGGTTCGGGCAAGACGTCGATGCTCAACGCGCTGACGGGTTTCATTCCGGAGGATGAGCGCATCGTCATCATCGAGGACTCACAAGAAGTCCAAGCGCAAAAGCCGCACATCGTTCAGCTCGAAGCACGGCCTCCCGATGCGCGCGGCAAAGGCGCCGTCTCGATTCGCGATCTCTTCAAGGCCACGCTGCGAATGCGACCCGATCGCATCATCGTGGGTGAGATCCGCAGCGGAGAAGCGCTCGACTTGATCCAAGCGATGACATCGGGCCACGGCGGTTGTATGGCGACGGTGCACGCGACCTATCCGATGGACACGCTGAACCGGCTCGAGACGATGTGTTTGATGAGCGATATCGGTTTGCCGCTCCATGCGCTCCGCGCCCAGATCTCGAGTGCAATCGACATCATCGTGCAGACAGCCAGGTTGCGTGACGGCTCGCGTTGCGTCACTCACGTAAGTGAGGTCCAAGGATACGATCCCGAGCGCGGGTATCGAATCAACGACTTGTTCATCCGCCGTTTCCACGGCGAAGATGAACAAGGCAGGGTCGTCTCTCAGTTCGAGCCCACGGGTTCAATCCCGCTCTGCGCGGAAAGCATCCATGCCCATGGGCTTCGACTTCCGGATGCGATGTATGGAACGGCGCGGTAGGCCGGGAACGCAGAAAGAGCTAAAGAAGGGATTGTGGCTTCCTACGAACAGAATCGTGCCCCATTGGGCGCCTCGTGGGCTCACGTACGGCTCCTGCGCGGGCGATCGGGGACGATCGACTGGTCGATCGGCGCGGGCCATCCTGAGGCTCGACTGACCGTAGGAAGTGCCATGGATGCAACCTGGGCGGTGGAGGGCCCGGGTGTTCTTCCGTATCATTTCGAGCTTTTCTGGGATGGTCATCGGCTTTGGGTCGCGGATGTCAGTCGAGCGGGAAACATTGCGCTCAATGGTCGTCCAGTGCTCGATTGGGTGCAGATCGAGAGTCGATCGGAGATCGTGTTTGGCTCGGCAGCGATGAGCGTGGAATGGGCCCACCCCGCCGAGGTGGGGCCCACGGATGATCGGGCGACTGTCGTCAGCATCGAAATTGGGGGCCAGGGCAACGATCTCGCGGCGGAAGCCACGCGCATTCACGCGCCACTTTCGGAATCAAAGGATCTGCCGTCGGCCGTCCATACGCTTCGAGCGACCCCTTCGGAGCGTCCGCTCCCAAGAACGTGGACGGACAGCACCTATGTCGCGCCTGAAGGAATGACTTCGGGGGTGGTGTTGCCCGGTGCACCTCTCAGACCTCATCTCGGCAGGGAGGGCGCTCCAGCAAGTGCGCACCTACCGGCGCAAACGATGAACGAAGACGAAATGTCCGTGCATCTTGCCGCCGCACAACAGCGCATTGCCCAGACCAGCTCGGTTGCGCCACAGCCGGTCGCGCCCCCATCGGTCACACCCCCCTCGAATCCTGAGCCCATGACGGGGTTCGTGGCGCCGCCCGATTTGGATCAATCTGGCTCGCGGACAAAATCCAAGCTGCCGTTTCCAGTTCGCACGATGGTGCTTTCAGCCGTGGCGATCCTCGTCACGTTGGGTCTCGGCCTTTGGATGCTATTGACTCCAGCCACGCCGCAAGCGGTCCCGACGCCGCCACAAGCGGTCCCGACGCCGCCGCAAGCGGTCCCGACGCCGCCGCAAGCGGTCCCGACGCCGCCACAAGCGGTCCCGACGCCACCGCAAGCGGTCCCGACGCCACCGCAAGCGGTCCCGACGCCGCCACAAGCGGTCCCGACGCCGCCACAAGCGGTCCCGCCGCCGCCACAAGCGGTCCCGACGCCGCCACAAGCGGTCCCGACGCCGCCGGCTGT
>CAYZTA010000005.1:111810-180616 GCA_964481145.1 uncultured Sandaracinus sp.
CGCCGCCACAAGCGGTCCCGACGCCGCCACAAGCGGTCCCGACGCCGCCGGCTGTGCAACAAGCCCCGATACCATCCGCGCCCACCCCTGATCGCCGCGCTGTAGATCTTGTCATCGCAGGACGTTATGCCGATGCGATCGCAGCCTACCGAAGCCTTCTCGAGGCTCACCCAGAACGGCATGAATATGCCGTGATGGTGCGGATTCTCGAACGGCGGATGCAACGTTGTCAGGGGGGCGTCTCTGCGGACGGTCGGCCTTGTACCGGAAGGTGATTGAGGAGGACGCGATGACTCTCACCAGCTTTCGAGCTCTTCCTTTCATAGGACTTCTGACGTGGGCGTGGCTTCTCGGGTGCGGCGAAGAGCCTTCTGATCCCAGCTTTCCGATCACCTTCACGGCGACCTCCGATCCCGGTGTGTCTCTGGCAGCGGTTCAGCTCACGGCCAATGGTCTCCCGCTGGGTCAAACGGATGCCTCAGGGGTTTTGCACGCCAACCTGACAGGTCCGCTCGGTTCCACGGTTCAGGTCGGTGTCACTTGTCCAGAAGGCCACCGACCTCCCGCGAGTTCGCCTCTCCTCACGCTGCGGCATGTCGAAAGCCTCGACCCCACGGCCGCGGGGCTGGGTCTTCAGGTATCGATTGCATGCACTCCTCTCACGCGGCACGGCATCGTGATCGTGCGCGCAGGCGGCGAGCATCCCCAAGCCGGTTTGCCAGTGCTCATCGATGGGCGTGAGCTCGCACGCACCGATACGAGCGGGGTCGCTCACGTGCCGCTCGAGATGCCAGCCGGACAAAGTTTCCAAGTGTTGCTTGCGACAGCAGATCATCCGAACTTGCGTCCGGAATCGCCCCCGCGGACCTTCACATTTCCTGATTCGGATGAGCTTTTCGTGTTCGATCAGCCCTTCGCCGTGGAGGAATCTCCTCCTCCCACGAAGCACCGACCGCGCCCACGACCTGCGCAAAGCACTCGACCTGTCGAAATTCGCGCCATTCGACGGTGATTCGGCGCATCGAAAATCGAACGTGGCATCCCCGACGGGGAGGGCTATCGTGTGTACTTCTCATGATGGTGATGATCCGAGGAGCCTTTCGAAAGTGAGCGAGCACGCGGGATGAATATCGAACGAGATGGTCCGAAGCTCTCCGAGGTCGTCCTCGAGTCAGCTCCGGATTCGATCTTCATTTTCCGTGCTGGAGACATTCTCTACGCCAATCGCGCCACAGCGCTTCTTTTCGGATATCGAGAACCTCGAGAAATTCTTGCGGTTCCTCTGGATGCTCTGTTCGATCACGAAAGCCTCGAGCTGATTCGTGAGCGAGAGCGCCGGATGAACGCGCCGGGCGAACGATGTTTCCCCCGAGAATATCGCGCACAGCGCAAGGACGGAGCATGGGTCATCGTCGACGTGACGCTCTTTGTGATTTCCCATGAAGGGGCCCCCGCCAGCGTGGCGTTTGCGCGCGATGTCAGCGAGCGTCATCGCATGCGTGAGCAGTTGGCGCGTGCAGATCGAATGGCCGCGCTCGGAATGCTCGCCGCAGGGGTTGCCCACGAGATCAACAATCCACTTGCGTACATGGCGCTCGGGATCGAGGCGCTCGGAAAGCATCTCACGCGAATGTCTGGCGATTCGCACGCGCGTGATGCGGCATTGGCGCTTTTGGAGCCGATCCGAATTGGCGCCGATCGGGTGACCGATATCGTCCGTGAGCTTCGTACGCTCTCACGACCCGAAGCCGATTTGGCCTCGCCCGTGCCGCTCTCCAGCGTGATTGTCACGGCGCAGCAGATGGTGGCGCACGAGCTGAGGGATCGGACGCGAGTTTCCGTTCGTATCGAAGGTGATCCTCGAGTCATTGGTCATGCAGGTCGGCTCGAACAGGTGTTGATCAACCTCCTCACCAATGCGGCGCAGGCATTCACGAACGAGAGCGTCGATCCGCAGATCATCATCACGTGTGCGGAGCGATCTGGGAACGTCGAGCTCGACATCGAAGACAACGGCCCCGGAATTCCTCCGAATTTGCGAGCTCGAGTGTTCGATCCTTTTTTCACGACCAAGCCTGCAGGCGTGGGCACTGGGCTCGGTCTTTCGATCTGTCATGGCATCGTGAATCGGATGGGGGGCGAGATCACGATCGACGCCAGATCGTGCGGGGGGACGCGCGTTCGCGTTCGGCTGCCTTCGACTCCCGTCGGTGAAACACGGCAGAGCGAGGAAAGAGATGCAGGAATCTCGACCCGCGAGCGCCGGCTTCGGGTGCTCGTCGTCGACGATGAGCCGGCGCTGGGGCGAGCCGTACAATCGCTGCTCTCGAGAGAGCACGAGGTTGCGATGACCACGAATGGAGCGGAGGGATTCGAGCGAATTGCGAGCGTCGACCCTCCCGACGTCGTGCTTTGTGATCTGATGATGCCGGAGATGACGGGAGCTGAGCTGCATGCCCGGGTCCTCCGTGAATATCCCGCCCTTGCCCGTCGTTTCGTGTTCATGACGGGCGGCGCGATCACCTCCGAGACGCGGGCCTTTTTGACGACGATTGCACAGCCGTGCCTCCAAAAGCCGTTTTCACCCTCAGAGCTGCGCGAGGTCCTGTTACGCGTTGGATCCTCACAGTAAACTACGCGATTCCGAACGAGGAGCGCGATTTTGGACATGGCCGAGACCGCTGACACGCACTCAACGAAGCTCGAACTGGAAGAGCTCGCGGCCCAGCTTCGCTATCACGAGGTGGCGTATCGCGCTGGAAAGCCCGAAATTCCGGATGCCGCGTTCGATGATCTCTTCGACCGATACGTGGTCCTTGCCGATGCGCTTTCCATTCCCGCGAGCGAACGGCTCGATGCCCGCCCCGGAAACGATCACACGGAAGGATTCGAAGAAGTGGAGCATCGAGTCTCGATGCTCTCACTCGAGAAACTCACGCCCAATCGCCGAGACAGCAAGGGTTCTGCGCTCGCCATCTCGGAGCAACTCGCGCAGTGGATGGAGCGACGAAAGAAAGAGCTCGACCTTGCGTCGACGGCGCCCCTGCCGCTCATCATCGAGCCCAAGATCGATGGCATCAGCGTCTCGCTCCTCTACGAAAGAGGGCGATTGGTGCGCGCGGTCACACGTGGCGATGGCCGAAAGGGCGATGACATTACGCGTCAGGTCCAACGCGCACGGGCGGTCCCGCTCGAGCTCTTGGGGCTTGGCGGAACGATCGAGGTCCGTGGAGAGCTCTTCTGGCCAAGGGAGCGTTTTCTGGCGTGGAATGCTGCGCTCATGCGCGAAGGGGAGGAGACCATCGCCAATCCGCGCAATGGATGTGCGGGCATGATGAAGCGAAAAGATCCCACGGGTCTCGAAGCGGTGGGCATCACGTCGTTTCTCTATTCCGTGCCGTATAGCGAAGGCGTCACGCTCCCCCACACGCAACGAGGCGTACTCGAGTGGCTCGCCGAGATGGGCGCGCCCGTCTATCTCGATCTCGTTGGATGTGCGGACGACGCACAGGCGGCCCTCGTCTTCTGCGAGAGCTTCGGTCCGCGCCGTGAACAGCTCGGATTCGATATCGATGGAATGGTGCTCAAGATCAACGATCTCCGGCATTACGCCGCGCTCGGAGGCACGGGACACCATCCACATTGGGGCATCGCGTACAAGTTTCCGCCCGAGCGAAAAGCGACCGTGCTTCACGGCGTCGAGATGAGCGTCGGAAAGAGCGGGAAGATCACGCCCGTCGCGCAGCTCGAGCCCGTCTTCGTCGCTGGGACCACGGTTTCGCGTGCGAGCCTACACAACTTCGTCGAGGTCGAACGCAAGGACGTACGCATCGGTGACACGATTTTCGTCGAGAAGGCGGGCGATATCATTCCGCAAGTCATCTCTGTGGATCTCGAGAAGCGTCCGCCCGACGCGAAGAAAATCGTGCGTCCGACGGGTTGTCCGGCGTGCGATACGCCGGTGCTCATCGAGGAGATCTTCGTCCATTGCCCCAACCCTGCGTGTCCTGCGCAGCGTCGTGAACGCCTCACGCACTTCGCGTCGCGTCGCGCGATGGCGATCGATGGAATCGGCGCTTCGCTCGTCGATCAACTGGTCGAGAAATGTGGGGTGACGCGGCCGGACGAGCTCTTCTCACTCGAAATCGATGATTTGGCGGCCCTCGAGCGGATGGGCCGGAAGAGCGCGGAGAATGTGGTTCGTTCGCTCGGAGTGGCCAAGGGTCGAGGTCTTTCGAAGGTTCTTTATGCGCTTGCGGTTCGTCACGTGGGCGAGACGATGAGCGAAGATTTGGCATCGTATTTCGGGAGCGCCGATGCGCTCCTCGATTTTGCTCGCCGCTACACGGACGGTGATCCTCGCGCGGTCGAAGTGGTGGCGCCGCAGACGGGTTCGGGGGCGATCGAGGGGCTGGCGCGCAAGACCGCAGACAGCATCTTCACCGAGCTCGATTCGCCGGCGATCCGTTCTGTCTTCGAGGGCCTCGCGCGCGCTGGCGTGAAGCTCGACACGACGAGCGAAAAGCGCGTCGAGATCGAGGGCATCGCAGGCAAAACGTTCGTGCTTACCGGCACGCTTCCGACGCTCAAACGAGACGACGCAGGCGCTCGAATCAAAGCCGCGGGCGGAAAAATCTCAGGTTCGGTATCGAAGAAAACGGATTACGTCGTTGCTGGTGAGGAGGCCGGGAGCAAGCTCGAAAAGGCCACCGCGCTTGGGGTTCGTGTCATCGACGAAGCCGAGCTCCTTCGGATGCTTGGCGTGTAGGTTAGTGTAAACGTTGGCATTTTCATGGATGGTGATCATGTCGCAGTTTCGATCATCGAGCACTACACTGCCCGATGGTGACAACCGCGTGACAGAGTTTGCGGAAGAACCTGAAGAACCCGAGACGCAAGTGGAGCGATCGCAGTCTTCCGTGCGCTCTTCGATCTTGCCCGATCGCCCTGCGGATTGGGGCTCACTCGTGGCCGACCTCTCTCGAGGTCACGAGCGCCCAACATTCCGTGTGCATGATCGTACCCACGTCGAATTGGCTGTCGATTATCGACTTCGGTCTGGCAAGAAAACCGAGTCGTTCATCTGGGAATCATTCTATTTCGTGCCCGAGTCGTTGCGTCTTCATTCGCGCACTTACGACAAGAGCGATTTGTATTCGGACCTCCAGTCCTATGTTCGCTTCGAAGTTCCGGAGATCGAGTACGGCGAGCTCACGGGAGAGCCGCTCGCACGAGTTCGCGAGGCCATTGCGTCGGGCGACGAGGAAGCCGCCATGCGCGAGATGCGTCTTTTTGCGTGCATGGTGCGCGCGGCGGGGGTCGAAGCGCGCGATGCGATCGCGTTCGGACTCTCTGGCAGCGAGCACGAGCGCACCCGTGCGCTCGCCATGACGGCACGGATGATCGCGGACACCGCGCGCATTGGACCGCGATTGCGGGAGACGATCTCGGGGGCGCGCAGTCTCGGCGATCCTCTTCGCACAGCGGCGTCTTGGATCGACGAGGATGTGTCGCGTCTGCTCGAGACCCTCATGGGGAACATCGTGCAACGTCTTCGCAAGGACGGCGCGCCCGAGGCGCTGATCGCCGCTGGGGAGCAAACAGCGGTGGCTGAAGCCCGGTATCGGGAAGAGCTCGGTTTGGGCGGTGTGGGCCGCATCGGCATGAAGAGCCGTCGCGTCGAAGAGCTCGAGTTCCGAAGGCACGTGCTCAAACGGTTTACGTCTTCCGTGCTCTGGTTGAGCCCCGAGATACGTCCTGCGAGCATGTGGATTCTCCATTTCCTCTATGCGCTTGCGGCGTCCGTCGCCATGGGTTTTGCGCTCGTTGCGGCGCTCTGGCACGGCAGCGACGTCGACACGAGCTCGCGTGGGGTGATCTCATGGGCGTTGGTCGTGATGCTCGCATATGCCGCGAAAGACCGGATCAAAGCGCTTTTGCAGACCGCCTTCTCGAGCGTCGTATCGCGACATTTTCCAGATCGACAATGGCGCATTCGGGACCGTGAGCGCGGGGTCGAGCTCGGCTCCGTGGATGAACAATCGGGCTTCGTCCCGTTTGCGAACGTGCCGCTTCCAGTGCTCAGGGTGCGTCGGATGACGCGCCTTCACGAACTCGAGGAGCAGGCTCGGCCCGAGAGCGTGCTGTATCACCGGAAAAAAGTGGAGATCCATGGTGAGCGTGTGGCCGAGGCCGACCCTCGATTTCAGACGTTGACCGAGATCTTCCGGCTCGATCTACGGCGTTGGCTCGCTCACACGGACGATCCCAAACGCGAGATTGTGTTCGCAGATCCCATCGAACAAAAGATCGGATCGGCCATTGCACCCCGTGTCTACAATATCGGTGTCGTCTACCGACTGAGGCGCGAGGACCAAATCGACGCACCTTGGCATCGCGTGCGCATTGTCGTGACACGGAAAGGAATTCGTCGCATCGATACCGTGGCTTGAGCACGAGAACGAACAAAAAAGCAAAACTCGATGCGAAAAGTGCTGGCAAAGTCACCTTTCGAATGGTAGGCGAGCGGCGCTCCCGTGTGCGCGGGGGCGGCGGGAGGCGTTGCGGTGCCGCGGACGCGCAAAGACGAGGAGCAGATGGACGAAGGTCTCGACCCGTTGGCGATGGACGAGGAGGAGGCTGTCGAAGGCCTCGAACTCGCTCACTCTGCTGATGACGAAGATGACGAAGACGGGGAAATCGAAGAGATCGCGGCGAGCGCGGCAGGACGCGCGAGCGCGGCGAGGCTGATCGAGCTTCTCGTCGAGAAGAAAGCGTTGGCTTTGCACTCGAAGAAGCCCGGCTCGGCGTTGCTCGAGAAAGTCGGGCGAATCCTCGAGAGTCCTGCTCCGGTCAAATCGCGCGCCACGCGTCTTTCGGAGATCATCGTCGATTCGGATGACGTCGACGATTTGTTCATCGACGACGAGACGCTGAGCGAGCTCCTCAAGCGCTGGTAAAAGCGCCCTCGGCGCGTTCACGATCAATTCGCTACACTTCTGGATCGTGAACGCGATCGCGGTGGCACTCGCGGTTCCGGTCTTCTTTTTGGCGATTGGAATCGAGCGCGCGCTTTCCGTATGGAAGGGGCGGCGGGTCTACCGTTTCGAGGATTCACTCACCAGCCTCAATTGTGGTGTCGTACAACAAGCGACCTCCATTTTTCTCGGGTTCGCGATCATTGGCGCATATGTCGCGCTCTATGAGCACTTCCGGATATGGGAGATCTCGCGCACGTCTCTGCTCGCCTGGACGGCGTTGTTCTTTGGAGTGGATCTCGCCTATTACGCATTTCACCGCGCGAGCCACAGGATCAATGCCCTCTGGGCGACGCATGTCGTCCACCACCAAAGCGAACAGTACAACCTGACGACCGCGCTGAGGCAGAGTGCCTTGCAGGGCGTCATGAGCGCTGCGTTTTATTGGCCTCTCGCGATTTTCGGGTTTCCTCCCGAGATGTTCGTCGCGATGTCGACGGCCAACACGCTCTACCAATTCTGGATTCACACGCGTTTGATCGGGAAGTTGCCGCGGGCGTTCGAGTTCATCTTCAACACGCCTTCTCATCATCGTGTTCATCACGGCATCGACTCGGCTTATATCGACAAGAACTATGCCGGTGTGTTGATCGTGTGGGATCGCCTCTTCGGAACGTTCATCGAAGAGCGCGAAGAGCCGCGATACGGGACGACCACGCCGCTTCTTAGTTGGAACCCTGTGTGGGCGAATTTCGAGGCATGGGCGCGGCTGTGGCGCCTGGCGCGAACGACGCATCGCCGCTCCGATAAGTTGCGGATCTGGTGGGCGCCCCCGGAGTGGGTGCCCAGGGATTGTCTCCAACGACAAGGGGCGGTGGGTGAGGGCCGAACACCACGTGAGCTGAGAGAGCACGGCACACGCCGCCTTCGGATCTACCTCATGGTGCAATTTGCCGCGCTTTCCGTGGCAACGTTTGCGCTCCTATGGTTGGGAGAGCAGTCCTCGTGGTCTTCGCTCGGGGCGCTCGCTTCTTGGATCATCGTGAGCACGGCATCCTGGGGCGCGCTCTTGGAGGGAAAGCCGTGGGGGTGGTGGCTCGAGAAGGCGCGCCTTGGGGCCCTCCCGTTCGTCGTGGCTTCGTGTTCGATCTCGCCATGGATGATCGCGTTGGCGTCCTGTGTTTCGATTTTTTCTCTTCTCTTCCTGCGGCGTCGCGGCTTGGCGTAGGATCCCGACCGGACACAGTAGGAGAGGGCGCCGGCGATGTTGGTGATCGATGGATCGATCGGAGAAGGCGGGGGACAGATTCTTCGGAGCGCGCTTTCGCTTTCGATGGTCACGCGCAGGCCATTTCGAATCGAACGGATTCGTGCGGGTCGTGATCAGCCGGGGTTGACGCCGCAGCATGTGATCGCAGTGCGAGCTGCGAAGGCGATTTGCGATGCAGAGGTGAGTGGGGACGTGCTCGGATCGATGGCGCTCGCATTCCGGCCTCGCGCCGTTCGCGGAGGCGAACATCGATGTGTGATCGAGAACGCAGAGAGCGCGACGCTCATCTTCCAAATGATGGCGCCGGCCCTCTTGCGCGCATCGCATCCGTCGGTCGTGACGCTCGAGGGCGGGACACACAATCCGAACGCACCTCCTTTCGATTTCCTCCAACGTTCGTGGGCTCCGGCGATGGCGCAGATGGGTGTCTCGATCGAGCTCTCGCTCGAGAGACCGGGGTTTTATCCGAAGGGCGGCGGGCGATTTACAGCGCGGGTTCAGCCCGGAGAGTTCGGTCGATTCGAACGTGAAGAGCGTGGCAAAGAAAAATCGCGTCAGGCGATTGCCATGACGGCGGGTCTCGAGAGTGCGATCGCAGATCGCGAGCTTCGCGCGGCCAAGGATCGCCTCAGTGTGGGGCGCGATCGTTTGAAGCAAGTGATGTATGACGAGTCGCTCGGGCCGGGAAATGCGTTCTTGGTCGAGCTCGAGTACGAATCGGGCACGAGCGTGTTCAGCTCGTTCGGGGCACGCGCGTTGCGGGCCGAGCAAGTCGCAGAGCTCGCGATCTCTCGTGCGTTGACGTTCCACGAGAGCGACGCGGCGATCGAAGAACAGCTCGCCGATCAATTGCTTTTGCCGATGGCGATTGGAAAGGGCGGCACCTTCACGACGACCGAGCCGACGGACCATGTGCAGAGCCAAGCCGCGCTCTTGCGTCGGTTCTTGGATGTGGATGTCGATATCACGAGCTCCGATGAGCGGACGTATACGGTCGAGCTCCGCGGCGCGGACGTTTGATGTCACTGATATGAAACGTCCGATTGCGATCATTGGGATGGGGCAGCTCGGGGGTGTGTTTGGGCACGGCCTCTTGCGTCTTGGGCATCCCGTCGTGCCGATTCTGCGTGGTGATTCGATCGCGCAGATTGAATCGCGTGATCCGGAGCTCGTGCTGGTCGCGGTGGCTGAGGGCGATCTCGCCGATGTGCTCGATGCGATTCCCGCATCGATGCGATCGAGGGTGGCGCTCTTACAAAACGAGCTTCTTCCTCCGGACTGGGAACGGCATGGAATCATCGAGCCCACGGTGGCCATCGTGTGGTTCGAAAAAAAGCGTGGGCGACCGGCGCATGTGATCGACACGACGCGCATCAGCGGACCGCACGCGGAGCTGATGGTGAGTGCCCTCGAGGCGGTGGACTTGCCCGCCGAGGCGATCGATGCGGGCGCCCTTCCGCTCGCGCTCGTGCGCAAAAATCTTTATATTTTGGGTTCAAATCTGGCGGGATGGGCGGTTTCTGGCACGACGGGCGAGCTCGTCCGCGAGCATCGCGAACAGACCGTGGCGATCGTCGATGACGTGCTCTCGATCGAAGAAGCGCGTCTTGGATATCCACTTCCGCGACAGGCGCTGATCGAGGCTGTGTTCGCCGATTTCGAGCGAGACCCGAATCACGCGACCAAGGGCCGCAGCGCGTCCGAGCGCCTTGCACGCGCGATTGCGCGTGCAGACGAAAAGGGGCTCGCGATCCCTGCCATTCGTTCGCTCACGTAGCAAAGAAAAGCCCGTCTCGACTGGACGGACGTTTAGGTCTCCTGCTACATCGGCGACCCCCCATGGCAGCTCCTGGTTTCAAGCTCGCTGGCCTCAACGAGGCGCAGTCGACCGCGGTCTCCCACGAAGACGGTCCGTTGCTCGTCCTGGCGGGCGCCGGTTCGGGCAAGACGCGTGTGATCACGCATCGCATCGCGCGCCTCGTGACCGAACGCGGTGTACCACCCGAGCGCATTCTCGCGGTTTCGTTCACGAACAAAGCCGCCGAGGAGATGGCCGAGCGCATGGCGCCGCTCGTCGGCAAAGAGCGTGCAGGCAAGCTCTGGCTCTCGACGTTTCACTCGTTTGGCGTGCGCTTCTTGGGCGAAGAGGCGCGCGCGGCGCTCGGTGAGAGCGAAGGGGGGCGCGCGAAATTCGTGATCTTCGATCAGGCCGACGCGCTCGGGTTGATTCGCGAGATCGTCAAGCGCGAAGGGATCGCCGATCGCAAGATGGATCTCTGGGCGGTGCTCTCGCGGATCTCGCTCTGGAAGAACAAGATGATCGGGCCCGAAGAGGCGCCGAAAAACGAGATCGAATACGACGTGGTCGCGCGCGAAGTGTACGGCCATTACGAATCGGCGCTGCGCAGCATGCGCGCCTTCGACTTCGATGATCTCGTACTCGCGCCGGTGCGGGTGTTGCAGCAGCGCGCGGACATTCGCGAGAAATGGCAGCAGAAGTTCCGCTTCATGCTGATCGACGAGTTTCAAGACACGAACGCGGTGCAGCTGGAGCTCGTTCGGCTGCTCGCGAACGAGCGCCGCAATGTGTGCGTCGTCGGTGACGATGATCAATCGATCTATGGATGGCGCGGCGCGGAGGTCAGCAACATCCTCGACTTCGATCGCTCCTTCCCTGGCGCGAAAATCGTCAAGCTCGAACAGAACTATCGTTCGCGCGCACCGATCCTCGAGGTCGCCAATGCGGCGATCGGTCGTTCGAGCATGCGCAGGCTCGGCAAGACGCTGCGCGCGACGAAGAGCGGCGGTGAAATGGTGCGTCTCTGCGTCGTGGGCGATGCTGATCAGGAAGCGCGTTTCGTCGCGAAGGAGATCCGCAAGCTGCGCGTCGATCATCATGTGCCGGCGAGCGGGATCGCGGTGCTCTATCGTTCGAACTTGCAGGCGCGACTCATCGAGGAAGAGCTGCGCGTCGAGGGCATTCCGTATCAGCTCTTTGGTGGCACGCAGTTCTTCGATCGCAAGCAAGTCAAAGACGCGGTCGCCTATTTGCGCTTCGTCGTGCATCGACGCGACGAGCTCTCGCTCCGGCGTATTTTGAATTATCCGACGCGCGGCATCGGCGACACGACCGTGGCTCGCGTCGAGCGCTGGGCGATGGCCAAGGGCGTGCCCTTCGTCGATGCGATCTTTCAAATGGATCGCATCCCCGATGTACCTGATGCCGCCAAGCGCGGAGCGGCGAACCTCGCAGCGGCGCTCGCCGAGGCGCGCGAACGATTTCAGACAGGGACGAATCTCGCGGCGAGCGCGCTCAGTTTGTTCGAAAAAGTGGGGCTCGAGCGCGAGCTTCGCGGAAGCACCGACAAAGAACAGCAACAACGCTGGCTCGATGTCGAATACGTGCTGCGTTCACTCCGCCGTTACGAGGCCACGGAGAAGGCCGAGCGTCCGTCGCTCGCGGTGTTCTTGCAGCGCATCACGATGCGCTTCGATGGCGAAGAAGAGGCCGTGGGCGAGAAAGTGACGCTCTGCACGCTGCACGGCGCCAAAGGGCTCGAGTGGCCGGTTGTCTTTTTGATTGGATTGAATGAAGGCACGTTGCCGCATCTGCGCACGACCGATCCGAAAGTCACGGAGGCTGCGCCGACGGATATCGATGAAGAGCGTCGTCTTTTTTACGTCGGCGTGACACGTGCGCAGGAGCGGCTTTATTTGTGTCGCCCCAGGCGCCGCGAGATGCGCGGCAAAGCGATCGAGCTCCATCAGAGTCGCTTCCTCGAAGGGCTGCCTGAAGCGATGATGGAAAAGATCGCGTACGACGAAGTCGCGCCAGTGAATCACGACGAAACGTTTCAGCTCGCCGATCAGCTCTTGGCGCGGTTGCGTAAAAGTTGATCGCGGAGCGCGCTTGAATGAACCGTTCGGGCAGCTCGCACGTCGTAACGTGCATCGCACCCTATTCTCTTGGAGGCTTCGATGAGTGATTGGTCTCGTGTGTCCCTTGGAATCGGCGCTTTGTTTTCGCTCTTTGGTGTGGGCTGCGGTCATGCGCCTCACGCTGGCAGCACGATGGTGCTGCGTGAAGGTGCCGAAGGCATTCAGGTGGTGGGTGAGGGGGAGGCCGAGGCGCGTCCTGATATGGCGAGGTTCGAGATCGGCATCGTTGCGCAACGCCCGGATGTCGCGGCTGCTCGCGACGCGAGCGCCGCTGCGCAGACGCAGGTGCTCGATGCGATCCGCGCGGGTGGAGTGGCCGCCGAAGACGTGCAGACGACGAATCTATCGATTCAGCCGGAATACGAATACACAGAGGGTGGTCGCAATTTCCTCGGGTACACGGCGAGGAACAGTGTGCAAGTCCGGGTGCGCGACTTGGATCGTCTCGCATCGATCATCGACTCGGCGGTTCGTGCAGGTGGAAACGACGTGCAACTCCACGGCATCGGATTCGAGCTCTCCGATCCCGAAGCCGTGCGTGCCGAAGCGCGTGCGGAGGCGATGAGTCGAGCGCGAAGCTCGGCAGAACAGTTGGCGCGTTTGGCGGGGGTGACGCTCGGTGATGCCGTCGCGATCGAAGAGGTGCCGATGGGCGGCGGCCCGATGCCGATGATGCGGATGGCTCTCGATGCAGCGCCCGCATCCACGCCCATCGAAGCGGGCACCACGCAGGTTCAGGTCCAACTCCGTATCCGCTTCGCGATCCGGTGAAGGTCGAAGTTCGTGTCTCGGGAGACTCGGTTCTGACTTCTGAGGAACACGTTGAAGTGGTGTAAAGGAGCGAATTTCGGCGGATTTTCGGGGTGGCAGGCACATTGCGAAGCCACGGAGCACCTTCGAAAGGAGAGCTCCATGCAACATCGATTTTCGTTTTTTGTTTCCATCGCTCTGTTCTTCGCCTCGCCTGCCATGGCCCAAGAGTTCGAGACCGTCGATGGGCTGCGTCTGACGGAGATCACACTCGCGCGCACTATCGAGAGTGGTCGGGCGATCGATCCGACGAACACGTTTCGTGTGAGCGACGGACGCGTTTGGGTGCTCGTTCGCGTCGAGAACGAATCGGGTGCCGAGACCGAGATTCGTGTGAGCTTCGAGCGCGCAGATCGTGAGCTCGGAGCTTCCTCGAGTGCGGGCGTGAACCTCGAAGTGCCGAACCGAAGGCGCCATCGCACGGTGGCCCGGGCAGGGACGCGTGCACCGGGCCGCTATCGCGTCGTCGTTCGTACCGCGAGTGGAAACGTGCTCGGCAGCGCCACGTACGACGTCACGACATGACGATGATTATTTTTCGTTCGCTTCCATCGCGTCGACTTCGTCCACCCAACCTGCACGCGCGTGGGGAAACGCATCGGCGTAAGGGATATACGGTTTGATATCGAGGATGGGCGTGCCGTCGAGGAGATCGATGCCGCGGACGTGGAGCATCCGCTCCTCGATGGACACGAGTTGCACTGTGCTGAGGCCAAGCGGAGAGGGCCGATGCGGCGAACGGGTGGCGAGCACCCCTCGCTTGATGCGCGGACCGCGCGGCGGCGTGACGAGCGCGTTCCAGCGTTCGTTCATATGGAACACGTAAATGAGCCAGATGCGTTCAAAGCCATCGAGCGCGCGCAACGCGTCGAGAGGAATGTGGGCAAGGAGCTCGATCGTCGCGTCGACAGGTGCGCCTTCACGCGTGCCCCGCGCACTCGTCGCTTGATGCGGCGTTCCGAATCGCTCCTTGTACGGCGTGTGTGCGATCGCAATCGGCGCCATCTCGAAGCGGAGCGGTCCATCACGAAAGGCGGACGTGTGATCTTGCGGAGGGCGCACGATGGCTATCGCTTGCGCCTCGCATCATCGGAGCCGATCGGCACCCCATAGAGCTCGAGCCGATGATCGATGAGTCGATAGCCCAGCTGCTCCGCGATCTTCTTTTGCAGCGCTTCGATCTCGGGGCTCGTGAACTCGATGACGTGACCACTCTGCACGTCGATCAAATGATCGTGATGCTCGTCTGGAGTTTCTTCGTAACGCGCGCGGCCATCGCCGAAATCATGGCGTTCGAGGATGTTCGCTTCTTCGAAAAGACGCAGCGTTCGATACACGGTCGCGAGCCCGATCCGCTTGTCGATCGCCGATGCGCGCGCGTAGACAGTCTCCACGTCGGGGTGGTCGTCCGATTCCGAGAGCACCCGCGCGATCACTCGACGCTGCTCCGTCATCCGGAGCCCCTTGTCGATGCAGCGATTCTCGAGCCGTGAGCTGTCTTGGTTGGCAGGCATGAGTCACCAGCTGGGTGACCCTACCATGAAATCCGCTTCGACTGTATCGACTCGACTCGCTTTGCCATTCGCGTCACCTTCCGCGCGTTATGGGTACGGCCATCATTCTTCGCGGCAAAGCGGAGCGCTCGTCTCTCCTCGATGAGATCGCGTCATTTTCGCGTGCGGTCTCGGGTGCATTTCGCGCTTCAGAGACGCGCGCCGAGGACGAGCAAGGCAGGCCACTTCTCGTGCTCGCGATTCATCCCGCGGCCGAGCCCGTGAGGATCGTGGACTTGGGTGCAGGGGAGCTCACGATCGAGGCGAGCACGGGGACCGCGGGGCCTGGTTATCACGAGTACATCACCGAGCTTCTTCGGGGGATGGCCGAGGCGTTCGGCATCTTGTGGACTTCGATCACGGATGAGAGCGGATACTTCGAGTCGCGTGATCGCAAGGCGCTCGAAGAGGCGATTCTGATTTGGCTGCAAACCACCGCTCACGAAGCGCTCGCACTCCATGCGCGTGGGATGAAGGGGCTTCAGCTTTCTCTGCCGGAAGGCACCGTGTTTGAACATGAAGGGCTCATCGCGACGCCGATGGGTCCGCGAGACCACGCGTGGCTTGCCAAGACGGCCAAAGAGCCGCGTCAAGGGATCGATGTGTTCCCGTGGTGGGAATCGGGTCAAGTTGCATCGACTTTGCGTGGAGCGGCGCTCTCCGCGATGTGGATCGATGTTCGATGGCGGAGACCTCTCGTCACCGCCGAGCGAGAGCTCTTCGAACGCATCCTCGGTTGGCTCGACCACGGTGAGTCGCTCGAACCCGATGCCGATTGGCCGTGGCGAGAGCAGAGTGAGCTCCTGGAATTCCTCGGTGAAGAGTCGCTTCGCGCGACGCGCGTCCACCTGCGTGCGAGCGCACTGCCGCCGGCTGTTCCGCTCGGGTATCGGCGCAGTCCGGTGCGCGTGAGTCTCTCGGGCGGTTGGTCGATGCGCATCCCCGGTGAGTTTGCCGAACGTTGGGAAGAGCCAGGCGCGTGGGTTGGTTGGGACGCGAATCGATCGCTCTGGTTCAGCTCCGTCGAAGTTCATGGAGCGACGAGCAGCGAAGCTGCGATAGAAGCCCTGCCTCCGCTCGAAGGCGAAGGTGAGCTCATGGCGTCCGAGCACGGGGAGCTTCTTTCACTTGCTCGCTTCGAACACGGCGAAGAAGAAGACGGCACGCCCGTCATTCAATTGCGTGCTCAGTCGGTCTTCGGTTCGCACGCTGCGATCGGCACGTTCATTCTCCTCCGTGAAGAAGATCGCGATTGGGCTCTCGAGACGTGGGGAACGGGCGCGTACATCGCGACGCATTGAGCATCAGCGCTCTTCTCCATGGAGTTGGCGCAAATAACTGTCGTAGCGCTCCTTCGAGACCTCATCGCGCGACACGGCATCGCGCACTCCGCATTGCGGCTCGCGATCGTGAAGACAATCGCCAAATGCGCAATCGTGGAGGAAAGGACGCAGGTCTGGAAAACACGAAGCCAGATCGCGCGCGGGAATCTCGAACGACGCGAGCTCACGGATCCCGGGCGTGTCCGCCACGAAACCACCACCGCGGAGCGCGTGGAGTTCTGCGACGCGCGTCGTGTGTCGACCCTTTCTCACGAGGTCGCCGATTTCGCCCACCGCGAGTGAGAGCCCTTCTTCGATCGCATTGAGCAAGCTGCTCTTTCCCGCACCCGAGGGGCCTGTGAGCGCCGAGATCTTGCCGGAAAGCACGTTCCGCACGTCGTCGATCGCTTCGCCTGTGTGGGCGCTCGTATAGATCACCGAATAGCCGATGCGCTCGTAGATGCCGAATCGTTCTCTTGCATCCGCGGCTTCGGGCTCATCCATCTTCGTGGCGATGATCGTCAAAGGCACTCGGTTGTGTTCGGCCACGACGAGAAAACGATCGACGAGGCGTGGATTCATTCGGGGCAATCCCGCAGAGAAGACGAGCAAGATGCGATCGATGTTCGCGACGAGCACATCCTCGATGGCGCGTCCGCGCGAGGTGGGATGCAATCTCGAAAACCGAGTTCGCCGTGGTGAAACGCGTTCGATGACACAGGTCGTGCGATCGATGATGACCTCGTCGCCGATCACCGCGAGGTCGGTGCTCACGCGCTCCTTCTTGAGCCGTCCTCGCATCCGACATTCGATGGTTTCACCTTCCGTGGTCCGCACTCGGAAGAAGCCTGCCGTTGCACGCAAAACGATGCCTTCTCTTCGATTCGTCACGGCGCGGACGATAGCGCGTGCACGGATGCCCGTTGATGATTTCTTGTGATGGCAGATCCATCCGCTGCGACTGTCCCCCTACAAGGCGACCCTTGTATCGCACCGCACTGGCTCGGGTAGATCGGTCGCCATGAAGCAGTACCCCTTTTGGATTCTCGTATTCGCCTTGTGCTCTCTTGGATGCGACGAAGAAGACGCATCTGGTTTGCAGGGCAGTGATGCGGGAACGATGGTGACGAAGCGCGATTCCGGCACGGAGCCGATGGTGATCCGCGATGCGGGTCGATCCGTGGATGCTGGCACCACAGGTGCGAGAGATGCGGGTCGTGTGCGTGATGCGGGTCGTGTGCGTGATGCGGGTCGTGTTCCGATGGCGGATGCGGGGCTGAGGCCGGCGGTGGACGCGGGTTCTTCGATGCGCGATTGCCCCAATGCCACGCGTCTTTGGTTTGACGATTTCGAGACGGGCGATCATCGCAACTGGACTGGCCGTGGTTACGGCGAGGGCTGGGGCAACAACTGTGAGACGACGAGCATCTCGACCGAGATGCCGCGGCCCGGAGGCGGGCGCTATGTGCAGCGGAGCGACAATACCTGTCGCTCCATCGAAGACGTGCATCGTGGCTATGGCGGTCTTCAGTTCAGCGGCAACACCGTGTTGCCGGGGCATACCAATACGGGCACTGGATTCTCTGCTCCGAACGGCATGGTTTCGACGTTCTGGGTGTGGATTCGTGCAGGCTATTCGTTTGGCGGTGGTCGCTGGATGAATGTGTTCTCGGTCTTCCCTGACTGCGCATACAACAATTCGATGATCACGCTCGGGCTCGACAACGCCGATGGGATCTTGCGGCCAGCGCATCATTGGCCGCAGGGCAGGCTCACGATGAGCCCCGGCGCACAAGCTTTGCCGATGGGTCAGTGGGTTCGCCTGACGGTGTACCTGAACTTCGCGTCAGGGCAGATGCACGTGTGGCAGAACGGACGAAGCCTCCTCCACGTCGACAACATCACGCGCTCGATTCACAGCATGTGTCAGTTCCACTGGGGCCTCTATTCCAGCGGCGACAACACCAATATCTTGATGTACGAAGACGACAAATCGGTGTGGCGCTTGGATGAGCCTCTTCGCGACTTCACCGAGGAGCCGTGGCTCGACGAGACTTGTAGCCCGTAAACGAACCTGACGGCGGGGCCGCCGTACATGGGGCGCAGGAACGAATCGCAGCCTCATGTGCGGCCGGCCATCTCCGCTCCGATCAAATGACCATCAAGTAAAAAACACCCAAGAAATCCTTGGAAAACGCGAGGTCGGCCAGCTCGATGCCCCGTTCCATCAAATGACCATCAAGTAAGGGGCTGGGTATCCATCCTCTGATCAGCGAGAGCGCCGCTATGCCGCAGCGCGCAGCTCGGCTTTCTGGCCCTCTGCGATCGACACCGCGAGCGCGAGGCCCGAGAGCGTGAGGCGAACCCGGGTCGCATGGACCAGGCCTTGCGCTTCGAGGGCGAGTAAAATCAGCCGTGTCTCCTCCACGCTCATTCCGAGCCGCCCCGAGACACGCCCGATGTCGGCGGGGCGATTGAGGCGGGCAAGGTCGAAGAGGGCGACCAAAACGGAGAGACTCGTGTTCGTGTTCATGTGGGCAACATAAACCCACAGCTGAACACGGGTCCAGTTTTCGTCTGTTCAGTGAACTTGGCCCGGCAAGTCAGCACGAATCAGGATGAATTTGTTGTCGTCTCGCATGGTGGTGACTTCTTCGATGCGTGCGCCGCGGAGCGTGCTCCGTAGGCTCGCGAGTCGTCCGTGCTCGAGAACGAAATAGGCGCGCTGTCCGGGGTGCTGCCTTATCCACTCGTTCAATCGACGATTGTCGAGATCGACGAAGGTCAACGTGGCGTTGCCGGTGTAGAAGTTTTCGCCCTTCCAGTTCAACTGCCACGCGATGAGCGGCTCTTCGGGACCCGAGCGCTCGTCATAGTAACGATCGATCAGTTCGCGCTGACCCCAATGCGGCGATAGATCGATCAAGTACACGTCGAGGCAGAACACCGCGAATGCGATCGCGACTCCGAAGAACGCACGGAGCGCGACTTGGCGAAGGGCCGGGAGCGCCGCCAGCCCGATCGAGAGGGTCGCCACGAACGCGAAACCAGTCAGAATTGGGCGATAATCGAGGTATTCAGGCCAAGGGCGCTGGTAGTTGTAGACAAAGAGATGAATGAGCCGTTCGTAGCCATAAGGCCGCGCTGACGTGACCCACGCGAGATCGCGACCGATCATCGCGGCGATGACTGGCGCTGCGAAGAGGCCGGCCGTGGCTGCAGGCACCCAGCGGGATGCTTTCTTCGAATCCTCTCGCAGCAAAATCCACGCGCCGCCCGCGAACGCCGCCCCGAGCGCGATGAGCGGGAAGGTCACTCCTTCTTCCCATCGATTCGCGAGCACCCAATCGCGGGTATGAGGCGACACGATCTCTTCGGGGATGATTCCCCGAACGTCCCCCCACATGCCGGCAATGCCGATGAGCGCGGGCACGGGCGCGAGCACGGCGAGCACGGTGCCAAGCACGTGTTTCGCAGACACGCGATCGAGATCGCTCCGTTGTCCGAGCAGACGATCGAAGGCGAGTCCGATGAGGACACCCGCCGGAGGAATCGCGGGAAAGATGTAATGGTGGAACTTCGTCGTCATCGCGCTGAAGAGCACGAAGGCGCTCGTTCCCCAAAGACCAAAGAGCATCAGCAAGTTGCGCTGATCGCGCGGGTCGTCTTTGGCGTTGTTCGAGAGCATGACCCATGCGCCGATGGCCAAAGGCGCAAGCGCAATCCAAGGAAAGAGCCCATAGCCGAGCTGCTCGAAGAAATACTCTGCGCTTCCGGTGTCGCCATGCACGCCCGCGGTCAGGCGATTGATGTGATCGTGCACGAGCAGCCGATCGGTGAAGCCCTGCCCATGCCGGATGTACATCGCGACATACCAAGGCAGCCCGACCGTCGCGACCACCAAGATGCCTGTTGCGACGCGTAATTTCCCGTCGAGTAAAAGGTCCCACCGTCGCGAGGCGATGAGCCAGAACATCGCGACCATCCCCGGCAACGCGAAGCCCGGAATGCCCTTCGCCATGAATGAGAGCGCGCAGAAGAAATAGAACGCGAACATGTAGAGCGTCTGCGCGCGCCGCTCTTTGCGGAGCATCCAGAGGATGAACGCGAAGCCAGCGAGCCAAAGGAGCCCCTGCACGAACGGCTGCGCGGCGATCGAATCGAACGCAGGCGCCACCTCGCGCGCATCGGCGTTGCCCGGATTGCCGGCATTGCCGGCCGAGCCGAACATGAACCGATCGCGATGCCACGCAAAGCCGCCCGTTACGAGGGTCACGTTGCGCGTCAGGAGGAGCAAAATCTGCGGGATCGACGCCATCGCGAAGAGCGCGATGACGGCGTGTTGTGCCGAGAGCACGATCGGTCCGAGCCGATACTGCTTCACTTTGCGATCGCTCTCTTCGCTCATCGCGAGGCCGAACATCGACATCGCCATCGTCATCGTGCTGACGAACGGCATGTCGGTGATCGCCTGATGCGAGAGCATGAAGAAATGCGGAATCGTGACGAGCACGAGCGCAGCGATCACACCGGCGCGCTTGCCGAAGCGTCGTTGCACCACCGCATAGATCGAGAGGAGCGCGCCGATCGTGAGGAAATAATGCGGCAGGCGCACAGCCCACTCGGGATGCGCGGGATGCGCGTCGGGATGAAAGTCGATGCCGAGCGCGCCCATCGAGAGCGATTCGATCCAGAAGATGAAGATGGGCTTGCTCCAGAACCACTCTTCGTGCGCCCACCAGAGGCTGATCCAATCGTCGCGCGCGAGAATTTCTCGAGCGACCTCGCCGTAATGCGTCTCCCATGGATCCCAAAGGCCATACACGCCCAAGAACGGGAGGATGATCGCCGTCGCGATCACGAAGACGAGCAGCATGGGGCGGCGCATCGCCGAGAGGGCGATGCACGCGAGGGACGCGAGGATCGTGATCGGCAAACCATCGATGCCGCCCACGAAGAGCCCGAGCACGAACACCGCGATGGCGCATGGGATCGTGAGGATGGGCGCCATCCAGATGGGCTCGCGTTCGCGCTCCCAGAGAATGCTCGAGCGATCGAGGAGCACCATCGCCGCGATCTCTCCTCTCGTCCACGAGCTCGCCGAGAGAAGCCCGAACATATCGAGCAGGCCGAGCGTGGTGAGCGCGGTCGTGAGCATGCCGTAGAGCGGCCCGAGATGGAGCTGCTCGTGGTTGGCCATGAGCGCAAAGGTGGCGAATGCGCCCACTGCGAAGATGGCACCTCCTCGGATGCGATGACTCGCATTCGAAGGAGAGTTGGAAGGAGAATCGCCCTCAGTCATGCGGACAGTCATGCGGAAAACCGGGCCGCAGCATAGTGGGCGCAAAACGCGGGGTCCAGGAGCGTGACATCGCGTGTTTTTCGTCTCGCTGGCATTTCGTCCATGGGTTTCGCGTATGCTTGGGGCAGTGGCCGATCCATACGAACGGGAGCAGATGCCAGGGGTGGGTGAGGTGCTGTTTCGGCAGAAGGTCACCTCGCCCCGCTGGCTGATGGGTTGGATGGTCGCGTTGCCCCTGGGGCTCGGGACGCTCGTCGCGTTGGGTCTCGGCGTCGGCGGGCTCTTCGGCGGGGCGGGGTTTTATTGGGGAGCGGCCGCTGCGTTCGCGGGAGGGATCGCAATGGCCGTGTTCTTCGCTGCGCTGAACCTGATGTTCGCGAGCGCGCGGGTCGCGGTCTCGGAGGGTGAGCTGCACATCCAGCTCGGAATGGCCGGGCCCAAAATCCCTATCTCACGGATCGCTTCGGTCGCGCTCGCGCCGAGCGGCATCAACCGCATAGGCATGGGCGTGGGCACCGATCTGCAAGGCACGACCTATTACAGGATGTGGGGCGACAATGCAGAAGCCGTGCATCTCACGATGCACGGCGACAAGAAGATCGTGGTGGTGCTGAAAGATGCGCGCGCAATGAAAGCTGCGATTGAAGAGGCGCTGCGCCGCCGAGATGCTTGATGCCTCAAGGGAGTCCGAAGCTCACGCCGGTGCGCACCGGTATGCGGCTCGCCTCGTCGACGAGTACACCGGTGATCACTCCACCCGTGACGAGCACGGCGCCGCCTGCGATGATCCAGAAGAGTGGATCTTCGAAGATGTTGCTTCCGCCCGAATCGGCCACGGCACCGGCGGAAGAGCCGCCGCTCGCAGCCAATCGTCCAATCGTCCTCGGCTGGAACTCGCTGCCCGTGGCCAAGAGCTTGTTTCCATATGCGTCGAGTACTTCGACCCAATATTCCACGCGATCGGCTGTATCCGAACCAGGCAAAGGTGCGAACACCTCGGGTTGCGCACGCGACTCGAGCGATGTGTATTCTGCGCTGCCTTCGAGGCGCGCATGCACCCGGATGAGCCGCGCCATGTTGAATGGATCTCGCAGCGCGACACGCACCGCGGCGCGGACCCGATCGAGGCCCACTTCGACGCCGAGCTGATCCGACCGCGCGGAAATGGTGCCGCGCGCTTCGAGATAGGGTGCACGCAATCGGGGTGGCACCGTGTCGTCGGGCGTAGCATCGGGGTCGACGGCCAGCATGCGCTCGAAGAATTCACGAGCACCGTCGACGTCTCCGAGCGCGGCGGCACTGACTCCCAAGAGTTCATAGATACGCCCGAGTCGATCGGGCTCGTGACCACCCGCCTGCAGGGCGGCGCTGGCATGCTCGAGAGTCTGTTCGAAGTCGACTTCGAGATAGGCACGCTCCGCCGCCTCCAGCGGGTCGATCGTCTCGACTGGCAAACGACGTGGTCGCTGCGCTTCGACGCTGGAGACGTGCAGGGTGATCGAGACGATCGAGCTCACGATCGCACATAGACCAAGGATCCTCATGGCGTGGCTCCGCATCGGGACATCGGGGTGCCCGTCACGGGCATGCCACGTACAGCGTCATAAGCGTTCGTGGGCTGCAATTCGATGCGCACATCGGGAGCATCGACGTAGATCTCGCCCACACGACAGCCCTGCAATATCACCTCGTTCGAGGCGCTTCGCATTTCGGCCAAATACGCGTGCGGTCCTTCGCCAATGCCTGGCACATCGGCGCTTTGCAGAAACGAGCACACGCTTGCGAGCTCCGAGTCGAATGCCAGCTGCGCGCGCGAGGGGAAGTTTGCTGTCGAAACGCCATCGAGCAGTTCGGGACAAATCCCCAAATCACTTTGCATCAATCGAAATACACGCAGGCGACCTTGTTCGCTGTGCATGAACGCGGCGGTCGTGGGGAAGTTCATGTCGACCTTCACTTCGGAAGGAGCGCACGACGTCGCAAAGAGCGCGAAAAACAAGAAAACCCGGTGCATTTTCATATTCATTCGAGGACGCGCACCTGTGTGACAGTGCCCGTGTCTGCGCCCGTGGCGTCGAACCGCCAGAGCTCGTAGGGGCCATCGACGTTGCCATCGCCGTCGACGAAGACCGGTCCGCTCGCACCTTCGTAATTGATGGGTCGACCGCTGCGGACGAGTCGCAACCCTTCCGCGAGCTCACCTGCATTGACGATCGTGCCGCCTGGATCGTTGAGCGTCAGAACCGCATCGCGTATCGCGCTGCGATCCGTGGTGGTGCCGGCTTTGGCGATGGCGAGGAGCATCAATGCCGTGGCGTCGTAGAGGCTCGATGCAAACGCAATGGGATCGGTGCCAAACGTCGATCGGTAATTGGAGGCAAAGCGGTTATAGGGGGGAGAGGGCACGCTCGTGAATGGCGCTGTTCCAAGAAACCCATCGATGAGATTGGCGTTTCCCACTTCTCCAAGAAGGCCGGTGCGAAGGCCATCGGTTCCAAACCATTGGACCGCAGGGGGTGAGGAGAGCGCGTACCAGTTGCGGATGATCAGGCCGGCGGATTGGGGGTAGGCGATGAACGCGATGCAGTCGGGTGTGGCAGCCGCCACGGCGGTGACTTCGGCCGTGTAGTTGGTGCTGGGCGTGCGATATGGCTGTTCGATGGGGACCGAGACATCTCCGTACTGGTCGAATCGAGTCCGCATGCCGTCGCGGAATGGACCCCCATAATCACCGTCGTCGACATAAAGAATCGCGACACGCCGGCAGCCGTGCTCGTACATCGCACCCGCAAGCACAGGCGCCTGTCTCGCATCCGAAGGAACTGTACGGAAGAAAAACCAATCCTCTGCGAGATCGCGATTGATGTCCGTCAAGGCAATGGACGTGGAGACTCCGCTCGCGAGCAAGACCTGCGCTGGGAGCGTGACCTCTTGATACACACGCTTCGTTGCTGACGAAGAGGAGTCCCCGATGATCCCAACGACCCCCGCTTCGACCAAACGTGTGGCTGCGGCCACGCCCACGTTGGGATCGCTTTCACCATTTTCGATCAGGAGCTCGACCGAGCGACCGGGCAGCACACCGCCTGCGGCATTGACTTCACGTACCGCGAGGCGCACGGCGTCTCGCCAACCGGGTCCCACGGCTCCGAGATCGCCAGCAAGCGGCGCGATCATCCCGATTCGGACGGGGGCGGTCTCGTCCTCTGGCAATGTTCGTGCGGGTGCGCATGCCACCCACGCGATGCACGAGAAAAGGAGCGAAAATCGAGTCTTCATCTGAGCCCCAAGCGACGCGTCGTGATCTCCGCGGGGCGGATTTCGACCTCATATTGCTCGGAAATTCCCTCTTCTTCATTCACGAGACGCAACACGTGATGCCCCACCGGCAGGCGTACCCGCACGAGCGGCGTCGTCCCGAGATCACGTCCACCGAGCGATACTTGAGTCCAAGGAGACGTGACGAGAGATAGAAATCCCGACGTTTGTTCACCCGCGTGCGGTTCCATCGCGGCGGCTTGTGCCGCAGCGGATGCGCGCTCCCTTCGGGTCGAGCGGGCTCGCGTGCTGGGAGTCTCATGCGAGGCGACCGGTTCGGCTGTGGGTGCTTCGATGACGACGGGCTCCATCGCGGGAGCGGGTTCTTCTGCCACGGCCACCGTCGTCAACGATCTTTCGATTTCAGGCACTTGGACCACAGAAGGCCCACCCTGTGGAGTTTCGGCCTGGGCGGTTTCGACCTGGGCGGTTTCGAGAGGTGCCGTGGCGTGCGACCCCGAGCGCCATGAGAAATACCCAGCGATTCCAATGAACGCCACGAGCAGAGCGACGATCCACAGTCGCTTTGCCGGGGTGGGGGTCGTTGCGGCATGCGGCCGAACAACATCCGGGGGAGGCGTGAGGGATGGAATCTCACCCGTGACTTTGCGGGCGCTCGACGGGGTCATGTGAGCGAACGGATCGAGGGCGCCACCTGGATCGGCTGTTGGCTCGAGAGAAGCGAGACAAGCCTGCAGTCGTTCTTTTTGTAGCGCTTGCACTTCATCGAAGCGCCCCTGCATCAACATCACGATGTCGCGTCTCGTGGGCGGCTTCGGATGCGTTCCAAGCCAATGCTCGAGCTCCGAACGAAATTCGTTCGCGCTTTGAAAGCGCTGTTCCACTGGACGCATCAAGCTGCGCATCACGATCGCATCGAGCTCTGGCGGAATGGTAGGGTTGTACGCGCTCGGCGGTTGGATGACACCATGCAACGTCTCTTGGAGGGTGGTGAACTCATTGGTGCTCTTGAAGAGCCGTCGTGAGGTCAAGCATTCCCAAAGCACGACGCCCATGCTCCACAAGTCGGCACGCTGATCGACCGTTTGCGCCAAGGCCTGCTCGGGCGCGATGTAGGCGTATTTCCCTTTGATGACGCCAATGCGCGTCTCCACCAGATTCGTTTCGGCTTTGGCGATGCCGAAATCGAGCAGTTTGACCACCCCTGCGTAGGTGATGAACAAGTTCTGTGGGCTGATGTCGCGATGCACCACGCCGAGCGGCTTGCCATCGAATCCTGTGAGATCATGGGCATATGCGAGTGCATCGAGCGCATCGGCGATGATGCGTGCCACGATTTCAGGCGGCAACAGCACGTCACGTTGAGCGCTCGATCGCAAAAGCCGTTCGAGTCCTTGCCCATCGAGATATTCCATCGAGAGGAAATGTTTCCCGTCGATCTCGCCGAGCTCGAGGGTCTGCACGCAGTTGGGATGGTCCAACTGCGCTGCGAGCCGCGCTTCGTCGAGGAACATATCGATGAAACCGCTCTCGGCTTCCAAGCGTGCATGGAGCCGCTTGATGACGGTGAGCTTCCGAAAGCCGCGGAGTCCGTCGACCACAGCCAGAAGAACCTCGGCCATACCCCCGTGCCCGAGCTTCCCGATCAGCGTGTATTTGCCGAAGCGGGTCGGAGGGATCGGCTGGAGCATGTACGCCCTGGTCTCCTCGCCGCTGATCGAGAGCGCATGGGGGCTCGGACGGGTCATGTCGTTTCGACCGATGAGTCTCGGATCCTCTGGGGTAGAGTGTCAAACACAGCAGCGCTGAGAAACGCACTCCAGCGCACTTTATCTCTCGGTCGACAATTCGACGGTGTCGACTTTGGGGCTGGTTCGCGCAAGGCGGCCGATGTGTTCGAGCAGATGGAGCAATTCGCGAACATTGCCCGGCCAGTCGTGCGCTTGGAACAGGGCGAGCATTTCCTTGTGGGTGGCTCGTGATGTTTTGAGCCGATCGATGAGGAGTGGAATGTCTTCGCGCCGTTCGCGGAGCGGAGGCAGCTCGATCGGCACGGTGGCCAGGCGAAAATAGAGCTCCTCATAAAACTTGCCGCGTTCGACCTCCATTTCGAGGTTTCGTGTGCTCGCGGCGATCACGCGAATGTTGACTCGAATCTCCCGATGTCCACCCACACGACGAAAGGATCGTTGCTCGAGAGCCCGGAGTAGTTTGGGCTGAATGTGGAGCGGGAGTTCGCCGATTCGATCGAGGAAGAGCGTCCCGCCATGGGCGCGCTCGAACGCGCCTTGCTTGACCTCATTCGCGTCCGTCGATTCTTCTCCCTGACCGAAGAGCTCGCTTTCGATGAGCGTGGAGGCGACAGCCCCGCAATCGACCACCACGAACGGTTCACTCTTGCGTGGCGAGCTCTCATGAATCGCGCGGGCCAAAGCGCTCTTGCCAGTTCCGGCCTCTCCGCTGAGGAGGACGGTCGCATCGGTGGGTCCAAGCCGCTCGAGCAATCCGAAGATCTGACGCATGCCGACCGAAGTCCCGACGACATCACCGAAATGATCGTTCTCACTCGGCACGAGCTCGATGCGTTCATTCCATGGGCGTACTTCGAGCTCGACCTTGCCGATGGTGATCAGGGATTCGGGTTTGAGCCAAATCTCTCGAACGCCAGCTCCATCGAGCCAGGTGCCGTTGGTCGACGCGAGATCGCGGAGTAAATAACCTTTTCGTTCACGTGCGATTTCGCAGTGCGCTCGAGACACGGTGTCATCGTCGAGCACCAGATCGTTTTCTGGGCTTTTGCCGATTCGAAACACATCCCCTTCGATCATTCGGCTTTGACCCTGATGAGGTCCGCTCCGGATCACGAGTGAGCATCGAGCGAGGTCCAAAAACCGAGTGTTCATCATGTCCCCTCCCGGAGATGCACGTAGAGGCGCCCCTCCGCTGGTGCATCGAAGGTACCGTGTCGTGACTCTGTGGCGCCATCCTCACGAATGAGATCCACGGAGACGACATAGCGGCCAGGAGCGAGCTCGACCTGATGGTGCACAGCGTCTGGAGCACCCGTCGGGTAACGAAGCGATACGTGATGGACGAGCTCGTCCGATTCGAGATACGCGACATCGACCTGCATCACATGCTCATGCCCCTCTCCGAGGGGCAGCTCGATATCGAGCTCGCGAGGGGCGTGGGTCGTCCAGTCGTGAAGAGCCATGAACGCCAAAAGAATGACGAGAGGCGGAACCCATCGTCGCCGATGGGTGTGCATCCATTGCCACATGTGGATGAGTCGCTCGCGCACGGCCCGAAAACATAGCACGAACCATGATTTGGGGCGCGCCTCGCCGATGAAAGAGTGGCGAGGATCCCTCGACAAAACTAAGCTCGGCCCTTTCTGGCGAATAGCAGGGGAATAGCGCATGAGTCTCTTCGCGAAAAAGGACCTCGAGACCGTCATTCGAGAGGCCCACGATCCGAACCTCGCCGAAGGGCATGGAGGTCTCAAGCGAACGCTCTCCGCATTCAATCTGACGATGCTCGGCATCGGCGCGATCATCGGGGCAGGCATCTTCTCTCTGACCGGTGCAGCCGCGGCCCACTATGCGGGCCCTGGCATCGCGTACTCGTTCATGATCGGCGGTTTGCTCTGCGCGTTCGCGGGTCTTTGCTATGCCGAGCTCGCCGCGATGATTCCGGTGGCGGGGTCGGCGTATGCCTACGCGTATTCGACCATGGGCGAGCTCGTCGCGTGGATCATCGGGTGGGATTTGATCCTCGAATATGCGTTCGGGGCCGTTGTCGTGTCGATCGCGTGGTCTGGCTATTTCGTGCAGCTCCTCGACTCGCTCGGGATCATGCTGCCCGATGCGCTCCTCTTATTCACCAAAGGGCCCTTCGAAGAGGTCACGCTCCGTAGCGGTGAGGTGAGCAAAGGCTTTTGGAACGTGCCAGCGACCTTCGTCTCGATCGGCTGCGCGTCGGTGCTCTTTCGAGGCATTCGCGAGAGCGCGTGGGTCAACAATCTCATCGTCATCGTGAAGACCACGATCGTGTGTGTCTTCGTGCTGCTCGGCATCACGCTCGTGACGGGAGAGAACCTCTTCGTGAATCCGGCGGCATCTGGCGCGGCTGCGCTCGTGCCGATGCCCGAAGCACTTCCGGAAAGTAGCTGGTCTTTCCTCGATCGGTTCTTTCACTCGGCGTTCGACTACCACCCGACCCGTTATGGTTGGGGTTGGGGCGGCGTCTTGACCGGCGCGGGCGTGGTCTTCTTCGCATACATCGGCTTCGACGCGGTGAGCACGACGGCGCAAGAAGCGCGCAATCCGCAGCGCGATCTGCCGATCGGCATTTTGGCCTCGCTCGTCGTCTGCACGGTCCTTTATATCCTCGTCGCCATCACGCTCACGGGCGTCGTACACTACTCGGAGCTCAGTGTTCCGGCGCCGATCGCAGTGGGCATCGATCGCATCGTCGAGCTCCGCCACTGGAGCCCGGGGGCAGCGCATTCGTTCACGGCGCTCATCAAGTTTGGTGCGCTCGCCGGCCTGACGAGCGTGATCTTGGTGATGATGCTCGGCCAGACCCGTGTCTTCTATGCGATGGCGGGGGATGGTCTTTTGCCGTGGTTTCACGAGACGCATCCAAAATTCCACACGCCGCACATCGCGACGACGGTGACGGGGATCTTCGTGGCGATCGCGGGTGGCTGTCTTCCGATGGCGCTCGTCGGAGAGCTCGTCTCGATCGGGACTTTGCTCGCGTTCGTGCTCGTTTGTCTCGGCGTGCCGATTCTACGTCGCACGAACCCGAACACAGTGCGTCCCTTCAAGGTCAGGGCGCCGTGGCTCGTGGGTTTGCTCGGCGCGGCCGCGTGTCTCTTCGTGATGATCGGTCTACCGCCCGACACCTGGCTCCGCCTCTTCATATGGCTCGCGATCGGCTTCGTGATCTATTTCACTTACAGCCGACACCACAGCCATCTGCGCAAGAAGAACGCCGCGATACCAGTCCCGATCGCGAAATAAACATGGCGTGAAAATCACGTGCGGACGAGGCCGCAGGCCTCTGCGACGTCATCCCGGTACGAGAGCCAGTGCTCGAGCGCTTCTTCCATGCTCGCGACCACACGTGTTCGAGCGCTCTTCTCCACGTGATGTTCCATCACGCGCCAAGCTGCGAGCCGATGATCACCTTCGACACTTCGATGTGCTTTGGTGAGCGCGAGCGATTCGAGCGGCAAGCCGTAATGCCGGACGAGCGGATGGTCTTCGAGAGGCGGTTCGGGGCGTGCTGGAGCGTTCGGATCGAAGAGCGCACGTTCGTACGGGGTGCCCTCGACGAAGATCGTCACGATCGCCGTGGCGACCTCCCAGCCCTGGTTCGTCGTCGCATCGTCCAAGAATGCACGGTAACGAACGGCGTTCGGGAGAAGCGTGACGTGATCGAATCGCGCCCGATCGAACCCGAGGCCACATGGATACTCGAGGAAGAGCTCGGGGTGCGGCCGACCCGCATGGAGCCCTCCGGTCTCCTCCTCATAGAGATTCTCTGCGAGATCTCGACGCACTGCAGCAATCGGACATTGGACATACGCACGTCCCACCATGACCGGGAAATCGCGAACATAAACTTCCCATTCTTGTTCGAGGTGAATGTGGAGACGGTCCCGGGCGACTTCACCTCGGGTGAACGCTGGCCAAGCCCAATGATTCTTGCGCTCCATCACACGAAGGAGCGCTTCGCGGAATTCGTCGGTTTGCATGAGACGAGAGGGTAGGCCCCCGCGTCTCCCCCGCCCAATTCCGTGCGACATCCAATTCCGTGCGATGCTCGTTCCATGCAGAAACAGGCTCTCGTGTGGGCTGCCTCGATCACTGTGGGTTTGACGGCGTGCCTCGGAGTGGAGACGTATCGCGAGCGATCTCCCGTGCGATCACTCGCGATACGCATGGTTGCGCGAGATGGGCAAGCAGGTGAGCCCTTGCCGCGGTTCAGCACGGACAGAGGTGAGATCGAAGTCACGAGGACCGTGGTGGTCGACGCGGATCACATCCGTCATGTACGGCTTCTCGAAGCGGCCGATGGACAACGCATCCTCGTGCTGGATGTCGACGATGTGGGGCGGGCGCGCCTCTTTGAAGCGTCACGTTCGAACATCGGCGGTCGGATGGCGATCGTGGTTGAAGGCCGCGTGGTTGCCGCGCCCATCATTCGGGATCCGCTCATCGGAAACGAGGTCCTCGTATCGGTCGCTCCTGACGAGATCGACCGCACATTTGCGGTGATGGGCATCGAAGACCCATCCTGAGAGGATTCAATCGAGCTCGCCCTCGCCGTCTTTATTGGAGTTTTCGCTCGGCGGGGGATAGAGCGCGTCGCGCCGTTTGGGCGCTGGCCGCGTGGTATGGCCGGCGGCTTGATACTTCGCGAGCGCCTCGGCGATGTGCTGGATCTCGGAGCGTTGTGCTGGGCCGAGGGCGTTGACCGCATCGAGCAGTGGACGCAGCTCCTCACTGCCGAGCGGTTCTTCGAACTCCAAAAGGTCGTTGGGTGTCGTACGTAGTACGCTCGAGAAGGTGACGAGCGTTGGCAAAGACGGCAAACACCGCCCGCGCTCGATCCGACTGACGAGCTCCGGTGACACACCGGCCAGTTCCGCGAGCGCACTCTGGGACAGGCCGAGAGCGTGTCTGCGCTCGCGAATCCGAATCGACACACGCTGAGCGATGGGATTCACGAGGGGCGTGTTGATACAAGGGAAGATGGATCGCGCCAAGGGATCCGGCGTCATGGGCGCCGTATTTAAGATACGGCCACACCAAAGAGCCGGAGAACTAGGGATGAGCATACTCGAGTTGTGGCGCTGGCGAAACACAGAGCTCATCAAAAAGGGCAATCTTTTTGAGGCAAAATGCGTGCTCACGGGGGGCACGAGGGCACGATCGTAAGAGCGGAATTGTTCACCAAAGGCAATCTGATGTTCGTGCGAATTCTTCATCACGAGGCGCGCTTCGTCGTGGTCGACAAACCCTCGGGGCTATCGGTTCACAAGGGTTGGGATGCATCTCCTGACACCGTGATGCGAAGGTTGCGTTCGGAGCTGCGTCGATGGGTGTATCCGGTGCATCGACTCGATCGTGGTACGAGCGGTCTTTTGGTCATGGCCCTCGATCCCGAATGCGCGGGATGGCTCTCGGCATCGTTTCGTGAAGGACTCGTTCTTAAAGAGTACCTCGCGTTGGTGCGAGGCACTCTTCATCGTGCGGACACGATCGATCATCCGCTCGATTCTCATGGGGAAGGAGAACGGACGATGGCGATCACGGACTTCGAGCCCATCGCGATCGCTCGCGATCGCTACACGCTCGTGCGGGTGTGGCCTCGAACCGGCAAACGCCATCAAATTCGTCGTCACATGAAGCACCTCAGCCGGCCTTTGCTTGGCGACACGACCTACGGTGATGGAAAGGAAAATCGGGCGCTCCGACAGGAGGTGGCGCTCATGCGACTGGCGTTGCATGCCCGACGGATCGCATTTCCTCATCCGATTTCCGGCGAGACTTTCGAGATGGAAGCGCCATTGCCGGATGATCTGTGGAAGCCACTCGAGAGACTCGGCTTCGATATGGAGATGTTCAAAGCTTGCGAATGACACGGATCCGTTCCGATTCGACATCTTCGCGAACACGGCATCCTTCGAGATGATCATTCACGAGCCCGATGGCTTGCATCATCGCGTAACAGGTCGTGGGGCCCACGAAGCGAAAGCCCCGTTGACGCAGCGCTTTGCTGAGTCGTTCGCTCGTATCTGTCTTCGTGAGAACTCGGACGGATGCGTTGTCGCAGCGAAGGGGACGTTCGCTTTCCGGGGGAACGAAAGACCAGACGAATTCGGCGAGCGAGCCCTTGGCGTCGCTGAACTTCAGCGCCGCGTTCGCGTTGTGAATGGCCGCTTCGATCTTGCCGCGATGTCGGATGATGCCTGCGTCCAGAAGCAAACGATCGACATCGGGTGCCGTGAAGCGCGCGATCTGTACGGGATCGAAATCGCAAAAGACTTGTCGGAAGCGTGGGCGCTTATGGAGGATCGTCCTCCATGACAAACCCGACTGAAAACCCTCGAGCACGATCTTTTCGAAGATCCGCTGATCGCTCGTGACAGGCCGTCCCCACTCTTCATCGTGATAGGCGCAGTACTCAGGATCGTTGCCGGCCCATGCACAGCGGAAAAAGCCGCGAGCATCCGCGAGCAAACCATCGGATGTCGTCATGAGAGGCCTCGAATCAACATGTGTTGCGATGCAGGATGGGACGGCGAAATGTATGTTTCCACCGTGGAGATGAATCTGCGAGAACAATCCGCGCGCGTCTGGTTTGGAGTGGCATGTCTCTTCATATCTGCGTGTCAGAACCAAGATCCGGGCGAACAAGGGCTCTTCGATGTCGTCGAACGATATCCGGACGCAGCGCCGATTGCACCGGCGACAGAGTGCGTGGTCATGACCGGTCGTGAACCCGTGGTGAGCGCGGCACACGTCGAGGTGTGCTCCGAGATCGATTACCCGCGCTTTCCTCCTGCGGGGGGACCGCACTTCTCTGTATGGGCAGATTTCGATACGTATGAAGAGCCCATCGAGACGGGATTTCTGGTTCACTCACTCGAGCACGGTGCGGTGGCTCTCCTCTACGACTGCCCTGAGGGATGCCCCGAAGTCGTGGATGTCTTCGCCGGTATCAAGGCGACTCGAGAGGACACTCTCTGCCGCGCTCAGTCTTCTGACAATCGCATCATCATCGCTCCCGAACCGAAACTCGATGTCGCGATTGCAGCGGTCGCCTGGGGACATGTGTATTTGGCGACCTGTCTCGACGAAGGTTCGCTTTCAGCATTTGTCGAGGCGCATTATGCGCAAGCTCCCGAAGACCTCTGTGCGGCTGGAAGAAGCACGCCGGTGTGTCCCTGATCGTCTCTCAGGCTGGGTCTCGTGTGACTTCGAGCGTGTAGGAACCGGCTGTTCCCACTTCGCCATCGACGATGATGTAGACCTCTTCGCCCGCTTCCACGGAGAACTCGATCTCTTCGGGTTCACCCGCTCCGTTGAAGACGGTGCCGGCCACACATCCGCCCCCGCAGATGCGCATGGCGTAGAGCATCGGGTCGAAGGTCGAGGTGCTCGGCGTGACGCGCACCTGATAGGTCGTGGCCTCTGTCGGCCTGACGACATAGGTGCGATCGGGACCCGAAGAGGCACCTCCACGAGGACAAGTCGGCCCTGCGGGCGCGTAATCATCGCTCATCCCAATGGTGGTTTCCTCCGTGAGATGGACGCCCGCCGTGACATCCAATGCGTCCTGGCAACGGTCTCCCTCGATTTGGATCGAGGCGTCCATGCTCTCGCCCGCATCCATGGGAGGAGCAGCATCGATTTCGCGCGCAGCATCGATCTCCTCGGAGGCATCGAGTTCGTGGGCCGTGTGTGCGTCGAGCACGAACGCATCTCGGGCTTCGCCGGCATCGAAGACTCGTCCGGAATCCGCATCTGTTTCAGCTTCGTTCGAACAACCGAGCGCGACCAAACAAAGCAGACACAACCCGATCTTGCATGATGGCCTCATGGCTTGCTCCTCATTGCGTGCACGCACAGCTTTTCATAGCGCGCCCTCGCGCTTTGCGCACTTGCTGCTACACCACGGCCTTCTCATGACGAACGAAGCCGGATTTTCGGATGTTCTCGACCCGGCTCTCGTAGCGGCGCTCGAGGAAAAAGGGTTCACTTCTCTCACGGAAGTGCAGCGCGCGGTGCTCGAGCCTTCTCTCGCTGGGCGCGACTTGCGCATCAGCTCTCAGACTGGGTCGGGCAAAACGGTGGCCGTGGGCCTCGTGCTGTACGGGACCATCGCCCTGCCGCGCGACCCTGCGCAGAAAGGGCCGCGTGTGCTCGTGATTGCGCCCACGCGTGAGCTCGTGCGACAGTTCGAGAGCGAACTGTCGTGGCTTTATGCGAAAGTGGGCACGAAAGTCGCCGCGATCACGGGGGGTGCCAGTTATCGCGACGAACATCGAGCGCTCGCATCTCGTCCTGATGTGGTCGTGGGCACGCCTGGCCGTTTGATCGATCACCTGGAGCGCGGCACGCTCGACCTCGCATCGGCCGATGCGATCGTCCTCGACGAAGCCGATCGCATGCTCGATCTTGGGTTTCGAGAAGAACTCGAAACGATCCTTTCGCGCGCTCCCGAGGAGCGTCGCACGCATCTCGTGTCAGCGACGTTTGCCGATGATGTGCTTCGCCTCGCGGCTCGCGTACAGAAGCACGCGCTTCATGTGCAAGGGACGCGTCTCGGTCAGGCCAATGCCGATATCGAGCACATCGTGCACTTGGTCGACCCGCGTGACCGTTTCGATGCGATCGTGAACCTGCTTCTTGCGCATCACGATGCATCGACGCTCGTCTTCGCGAAGACCCGCGCCGATGTCGCGTCGATCACGGAAGATCTTTCGGAAGCGGGGTTCGCAGTGGCCCCGCTTTCGGGAGAAATGGAGCAGCGTGAACGCACGCGGGCGTTGAATGCGTTCAAACGTGGGGCGGTTCGTGTGCTCGTGGCGACCGATGTCGCGGCGCGCGGCATCGATGTCAAAGACGTGACGCTCGTGCTTCACGTCGAGCCGCCGACCGACGCGGATTCATATACGCACCGAAGTGGGAGGACGGGTCGCGCGGGTCGCAAAGGCACGAGCGCGCTCTTGGTCGCACCGCGTGAATTGCCAGGTGTGCGTCGCGTGCTCGGGCGCGCATCCATTCGTTTTCGCATGGAGCCGATCCCCGATGCAGCGTCGATTCGCCGCGCGATCGACGAGCGTTTGATTGCGAATCTGACCGCCCAATCCGAGGTCGAGCCGGACGAGCATGCGCTCATGTTGGCGCGACGTCTCATGGAGAGCGGAGAAGCCGAGCGCACGATCGCACGGCTTCTCGCCAAGAGTCCCGATGTGCAAGGACCTGCTCCGCGCGTCGTTCGTCCGATTCAGATCGAGGCGCGAAACGAGAGGCCGCGCGCGACCCCGAACGCGACGAGGCCTGCGCGTCATCACGAACAGACGCGCGCTCCGCGCACCTTGCCGCCCGCAGGTCCTCGCCAGGATGCGCGTGATTTCGAGAGGAATTGGACGCTTTTTCATGTGACGTGGGGTGCGCTTCACGGCGCAGATCCGCGTCGCGTGGTGGCGATGCTCTGCCGTCGGGGGGCGATCGAGAGCTCTGATATCGGCGGCATCCGAGTGGGTCCGCATTCGTCCGAAGTGCAGATTGCCGAAGACGTCGCGCAGACTTTTGCCGAGGCGGCAGGCCGGCCTGACCCGCGCGACCCGCGCGTATCGATTCGTCCTGGGAATGCGTTCGCAACACCGCGAAATGTTCGAAAGAACACGCCGCGCCCTGCATTCGATAAAGCGGAGAAGCCTCGGGCAAAAGGCAAAACACGAAGCCCGCGCGTGATGGGCGGAACCGAGCCCCCGCGCCGCGCGAGCCGATAATCCGAGCGGCTGCTGGCGTCAGCAGCCGAATCGTGATGTCGTGATATGCGCGATCGCGCCGACTTCACGTTCGCCCAGCAGCTGCGCCAGGGCTGGGTGACTTTGCCAAAGCATGCTCGCGATGCTCTCAGGGCCGTGTCTCCGCGCTGCGAAGAAGGCGATGTCCAGTAAGCGCTTTCGCGCTGCGATTCGTTGCGCGACGTCGTGCTCGGTCATGCGGGCGCGATTATAGCGTGCGGATTTTGAATCCGCCTGTGCGGTTGCGCAAAAATCGAGTCCCCGAAGAGACCTCACGAGGGGGGTGACCATGTGTGAACGCACTTCTTTTTTCTTGCCGAGGCAGGCATCCCAACGCATTCTGAAGGCGTTCACGTCGGTCTGCCCTCGCTTCGCTCGGTCGGATTCTTTCGTGACGCGGTTCCGACTTCTGGCTGTTGTGCGCAGAGGGAGCCGCGGCGACCGTCGGGCAGTAGGCTCTCTTGGCGGCTGCGCGTAGCTATCGAGCCGGAAAACCGAGAGTACGAGATGGCAAATCGCCTTTATGTGGGCAATCTGGCGTTCCACACCACGGAGGACACCCTTCGCGAGTGTTTTGAGCGTTACGGCACGGTCGAGCGCGTCGACATGCCCATCGATCGCATGTCCGGCCGCCCGCGCGGCTTTGGTTTCGTGTCCATGGAGAGCCCGGAGGCTGCCAAGAAGGCGATTGCCGAGCTTGATGGCTCGATGCTGGACGGTCGTTCCCTCCGTGTCAACGAGGCGCAAGAGCGCACCGGTGGTGGCGGCGGCGGCGGATTCGGCGGCGGCGGCGGTGGTGGCGGTGGCGGTCGCCGTGGTGGCGGCGGCGGTGGTGGCTTCGGCGGCGGCGGCGGTGGTGGTCGTGGTGGCCGCGGCGGTGGCGGCTACGGCGGCGGCGATCGCTACTGAATCGCCCCGTTCGCGAGATAACGTCAAGGGAGAGCACGACCGTGCTCTCCCTTTTCTTATGCGATCACATCGATTTCCCATTCACGCATCGCGCCCTTGATCGCCAGCTCGAACTCGTCTCCGAGATGCCGTCCGAGCAGTGCGCGACCCACGGGGGAGGCTGGCGTGATCACCGTGATCTTGGTCCCATCGACGGTGATTTCCGTCCCGCCGCCCCATGGCACGATGAGAAAAAAGCGTTCGTCTCCATCGACCAAGACGCGAACCAACGCCCCGAGTGCGATCGCTTCGTTCTTCGAAAAATCGCGGAAATCGAAGGTTTCTAGCCGTTGTAGATGTTCGGCGAGTTCTTCGGCGCGTATCGCCTGTCCACGTGCGATGTAGCTTTGCTCCGTGGCGCGCATGTCTTTGTCGCCCTCGGAGCGATTTTCTTCATGAGTGGCTCCTGCGGCGGCGTCTTTGGCGGCATGTGCGATCGCCGCAAGGGCGCTGTGCATCGATTCACAGAGCGCATCGCGCACCGCGCGTTTTGGGGGGAGCTCTTCGCGCTTCGTCTTTTCTGTCCTGCCCATGGCGGTCTCATGTCTGTAGCGCAGAATGAGGGAAAGCAAATGACGAACGCGAAGAGCGATTGTGCACCGGTGGTCGTGCGTTCAAACTCGGCGCCCACAGCGAACGATGGAGAGAATGCATGACTGAGATCGTCAACTTCGAGTTGCGTGATGACGTGGCGTTGATCCGCATGGACGATGGAAAAGCGAACGCCATGTCGGCGCCGTTGCTCCAGGGCATCGATCGCGCGCTCGATCGTGCGCTCTCAGAAGCCAAAGCCGTGGTGCTCATGGGTCGGCCGGGGCGCTTTTCGGCGGGCTTCGATCTCAAAGTGATGATGTCGAGCCCCGAAGCCGCACGTGCCCTCGTCCTTGCGGGTGGTGAGGTGTTGATGCGCCTTTACGAGCATCCTCAGCCGCTCGTCGTTGCGTGCACTGGGCATGCGATCGCAGGGGGGGTTCTCATGGTGGCCACTGGAGATGTCCGGATCGGTGTGGCGGGCGATTTCAAGCTCGGCCTGAATGAAGTGGCCAACGGGATGCCCGTTCCGATTCTCGCGCACGAGTTGGCCCGCGATCGCCTCGATCCTCGAGCGTTCGTTTCGTCCGTGTTGCTCGCGCAACTCTCGGATCCCGAGGATGCCGTTCGCGTTGGATGGCTCGATCGGATCGTCTCCGCAGGAGAGCTCGAAACGAGCGCAATCGATCAAGCCAAAGCGCTCGCACGGCTCCCTCAGTCTGCGTACGCCCTGACCAAACGCAGCCTACGTCGAAAGACGGTGGCTTATGTCCGCGAGACGGTTCAGCAGAATCTCGCGGAATTTACCGTGGGTTCGTGAGGGTCACGAGCCACAGATGGGCTCGCCGCTCGGTGGCTCTTCTCCTGTGATGAGATCATCGATCCACGCGCGATCCATGCCCTCAGAGATCGAGATGTCCTTTTTGTAGCGCCACTCCACTTGATGGGTGCCCGCCGGAAGAGCGTGGCTCGTGAACGTCCATCCAAGGTCTCCCGAAGCTCGCTCGCGGAGCACTCCATCGATCCAAAGCTCGAGGAAATCTCTGTCTTTTTCACTCGAGATGGCATACCAGTAGCTCATCGTGGCGGGATGCGAGAGCGTGATCGTGCGGCGCAACGTGCTCGTTTGATTGTCGTTGATGGCTCCGCTCCTCACGCTTCGGCTCCCCGAATGTGGGCGCGCCGTGTCCACGCTCCACCCGGTCGGACCTGCTGTGGTGAAGCCGCTCGGAAGCGTCGTGTCCTCGAACCCGATTGCAGCTGGGGAAGCGACGACGCTGACGTCGTCGATCCATACGCGATCGCCACCCGCTCCACCCGATGAGTCGCGTGTGAAACGGAATTCGAGGGTGTGGGTGCCCGCCCCGATGTCTGCGGCACCCTGAGTCCAATCGTTCGTTCCCGACCAACGGGCCTGACGCATTCCGTCTACCCAGATTTCGAACCAATCGTAGTTGGGTTCGGTACCAATCGCGTACCAGAAGAAGACACGAGCGGGTCGAGACACCGTGAATGTGGCTGTCATCGAGGACACGCCATTGTTGCCGATCGGTGCGCTATGGGCTGCTCGGGTACCGCTGCGAACACGGGAACCATCGATGATCCAGCCATTGGAGGATCCCACCGTCCAGCCATCGGGGAGTCCAGATTCGAAGCCGTAGGTGAGTGTGGATGGCGCAGGGCCGCAGGTCCCCCCCGAGCAAACATGGATTCCTCCGACACCGCAGGGCGAACACTCATCCACAGGACGGGAAACGCACGATCCCGAGCTGCACGTGGCGTTCGTGCAATCGGTGGGATCGGAATCACAAGAAGCACCGTTGTTGATTGGCATCGCCTGACATGAACCCGTGCTCGGATTGCAGGTGCCCATCGCACATGGGCTGTTCATGGCCGAACAGTCGCGCGGGGTGCCAGACGCGCAGCTCCCGGCCATGCACCTGTCTCCCGTCGTGCACGGATCTCCATCTTCACACGTCGTTCCGTTCTCTCTCGGCACACTCGTGCAAGTACCCGTCGATGGCTCGCAGAGCCCTCTCATACAAACAGTATCACGAGAGCTACAGTCGACGCCCACGCAGCGATCACCCACGGAGGTATCCGTGGTGCCACTATCGGCAGGACCCGCATCAGGGATGCTTGAATCTGGCAGGGGAACGAAGGCATCCACGAATCCAGCATCGAAATCGATACTTGAATCGAGTGGCATTTCCGCGTCGAGCGGCATTTCCGCGTCCGTTCTTGGACCCGAATCGCGGCTTCCTCCATCACGGGGTGGCGCCATGTGCGCGTCGTGTGGATCCATTTCGGCGCCGCCCTGTGCGCAGCCGGGTGGAAGCATGAGTGTCAGCGCGCCGAGGACCAAGGGAAGAGCATGATGGCGGAAAAACATGATGAAAGCCTCCCTAATGCCGAACCATGGTCATGTCCAACCGTTCTCACGTCCAGGAACTCCGAGTTTGACGGCTTCAAGAGCGCGTGGGCGCTGGATGAGGTAAGTGCCTCCGCAAATGTCGTCTCAACGTCTTCTTCGCAGCATCGCCTTCGCGCATGTGACATGGGCCCTCGCATCTCTTCTGTCCTCCTGCTCATCGTGCGAGTCGGAGACGCGTACTCCAGAACCATCCTCTGTGCGTGCGTCCGAGCCTCTGGAGCTTTCGAGGTTGCGCTTCAATCAGCTGGCGATGCGCCTCGATCTCCCTCTCTTCTGGGCGTCCGACGATGATTCGGATGGCGCGCCCGACCCCACTGAAATCCGTTCGCTCCTCTTCTATCCAACCGTGGGGCGATGGGTCGACGAGCGCGGTGCGTTCACCTCCGAATACGAAGCGGCGATCGAACGTATGCGTCAAGAGGCCCATGCTGCGCCTCCGACCGATGGCCGTGTGGCGTTGGTTCTTGCCGAGCTCGATCATGCTGCGCCCACCCTCGTCGAGAACGATTTGAGGCAGATGCCCGCAGCGCATCGCGAGTTCGCAGGGCACATGCTTCGCGTGGGCGAACTGATCGACGCGCTTTATTCGCATCAAACTGGGATGGATGTGCTTCGACCGCGCGCCGCGGAGGCCGACATCGCGAGTCGCAGCCTCTTTCGTCGCAACTGGGGGCCACATTGCAAGGGATCGATCACCGAGACGAACCAAGACTGTTCGGCTCTTCCTGGCGCCCCGCGACAACCCGTCGATGTGTATCCCGCATCGATGCAAACAGACGATTCGTTCTGTCGAACGCTTGAAGCACGAACCGACGCAGGGGCGCTTCTTTCCCCGTTCACGGTGGTCCGCGAACGAACGACGGATGAAGCTCAGACCGAGCTCTTTGCGATGCCTTATCCCGAGGCGTATTCGGAGATGCGTGCGATCGCGACCGAGCTCCGAGCGGCGGCCGATGCGATCCAGAGCGATCCCCAAGAGGCTGCGCTCGTGGCGTACCTACAGGCGGCCGCATCTTCGTTCGAGTCGAACGATTGGGGCCCCGCCGATGAAGCATGGGCTGCGATGAATGCCCGGAATTCACAGTGGTACGTGCGCGTCGCTCCTGACGAGACCTACTGGGATCCGTGCAGTCACAAAGCGGGATTCCACCTCACGTTCGCGCGGATCAATCGAGATTCGCTCGTGTGGCAAGATCGGCTCACGCCACTTCAGGGCGACATGGAGCGCGCGCTCGCGTCGCTCGTGCCAGACGTGTATCAGGCGCGAGAGGTGTCATTCCATATGCCGGATTTCATCGATATCGTCATCAACTCAGGAGACGATCGCGATCCGTTTGGAGCGACCATCGGCCAGAGTCTGCCCAACTGGGGTAGGGTGGCCGATGAAGGGCGCGGCCGTACGGTGGCGATGAGCAATCTTTACACGGACGTCGACAGTCAGCGGACTCGTCGCGCTCAGGCGGCCTCGCTGCTTTCGAGTGAAGCGATGGCTCTCTATTCCGAACACGACGAGTCAGGCCTCCTTTCGACGATTCTTCATGAGGCCACGCACAACCTCGGTCCTGCCCACGAATATCGAGTGAATGGGAAGACCGATGATGAGGCGTTTGGTGGCGGCCTCGCGTCGATGCTCGAAGAGCTCAAAGCGCAAAGTGGTGCGCTCTATTTCGTCGAGATGCTCCGTCGACGAGGCGTGCTCGACGAAGCACGGGCAAAACGCGTGTATGTGAACTCGATCGCGTGGGCCTTGGGCCATATTTCGCGCGGAATGTACACGCCGAGTGGGCAGCGCAAAGCGTACAGTCAACTCGCCGCGGTTCAGGTGGGTTTCCTGATGGACGAGGGTGTCGTGCGCTGGGATCCCGAAGCGCGCACGGCCGACGGAGAGCATCAGGGCGCATTTTCGATCGATTTCGATCGATTTGCGGGGGCTTCCGAGAAGCTCATGCAAACCGTGATGCGCGTCAAAGCGAGTGGCGACCGCGAAGCGGCCGAGGCGCTCGCGACGCGGTACGTCGATGGGGATACGGTGCCGCAATCGGTCATCGCCGAGCGCTATCGAAACTTCCCTCAAGTGACTTTCGTTTTCGCACTTCAGCACTGACCTACGGGATTGCACCATGCGATGGGTTTTGATCTTTTGTACGGGCTTGCTCGGCGGTTGTTTTCTCTTCTCGAGACCCGCTGAAAATGCAGCAACGAGTGCGTCGACTTCTTCGAGTGAAGAGATGGTTGGGCCCATCGAGCTCGCCGAACGAGGCGAGCTGGGACGTGCTGGAGTCGTCGCTCGAGGCGACTATCTCTTCGAGATTTCAAATCCAACGGGTGGTATCGAGCGACGCATCGCTCGTCTCGATCGTTTTGACGCGGATGAGCTCGAGATCTCACTCGATGGTTCTCGGCAGACATTCACGCGGGAAACGACGTGGCCCTTGCTTTGTCTGAAGGTCCCTGTTCGGTTCGGTGATGGAGCCCGACGGATCGAGCTTCGGGCGGGGGCACCCGTGTATGTGATCGCGGCGAATCGCACTGAGGTTCGGATTGGACCTGTGCCCGTGGTTGGGCATGGTCGTGTGATCGAGCGCGCGCAACTTTCGCTCGAGGGTTGTGATGATGCGGTGTCGGATGTGACCGAAGCGCATGTGGCGGATACGGAATCGGGTGACACGGCGTGTTTGTTCGCGGACACGCAGCCCATCGACGAGACGGAAGGACTTCCCATTCCCAGTCGGGCTCGGCTTGCTGTGCTCGAGCGGGGCGGAGAGTGGACACGGGTGCGCGTGCAAAGGGCGGGTGGGAGTCTCGAAGGATGGATGTCGAGTTCGCTCGTCGCCAGCGGGAGCGCGCCAGCCAATCCAGATTGGATCGCATCCGCACTGCGACCCGAACGTTGTCATTATCCCGATCGACCGGCGCGTCTCGAAACGTCTCGCGCATGGGCCGAGCGGAGCGCCGATGATCTCCCCGCACCCTCGATCGCCCCTTTCGAGGCCGTTCTGAACGAATCCGAGCCGCGGGTGCGTGCTTGTTATGATGAACTCCCGATCGAAGAGCGTCCGAGCCGCGTCGCTTACGTCGAGATTCGACTCGAGGTCGATGGAGATGGACAAGTCGCGACGGCCGCCGTGACGCGTCGCGAAAACGCACCGGAATCGCTCGCCCGTTGCATGGCCGAGAGGGCGCGTCGCATCCGCTTTCCGTCGCCCCGCACAGGGATCGTCTTGCGACGAACCTACGCGTTCGATCCGCCTCCTCGACCGAACGATGAGGGAATCGGAGACCTCGAAGAAGGTCTATGAAGCACACGAGTCCCTACGTGGCTTCAACCGGTTGACAGGTGCTACATTGTGCGTCGGATGCCGCCGTCCGACGTACTCGAAGCACTGGATGAGCGTGCTCTGCGGATGATCGTTCGCGGCACGCTTGGTTTCATTGGCGAGGAGCTTTTTCAATCACTCGTGCAACACCTCACGGAGTTGTTGGGAGCACGCGTCGCCATCGTGGGCGAGATCCGCCCTGGTCATCACGATCATGTGCACACCAGGGCCATGTGGCGCGATGATCAGCTCGCTCCCAATATCCACTACGCGTTGGCGGGCACTCCTTGTCATGACGTGATCGAGAAGGGATCTTGCTTCATCTCTCGTGGGGTTCAGTCTCTCTATCCAGAGGATCCTTTCCTCGTTCAGATGGGTGCCGAGAGCTATTTCGGAATGAGCCTCATCGGCAACGCGGGTGACGACGTAGACCGCGTCATTGGCGTTCTCTCCGTCGTTCATGATCGACCTCTCGATGACGCGCTGGCCGTTCGTTCAATTTTTTCTATCTTTGCGGCGCGTGCCGTGGCCGAGCTCATGCGCATGCGTATCGACGCTCGAACCCGCGAGCGAGCGGATGCGTTGCTCCGCACCCGCTCCGCCTTGCTTCGCCTCGCGCAACGAGACGACTCCGATCTTCGAACGGCTCTTCGTGCCATCATCGAAACAGATGCGCACACGATGGACGTCGAGCGCGTCTGCTATCGCGCGCTCTCTCACGATCGAAAGACCCTCGAGTGCAAGACCCTCTATGTCCGTACACGAGGAGAGTTCCTTCTCGAACAGACCCTATCTGCGAACGACTTTCCCGTGTACTTCGATGCCGTGCGATCAGGTCGCGCCATCATCGCGGATGAAGCTCGAGGCGATGAACAGACACGTGAGATCGCATCCACATTTTCGATCGCGTCCAAGCTCGATGTGCCGGTATGGCATCGAGGGCAGCTTGCAGGAGTCGTGTGTCACGAACACGTGGGAACGCCGCGGGTGTGGAGCCCTGTGGAGCAGGATTTCGCAGGAGCGATCGCAGGGCTCATCTCCTTGGCGCTCGAGGTTTCCGAACGACGTCACGCCGAAGAGCGATATCGATTGGCGGCACGCACCACCAACGACGTGATTTGGGATTGGGATCTTGCGACGGGTTCACTCGACTGGAGTGATGGTTTCTCAGCGATGTTTCGATATGACGAAAAGGATGTCGAGCGGACCTTCGATTGGTGGGCTTCGCGCATCCACCCCGATGACATCCAACGGGTCACGGAGTCTCTTCGTCGGTCCGTCGACGGAAATGATGCGAATTGGTTAGAGGAATATCGCTTTTTTCGCGGTGATGACAGTGTTGCCACGGTGACGGACCGGGGAATCGTCACGCGTGATGAACAGGGCCGTGCGATCCGCATGATCGGCGCGATGATGGATGTGACTGAACGACGGCGTCTCGAGGCACGGCTCCTCGTGGCAGACCGAATGGCATCGCTTGGGACACTCGCGGCCGGCATCGCTCATGAAATCAACAATCCGCTCGCGTATGTCCTTGCGAATCTCGATTACGCACTCGAGGAGCTCGGGATTCGGCATGAATCGGGAGACGTGATATCGGGGCTCACCGAAGCTCGTGCGGGTGCGTGGCGCGTCAGCGAAATCGTACGCAACTTAAAGACATTTTCTCATGGCGATGAAGTGCCGAGACAGGTCATCGAAGTGGTGCCTGTTGTCGAATCGGCGATCAATATGGCGGCGAACGAGATCCGTCATCGCGCTCGTTTGGTAAGAGACTTTCGTAAAATTCCTCCGGTCGCCGCGAGCGAAGCCCGGCTTGGACAGGTGGCTTTGAATCTCCTCGTCAACGCAGCTCAAGCCCTGGCGGACGGGAACGCCGCAGATCACGAGATCCGCGTCATCACGGAGACCGACGCGCGCGGGCATGCCGTGATCGAAGTGCGCGACAATGGGCCAGGAATTCCGTTGGAGATCCGCAATCGTATCTTCGATCCATTCTTCACCACCAAACAGGTGGGCGGCGGCACAGGGCTCGGGCTCTCGATTTGTCATTCGATCGTGGCCGGATTGGGTGGGGAAATCATCGCCGACAGCGCTCCTTCGGGAGGTTGCATCATGCGCGTGATGTTGCCGCCGGCGTCGGGCGAGTCCATCGAGTCGAAGCCCGCGAGTCCGCCCTCGACGTTGTCGACTCGCCCTTTCGTGCTGGTGATCGATGACGATCCGAGCGTGGGCGCAGGCATCCGACGGATGCTCGCAAAGGAGTGCGAAATCGAAGTCGTGACCAGCGCGCGCGAAGCGCTCGACCGCATCGCGGCGGGACTCCGGTTCGATGTGATCCTTTGTGATTTGATGATGCCCGAGATGCCCGGTATGGAGCTCTATCGAGAGTTGGAACGCATCGATCTCGAGAGTGCTCGAAAGACAATCTTCATGACCGGCGGCGCATTCAGCGCAGGAGCACGCGAGTTTTTGGCGCGTGCTCCGAGACCGCACATCGAGAAACCTTTTACTGTCGATGGTGTGCGTGAGCACATTCGATCCGTCATCGAGGCGCGGACATGACGATTCAAAGGCCTTTTCCGGAGAGCCTTTGTCATCGGTGCGCTGCGCCCCCGCGATACATTCGTACCGCGACATCGGTTTTCATTCTTTGCCCAAAGCGGGCCGAGAAATATCCTCGCCAACCTGTTCTCGAGTGTCCTTCGTACGAACCGGGACCCGTCACAGGCCCACGAGGCTCGTGACACTATCGATCCGTGCGCGTGCTCGAGCAGACTCGACGGCCGTTCTTGCGTTCGGTGGAATCACGCGGATGAGCTCGACATTGTGATCGCGTGGTTCGAGGCTGACGTCATCGGCCCAACCCGAGGCATATTCGATTTGCATGAGCGCACGGAAGCGTCGCTCGAAGCAATCGTCGGTGTCGAAGTCGATGAGCGTACCGAAGAGCGAAATCGTTCCGTCACCATTGTCGACGAGCTCGATGGTTCGTGCTTGGCCCGGATAATCGGCCATCGCACTCGTCATGATCTCCCAATAACCGGGATGTGCTCCTGTGGGATCGGCGATCGCGCGCACACGATTGTCGTGGCTATGCCCGACGAGCCAGGCGATGACCTCGGGGCGCGATGAAACCAGCGCTTCGAGCTCTTCTCCTGTGAGCGCGTCTTCGACTTCGGTATCGCCGAGCTCACCTCGGATGCGATTGATCGAGAGAGTCGAATGATGAGATGCGAGGAACACGAGTACGCCATCGTCGATGGCGCGATCGAGCTCGGGAATCAGCCAACCATCGATCGTTCCCCTTCGCACCATTCCTAGAGAGCCACCCGTCCTATCGCTCGTGTCGAGCGCGAGGATCCGCAAGAGACCGGGGATTGCATCGTGGGCCCAGTTCGCGCCAAGCGTGGTGTCGACCGTACCGCTTGCTGGATAGCCGTGACCGGGTGGCCCTTCCGGACCCACCGAGGACGCGGAGCGCAAGGTCTCGACGATGGCATCACGTTCCAAGAGCACACGATGGGCATCTGCGGGCACTTCACCTGTCACGACTTCGGCAAACCAACGCCGATAATCGCGTGTGCCGCCTGTTGCGTTGTTCCCAAGCGCGGCTGCGCGGCTTGCGTCGGTGGGAAGAGAAACACCCACGACCTCCACGTCGTGATTGCCCGGAACGTAGAGCCATTGTGCTGGAAACGGGGTTGGATCGAATGGATCTTTGGGATCGTTATCGGGCCCTGGCACCGGATCGTCATCCTCTCCCGAATCTGTGTGCAAACCCGGAGTTCCATTCATGAGTGCGATCATCCACTCGAGTTCATTTCGCAATGCGCTGTCGGCACAATCACCCGTGATGATACCGAAATCGAAGCCATCGCCCGCGGGCTCGATGCGGGTGAGAGTGCGACTCATCGCAGACACCGCTCGTGGCAAGTACGCTTCTTGCGCGCGCAACCCTCCTCGAATGATGGGATTGTCGAATCGCGAGAGCCGAGTCGGCGCTTCGTCATCGGCCAGCTGAAAATCCGAGAGTTGAACGAAGAAAGCGAGTGATCGACGTTCCGTGAACGAATCGAGTCGTGCTTCGAGATCTGTGCGTTCGAGGTGCGGTTGCCCGGGCCCCGGGTCGAAGAGATGGTAGCCGAGATCGCGATACATCCTCTCGCCTCGTTCGAGCGCGGGATTGACACGCCCAGCAGGGCTCACTTGGAGGACTCTGGGGACGAGCGTTCCGATGAGTGTGCTCGGCACGTGAGGAAATGGCGTCGCGGGAGCTGGATCCGTGTCTTCACACCGTGGCAATCGAAGGCCCATGTGGGGGTCGCTCGCATCGAACGCTCCACCGTCTGGCATGGCTATTTCCGCGGAATCACATGCGAAAATCAGGAACAGTGCGAGGACGCTGGGGCGGATACGAGAAAGCATCGCGCGATGATACGGGGCTGTTCTGCGCAAATCACGGGGATTTCCAATCACGCAAGGAGGTGATTCGTTCGAGCGGCTCGCCCCATTTGGCGCGTACGAGGCGTTGAGATGGATAAATCCCGCGATGTCCTGTCATCAAATAAGCGAGCACACAGACGATCACCACGTGCGGCAGCGCGTGGGCCCCGAGGAGCTCGACAGCCATGATCGAAAGTGCGAGCGGTGCATTCGAAGCCGCCGCGAAGACGGCTGCCATTCCTACGCCTGCGCCGAGATCGATCGGCAAACCGACCAACCGCGCGAGCACGCTGCCGAGCGCGGCGCCGATGAAGAAGAGAGGCGTCACTTCACCGCCGAGAAAGCCCGCGCCGAGCGTCACTGCGGTGAACACGAGCTTCAGCGCGAATGCGTATACCGGCACATGCGGATCGGAGAACGAGCGCACGATCATCGGGACCCCGAGGCCGAGATAGTCGTCTGTTCCGACGGCTTGCCACATGAGCACGACAGCGAGGCCACCGAGCATCATGCGAAACGGCAATCGCGAAATGCGCGCTTCGAGCAATTTCTTGATCCCGTGGGTCAGTTCGATGAACGCGCGCGTCACGAGCGCGATGGCGATCGCGAAGATCGTCCATTGCGCGATGACCCGAGGGGAGAGCGGAAATGCATTCAGGATGGGATAGTTCGTGTGGTCGATTCCGAGCGCCCGCGTGACGAGATCGCCGACGATCGCGGCCATCATCGCAGGCACGAGCGCGTGAACCTCGAGACGACCCAAGACGACGAACTCGAGCCCAAAGACGGTTCCGGCGATGGGCGTTCCGAACACACTGCCGAACCCGCCCGCCACGCCTGCGGCCAAAAGCTGGCGTCGCACTTCAGGCGAGATGCGCAATCGATGCGAGATGAAATCGGCGAGGCTTGCACCCATCTGCACCGCCGTTCCCTCGCGTCCTGCACTGCCTCCGAACACATGAGTCAGAACCGTTCCGACCAGCACCATGGGCGCCATGCGGAGCGGGATCTCGGGGCCTTCGTCATGAATCGTATCGATGACGAGATTGTTTCCCGCTTTGATCGATTCTCCGTATCGCTCGTACACCCATCCGATCGCCAAGCCCGCGATTGGCAACGTGAAGACGAGCCAGGAGTGATGAGTTCGAAAGCTCGTCGCCTGATCGAGCAAGAAGAGAAAGAGCGCCGAAGCCGCGCCGCATACGACGCCCACGATCGCGCCGAGGACGACCCATTGGAGAAGGATTTTGCCAGCGCGAAGATCCATCCGGGCGGACTCTAACGCATCGTCATCAAAAGGCTGTGCTTTCTGCACCACGCTGCTGTTCTCACGCAAGAACCCAAACGTACGTGAGCAAGCGATCTTCACGCCGCTATTCCGCAGTTTCGTCCACGACGAAATAGACATTCAACATCTCGTCAAAGAAACTGAACAGATCGCCCTTGGCGCAGGAGAACCAGTGATGACCATCACGAGACAGCGCATCGAGCGGAAAATCGAACAGGGGATCGAACGAGACGCACGCGAGATGTTGCTTCGTCTGTTGAGCCGATTCTTTGGCGTGCCGTCGGAGGCTCACCGAGAGAGAATCGAACGAGCGAGCCCCGTCGAGCTCGAATGTTGGGTCGAGAGAGTCCCGACTGCGAACTCCATCGATGAGGTGTTGCGCTGATGCGTACGATCGCCCGATTCCTATTGGACGACGGTAGATGAGGGACAAAGTCGCTCGGACAAGGCAAGCGCTTGGCGCGCGATCTCCGGCACGGCCGTGCATTCCCACTCGGATGCACGCCGCAGCGCTCCGAGCGTGAAGATCCGCGCCGAGGCGTCCCCTTTGACATTCACGATCGCGCCATCGCCATCGGTGATGATTCCAAGCCCTGCGGGATCACGCGCGGCGTCCCCTCGCAGGGCGAGCGAAGCCAAGAGCGGCGCGTCCATCTCCGATTGCGCGAGCGCTGGACCAATGCATCGCACGATCGCATCGAAGCGCTCCCGTCGCATCGCCCCGCCTCGCTTGCGAATCAAAACCTCGAGTCCTCCATCGCTGGGTTCGCACGAGACGACTTGCCCCGCCGCTCGTTCGAGTGCGCCTCGATCTTCCCAACGCGCCACGAGATCGAGCATGTCGCTCGGCGCGCGATGACGCAGCACATCCCAATACGGACGAACGGAACGAACGAATCGTGCGCGATCGCCAGCGCTCATCCGTTGCCACAGCTGCGGCACATGCGGTCGCAGCGCGTCGATCGCGAGCTGCCACGCTTCCCCTTCGGAAGATCGCTCGTTCACGATTCTCCGCACCCATCCGAGCAATGCGCGCAGCTCTCTCGGAGCGGCATCGATGGTTTCCGCCGGTATGGGCCTCGGTCGCAGCGCAGGATCGATGTGCGATCGCGGCAAGAGACCGTTTCGCGAGAGCACCATGAGCTGCCCCGCGAACTTTTGCGCAGACATCGTCGCAATCACATCGAGGGCGCTGAGACCCGAGCCGAGGATGAGGACACGTCCTTTCGGCGGTAGATTCACGAGCGCACGTTCGTCCCAAGAATCGATGACGCGAGGATCCGTCGTCATCCATCGAGGCGCGATTCGTGGCGCAAGCCCTGTGGCGAGAATGACAGCGTGCGCTGGGAGGCTTCGCCCATCCGAGAGCTTCACCGAGTCGCCGTCGATGTCGGTCGCCTCACGTCGAACGACTTGTAGCTCGGCGCGGCTCTCTTGCATGGCCTTCTCGAGTGCGTGTTCGACATAGGCGCCATACAGGGCGCGCGGTAGGAATGCGTTCGGTGAGCTCGCCGCATTCGCCCACGCGACGAAATCGTCCGGCTTTCGTGGATCGATGCTCATTCGTGAGGCCGGCACGTTGAGTCGATAGATCGAACTCGACACACCATACGCGACGCCGCGACCCAGTTGGCTTCCGCGTTCGACGAGTGAGATGCGAAGCCTCGGGGAGCCTCTCTCGAGGAGGTGATACGCCGCGGCCGCTCCAGCGAAGCCGCCTCCGATGATGACGATGGATGTGGGTGTGTTCGGCACGTGGGGCTGCTGAGCAGCTCTCGTACCATCTGTTTTTCAAGGAAAAATCGATTTGATGGGCTCACTTGCTAAAAAAAATGTTTCATATGCTAGAAAATCTATTGAATGACACAGGAGATCATTGGCGCGGAGTTGGGTCTTCGCCTCGTCATGAGCCGGGCGAAAATGGTCGCGTCCAACAACGTGCCCGTTCTGCTCTTCGGTGAAACGGGCACTGGCAAAGAAGTCATCGCGCGCGCCATTCACGATCGATCGAAGCGACGCGCGGGCCCATTCTGGCGCGTGAACTGCGGCGCCATCGCGCCCGAGCTCATCGACTCCGAGCTCTTTGGGCACGAGCGCGGTGCGTTCACAGGCGCGGTCGGGCAACGCAAAGGATGGTTCGAACAAGCGCATCGAGGGACGCTCTTCCTCGATGAGGTCGGTGAGCTCACGCCGGCAGCGCAAGTGCGGCTCTTGCGTGTTCTTCAGGAGGGCGAGCTCGTGCGCGTGGGAGGGAAATCCCCGCTGACCGTCGATGTTCGGATCGTGGCGGCGACCCATCGCGATCTCGCGGCCATGGTCGCCACCCGCGCCTTCCGCGAAGACCTCTACTATCGCCTCGCCGTGTTTCCCATCGTGATTCCGCCGCTGCGCGACCGAACCGAAGACATCCCTCATCTCGCGCGATATTTTGCGTCACGTGCAGCGCAACGATTTGGTTTGCGCACTGCGCTCCCGAGCACGGAAGACCTTCGCTTGCTCTCGGTATACCCGTGGCCCGGAAACATTCGCGAGCTCGCGGCCGTGCTCGATCGCGCGGTTCTCCTCGGAGAGGGTCATCGTTTGGAGGTCCAAGCGGCGCTTGGACTTGGCGTCGCGTCACGTCCCTCGATCGAGCTCTCCATCTCCGAGTCGCACGGCGATGATGAGATCGAGACGCTCGACACGGCGATGCGAAGGCACATCGAGCGGGCGCTCACCCTCACCCATGGCCGGATCGATGGGCCGTTTGGCGCTGCAAAAAAGCTCGGCGTCAATCCGCACACCCTTCGGGGACGCATGCGCCGGCTCGGGGTGGACTTTCATCGATTTCGCACCGGCTGAATCCGCGCGTCATCGCACGGGAATCAGTACCAACTCGGATCGAGCTGTATTAAGTAGCGGCGCATGGAACGGCTCGTTTATCGATTCGCAGTCAGCACCACCGATGGCCATGCTGGGATGAAAGAACTTCTCGGCGGAAAGGGCGCCAATCTCGCCGAAATGGCGACCGCCGGGCTTCCCGTCCCGCCAGGCTTCACCATCAGCACAGCCGTGTGCAAGGACGTCGAGGAGCACGGAGGCGCGCTGCCGGCAAGGCTTTGGCCCGAAATCGACGCGGCGCTCGCCGAAGTCGAACAAAAGACGAAGATGCGGTTCGGCGATTCTACGCAGCCGCTCCTCGTGTCTGTTCGTTCGGGCGCGGCCGTCTCGATGCCCGGGATGATGGACACGGTCTTGAATCTCGGAATGAACGAGGCGGTCGCGATGGGCCTCGCGAATCGCACGAAGAATCCGCGCTTTGCGTGGGACGCGTATCGGCGTTTCATTCAAATGTTTGCGAGCGTCGTCATGGACGCCAAGCGCGAATCGTTCGAAGCGGCCATGGACGCCCTCAAGAAAGAGCGCGGCGCGCGCACCGATCAAGATCTCGGTGAAGGGGATATGCGCGAGCTCGTGAAGCGCTTTCTCGACGTGTACCGCGCCCAAGTTGGAGAGGAGTTTCCGGTCGATCCGCGCAAGCAATTGGAGCTCGCCATCCTCGCGGTCTTCCGTTCGTGGATGAGTGATCGTGCGGTCAAATATCGCGAGGTGCAGAAGATTCGCGGGTTGCTCGGCACGGCCGTCAATGTGCAGGCGATGGTCTTCGGCAACATGGGTGAGACCAGCGGCACAGGCGTATGTTTCACGCGCAATCCTGCGACGGGGACGAAGGAGCTGTATGGTGAATATCTGATCGATGCGCAGGGCGAAGACGTCGTCGCGGGCATCCGCACGCCGCTCCCGATCTCGACGCTCGAGACCAAGATGCCCGCGATTTACGCGCAGCTGAGTGAGATGACGACACGGCTCGAGCAGCACTTCAAGAACGTCCAAGACATCGAGTTCACCGTTCAGGAAGGCACGCTCTATCTCCTTCAGACGAGACATGGAAAACGGACGGGTGCAGCAGCGGTGAAGATCGCGGTCGATCTCGTCGCCGAAGGTCTCGTCACGAAGAACGAGGCGATCGTCAACTTGGTCGAGCCCGCGCATGTCGATCAGCTCCTTCATCCGCATTTCGCGGACGAAGAAGGTTATCGCAAGAAGGATCGCGTCCTCTGCAAGGGATTGAACGCGTCGCCCGGTGCGGCCGTGGGAAGAGTCGTCTTTCATGCAGCCGATGCCGAGGAATGGCGTGCGCGCGGTGAGCGCGTGATCCTCGCACGCGTCGAGACGAGCCCTGAAGACGTGGCTGGGATGCATGCGGCGGAAGGTGTGCTCACGAGCCGTGGCGGTATGACGAGCCATGCGGCCGTCGTTGCGCGCGGATGGGGCAAGCCTTGTGTTGCGGGCTGTAGCGAGATCATGATCGATGAACGCCAAAAGACCATGAAGAGCGGCGATCGAACGGTTCGCGAAGGTGATTGGGTCAGTTTGAATGGCACGACGGGCGAAGTGATCGAAGGCAAAGAAGCGCTCGCCGATGCGCTCGTGAGCGGTGAGCTCAAGACCTTCATGGCGTGGGTCGATGAGGTGCGCACGATGAAGGTGCGCACCAACGCGGACACTCCGAAAGACGCAAAGGTTGCGCGTGATTTCGGCGCCGAAGGCATTGGGCTCGTGCGCACCGAGCACATGTTCTTCGAAGAGAGCCGCATCCTCGCAGTGCGCGAGATGATCCTCGCCGACAGCGCCGAAGGACGGAAGCGCGCGCTCGCCAAGCTCCTGCCCTTCCAGCGTGAGGATTTCGTCGGCATTTTCCGCGCGATGGATGGCCTGCCGGTCACCATTCGCTTGCTCGACCCTCCGCTTCACGAGTTCCTTCCGCACGAGCGTGCGCAGCAGGACGAGCTGGCGCGCGTGATCGGCACCCATCCCGAACGTTTGCGCTCACGTGTGCATGCGCTCTCGGAGGCGAATCCGATGCTCGGTCATCGCGGATGTCGGCTGGGGATCACGCATCCCGAGATCACTGAGATGCAAGCCCGCGCGATCCTCGAAGCTGCATGCATCGTGACCAACGAGGGGGTGAAGGTATTTCCTGAAATCATGGTGCCGCTCATCGGCAATGAAGCCGAGCTCGCGAATCAACGGACGATCGTGCTTCGTATTGCCGAGGACGTGTTCCGCGAACGAGGGGCTCGCGTCGAGTTCATGGTGGGCACGATGATCGAAGTGCCGCGCGCGGCGCTCATGGCCGATCACATCGCGAAAGAGGCCGAGTTCTTTAGTTTCGGCACCAACGATCTCACGCAGATGACGCTCGGCATCAGCCGCGACGATGTGAGCGGCTTTTTGCCGAAGTATCTCTCGCTCGGGCTTTTGACCGATGATCCCTTCCAGAGCCTCGACACCGAAGGTGTGGGTCAACTCTTGCGCATCGCGACCGAGCGCGGTCGTGCGGCGCGCCCTGGGCTCAAGATCGGCATCTGCGGCGAGCACGGCGGCGATCCGCGTTCGATCGCATTCTGCGCCGAGATTGGCCTCGACTATGTGAGCTGTTCGCCTTTCCGCGTGCCGGTGGCGCGCCTCGCAGTGGCGCAGTCGGTGTTGAAGAAGAAGGGCGGCGTCCAAGAGAAAGCCGGCGAGGCGTGAGGCAGATGATCCTCGCGAGCCGATAGCAACGTCAGCTCGTCGTCCAAGCTCAGATAGGGCAGCCCCGGCGTGTCCTGCAAGGCTTCGGCGACGCACGGTTCGATCCAACGCGGAAAAAGAGCGAGCACACATTCATGGTGTCGTAGATTTCGGAATCTATCAACGTAGATTTCGGAATGATGACCCGTGAATTTCGGAATGATGACCCGTGAATTTCGGAATGAGATGGCGTCGATTTCGGAATAAAGAGCCCTCATTCATTGGAATCACAGGTGAGAGATACGGTTCGCACGCTGTCCGCTGGCTGAAATGCGTGTGGAGCCGCCGAAGCAGAAACGGCTGCATAAATCAAGCGAATGTCCAAGGGCTTGTCCCGCGTATGCGCTCCGTGCGAGCGTTCGTTTCATGACGCGCCCCGCCTGGTCCTTTGCTCTCCTCGCGATTCTCGCAGCGTTCCTCCTCTGCCCACCGCGCAGCCATGCGCAGCCGCTCTCTCCGTCCGAAGTCCCGGCGCCGCTCGCGCCATGGGTCGATTGGGTGCTCGATGGCGCGGAGCTTCACGGTTGCTCGTATTTGCCCGATGGTTCGCAGCGTTGTGCGTGGCCGGGAGAGCTTTCGGTACAAGTCCTTCCGGGCGGAGCGACATTCGAGCTGCGTGTCACGCTCGATCGGCGGACCACGGTTCAGCTGCCAGGGGATGCGCGACGCTGGCCGCTCGATGTGCGCGTGGGCGGCAATGCGATTGCAGTTCGGCGAAACGAAAGCGGGCATCCGATGGTCGATCTGCCGGCGGGCGCGCATTCGATCGCGGGTCGATTGAGCTTCACCGAGATTCCCGAGACGATCGCGATTCCTCCATCGACAGGTCGTATTTTCCTTCGCGCACTCGAAGGCGCGGTGGCCCGACCGCGACGCGATGGGAGCACCTTGTGGCTCCAAACGATCGCGCGTGAAGCGGCCCAAGAGGACACGCTTTCGATCGAAGTGTTCCGCCGCATCGACGACGGCATGCCGATTCGTGTGAGCACGCGGATCGCACTGCGCATCTCCGGTCGACCGCGAGAGATCGCGCTCGGTCGTGTGTTGCTCGAAGGCATGGAGCCGATCGCGGCGACGTCCAATGCACCCGTTCGAATGAGCGAAGCGGGGGATGTCACGGTGCAGGTCCAGCCTGGTTCGTTCGATATCGAAATCATCGGTGTCATGCGTTCGCAAGAAGGGCCGCTCCGCGCGATCGCGCGCTCTGCGATTTGGCCATCGGAAGAAATCTGGGTGTGGAGCGCGGATGAAATCTTGCGCCAAGTCGAAGTCTCGGGGGCCGATCGCATCGATCCCGATCGCACGAATTTGCCTTCAGAATGGCGCAATTTGCCGACGTATCTGGTTCCGTCTGCGAGCGGCCAGCTCGCCCTTGCGACCTCGCGTCGTGGCAATCCCGCGCCCGCCCCCAATCAAATCACATTGAGTCGTGAACTATGGCTCGATCCTGATGGCGTGGGTTTGACCGGCGCGGATCAGCTCGGTGGTACGGTGCATCAACGCTGGCGTCTCGAGCTGACCGAAGGCGAGCTCGGTCGGGCCAGCGTCAATGGCTCTCCTCACCTCGTCTCGACATTGGTGCGCGAAGGGCAAGAGCCGCGCGCCGGTGTCGAGCTGCGCCATACGAATATCGACGTGCGCGCGGAGTGGCGCAACGAAGGAGCGAGCACGACGTTTCGCGCTGTGGGATGGGACGAAGATGTGCAGAGCTTGAACGCGACATTGCATCTGGCGCCCGGGTTTCGATTGATGGGTGCGAGCGGTGTCGATCAAGCGAGCACATGGCTCGAGGATTGGAATCTCTGGGGCCTCTTCTTCGTGCTCGTGCTCTCGCTCGCACTCGGTCGTCTCGCGGGCCCGGGCATCGGGGTCACCGCATTGGCGATCCTCGTGTTCTCGTATCACGAGCCGGATGCGCCATTTTTGACGTGGATCGCGCTCGCTCTTTCTCTCGCATTGGCGCGTGCGCTGCCCGAAGGCAGGGCACGTGAGATCGCTCGACACGTGTACGAAGTCGTCTTTGCGGTGCTCTGTTTGCTGGTCGTCTATTTCTCGGTGCATGAGCTCCGCCGTGGGTTCTTGCCGTACGCGGATGTGAATCCGCCGGGATTTGATTTCACTCTTGCGATGGAAGACGCCGTGGCCGAGAGTGCCGCGATGCCGGCTTCTGCTCCGGCTCCTGTCGAAGCGTGGGGTGGTGCGAGTGACTCAGAGCGTGGCGGTGGTGGTGCACGACGTCAGCGAGATCGCGGTGATTCGTGGAGTGCAAACCTTTCGTCGTACGAACCCAACGCCGTCCTCCAAACCGGACCGGGTGTCGCCAACTGGCAGACGCGCGGCGGTCAAACCGTGTATCTGGGGTGGGATGGGCCGGTCACCCAAGACACCGAAGTGCGCCTCTGGGTCCTGACCCCCACCGAAAATGCGGTCCTGAAATTGATCGAAGTCCTGCTCTTTGGCGTGTTCCTCTTCGGGCTTTATCGCCAGAGACCTGTTGGACCCACGCATGGATCTCCGATCGCGTCTTCTCTTGCGGTCTTCGCATTGGCGCTCTCGCTTTCGCCGAGTGCCGTCCATGCGCAAGCACGGGCATCGGAGATTCCCTCGAACGAGCTCCTCGGCACATTGCGATCGCGTCTGACGCGTCCTCCGCAATGCCTCCCTCACTGCGTCGAGATCGCCGATATCCGTGTGTCGCTCGACAGTGCGCGCATGGTGATCGATCTCGATGTGCAAGCGAGCACGCAGATCGCGGTGCCGCTCCCAGGGCCGCTCGAGGCGTGGGCCCCCGAGTCGATCCTCGTCGATGGAGCTCCCACGAGCGCTGCGGCTCGAATGGACGACGGTTATCTCTACGTGCGGGTGATGCCGGGCACACATCGTGTGCGACTCGAGAGCGCATTGCCATCGACCGATGCGTTGACGCTTTCGTTCGCGGTCTCACCGCGCCATGCGTCGATCGTCGCTCCGGGCTGGGAAGTCGATGGATTGCGAGGGGGAGATCAGATCGGCGGTTCGATCCAACTTCGCCGCGCGGTGCGCACCGAGGCCGCACCGGGTGAAGAGGATACGGGAGGCGCCTCGATTCGCGTGACCCCGTGGCTCGAGCTCGAGCGTTCCTTCGAGCTCGGCGTGCGTTGGGAGATGAGCACGACGGTGCGTCGCGTCTCGGCGGTGGGAGCGCCGATCGTCGCGCGCATTCCTTTGCTCGAAGGCGAATCGGTACTCACGTCGGACATCACGATCGAGAACGGAGCCGCCGTGGTTGCGCTCGGCGGTCAGGAAACGGAGCGCACGTGGAGCTCGGTGCTGACTCCGCGTGATGAAGTCGTGTTGCGCGCGAGCTCGACGGAGCGACGCAGTGAAATCTGGCGAATTTCATGTGGAACGGTGTGGCGATGTGAGATGAGCGAGCTCGATCCCGTGACGGTCGAAGAGGGCGGAATATGGCGACCGCGCTTTCGTCCTTTTCCAAACGACACGCTGCATCTCCACGTGTCACGGCTCCCTGCCGCCGAAGGACAATCGACGACCGTCGATGGCGCGCAACTGACATTGCGTCCTGGGGAGCGGCTGACGATCGCGACGCTCTCGATGGATGTGCGGAGCAGCGTGGGCGCATCGCAGACCATCACCTTGCCCGAAGGAGCCGTTCTTCAATCGCTCACGGTCGCGGGGGAGAGCCGCTCGGTCGAGCAGCGTGAACGAGACGTGCGTGTGACGATCGCTCCTGGTTCGACGAACGTCGAGCTGACGTGGCAAGAGCCGCGCTCTCTCGACATGGTGTATACGAGCTCGCCGGTGACGCTCTCGGGGGGCGCGGTGAATGCGACGCTCGTCATCGAAAAGCCGAGTCGTTGGATGCTGTGGCTTTCTGGTCCAGCGTGGGGTCCAAGGGTGCTTTTTTGGCCCTATCTCGCCATTATTTTGTGTGTGGCACTGGTGCTCGGCCGCATGCTCAGAGGGGGGCTTCGCACGTATGATTGGGCGCTCCTCGCGCTCGGTCTGTCGCAGCTTCCTTGGCAGGTCTCTTGGATTTTTCCGAGCTGGGTTTTGCTCGTGGAATGGCGCAAACGAACGCCCGACATGGCGACCCTCGCCTTCAATCTTCGGCAACTCGTCATCGTGGGTTGGACGTTCGTGAGCGCGGTCGTGCTTTACACCGTCATCCATGTCGGCCTCTTGATCGATCCGGATACGTCGATTGCACCGTCGAACTATCGCCTCGAGTGGTATCTCGATCGCGTCGAAGGTCCTGATGCCGTGCTCCCTCAGGCGACGATGATCTCGGTGCCCACGTGGGTCTATCACGTCGTGATGCTGCTCTGGTCGCTCTGGCTCGCGGCGCGTTTGATTGCCTGGTCGCGTTGGGCGTTCGATGCGTTCGGGAGCGGCGGTATGTGGCGCAGATCGGTCGCGAAAGAGAAGGCGGAGGAGCCGCGTGTGGACACCCCTGCGCAGGCCGAAGAACCTGCCACGAGTGCCCCGGGTGAACCTGAAGAGAAATGAGGGAGCGTGGCATTTCGCCGCTCGATCTCGTGGCACACCCATTGATGCGTCTCTTTGCGAGGAGACGCGAGCATGTCGACGACCGCCGGTGAACATCCGAGCTCTTGGATCGCGAACTCGCGACAAGAGCCCCAACGCCCGACTCGGGTTTCGCCTCGCGCTGCGAGGGGGCTCCCTCTCGGGCGTGTCTTCGGTGTTCAGATCGTGGCGGACTGGAGCCTGTTCCTCATCTTCGCGCTCGTGTTGTTTCAGCTCGGTGCGGGTGTTCTGCCTGCTTGGCATCCCGACTGGCAACCGATGCTGACTTGGTTCGTGGCGTTTTGCGCGGCGGTTCTGTTCTTCGGCTCGATCGTCGTGCATGAGCTCTCGCATGCGCTCGTGGCCCGCGTGAACGGAATTCCGGTCCGCCAAATCACACTGTTTCTGTTCGGTGGAATGGCGCATATGGAGGGAGAGCCGCCTTCTCCGAAATCCGAGTTCTTGATGGCCATCATTGGACCGGTGGTCAGCCTCGCGATCGGCTTCGTGTCCATCGCGTGGGGTGTCGCGATCGGGGGAGATGCCCTCGCGCTCTTGGCGACCGAGCCCGAGCTCGCGTATTCGCGTCTCGGTCCCTTCGCGACATTGCTGTTGTGGCTCGGCCCCGTGAACGTGATTTTGGGGATCTTCAACCTCGTGCCTGGGTTTCCGCTCGATGGCGGACGTGTGTTGCGGGCGATTCTGTGGTGGGGAACGAAAGATTTGAAGAAGGCCACGCGCTGGGCATCGGGCGTGGGACGTTTTTTCGGGCTGACACTCATCGCGCTCGGCGTGTTTTCAGCTCTCGGAGGTCATCTCGGACAAGGGATTTGGCTCGTCTTGATCGGATGGTTTTTGAGCTCCGCCGCGCGCGCTGGATATCAGCAAGTCGTGGTGCGCGAAGCGCTCGATGGAGTCCCGATTTCACTCGTCATGCGCTCGCACTTCACGGCGGCTTCACCTTCACTGAGCGTCGATCATCTGGTCTTCGACTACGTCATGTCGACGGACCAACAAGCGTTCCCTGTCCTCGATGGAGATCGTCTGGTCGGCATCGTCTCGATGACCGACGTTCGACGCATTCCTCGTGAAACGTGGGCCACGGCTTCGGTCGCCGACATCATGACACCTCTCGACCGACTCGTGATCTCCGACATCGAAGCACCCGCCTCCGAAGTGCTCGAGAAGCTCGCGACGCACGACATCGATCAAGTTCCGATCGTCGATCGAGGCGCATTGCGCGGCCTCGTTCGCCGGCAAGATCTCGTGAAATGGATCGCCATGACCGCACCGGGAACGTGAGCTCGCACGAACACTCCGATTCATGCCAGAGTTCGTCGAATGAACATCGACGAATTGGATCCTCCGTATCGCCTCCTGATGGGGCCTGGACCAAGCGAAGTGCCGCCGCGCGTCCTTCGCGCCCTCACGGCACCGACCGTGGGGCACCTCGATCCGTATTATCTCCGCGTGATGAACGAGACACGGGATCTGCTCAAGGCGCTATTTCGCACCCAGAACGAGCTCACATTTCCTGTCTCTGCCACGGGCATGGCGGGCATGGAGACGATCCTCGTCAACCTCGTCGAGCCAGGGGATCACATCGTGGTCGGCGTCCATGGTGTCTTCGGAGAGCGCATGTGTGATGTGGCCGCGCGTGCAGGCGCGGTCGTTCATCGCGTGGATGCGCCGTGGGGGCACATCATTTCTCCTGACGCGATCCGCCAAGCGTTGCGCGCTCATTCCGCGATTCGTCTCGTCGCGATGGTTCATGCCGAGACTTCGACGGGCGCTCATCAACCGCTCGAAGAGATCGCGCAGATCGTTCGCGAGCATGACGCGCTCTTCGTCGTCGACGCCGTGACCTCTCTTGGAGGGGCCCCTCTCGAGATCGACGCGTGGGGGATCGATGCTTGTTATAGCGGCACGCAGAAATGTCTTTCGTGCCCTCCGGGGCTTGCGCCCGTGACGTTTTCTCCGCGCGCGATCGATCGCCTCGAGAAACGAAAAACGAAAGTGCAGAGTTGGTACTTCGATGTGTCGATGATTCGCGCTTATTGGGGCGGAGAACGCGCCTATCATCACACGGCTCCGGTGAACATGACGTACGCGCTACGAGAAGCGCTGCGCATCGTGCACGAAGAAGGGCTCGAAGCGCGTTTCGCGCGCCATGCACGACATCATCGCGCGCTCCGCGCTGGGCTCGAAGCGCTTGGCCTTCGCTATGTTCCGGAGCGCAGCCTGCCGATGCTCAACGCAGTCCACATTCCCGATGGCGTCGACGATGCGCAGATCAGGCGCGCGCTCCTCAATGAGCACAGCATCGAGATCGGTGGCGGCCTTGGCCCCTTCAAGGGCAAGGCTTGGCGCATCGGCCTCATGGGCGCATCGGCTTCACGAAGGCACGTCACGAGTGTACTTTCAGCACTCGGTGGATTGTTGCCCCATGTCTCGGCGGGTGATGCATTGATGGCTGCCGAATCGATCTATCGAGAGGATCCCTCGAACGGGTAGGGAGATGCTTGCGGTTCTTCACGGTTCACTCCAACGTGTCGAGTGAGCCGTGAAGGATTTTCTGCGACTTGCCTCGATTCTTCTCGTCCTCATCCCGCTCCTGGTCGGGGGACGGAGTGCGCATGGGCAGGTCGAGTTCTTTGGGTGGACTCTCCGTGAATCGGCCTATCCACTCGATCACATCATCCGTCGCGGCCAGGACACATCCATCTGCGAGCCTGGCGTCATGGTGTCGTATCGGGGAACAGCGCTCCGCTACTCGAGCCCCATCCGAGTGCATCCCGCATTTCGCGAACGATTGCCTGAGTTCGAGCGGGTTGCTTCGGAAGTGGCATCTGAGATCTATGGGCGAGCGCCGCATCGTGTGCTCCACAGCGGCGCCTACAACTGCCGCCCCATCCGCGGGCGGCGCGATCGTCTGAGCGAGCATGCGCTCGGCAATGCACTCGACGTACGTGGCTTCGAGTTTCGCCCTTTGCCACGCCGCGCGAGCGCACCTCTGGATTTCCCACGTCCACTCCGCCGCGCATTCACCGTCACGCTCGATCGTCACTGGGAAGCCAATGGCGTGACTGGAGACGTTCATCGACGTTTCTTACGAGAGCTCGTGCGACGGCTCGCCGAAGAGGACGTGTTTCGTGTGATCTACGGTCCCGCCCACCCCGGTCATCGCAATCACTTTCACTTCGATATGTCGCCATTTCGCTGGATTCACGTGTGAGGCAGGAGTGATTTGGGCGCTCGCAGATCGTCTGCGCGCACGAGGTTCACGGTCTGCGCCTTCGCGTCGAAGAGAACGACGACTTCTTTGCGCTCGAGTTGTTTCTGTATTTGCGCGACTTTCGTCTCGAGCGGCACTTCAGTGAACCCATACTCCGTGCCTTCGCGGGTGACGAACTCTTCGATGACCCCCCGCAGCGCTTCTCTGCTGAGGCGCTGCCACGGGACAATCACGTGCGGGGGCATGTCGTCGTCGTTTGGGATCTCTTCGTCGTATTCAGTCATCTCCAAACCTCACGCCGCGAGCATGACGCATGATCGCGCGTTATGGTTGCGCCTTCCTCCATGAGCGCGCCCCCGAAAGGAACCGTCGAGCGCTGGGCGTGGGATTTCATCCTCACGAACGAGCTCTCTCATAAGCTTTCTCCTCCCGCACTGCCCTCTGTGTGGGAGACGAATGCGCCGCCTCGTCGCATCGACGTTCCTGGGCGTCCGACGGAGCTCGTCGCGGCGAAAAAGCGCTTCAAGACACCGGGACCCAACGCGCTGCGCGACCCAAAGAGACGCGCCGAGCTGTTGCATGTTTTTTTGCATCATGAGCTCCAAGCGGCTGAGCTCATGTGCCGCGCGTTGCTGCTCTTTATCGATCGCGAACCCGCGTTTCGAAGAGGTCTGCTCCGAATCGCCCAAGACGAAGTGCGTCATATGACGATGTACGAACAGCACTTGCGCACACTCGGCTCCTTCTATGGTGCTTTCCCGGTGCGCGATTGGTTTTGGGAGCGCGTTCCTCGTGCCGAGGACGCCACGGCGTTCGTGGCGACGATGGGGATTGGCTTCGAAGGCGCCAATCTCGACCATACTCAGCGTTTTTCCGAAGCATTCCGCGCGGCGGGAGACGAAGAGGGAGCGCGACTTCAAGAGCTCGTGGGCGACGAAGAGATTCCCCATGTCCGCTTCGCGACGCAATGGTACACGCGTTGGACGGGAGCGACCGATTTCGAATCGTGGCGCATGTCTCTGCCGCGGCCACTTTCACCCATCGTGATGCGCGGCGCTCCCATCGATCGAGCGCGCCGCACCCGCGCAGGGTTGAACGAACGCTTCGTCCATGCGCTCGAAGCATTTCTCCCTGAGTATTGAGCTCAAGGACGCTTCCCTTGGGGTGCTGCTCGCGCGTTTCTGTCAGGTCGGCTATACGTGCGAGGGCTCACAGAGAGGTCATCCGGCTTTCGTCCCATGCGCGTTTGGGTGCTCAATTTCGACGCTGAATTCGAGCTCGAAGCAGGCGTGCGAACCACGCCGACGCAAGCGATGCGTGCTCGCACGCTCGACATCGCGCGTACGTTTGCGACGGCGTTGGATCCTGAAGATATCGTCCTCGCTCCTGAACTCGAAGCCCGGCGTCTCGATGGGGCGAGATCAGAGGCACACGGCGTTGCGTGGTGTCCCACACCGCGAGCGCTCGAGATCTTGAAGCGAGCGCACATCCCTCGACCCATCGCTCCTCCGTTCGACACGTTGCGTCAGGTGCACGATCGTGAGTTCGCTTGGAAGCTCGCCGACGGTGAGCTTCCAGGTGTGCTTCGTGCCACCACGCTCGCCGAGGTCGAAGCCCATGTGGAGGCGCGGGGTCTCACCGGACAATGGCTCATGAAGCGCGCGTTTGGAGTGGCGGGTCGCGGGCAGCGCGCGATTCATTTCGGCAAGCTCACCGATTCGGATCGCGCGTGGGTTCTCGCTTCACTTCGTCGTGCACCGCTCTACATCGAGCCGCGCCTCTCCATCGTGCGAGAGCTCTCGATGCATGGGTGGGCGCGTGAGTCGGTCGAGATCCGTTCGATTCGTGAGCAGCGTGTGGGTCTCCATCGCGCATGGATCGAATCACGTCGCGCATCCAATCTCGATGCATCGATCGAACGGACTCTCATCGACACTGGCGAGCGCGTCGGCTGCGCGTTGATCGCAGCAAACTATCGAGGCCCCTTTGGGATCGATGCATACGAGTGGCAAACACCAAGTGGTGTGCTCGCCCTGCGAACTTTGTCCGAAATCAATCCACGCTATTGCATGGGCTGGGACAAAGACGACCGTTGGGAGTGACCGAACGCCTACGAGGCGAGAATTCGACAAGCTCCGTCGACGAGGTCGGGGATCTGCGCGTCACCACCGAGCGCGCCCACGTAAAGGGTGTGCCCGCCCGAGCGGAACGACGATGCGTACAGGCCGTTCACCTCCGAATGCCGACTCGGCTCCGGCAACACCGCTGCGACATCGACCGGGTCGATGGAGCTCGCCGAGGATGCCACGAGCAAACCTCGTTCGTCCGAGATCACCAACGCACGAAGCGCGCGCCGCTTTCGACACGATTCGAGCAGCAGATCGAGTGCTGAGCCCCGGACTTCGGTGCGACGTTGGCGACGATTGGCGAGTGACATGCTGCGCTCCTCTCGTGGGTGTTCGAACTCCGAACATTCGAAGCGAATCGAAGCCTGCTCCCAAGGCATCGCCGCGAACAACTTTTCGGCAAGTTCCTGGATGAACGAACCCGAGGTCATCGACACCACTTGCGTGCGACGATGCGCGTGCCGCCTCCCAGCACATTCTCGATCTGCATCTCATCCATGAGATGGCGAACCGCGCGGAGACCTTCTGAGTCCTCCTGTTCGATATCCACGATCCCAGAGCCCTCATCGTTCACCATGACTTCCAAACCGCGCTTGACGCCCTCGATGATGCGGAGTTCGAGAATGCCGCGTTCTGCAAATTTCAGAGCATTTTTGACCAACTCGGTGACTGCGATGGCGGCCTCCCAACCTGCTTGACGATCAAGGCCTACCAAGGACGCTGCCAACACGGACTGTCGGGTGCATCGCACGCGATCGGTATCGAGCGGAATTCGATACGATCCGAACGGCTTGCATGTCGGTGTCGAATCCACAGTAGTTGTCGACATGGCTCCTCCGATGGTTGCGCATGACGGATTTCTGATGTTCGGACCGAAATCCGCTGATTTCAAAAAGGCGATAAGCGAACCGCAACTGCGGTTCGAACTCCTCAAAGCCGCGGTTCGAACTCCTGACGGAGTTTGATTGCGGTCTCCGGCATCACATCATCGACTGTGTGTCGAGAACCCTCCGTGAGTCAACAAGAAAAGAGTACATATACCCAATATGACGTGGGTCATATGGGCATGCATGCCTTCCTTTTTCACAGGGTGATTTACCAGCGCAACACCGCGCTACCCCAGGCGATGCCACCGCCCAGCGCGCAGATCAGAATGTTTTGTCCGGGTCGGACCACTCCGCTTCGCACGGCTTCGTCGAGCGCGATGGGGATCGAGGCGCTCGAAGTATTTCCGTATCGTTCGAGGTTCAGAAAGAACCGCTCGATCGGAATCTGAATCCGCTCTGAGACGGCTTCGAGGATGCGGAGATTGGCTTGGTGCGGCACCACCCAATCGATGTCGTCTGGTTTGAGGCCTGCCGTCTCGACCGCGGCGTTGCTTGCAGATGCCAAACTACGTACGGCCACTTTGAAGACCTCACGTCCGTTCATTTCGACGAAATGACGTTTGGCCTCGACACTGCGAACACTCGCCGGCTCGGCGCTGCCGCCGCCTGGAATGCGAAGAGCCATCGCATGTTGGCCATCGGCATGAATCTTCGTGCTGACGATCCCGCGCCCATCACCGCGCGCGGGGCTGACGACGACTGCGCCGGCTCCATCTCCGAAGAGCACGCAGGTTCCGCGATCATTCCAATCGACCACGCGCGAAAGCAATTCGACCCCGATCACCAGAACGTGCTTCGCGCTTCCCGAACGTACGAAGTTGTCCGCGATCGAAAGCGCGTAGCAAAAGCCGGCGCACGCCGCGGCGAGGTCGAATGCCGGACAATCGCCGCGGGCACCGATCTTCGTCTGCACGAAGGCCGCGGTCGAAGGAAGCGGCATATCGGGGGTGACGGTGGCGACGATGATGAGGTCGATCTCTTTTGCGTCGATCTCAGCCGCCTCCAAAGCGCGCCGGGCGGCTTCGGCTGCCATGTCGCTCGTGACTTCGCCTTCGGCAGCGATGCGCCGCTCCCGAATCCCAGTGCGTTCGACGATCCACGCGTCCGATGTGTCCACTTTGGACTCGAGCTCGTGGTTCGATACCACCCGCGCCGGAACATAGTGCCCCGTGCCAGAAATTCGTGAACCGATGGTCGACAGCGTTTCGCCCATATTTACGCGCTAGCGAGTGTGGACCCGAATGTCCACGTGGTTTTTTGGAGTTCGCTCATTTTTGTCGTGGCCGGCGGCAACCAGCCATGGCCAACTGGCCATCCGGTCAGCGGTCGAAGATCCTGGGGGACGACGGTCATGATGCGAACCGGGGAGCAAACCATCGCTCTGGCCATGCGGCAAGCCGACGCGTCACGAAATGCCGAGTTGGCGTGTCCCGATGAGGCGTGCGAATCATGCGCTCCATGAGCCAAGGAACGGCGCACAGGGACATCTCGATCCGCGAACGATGGGCTCTGCTGAGCGGGGCATCGCGCGGTTTTTGGCTCGTCAATTGGGTCAATTTCGGCGATGGGATCGCATATTTCGGCTTCCTCTCGCTCCTTGCGCTTTTTTTCGAACACGACGTTGGCATGTCGACGCGACAAGCGACGATCGCAACCAGCACATTCACGGGTTTGGTCACGCTCTTCATGGTGTTCGGGGCGGGCGCGCTCTCCGACCGTCTCGGGGCACGCCGCGCGCTCGGCTGTTCCATGGCGCTGGTGCTCGTCGGGCGCGTGATGTTGACCGTCGCGCCCAATCTCGGGGTGGGCAGCGCAAGTGCCATGGCCCTCGTATGGGCATCGATTTTGATCATGGGATTCGCCGAAGGTGCGCTTCAGCCAGCGCTCTACGCCGGCGTCAAGGAGTACACCGACTCGCGCACGGCGGCGATGGGCTATGCCTTCCTTTATTCCATCATGAATTTGGGGATTTTCCTCGGCGAGCTCGCCTCCCCTCTCATTCGAGAGGCGTTCGCGGCCCGGTTCGAGAGCGAGCGCGTGGGCATTCCCACGGCGGGGATCACCGGTTCGTTTTGGTTTTTTGCGGCGATCACAGCATTCGTTGGGCTCGTTCACGTTCTGTTCTTCACGAAGAAGGTGGAGCTTCGTGATCGAGAGGTCTCCGCGTCGTCCAAAGAAGGAGAGCGCGAACATCGAGGTCTGCTCGAGCGTCTTCGTGCGCTGCCGATCGCCGATGCGCGATTCGTATTCTTTATCTTTGCGCTTCTGCCTGTACGAACGCTCTTTGCGCATCAATGGCTTACGATGCCGGGATATGTGACTCGCGCATTTCCGCCGGAGATCGGCGCTCGTCTCGAGTGGATTCAAGGGCTCAATCCGATCGTCATCGTATTTGCAGTGCCAGCATTTGCCGTCATGACACGCAAGGTGCGCGTCATCGATGTGATGATCGGAGGAACATGGTTGTCTGCGATGGCGACATTCCTTTTGGGTTTCGAGCCAAATCTCGTGTTGCTTCTTTCTTATGTCGTGCTCTTCACGTTGGGCGAAGCCGTATGGTCATCACGATTTCTCGAGCATGTATCGAATCTCTCACCGAGAGGTCGAGTGGGTGTGTATATGGGGCTCGCCGGTCTTCCGTGGTTTTTGGCGAAAACCGTGACGGGGTTCTATGCGGGTGATTTGCTCGACCATTTCGTTCCTGAAACAGGTGGAGGATCCCCCGGTACGCTTTGGATCATTCATGGGATGATTGCGATGATTTCGCCGATTGCCTTGTGGCTTGGCCGCCGGTGGTTGATCGCTGAGTCCAAATGACCCTCTCCCCATCAAAGGACGCCTTTCGGCATGTCCACTGCATTCACGGGTGTTGATGAAGAGGAGCCAAGGCGGGATTTTTTATCGCTCACGGAGATTCGTGGTGATGGCTGCTCTCGGATGGGGGGTGGGATGCGCGGCGGATTTCGAGTCCGATCCGGTCCTCATGTGTACCGAAGATCGCGGATGTCCCACTGGGAGTCGATGCAATGAAGATCGGTTGTGTGAGGTGATTGGGGCTCAAACTCCTGGTCCGGGTGTGCCGAGTCCCATCGCCTTTCTCGATTTCCCTTCTCCTTCATTCGATGGGGAATTCATTCCGCAGTTGGATGGAGGGTTCTTCGTGGACACGGGAATCGAGCCCTTCGATGCACAGGGGATCTGCGCTCCGGGGACGACGGCATGTGGCGTCGACTGCGTCGATTTGAATACGAATCGAGACCATTGCGGAACATGCGATTTCAGGTGTTCTTTGGGAGAGGATTGCACTTTGGGTGCATGTCTCGAAGGTCTGCCGGGAATTTTACCGAATCCGGGAATTTAAGAGTGGGGCGTGTCCGCATATTCCGGACCAAGGACTATACAGGATCGCGTTGAGCGCGATCCTGTATAGTCGTTTCTTTTCGGAGGG
>CAYZTA010000006.1:0-72464 GCA_964481145.1 uncultured Sandaracinus sp.
CAAGCCCTCGGTTTACACCGGATTTCGTGAGGGCTCAGGATCGGATCCGCCCTGGCATGCTCGTCTATGGAGGGGGCTATTGGGTGAGTCGTGACATGGGCGCGTTCTTCGATTTCGATACGTGGTCGTGGTCGGAGATCACAGGTTTGAATGATCTCGATGGCACTCCCGGGATCTTCTGGACTGGTTGCGACTACCTCCTTGTCGACGGTCTCTCCATGGCCTCCGGAACGACAGAGTTCGTCTATCAGGATTATCGCTTCGATCCTGTATCGAATACACGGACAGCGATGCCTATGTTGCGTGTTCCAAGGCATCGCCCCCCCATCCCTGGCTCATGGGCTTGGGCTGGTGATCAGGTGATCTACTTGGGCCAGAGTCACGTGGAGAGCGGGCGTCTCGTGTTCGAATAAATTGCGAGCTCCGCGAGAAGAGCGGCTCACATTGGCCATCCACGTACGAGCTCAGATGCCGCAAAGGAGCCTTCATGAACTCTCACCGTGGCGTGGTGACACTTTCTCTCCTTCCCATGATCGCGCGTGAGCTTTTTTCGAAGAGAACGTTGGCGAGGGTTCCCGAGCCGGAGGTGATGAACGAAGCAACGCAAGTGTCTGCCTATGCAAAAGCGGGAATTGCCGATGGCATGATGACGACGGGGTACGCATTTCATGCTGCGCGCGCCTCACAGGTCATTCAAGGATGCTCACGTGTGCTCGATCTCGGCTGTGGTCCTGGCATCCAGCTCTGTGATGTGGCGGAGCTGAATCCGCACATCGAATTCCGTGGCGTCGATCTATCGGAAGAAATGCTCGAGCATGCTCGAACTCATGCAGAACGACGTGAATTACGAAACGTGACCTTTCAGCATGGCGATATGACGCGACTCGATGAGTTCGCGAGCGGCAGTGTCGATGGTGTGATCAGCACCATGACGCTGCATCATCTGCCTTCTTACGCTGACTTGGAACGATGCTTTGCGCAGATCGCTCGTGTGCGAAAGGCAGACGGCGCGATTTATCTCGCGGATTTCATTCGGCTCAAGTCCGCTCGAAGCGTGGATTTTTTTTCTGGACTCACAGGAGGCGACCCCGCATTCGTGAATGATTTCGCGATGTCGATGCGCGCGGCGTTTTTGAAGGAAGAGTTCGAGGCACTCTGCGCTCGCCACCTCTCCGATACGCGCTTGTATTCGACGTTCACAGTTTCCTTCCTTGCCATCATCAAAACACCCGATCGTCCCATCTCACCCGAGCTACGAGCCCTCCTCCGCCAACGGCGCTCTGCGCTCTCCTCGCGCGACCGTCGCGATCTCGATGGTCTGCGCGGGTTCATGGCGGCGTCCGGTTTGCGAAACGATCCTTATCGAAAAGTTCGATGAAACGAGGAATATCCCATGCAGTTTCCGTCGATCGTGTCCGACCCATGGATTCGTTGGAAAGCACGACTACACGAGATCGACATCGATCGGTTTCATATTCGACTGGCCCGTACAGTAGAGGAATATCAGGACGCGTTTCGCCTCGCGCATGTGGGATATGTCTTTCAGGGGATCGAACCACTCAAAGCCATCGACCTCCGGATCACCGAGCAGCATGTGCTCGCCGAAGCGATCGTGCTCGTCGCTTACCAAGGCCCACGACTCGTTGGAACGATCTCGGTGACGAAAGACTCGGATGCGGGATTGCCGATGGACAAGGACTATCCGGACGAACTCGCGACATTGCGCCGGAGCGGCGCCAGGTTGTCCGAGATTGGCTCTCTCGCGATCGTGCAACGCTGTTGGCATTCGAGTTTGATGCCTCTCTTGGGGATGGTCGCGGGTCGGGTTGGCTTTCGTGTGCACGGCAGCACCCACAACGTCATCGGCGTGCACCCCAGGGCTGCGCCGTTTTATCGGGCGCTCTGGAACTTCCATCCACTCGGCGCTCCCCGAAAGCACACCGAATTGACCGCGCCTGTGGTTGGGCTCGTGCATGAGCGTCACGCGGTGATGGCGCACATGAAGCGCGCGTTCCCGCGTCCGCTCACGAGAGGGCAGAGAATGTCCCTCTATGACTATGCCTTTGACGATCGGGTTCCGGACGGACTTTATCTGCCGGAGGACGTGCCCGAGAGCGAGTGGCCACGTTTCAGAATGCCAAGAGACGTTTTTCGAGAGCTCTTCATCGAGCGTTCCAACCGACTGCTCGAGCTGAGCGCGACCACGTCCCGTCGGTTGCGTGAGCAACGAACCGAAGAGACGGTCGGCCATTCTTTTCGTGGAGGTACATCGACATAGGGCGGGCCGGAAGCTACGATGACCTGCAATCGGAGCCCATGCCTTATGAGGGCATGGTCCATTTGACCCGTTTCGGGTAGGCTCCGCGAAACCGGTGCTCAGTCGATGGAAACATTCGGTGGAGCGATGATCGAGGAAGCAGCTCCTGCACGACGGGGTCGCTTGCCTCTCGTCATCGGAGGTGTCGTCACTTTTGGCGTCCTCGTTGGCCTGATCGGGGGCGTCATTTCGGTCCTGACGGGGGCGCCCGATCCACAGCTCGTGTCGATTGCGAGCGTGGTCAGCGAGCGCGGCGTGAGAGAGCTGCGTGTCGCAGGCATCACGCGTGCCATCCGGAGTGCGGACATCTCGTCCGAGACGGCGGGGCGTCTGGTTCGGTGTGCGGTCAGCCCAGGGACTCGCGTCAACGAAGGTGCGATCCTGGCCGAGCTGCAACCCACGGCAGCGCCCGTGGCTCAGAGTGGACGTCGAACCAAAAGTCGTTCTCGATCACGACGCCGGGAGGAGCCGCCGCCGGCGCAGTCGATCTCGATTCGAGCTCCTTTTCCTGGAATTGTAAGTGAAGTACGGGTCGAGACGGGGTCGACCGTGAGCGCGGGGCAACCCTTCTTGGTTCTTTACGGCACGGAAGGGGTCGAGCTCGAAGTGCGGGTCCCCGCGACCGAGGTGCTGGGCGCGGCGCGGGGCAGCAGCCTGCCAAGAGGCAATATCGCGCGCGGACTCGAAGTCCGAGTGGATGTTCCGAATGCGAACCTCTTTGGGGTGCGTGGGACAGTGGAGAATGTCGGTGAAGCCGCCGCCTCGGCCACCGACGTGCCCGTGGTGGTGCGGCTTGATTCACAGTTGCTCGTGATGCCTGGTCTCGACGCCGAAGTGGTGTTCCGCAGTGAGCCCCAACGCCATCTCCGTGTTCCGACGGAGGCCGTGGTGGCGGCTGATGATGGGACGCAGTCCGTGTTCGTCGTCCGAGACAACGCTGCGGTTCAGGTGCCGATCGAGGTGGGTTCGCCCACGAACGGTCAAGTGGTCGTGGTGGGCGCGATCGAAGCTGGCGATCATGTCGTCGTGGGTGGCCATGAGGGATTGGCGAGCGGAACACCCGTCGCGATACAAAGTGCGGGTGCGCTGACCACTGGTGAAGGTGGCGCGTTGGCCGTTCGGGTCTCGTCCGTCAATCGCACCGAGGTGCGAGACGAGATTGCGCTGCCTGGATTGATCGGTCCTCGCGACAGCTATCTTCTTGGATTTCCTCAAGGTGGGGTCATCAGTCAAGTCTTGGTCGAAACAGGCGACGAGGTTCAGCGTGATCAAACGATCGTGCGACTCGACGCGACGACCGCACGGGCGCAGGCAAGTCAGGCGCAAGAAGGGCTTTCGAGAGCGCGCCGAGACCTCGAACGCAGCCGTACATTGGCGGCGGGTGGGTCGTTGCCGACGGCTGTGATGCAAGACGCAGAGACAGGGGCAGACGTCGCGCGTGCCAATGTGGCGGCCGCGAATTTCGCTCTTCGGTATTCGGCGTTGCGATCTCCCGCCGATGGTTGGGTCGATGCGATCTTGGCCGAACGCGGTGAAGTCGTGGGGCCGGGACAGCCCATCGTTCGCATCGCGAGTCGGGAACGCGGATGGATTTTGCGGATCGCCGTGCCCGATCGAGAAGTGGCCATGCTGTCGGTCGATTCGAGCGCGACGATTTCGCTCGATGCCGTCCCCGGTACGAGAATTGGTGCGCGCGTCGTCGAAATCGCTCGAACGCCGACTCCAGGGTTGGGCACATTCGATGTCGATTTGGAGCTCGGTGTCGTTCCGCAAGCGATCACGCTGCGTACGGGACTCGTGGGCCGAGCCATCATTCCGTACGGGCCTGTCTATCGTACGAGTGTTCCGGTCAGCGCGCTCATCGATGGCCGTGAACGGGATGCAGCGGTGTTCACAGTGGAGAATGGTATCGCGCATCGAGTTCCGGTCCGGATTGCCTTTTTGAAGGGTGATGTCGCTGTGATTGCGAGTGGACTCGACGGGATCGAACATGTGGTCACGGCTGGCTCCGACCGGCTCATCGAAGGCATGCAGGTCACTGCGGCTGCTGAGTGAGAGATGGGAAACATCTCTGAATTCGCTGTAAAACGCTGGCAGTTCACGCTGGTCGTGTTCAGTATGCTCACGGCCCTCGGGGTCTCATCGTTTTTTTCGATACCCAAGAGCGAAGACCCAACGTTTCCTCTTCCGGTCTTTTTCGTGGTGGCGGTTCTCCCGGGCGCTTCTCCTGCAGACCTCGAACAGTTGGTGATCGATCCGATCGAAGAGCGTTTTCAAACGCTCGATCGGGTCGAGCGCATCGAGGCGACGATCCTCGACAGCGTCGCCGCCGTGATCATCGAGTTCGAAACGGGCGTCGATGTCCCTCGACAGGAAGACGCTCTTCGCCGTGAACTCGATGGGTTGCGTCCCAATCTTCCGAGTCAGTTGGCTCGCCTCGATCTCAACACCGTCAACTCCGCGAACGTCAATATCTTGGAGCTTGGCCTCGTATCGGAGACGGCGTCCTATGCAGAGCTCGATCGTGTCGCGCGCCGTTTCGAGTCGCGCTTCGAAGCCGTGCCTGGAGTAGGCGAAGCTGCGGTCGAAGGAGTGGTGCCCCAGGAGGTCCGGATTGCGCTCGATCTGCCTCGCATGCGGGTGATCGGAGTGACCCCGGGAGAGGTCATCGCAGCGGTCACCGCGGAGACCACCAGCATTCCAGCTGGAAGTGTGGAGACGAGCGAACGTCGCTTCACAGTACAAACGGGGGGCGACTACGAATCGATCGAGGAGATTCGAAATACAGTCATCCGTGCGGGAGCAGGGCGCGCGATTCGGTTGCGTGAGATCGCAGAGGTCACGTTCGGAGATGGTGAGGCCATTCACTTGGTTCGAGTCAACGGCCAGCGAGGTGTGCTGGTCGTCGTGAACCAACGCGAGGGGCAGAACATCTTCGCCGTGCGCAAAGGGCTCGAGGAAGCGATCGACGAACTCGAACCGACACTTCCTCGCGGGATTTCGCTCGTTCGCACGTTCGACCAATCTCAAAACGTCGACCACCGACTCGCTGGGTTCGTGCGTGATTTCATCCTCGCGATCCTGCTCGTGCTGCTGACGTTGTTGCCGCTCGGAGTGCGCGCGTCGGTCATCGTCATGGTGTCGATCCCTCTCTCGATCGCGATCGGCTTGACGATGCTCTTTTACGCTGGGCACGGCATCAACCAGCTCTCGATCGTAGGCTTCGTGATCGCACTCGGGCTATTGGTCGATGACTCGGTGGTCGTCGTCGAGAACATCGCGCGATTCATACGTCTTGGTCATTCTCCTCTCGACGCAGCGATTGGAGCCACCAAGCAAATTACGCTCTCTGTGCTCGGCTGCACGGCCACGTTGATCTTCGCATTCGTTCCGTTGCTTGCGCTTCCAGGAAACGCGGGTGCGTTCATCCGTTGCTTGCCGCTGGCGGTCGTATTCACGGTGGGGGCTTCGCTCTTCGTGTCGCTTACGGTGGTGCCGTTCCTCGCGAGCTTGATCCTCAAAGATGAAGGGGAGCACGGCAACGCTGTGTTTCGCGTCATGACGCGGGTCATCGAAGGGAGCTACCGGCCGATTCTCGCGATCGCGTTGCGGAATCCGATCGCGACCGTGATCGCGGCGTCCGTTCTGTTCGTTGGAAGCTTGACGCTCGTACCGCTGATTGGATTCTCCGTGTTTCCAAAGGCTGGCGTGCCTCAGTTCCTCATCCGGATCGAGACGGCCGAGTCTGCGAGCTTGAGCGAGACCGATCGCGCGGTCCGCTTCGTGGAGGGAGTCCTCCGCGGCCACTCCGAGGTCATTTGGCAGGTGGCCAACGTCGGGAAGGGCAACCCGATGGTTTACTACAATCTGCCTCAATCGAACGAGCAACCCAACCTCGGAGAGGTCTACGCCTCGCTCGATCACTTCGACACGGAGAGCTCGCCGATCTTGCTCGACACCATTCGTCGCGAGCTTTCGACGTATCCGGGGGCGAGAATTCGTCTCATCGAATTCGAGAACGGACCTCCGGTGGATGCTCCCATCGCCATCCGCTTGCTGGGCAACGACATCGATTCGTTGGCGGAGGCCGCGGCCGCTGTCGAATCGGTGTTCAGGGCGACCCCTGGCACGCGCGACGTGGGCAATCCGTCGCGAGAACGACGAACCGATCTTCGAATTGCCCTGGATAGCGACCGAGCTGCAGCACTTGGGGTCGCAGGGCCCGACGTCGATCGGGCGATGAGGTTGGCCCTCGGTGGGATTCCAGCGGGTCGCTTCCGTGAAGCGAACGACGATGTTGCGCGCGATATTCGCGTCGTGCTCGCGCGCAGCGGCACGGGGGACATCGAGAGTGGTGCGGCGCGCCCCGACCTCTCGATTCTGAATGATATTTTTGCGCCTACGAGCGGCGGCGGGGCCGTGCCGCTTTCGGCGATCGCAGAGCTCGTCCTGCAACCATCACCCACCACGATTCGCCATTATGGCGGGATGCGCAGCTCGACGGTGACGGCGTTCGTCGAGACGGGGTTCAACACCGAACGTGTGACCAACGAGATCTTGGAACGTCTCGAAGAGCAATCGATCCCTCCGGGGGTTCGTATGGTGGTGGCCGGGGAGGTCGAGAGCCGTCAAAAGAGTTTTGGTGGGATTGGCACGGCGATCATCATCGCTGGATTCGGCATCTTTGCCGTGCTCGTCCTCGAGTTCCGTACGTTCAAGGGCACGTTGATTGTTGCGTCGGTGATTCCGCTCGGCGTGGTCGGTGGACTTTGCGCGCTTTTGCTGACAGGCAACACGCTTTCGTTCACTGCGATGGTGGGCTTCGTCGCACTGATGGGCATCGAGGTGAAAAACTCGATTTTGCTTGTCGATTTCACCAATCAATTGCGTGAAGAAGGCATCGAGCTCGAGGACGCGATTCTACAAGCAGGCGAGACCCGCTTCGTTCCGATTTTACTGACGACTCTGACGGCCATCGGCGGCCTCATGCCGCTCGCACTCGAGCACTCTCCACTTTATTCGCCGCTGGCTTGGGTGATCCTCGGAGGGCTCGTGAGCTCGACGCTCCTCGCGAGGATTGTGACGCCCGTGATGTACAAGCTCCTCCCGCCACCGGTCGACGCGCCTCCGAGCCTCGCACCACTCGAAGGAGAATCAACGATGTTGGCGCCCCGTCCGTCCGAGATACTCGCGGAGTGAGCGACGGCGCACGAGAGCGCAGCCGATCACGATCCAACACAAGAGGGGGGCGAAGCGTGTGCGGTCGTTGCTCACGCTGCAGTTGCAACCTCCGCCTGGGATGGGGGCTGGGCCAGCGTCTGCCTCGGGTGCTCCGGCATCCGCCATCTCGGTGATCCCGAGCACGCGCCGGAGCGCAGCTGCAGGAACGACACGACCGTAACCGTAATAAAGATCGTGACCGCTTTCGTCTGGGACGGCGAAGATCGATTGCATCGCAGTGTCGACCAACGCATCGGAGATCGCTTGGGCACTTTCGTTTGGAGCTGCGCTCACGAGCAAGCCTGCGACGCCTGCGACGATCGGACAGGCTGAAGAAGTTCCTCCAAAGTTCGCCAAATAATCGCCCGGGTCGGCTCCTCCGGAGCCAACGATATCGGTCGATAGCGTCCCGGTGGGAGACACGATATCGACGGAAGCTCCTCGGTTGGAGTATGCGGTGACCTCGTCGAAGTTGTTGACCGCTCCCACGGTGATGACGCCATCGATCGCGTGAATCTCGAAGCTCTCCAGTTCGCGGTCGTCATTGCCCGATGCAAAAAGGACAAGCCCACCGAGCCCCCCACGCCCCTCTTCGATCACGGCTCGGATGATGGCGCGCAGACCAGAGGGGACGGCCACTGATTCGGTGAAGCCCCAACTGTTCGAGACGACTTCCGCGTTGACGTCGAGAGCGAACTGAAACGCAGCCACATCGGCGCTCAGAGGGATCGGCGTGCCGCGCTCGGCGAGGAGTCTCACGCAGCGCAGACGGCATTCGGGACAGGTCCCTGCGATCCCAATCGCGTTGTCCGTGGCGGCGGCTGCAAGGCCAGCACACGCAGTTCCGTGCTCGTCGTCCGCAGGTGGAGTGGGATCGTCATCATCGTCGACCACGTCTCGGCCTGGATCGAGTTTGGGCGCAAGATCGGGGTGAGTCGCATCACAACCCGAGTCCACGATGACAATGGTCGTGGACGAGTCGCCGCTCGAGATCTGCCAGGCCTCTTCGATTTGAATTCGATTCAAATACCACTGGCCTGAGTATCGAGGATCATTGGGCGGGATGTCGATGGAGTGGGTTCGATGCGCGAGGAGCCAGTCAGGAATCGCATCGACGAGCGGCTGACCTGGGCCTGTATATGCCATGAGCCGCGCCGCCAACGCGAGTCCATCTCCTTCTCTCCTGCCGTCGATCACCCGATACGCACGGAGCCGAGACGACACCTCGCGTACGATGACGAGATCGAGCGCGCGTAAAGTTGCATGAGGATCGACGCCTTGCGCGACTCGAACGAGCGCGTGCTCATCGACGTGGGCGCGGAAGGCCCCGCGGGGATGAAAAACCGTGACAGAGCCGGGCTCTCCAGGCGTTCGACGCACCGTGAGGGAGAGGTCTCCATCGCGAACGCTCACCTGGCCTGGGTCTTCGAGATATGAGGCCCCAGGGACGAGCTCTTGCGCGGCGGCCACGGGGGTGAGGGCGCAGATGAAAACACAGACGAGGAAGGGGAGCGAAAGGGGGCGCATGGCGCTTTTTACACGCGCGCTGCGTCCGAGGCACGCCCTCGTTTGAGTGTTCCCACCTCCGTCGCATTGACCAGACGGGCTCCGAGGTGGATTCTTCGCCCCCATCATCTGACCTTTGGAGTTCGATCATGTTCGCTCGCTCTCGTCCCTTCCCTGTGCTTTGGGTTGCGCTCGTCACCTCGATGGTCTTTTCAAGTGGCTGTAAATCCACTGAGACCACTCCGCTCGATGCGGGTGCGGGTGATGGAGCCCCATTGGATGATGGGGGACGAATGCACGAGCTCCGCTGTCCAGAGCCTGCGACTCCGAGTTGCACGGATGAGTCCGTTCTCGAGCTTCATCTCTTCGCGGATCCCAACGATGCGCCGATCGAGAACGAACCTGATGGGGAAGGTTTTCGGACGCATGTCGATGCGACGGGGGGCGGTTTCACTCCGTCGAGGGCCTATGTGTATGGGCGCTTCACCGATGAAGGATTGGTGCGGGTGGATATCGGCGATGAAGCTGCATTCGAATCCACCGAGTGGGACATCGCCTTTCGGCGTTTCGTCATCCGTTTGAATAGCGGCGTCTCAGGACCGAGCTGCGTGACGGCTGCGCGCACGGGCGTTGGGACCGAATACGAGGCGCTGACCGTTGCGCCCGATTCGCTCGAGTATCGCACCGAAGAATATTTTACGCCCACGTGTGAGTTCGTTCCGGACGGTTCGGGTCTCGAATCTCCAGGAACGGCTCTTCAGAGCTTCTGGTCGTATCCAGGGTGCGTACAAATGACGGGCAACGTGTATATCGTGCACCTCGCCAATGGTCGCAAAGTCAAACTGACGGTGACTTCTTATTACGCACCCGACTCACAGGAAATGTGCGATGACACGGGCTCTGTGGCGGCGGGCCCTGCGAACGGTGCTGGCAATATTCGTTTCCGTTGGGCATTCCTCGAGCAATGACGAGAAGTCATCATTGCGGTTCAGTCGCGTTTGCGGTGTTTGTTGCTGCGGCGTGCATCCCATGCGGGATGCCGTCGCGTGCGGTGGCGCTTCGACCCGACTCGGAAGGAACCGACCAACTCTTTCGTTTCGCGGAAGACGACATCGTCGAACATTACGATTCCCCTTCGGGTTCGTTCCGAATGCATTTCACGCGGATGGGCACGAATGCCGTGCCGATGACTGACGCGGACGAGACGGGGATTCCTGATCACGTCGAACAACTCGCGATCATTTACGAAGAGGTGCTCGCGTTCTATCAGGGCGAGCTCGGTTTGAGAGCGCCTCTCTCGGACGAGTCCATTTTGGACAATGGCGGGGACGCTCGGTTCGATGTTTATTTGGTGGATTTTGCTGGGCGTGCGGATGGCGCGTTTCGTACGGATCATTGTGACACGACGCCCACGGACGCCACTCAATGTATAGGTTTCATCGTTCAGGAGAATGATTTTCGAGGCTACTCCTATCCATCCACGCGATATGCGAATCGATTGCTCGCAAGTCACGAGTTCTTTCATGCCGTGCAAGCGGCATACGACTCGAATGAAGACACCGTCTTTTCGGAAGGCACGGCGGTCTGGGGAAGTGAAGCGTTTGATTCGTCGCTGCGAGACCTCGAGCTCTTCTCGGATGGCTATCTGGATCGTCCAGAGCGTCCGCTCGATCAACCCCTTCCAGGTCCTATCGATCCTTTCAGCTATGGTTCATCGATTTTCTTCCGATTTTTGGAAGAACGCTTCGAACGTTCGGTGATTGCCCAATTGCTGGAAGCGGCTGAGGAGGAGCCATGGCTCATGGGGCTCGATTTCGTGCTCAGCTCTTATGACTCCTCATTCTCCGAAGCATTTTTGGAGTTCACCGAGTGGAATCTGTTCACGGAGGATCGAGCCGATCCCAGCCGTTCGTATGAAGGTGGCGCGGCATACGCTCCGGTTCGGATCGAGCCGATCGAGCTTCCCTATCGGAGCGCGTCACCTCTTCGCGTATTTCACGCATCCGCGCAGTATTTCGGCGCAGATCCGGGAGCCCGCGCGGAAGTGACGGCGGCGCTCGTCGGGGATGCGGCTGGGCTTCAGCTCGTCGTTGCCACGAGGGAATCGAGCTCGATCGAGATCGCAGCGAGCCTTCCTGTCGATACGATGTCGGCCCACGAGATCATCGTGGTGGTGATCAATCCGGAGATGGAGGGTCCGAGTCGACGTCCTGGATTGTGCATCGGCTCCCCCACCGAAGTGTCGTCGTGTGTGGCGTCCTTCGAGGCGATGCCGGACGCAGGAGCCAATGGTTCGGATGCAGGCGTCGACGACGCCGGAATGCCTCCCATGGGAGCTCCTGATTGCACCTGCTCGGTGCCTCAGCGCTCGGGCCGCGCTTGGCCTTCATGGCTCTTCATGCTCGTTGCGTTGGGTGTCGTCCTCCGGCGGAGTGCTGCTTCAAAGCGAACGTTGTTCGATGAGCGCGCGTAGCGTTTGTGCGTCAAAAGGTTTGTCGAGACAGGGCACGCCGTGGGCGTCGAGAAAGGCGTGATTCTCGGCGCGCGCGGAACCACTCGAGACGAAGACGAGGCGATCGGCGAGCTCAGGGCGGATTGCGAGAAGCCGGTGACGAAACTCCGGCGCAGATATTTCTGAGATGGAGAGATCACAGAGGATGAGGTCGTAATTCTTGCCGCTGGCAAGTCGTACGAGCGCAGCCGAAGGAGAGCGCTCGGTATCGACATGATGATCCCCCCGGAGGGTTCGCGCGATCACCTGGAGCACGAGCGGATCATCATCGATCGCGAGAACATGAGCGCCATCGGGAGCGTGCACTGAGGGCGGAAGCGTGCTGGCCCGTCGCGTCATGCGTGAGGGCGGAAGCCAAATCCGAAACGTCGTTCCGAGCCCGGGGGTGCTGTCGACCTCGATGGTGCCGCCTGCGTTCGTGATGATGCGATGAGAGATGGCGAGGCCAAGGCCTGTGCCTGATTCTTTGGTCGTGAAGAAGGGGGTGAAGAGTCGCTCTTTGATCTCACGGGTCATGCCGATTCCGGTATCCGAAATCTCGATGAGCACTCCTCCCTTGGTCGGGGTCCGGACCCTCACGTCGATGCGATGTGGATCCGGTGATCCTACAGGGATTGCATGCGCTGCATTGACGAGCAGATTCAAGAAGACTTGACCGAGGCGAGACTCGTTGGCGAGGACGAGAGACACGTCTTGATAATCACGATGGACCGTGGCTCGCGAACGCGTCGCTGGGACAGCCATGCGGATCGAAGCATCGAGGGCGCGACAGATATCGACGGGGGTGAGATCGTCCGAATCGCCGCGCGAGAAGGTGGTCAGATCGCGCACGATGGTTCGGACGCGCTCGGCAGCATCGCGGGCGACCGAGAGTCCATCGGCGGCCGGATGTGTGCGTCCGATGTCTTCGAGGGCCATCTCGACTTCGGCGATGATGGCAGTGAGCGGATTGTTGACCTCATGGGCAACGCCCGCCGCGAGCACCCCGATGGATGCCATGCGGTCTGCGACGATCTGCTTTGCTTGAGCGAGCTTATCAGCCGTGATGTCTCGCAGGATCGAAACGGCGGCTTCGGTTTCGCCGTTCTCTCCCATGACCGCTTGGGCATGCGCGCTGAGCCATCGAGCGGAATCGCCGCTTCGCCACCAGAAGATCTCTGTGTCGATGACCTTTTCGCCTCGCAATGCGAGGATGGCAGGGAGCTTCTCCCACGGAAAGAGGGTGGTTTGATCGACCTCGTAAAATCCGAGTGCACGAGGCCAATCGGCAGGGCTTGCGGGGCGCTCCGTGAGCCCGACCCGCTCGGCAGCTCGATTCCAATGGGAGGGCTGGTGATTTTGGTCGAAGACCACGATGGGATCTTCGATGGCATCGAGAATCGAAGAGAGCAGTCGAGCCCGGGCACGCTCGATTTGAGAAGCTTCTTCCAATTCTCGAAACGCACGCGCCAATGCGAGCATATGGGCGATCTGACCTGTCACCACGCCAGCAAACGCCATGCGATGATCATCGATCTCGGCCCCAGCCCCAAGAAGCAAGAAGCCGAGCAACTCGTCTCGGTGTAGCACAGGAGCGAGGAGCACGTGGGGACTCGTGCACTCATCACAATCTTCGAAGACGTTGATCGTGATGCGTGTCGGCCCTCGATCGCGTTGTTCATGACGCCATTGTTCGGCGAGCCCATCGATGACGGCTTCGAGTCGCGCGAGTGGCTCGTTCGAGAGGCCGATACTGCGCCTTGTCCAACCGTTCTCCACGCGTACGAGCAGCATTCCCCAAGCGAGCCCGCCCGCATCGAAACAAGCATGGAGCGCGGTGTCGAGCGCCATGTCGATGTCTCGATGTTCGGCCAATGCGCCTGTGAGTCCGCTGAGGATCGTCAGCTCCGCAGACAGCATGGCGGAGCGCTGTGTGAGCAGCGCATTCAACGCGACCTGCCGATCGAGTTGACGCATCGCTCGAGCGGTGTGATCTCGGGCGATGTCCTCCCGCGTTTCTGATTCGAGTATCGAGGCTCGCTTCGAGCGTGCGTTGTTCATGAGCGGCCGCAGGACGGCCGTGAGCTCGATGAGCTCGGGTGTGCGCAGGACGTAGGCGTCTGCACCTGCGCGCTCGGCGAGCTCGCGATCGGAGACCTCGAGATAACTGTTCGTCATCAGCAAGATCGGAGTGCTCTTCAGATCTGCGTCGACCCGTACACGTGAACAGAGCTCGAATCCGTCGATGCCTGGCATGAGGACATCACTGACGATGACATCTGGACGGCTCGCGCGTGCCAGGGCAAGCGCTTCTTCTCCATCTCCTGCCATGGTGACTTGAAAGCCGAGTCGACTCAGACGAAACGCAGCCAACTTTCGTTGGGTCGCGTCGTCATCGACCAAGAGCAGGTGCTTCCCAGTGCCGAACGCTGTGACGTCGGTGTCGGAGGGGCCTGGGAAATAAGCCCGGATCATCTCTCGAAGACGTGAAGGCTCGATGGGCTTGGTGATGACGTCATCGAAGGAGGAAAGGCCGAGCCGTTTTTCGTCCGTCGCCGAGAGCAAGCCAGTGAATGCGAGGATAGGCACGCGTGGACCAAGGCAGATGCGAAGTTGATCCAACAACGTGAAGCCATCGACGTCGGGCAACACGAGATCTTGCAGCACGAGATGAGGCTCTTTGGATTTCGCGAGCTCCACGGCGTGTGCTCCGCACGTCGCTTCATAGACTTCGAACCCTTCGGCATCGAGCACGAGTCGAACGAGCTTGCGCGTGATCTCGTTGTCATCCACGAGAAGGATTTGACCCGTCATGGTTCCTTCCTTTCTCGACCATTCGAGTGACGAGAGCACCCAATGCGCGCGTATCGATGGGTTTGGACATGTAGGCGTCACAGCCCGCTTCGCGGGCCGTTTGCTCGTCAGCCGCCATCGCATATGCGGTGACGGCCACGATGGGTGTCTCGGCGAAGCGCGGATCGGTACGCAGCTCTCGTGTCAACGTGAGCCCGTCCGTGCCCGGAAGTTGAATATCCATGAGGATGATGTTCGGTTGGATTCGTTCGAGAAGAGCCTTGGCCTGCTCGCTGTTTTCGGCAGAGTGGACTTCGAACCCACGATTCTCGAGCACGAATGAGATGAGCTTGGTGTTGGCAGGGTGATCGTCGATCACGAGAACGCTAATTTTTCCCATGAATGGCCGTTGTCTTTCGAGCCCCCTTGGGGAGGTGATCTTTGAGGGTATGGAGCAAGCTGCGAGTTCCACGGCCGTCTTTGAGCATGACGACTTCGGTTTTTCGGAGTAGCTCGCTGCGTTCGGTGGGACTGATGTCCTTCACGGTCCAAACGAGCACCGGGATGTGTGACCACACCGGCTCGGCCCGGAATCGATCGAGGAACCCAAAACCGTCGAGATGCGGCATGAGCAAATCGAGGACGACGGCCGAAGGCCTCTCCATGTGCGCCCGTTCGAGGGCTTGCTGACCGTCGCTTGCGATGATGGCGCGAAATCCGAGCTGCTCGAGCGTCTCGACCATCAATCGCGCGGAGGACAAGTCGTCGTCCACGACGAGGACGGGCCCTGTTCCCGGAGGCAACACCCCAGCTCGCTCGAGAGAACAAAGGAGATCATCAGGAGAAAGCGGCTTTGTGAGCACGTCGTGCACGATGAAGCCTCCTGTCACTTGTTCGGTCACCACAGAGACGACGATGATAGGAACTTCACGGGAACGTGGACAATCACGAACGGCGCGGAGCACGTCGAGACCGCTCGCATCGGGCAGCAAGAGATCCAGCGTGATCGCGGCATAATCATGTTGTTCACATGCCTGCATGGCTTGTGCGAATGTGGAGGCGGTATCGACAGCATACCCTGCGCCGACGAGCATGGAGACGATGCGTTCCTGATCGATTCCATCATCTTCGACGACGAGAACCCTCGGCGCATCCGATGTTGCGCCGGCGATGCGACGCGGTTGGGGAAGCGAACCGCGCCCCGACGATTTGCGAGGAAGCACTGCCCAGAAGACGCTTCCTTTTCCCACCGTGCTTTCGACTCCCACCGCACCGCCTTGGGCTTCGACGAGACGCCGCGTGAGAGCAAGACCGAGCCCAGTGCCGCCGTGCGTCTTCGAGCGACCGCGATGGAGCTGCTCGAATTCGATGAACAGACGGCGCTGATCTTCTGGAGAAATACCGGGTCCATGATCTCTGACCTCAATGCGAAACGCGCTGTTGCCTTCGCCGCGAAGACAGACGTCGACGCGGGTCTCCCGCGGACTGAATTTGAGCGCGTTCGATAGGAAATTGTAAAGGACTTGTTTGACTCTTGCGGGGTCGAGATGGACGTGACCGATCGCACTATCGACAGTGGTGGTGATGAGGATGGACTTGTCACGTGCGACCGGATGAAGAACGCCTGTGACCTCATCCAAGAGCGCCTTCAGTTCGACCCGCTCTGGGTAGAACTCCATCTTTCCAGCTTCGACTTTCGATAAGTCGAGGACGTCGCTGATGAGACGCAACAGATGACGACCGCTTACGAGGATGTCGCCGACGAATTCAGTTTGCTTGGCAGACATCGGCCCCACTTCACCGAGGTGGAGCAGCTCGGAGAACCCGATGATGGAGTTCAGAGGGGTTCGAAGCTCGTGAGACATGTTGGCGAGGAACTCGCTCTTGAGCCGACTGGCCTCTTGAATGCGCCGGTTTTCTGCTTCGAGCTCGACGCTGCGCGTCCGGAGCGTCTCGGCCAGCTTTCGTTCACTGATATCGCGAATGTTGAGAGCCCATATTTGGGAGCCAGGGGGGCCCGGGATGCGCGCCGCATCGAGGACGACAGGGAAGTGAGTTCCGTCGGAGCGAACGTGGATCGTCTCGAAGCTTGCGTGTCCCGCTTCCTCCGCGGGCTCGGCTCCATTGTTGACTCGTTCGATCTCGCCTTCAGCGATCAACGTCGCGAGATCGCGTCCGCTGATGGAACTTGGCTCGAGGCCATACATCCGCGCGAACGCTTTGTTCGCTGTTTCGATCGTCTTTCCATCTGCATTCGTGACACAGATGCCCCATGAAGCGTGCTGGAAGACGGCCTCCCATTGTTTCAGCTCTCCATGAATGCGCTCGAACGCGGCTTGCTTCGCGTTCAAATACGACTCTGCGACGACCGCCATCGAACGGTCGAAGAATACCTGCATTGCTTGGAGTGCGGCGGATAGACGCGCTGGTTCGGCACCGTAGACACTCACCATTTGGGGAATGAGTTGGTGCGACCAAAAGCCAATCAAGTCATACCAATCACAAAGTTGAACGCCAGCCGCGGCAAATGACGCTCCTTGTTGGCGTAGGTTTTCTACGAAACCTGTCCAGTCTCCCTCGAGCGCTCGTCGGCTTCTTTCTTTGGATTGCGTACGGCTCGCCTCACGTAGCTCGACGGGAACGAGCTTCCAGGAGGGGCCGAGGACTGGGTGTTTTGCGCTTTTGCGCTCGAGCTCGTTCAGAAACTCGTCGTGAGAGCCCAAATAGATCTCTGCGAAATCTCGTGTCCCCGGCCCGTTATCGAGCCAATCTGGCTCTGTTCTGATGTGTGCCATGATGGTTTCTCCACCTCCCTATCCAGGGCGGAAATGCCCGCTCCCCCCGAGGCGGCCACCATGTTGCATGAACTCGTGAGTCGTTCGCAATTGCGAGCGGAGGAATTTACGGACGTGTCCTAACTTGGCTCTCCGGCGGCGACACGGCGGATTTTCCGGGCGAGCTCACGCATGGAGATCGGCTTCCCGAGCACCGTCCGGCCCGTTTCGATGAGGGCTTGCTCAAGCGAGTGCGACTGCATACCGCCCGAGAAAAATAGAGTTTTCTCGGCGAGGGAAGGGTCTCGCTCCATGACTTTCAAATACAATTGGAGACCATCCATGTCGGGCATCACGACATCGCACAACATCACATCGAAACGTTCCATTTTCTCAATGAAATCGAGTGCAGTTCTGGGGTCAGTCACTGGCACACACTCAAACTCCTCCGTGAGTGAGCTGGTGATCGCACGCAATAGCATCTCGTCATCATCGATGATCAGCACACGCAATCTTGCGGTGCTCATGGGTGGCAATGATGTGCCTCGAGGTTCAGGGTCATTCCGTTCCGGACGCGGTAGGACGACTCGAAAGCTCGTGCCTCGACCGAGCTCGCTTTCGACGAAGATTTCTCCTCCCGAACGATGGATGAGCTCTCGCGAGATCGAGAGCCCGAGTCCCGCCCCCGCGCCGACGTGCTTGGTCGTAAAGAAGGGGTCGAACACGCGCGCGACCACGTCCTGGGGAATGCCAGGTCCGTTGTCTGCGATCTCAAAGAGGACGACATCCTCGTCATGACTGGTCTTGATGAGGAGCTTCCGCTCCTCGCGCCCCTTCGTTTCGAGGGCCTGTAGCGCATTGACGACCAGGTTCGTGACGACCTGCGTCATCGCATTGGGGGGAGCCAAGACGTGAGGCAATCCAGGATCCAGATCGAGATCGACGTGCGCTTGGAACCGCACCTCCCTGCCGACGAGTCGCAAGACCGTAGCGATTTCATCGTTGATGAACGCGGGTTCGGGGCGTGCGTTTTCGTCGGTGCGTTTCGAGAAGACGTTGAGCGCGCGCACGACCGATGTGATGCGGCGTGACGCTGCGATGCAGTCGCCCAGACTTTCGAGCCAATCGGAGGCGCGCTGCTGCAACGCGTCCGATTGCTGAAGACGCGGGCGCGCGAGGAGCGCTTCGAGCTCGACACGCAATCGCTCCGCGTTGGCGAGCACGGCCGTGCTCGGATTGTTGATCTCATGCCCGACGCCCGCGGCCAGAAGCCCGATGGCCGACAAACGCTCGCTGTGAGCGATACCAGCGGACAGCCGCATGTGGTCGGCACGGAGCCGAAGAATCTGTCGGGCTGTCGCGATCATCCGCACGATGCCCCTTTGGAAGGTCGGCCCATTCTCGATCACATCGAAAGCGCCAGCCTGCCTTAGTGACGTTTCGCATTCGAGGGATGTGCCCTCGGGAACCACGATGACGAGAAGGCCGGGCACGGCGCTCGCGAATGTTTGCGCGCGCACGACTCCACATGAGCCGATCTCTGGCTGCTCCATGATGAGCATCGGGCACTCGCTCATGTCAGGAGGTTCGCCCGAGCTCTCCCAAGTCTCCGTGACGAGCAGATTTCCTTCGGCGGCGGCCACGATGCGTTCGATGAAATCTGCCCGTTCGTACGTGACCCAAGCATTCAGCGGTTCGGATCTCACATGTGCTCCCGTGGTTTTTTTTCCCACCATCGAATGACCACTGCGGATCGGGTGAAACCTGCCGAAGGAGAATAGATGAGAACGTTGTCTCCATGGCGCAGGCGTTTTTGCCGGCGCGCCTCGTCCAAGTTGGCGAGAATTGCGGCGTCCCCTACATTTGCGATTCGAGCGAAGGTATCGACCACCTTCTCTTCCGAAATGCCGAGTGCTCGACGACAAGCATCCACGAACCAACCGAGGCTTTGATTGCCCACATAGAGATCGATCTCGGAGAGCTCGAGTCGTGCATCCGCCAACGCCTGGAAACATGCTTCGCGACAAAAGTCCGGAGCACGAATCCCCGCGGATTTCCCGATATCTGGGTTGAAGGTGGCGAGTTGAAAGATGCCGTCTCTCGGATTCCACCACTCACGCAGCGGCACGCCGTCTCGTACTGGAGCGAGAACGATTCCGTCGCGAAATGAACCGTCCGTTCGTGAATAGTGTCCTAAAAGACCGAACCCTGCGGGGACTTCGCCGAGGACCGCTGCGGTCGCGGCATCGCCGAAGTTGGGGGCCTGAGCTTGCTGTGGATGAACGGAACGTGAGCCCACGTGCGACTGCACGATCAGCACCCGTCGAAACATCCCCGAGCGAATCAGCGCCGTGGCCGAAAGGAAATGCGCTTGAAAACTTGCGCAGCCCACATCGAGGCTCCAGGCCACTGCACGGGTGAGTCCGAGTTTGTCTTGAACGGCAGGGGCGTTGGAGGGGATCAAGCGATCGGGCACGAGCGAGTGCACCAAGACGAGATCGATCTCATCGGGGGCGACCCCAGCATCTTCGAGTGCTGCTCGTCCAGCCTCGGCTTCGAGATCCGAAATGTCGCGTTCCTTCTCGAGGACATGACGAAGCCGAGCACCTCGGAACTTGTCGTCTCCGATGGCATGGATGGCTTCGGAGACTTCTTTGGGAAGGACGTTCGGAGCTCCGCTCGAGCTCTTCTCGGGGGTCAAGGCATCTCCACGTCGCTGTTGCTCGTCACGCGTCGTGAGGATCTCGTCCCAAAACGAATTGTCCCGTACATGAGGAGGTAGCGCGACGCCGATTCCCCAAACGCCGATGCCGCCAGGAGCGGCGAAATGTTCTTGTCGACTCATTGATCCTTCGTGCCGAACTGTTTGAGCGCTGCCACACGTTGATTGCCACCCAGGCGAATCTCGGGATCGATGCGGACGTCGAGGACGACCGGACCTTCGTGTCCGACGAGCCCGGCGCGAAGCTCTTCCTTCGTGCGCACGACGTAGCCGGTTGCCCCCATGCTGTGGGCCATCTCTGCGAAATCGACCATAGGAGTCGAGAAGTCTGGCGTTCGTGCGAAGAGGTCCATCATGCCGTGATGCACCATGTTGAGACGCCCATCGTTGATGACGACGAAGGTGGTGCGCAGTCCATGCTGCACGGCGGTCGTGAGCTCGTTGCCGAACATCAAGAAGCCACCATCACCACAAATCGCGAATGTGCGCCGGTTGGGCGCGCCGAGCTGATATCCAATCGCAGCTCCGAGTCCAGAACCCATGGAGCCGAATCCAAGGCAGGTCAAAAAATCTGCGTGTGTGCCCACCTTGAGATAATGGAGCGCGACGCTCAGATGCTCTCCCATGTCCGCTGTGAAGAGCGCATCTTTGGGGCAGACGTCGTTCATGACTTGGACGACTTCCATCGTCGTCAATGCGCCATGAGGCGATGGCGTGAGGGGTTGTGTTTGGAGACGAGAACTCGAGACTGGAGGGGGAGTCACACGGTCTTCGCTCCGATATTCGAGCATGCGCCCGATCACCTGATCCGCCGGACCCACGAGCCCCAAATCGATCGTATAATTTTTTCCGAGTTGAGCCGAGTCGATATCGATCTGAATGAACGAACGCGTGGCTCGGAGAAGTGGGGTCCATGCATTCGTCGTGAAGTCGTTGAGACCGGTTCCCACGGCCAGCAAGACGTCGACACCCTTCTGCAGGTGTTGGATGACCGACTCGTGTCCGCCGAATCCCACGATGCCGAGGTAGAGCGGGTGATCTTCTGGAAAAACGCCTTTCCCTTTCGTCGTGACACAGACCGACGCACCCGTGTGCTCGGCGAGTCGTCGCAACGCGCGCTTGCTCGTGCTTTCTCGTACGCCAGAGCCCGCCAAAATGAGCGGATTTTTGGCACGTTCGAGCAAATCGAGCGCGCGCCTCGCAGCAACGGGATCGATCTCGAATGAGGTCCGTACGCTGCCAGCCACAGGTTGTGGAGTGACTGGGGCGCATGCGACATCGAGAGGGAGAGAAATGAACACAGGTCCCTGACGACCGCTGAACGCAGTCGAGAGCGCTTTGCGCAGGAGAGAGGCGGCTGGCCCTGGATTGGAGAGCATCACGCTCATCTTCGTCACGCGCCGCATGATTGCGACGGAGTCGAAACCAGAAGGCGACCCTTCCTGGAGTGCTCCCCGACCGAACGCGGAGCGCGCCACTTCGCCTGCGATATGAACGACGGGGACCCCTTCATAGAAGGCTGAGGCGATGCCCGTGAGGGCGTTGGTGATGCCCGGCCCGGCTGTCGTCAGCACGACGCCTGGACGTCCCGTCGCCATCGCGTATCCAATCGCGAGAAATCCCGCCATCGCTTCATGCTTGGTCGTCACGATCCGGATATCGGGGCGCTCTAAAAGAGCGTCGTAAAATCCGCTGATCGCTCCTCCCGGAACGCCGAACACGACGTTCACTCCGAAATCACGGAGCACATCGATCAATTGAACGGAGACAGTCGTGCTTGGAGCCATTTGAACTCACCGCTTCCGGAAGGTTTTTCCTGGAATTCGTATACGAATGATGCCGTCGAAAGGTCCGTCGAGCTCGGACACGAGTTCAAGAGCAGGGATCCCGCAAATCCGCGAAGCACCTTCGATGGCGCCGACCATGGCATGTTCGATATAAACGTATTCGTTCCGAAAGCGAACGATGATCTCGGGTTCGGTCACGGATTCGACAATGAAACGTGAATACGAGAGAAGCGTTTCGCTCGCATACGCACGCTCGAGCATGCGCAGCATCGAGAGGAGATCGGGGGTGACGACCGCGAGGGCGGCGCGTCCAAGCATCGTCTTGGCCCATGCATCGAAAGCACCCGACTGCAATTCACGAATGCCGGGGTAGATTTCCGAAGCGCCGTAATGAATCTGGGAGAGCACCACGAGTCGCGTTAGATAATCGCGAACCGGATACATGCGAAACATCGAGAACTGATGGATGCGAAAGAAGGTGCGATATTCGGCTTGCGTATCCGCCGAAAGCGCACCTGCACGATCGTCCAGCATGTTGAAGAAGGCACCGCGACAAGTGGCTTCGAGCGGGATTTGTAGGAGTCGCTGTTCAAGATCCGTGTGCTGAAAACAGGCGGCAAGGCTGGCTCGCGGTTCGCTTCGGCTCGAAGATCGGATCATTGCACGATGGATCAAATTCGTTCACCCCCAATCTACGTACCGAGACGGCCTCCTTTTACCATGCGTGAGGTGCTCAGACGCATTTAATTGCATGCCTCTGCGATTCGTCGCCTCATCGCTCGATGAAAAATGCAACATGCTTTCGCCATGATCAGGCCTTCATCTAAGCGCGGCTTGCAGGTATGGTGAAGCATGAGGTGGAGGATGCGGCGCTTGTCTTATCACAACCTGTGTGGGCTCGGCTTGGGGGCCTTTTTCACAGTCGTGCTCGCTGGTTGTGAGTGCACTGGAACCCTCAGCAGCGACGGCGATGCAGGTCCAGGCATGGACGGTGGCCATCGAGATGCGGCGCCCACCCCAGACGGAGCACAGCGCGATGGTGGGCCGCCGCTCTGTCGGACGGATCTCGACTGCCCCGCTGGGCTCCTCTGCTTCGATCGTCGATGTCAGCCCGATCCATGCGCGACATCCAATCCCTGCGATGCAGAAGGAGAGCGATGTCGTGCGGTGTGTGTCGATCTCGTCGACCCCTGTGCTGGAGTCACGTGTGGAGCCAGTGAGACGTGCATCAATGGAGTGTGTTTTCCCGGGTGTTTGCCCGTGGCCTGCGAAGGCAAGATCTGCGCGGACGGTGAGTTCTGCGATCCTTCGAGTGGTCAATGCGTCGACATTCTCGGGTGCAGTGCCCAGTGTGGAAACTCCCGTGCGTGTCATCTGACGTGTACTCCGCGCTCGGCCTGTGAAGGAGTGACGTGCGATGAGGGGCAGTTCTGTCGCGCGGGTGCGTGCATTCCCAACCCGTGTTTCGGAGTCACGTGCGCGCCCGGTGAGGTTTGCCAAAACGGAGCCTGTATTGCGACATGCGAATGCGACCCGCCGTGTGTTCCCCCGAATCGTTGTGTAGCGAACCGTTGTGTGTGCGCGCCGAGCTGCGCTCCCGATGCGGCATGTGGAACCCCCGATGGCTGTGGCGGATTCTGTGTGGGCCGATGTGCCGGCGAAAATGAGGAGTGCAACCCCGACACGGGGGTCTGTGAATGCATTCCGCACTGCGATGAAGACGCCGCGTGCGGAGACGACGATGGGTGTGGTGGACGATGCACAGGCCCTTGCGCCGATGAACGTGCATGCGTGGACGGCGTCTGCACGTGCACGGATGCATGCCTGCCGGCGGGCATGGTCGACTGCGGGATGGAGATCCCCGACACATGCATGGGGAGCTTGGACTGCACGGGCAATGGCACCCGCTGTCCTTCGGGTTCGAGCTGTAATGGCGGCCGTTGCTGTCCGCAATGCCCCAACGCGAACAGCGTGGCTTGTGGGATGGCGATTCCTCCTCCGGTCGATTCGACTGGAGCGAGTTGTCGAACATGCAGCGGGGTGGGGAGTCAGTGCTCCGGGAGCACGAGCTGCGTCGATCCTCCTGGATCAGGCGGCGCGCCGAGCGCGCGGGTGTGTTGCGGAAGCTGTCCTGCGGCTTCGAGTGTGCCGTGCGGCATGGAGATCCCCGATGTGCTCGACGCCCGAGGCGCGGTCTGTCGGACGTGTACGGGGGTGGGCACGGGAGGCTGCGGAAGCGGCACGAGCTGCGTGGGTGGTGAAGGTGGGATGTGCTGTCAAAACTGCCCTGGTGCGAGCACTGTGGCCTGCGGAGACCCCATTCCGTCCCCGGACTGTCGAACCTGTAGCGGTTTCGGAAGCCGTTGTCCCAGCGGGACGGCGTGTAGAAACCCGCCAGGCACAAGCGGCGCGGCCTCGCGTGTGTGCTGTGGAGATTGTCCCGGCGCGGGCAGCGTCGCGTGCGGTATGCCGATCGCGCCGGTCCTCGATTCGGATGGCGCCGTGTGTCGCACCTGCGGCACGGGCACGATGTGTGGGGCGGGTTCGGAGTGTCGAAGTGGGTCGTGTTGTCCGCTCTGTCCCGCAGCGAACAGCGTGGCGTGCGGAGTCGATATTCCCGATCAGCGCGACAGCACCGGCGCGGTGTGTCGCACCTGTGGGACTGGCACGATGTGCGAGTCTGGCCGCTCCTGCACAGGAGGCTCCTGCTGCGCGATGTGCGCAGCGCCGGGCAACCTCGACTGTGGTGTCAATCCGGTGGAAGCTCCGGGCTGCCCGAGCTGTCCCAACGGAACGCGTTGCCCTTCGGGTTCGGCCTGCCGTGATGGAAGCTGTTGCTCTCCGAGTTGTACGGCGCCTTCGACTCGAGCTTGCGGCAGTACACCCAGCGATGGCTGTGGCGGCACCTGCTCGCCAGGCACATTGTGCATGAACGATGGAGAGACCTGCTCCGGCAATCCATTGCGCTGCACGTGCACTCCGTCCTGTGAGGGGCGACGCTGCGGCGAGTCCGATGGGTGCGGTGGAGAGTGTATCGGAACTTGCGATCCCGGCTTCGTGTGCACGGAGCGCCCACCGCCTGCGGCACCTGGAGACTATCAATGCGAGCCGAGTGCATGCATTCCGAGCTGCGGTTTGTGTCAGTCTTGTATTTTCGGAATGTGTGAACCGTTGACGTGCGCGCCCGGAGAGAACGCCTGTTTGTTCACCTGCGAGTGCTGCGCGCCGAGTCAGATTTGTTCGGTCAATGGCTGTATGGATTTCGGATGAGCTGTCAGTGACGCATCCGCATCCCTTGTGCGCACGCGGCGTAGTGCCGCTCGGCGGTTTCGGGATCGGGTGCGTCACAGCGCATCGCCATGGGAGCCGCCACTCGAAGGGCGAGCCATTGCTGCTGTTCATCTCGGATCACTTGCCGCAGTCCGTTCGAGTCTCGATATCGTTGACCGATCTGAGGGACCTCTCCGCCAAAGACATTGGCCACGATGAAAAGCGCCCTCTCGGTGTCCATTGCGGCTGCGCTGCATGATCGTTCGCTTCCACCTGCGCAACGGCACGCGATCCAGGCTTCCTCACGAACATTGCCGGCATCGCAAAACGATCTCCACTCGGGTTCTGAATCACTGCGTGGTACGAGGACTTGCAAACATGCATGCTCAGGACATCGATCGCAGTCTCCCTGAGGGGTGGTGACTCGACATCGAGGGTTCAGCGCACCGCGGCCTTCGCCCGTCACTTGCGCAAGATCGACCGCGGCGAGTGCAAGAATGTTTGCATCGACGGAGGACACGCCGGCGTCGTGTGGTGGAACGAGCTCGACATACTCAGTGGTGTGGATGCGAAGTCGATCGCCAAACGATTCCTTTGTTCCAGACGAGCTGCACCCCATGAGCATCGTCGCGATTGGGAGCACGAACCACCCTGCGACGTGGTGTCCAGACATTCGATGCATGAGGCCCCCCGGGAGAATCTGCTCGGGCTCCTCGCAACCCATGCGCCATGTGCATTTGCGATTCGGTGCGGTGGAATCGGGTGCATTCATGCGACTCGCCGCGCCATGTGAGGCAACGAGGAGCCCTCGTCCGAATGTGGGTCCTTCCTCGTCGCGATGCGTGGCACTTCGCGTGCTCCAAAGAGCAGTTCCCGAGTGGAGGAGGCACGATGGAGATCTTCGAAGGGACGCCCTTCGATCCGCTCTTCGAGTGGACGAGGGCGACATCATGGAGTGAACGGAGCCAAATCGCGCGCGCGACTCTGCCGACCCTCGTGCGCTTGGGTGCGGGCGCACATGTCCAAGGTGCGTGCAGACGTCCGCCCTCGGAGCTCTTGGTCTTATATGAACGTGAGACTTGCCCTCGTTCGCGTCTGGTCCGTGAGGCGATGGCGATGCTCGACCTCGACGCATGGATCAAACCCGTTCCTTCGGGTTCGACGATCCATGCCCCCGAACTGCTTGCACTGACGGGCCAAGTGAACGTGCCGGTGCTCGTCGACCCTGCGACGGGTGCGGTGATCGAAGGAGCGCAAGCCATTCTAATGCATCTTTTCGAACATTACGGACATGCGGCGATCCCACTTCGACTTCGGCTGATGCCGACATCGCGACTTGCATCACGATTGCGAGGGGGGCGTGGTCAGAAAGCCCGTGTACGCCATGTGCCTCAAAGGACGCTGGAGCTCACGGGGTACGAAGCTTCACCGTCGACGCGTCTCGTGCGAGAGATCTTGGACGAGCTCGAATTGCCCTATATTTCAAAGCAACTCGCAGCTTCGAGCCCGCGCCGACGAGCGTTCTTCGAGTCCACGGGGTCGATGGAGCTACCCCATCTCTTCGATCCAAACGAACATATCGAGATCGTCTCTCTCGGTCCGATCATGACGTATCTCGAACAGACCTATGGCTCCGAGCACGCATCTGTCTGCAGCCTCGAACGTGCACGGACGAGGGCTTTGTATGGACGAAAGAGATAACAAGGATCGCGCTCCGCGCGATCCTTGGTTCGTCCTTCTTGATGGAGGGTTGATGCAGACCCTCCCTCCGCCCGGCAAAGCCGGCTTGGGGCCCCCCACCCAACTCCGTTTCGCGTCTGACCAGAGTCGGTTTGATCTCCGATCAATGCGACTTTGGTCAGACCTCGCACGCAGCCTTGCTCACCGCTCGCCGTGGTTCTGCACGTGAATGCGCCCGTGTCGGGAATCGCTCCGCTCTCTTCCAACGGGATTTTCTGCGGCGTCATCTCCTTGCAAAGCCTGTCGCGCACGACGCAAGAGCGCGCGGACCTTCATCGTGCCTTTGCGATCCCAAAACTCCGCGACTTCCACGTCGAAGCGCACGAGTTGTAGCTTCGGATCATTCACTCCGTTCGGAAACCAATGGAGGAAGGTGGGCTGCCAAATCTCGTGCACGTGCAAGGGATCTTCGACGAGCGATGCCTTTCCCGACCATTGCACGTACACATCGCTGCTTTGCATCGTGACGACGGCACGAGAGTCCTTGGCAATCTCCACCGAGGATTCGCCGCCTTTCGACGTCAAAAACCAAAGCGCACCGGCTTCATCGTCGATGTCTGCGACCGTCATCGGTCGCCCATGGATCCGACCGTCCTCCGCCAGAGTGACCAGCATCGCAACCCGGAAGTTGCGGGCAATGTCCATCAGATGCGTGAGCTCGTCCTCTTTTTGCTCCATCGTTCGAACCTTTCGGCACAAAGACCCTTCGCTGAAGATGGGCATCGCAACGCGGATGCCACGAACCTCCGCGGGTCATGGCGTCGCGCCGTGGCGGTTTGTGCACAGTCCTCATTGTCAAAGCCGACGTGTCCTTCGCCTCTACGCTGCGTGGCATTCGAGATGCACCTTCACAGCGCCGAGGACGACATGCACCGACGTGGATTCGAACGAACAACCGATAGCGATCCGGCGACTCAGGGGGCGCTCGGTGTGCCGAAGGCATTGGCACCTGCAGGCGACGCGGCTGGATTGCATCGCGAAGATGAGATCGACCGTTTGCTCGATCGCGAAAATCGGAGTGACGACGACGTCACCGCTCGTCCTCATCCTCACTCTTCAGGGGAGCGTCATCCGGACCCGCAAAGCCCGGAGGAGCTGGCGGCGGAAGCGCTTTCGCTCGCAATTCAGGGTGGAGGCTCGCAGATCGACGAGGACGACGAGCCGAGTCTCGAGACAGAAGTCGACCGTGAGGCCATCGCAACAGGGATCGTACCGCAGCTCGTGGGGCAAGCGACTCTCGATTCAGCATCGATCACAGAAGACGAGGTGCTTGAACGAACGGACGAGATCGATGAAGACGCTCCCACGTGGCCTCGCTCCGGCGCTGCATCTCCTCGAGACCGAGAGCGGCGAGGGCGTTGAGTGAAACCGAAGCGGGGACCCCGCGTCACGATGTGTTCCTCCGATTTGGGCTCATCGTTCTGGTCATCGGTGCATGCATCGTGATGTGGCCCTTTGGGGCTTGGCTCACGTTGGCCGCATGGTTTTCCGCATTGGTGAGACCTGTCGTCGAACGTTTGGCGAGAGTGACTCACGGGCGACGTCCGGCAGCAGCGATTTCGACACTTCTGCTTCTCGTCGTTTCGATTGGACCGCTCGTGGGCATGGTCATCTCTCTTGCTGCCGATGCAGCCACGCTCGTACGAGACGTGATGGCGACCCGCTCGGGAAGACAAGCCGTCATCGCGATCGTGTCTCCTGAAGGAGAAGGCGCAGCTCCTGTGTCATTCGATCTTCCTACGTTGCTATCGATCTTTCGTAGCCAGGGGGAACGAGCTTGGACGTTCGCGAGCACGGTGGCTGGAGCGACCGCCGATTTGGTGCTCGGGCTGTTCGTCTTCTTTTCGGCTGCGTTTTTTGCGCTCGTAGATGGTCCGCGAGCATTCGAGTGGGTCGCGCAACATACGCCGATCTCGCATCGCCATGCGGTGCGTCTCGCCTCGGCATTCGTCGAGACGGGGCGAGGGTTGTTCGTGGGGATTGGTCTGACTGGATTGGTGCAGGCTGGCATTGCGACGCTTGCGTATGGTGTCCTCGGTGTCCCGCGAGCCTTCGCGTTGGGGATGCTGACCTTCATCGCGTCGTTCATTCCGACGATCGGCACATCGCTCATTTGGATTCCGGTTGCCGCTGGCTTGGCTCTGACCGGGCGTCCCACGGCTGCCATTGCGCTCGCGGCGGTGGGTATTTTCGTGGTCGGAACCATCGACAATTTCCTTCGCCCCGTGCTCGCGCGCTGGGGGCAGCTTCAGATGCACACATTCCTCGTTCTCGTTTCGATGCTCGGCGGCCTCGCTGTGTTCGGAGGAGCGGGGCTCATCATGGGACCTCTCATCATTCGGCTCACACTCGAAGCACTCCGCATCGCGAAAGAAGAACAGCTCGTTTGAGCGGGCGTGATCCTGGCATATCGACTGCTTTAGCCATTCAGCACTTTGGCCATCCAGCCGCGCATCGAGGAGACACTGATGGAAGAGTTCCAAAACAAGATCAAAGCGCTCTTCTCAGAAAGGGGCTCGTCCATGGAGGAGTGGGCAGCGCCCTTGAGTCGTGTGGTGATCGGATCGGTGCTCGTGATCGCGGCGATACGAAAGAAGAGCCTCTCGAGCATGCTGATGGGAGTCGCAGGAGCGTTCGTCGTACGTCGTGGAGCGCAGGATCTATGGGCGCTTTTCGCTGAGGGAGGTTTTCCTCGCTCGGAGCCCTCGAAGTTAGAGCCGAGATTTGGAGAAAAAGCGGATCGCGATATCGTGGACGAAGCCTCATGGGAGTCGTTTCCTGCGAGCGATCCTCCTGCGACGTACTGATTTCTGACTTCGGCACGAAAGGGGAGGCGTGGTGTCGATCGCAGCACGAATGCAATCGCACGAAAGTGAGGGCCAACCGGATGGCGTGCGAGGCGACCCGTGGCTGGGTCGTGTTCTCGCCGAGCGCTATCGAATCGAGGGCCATCTTGCGGATGGTGGAATGGGCCGTGTGTATTCGGCGATCCACATCGCCCTCGCGATGCCCGTCGCGATCAAGATCCTCGAATCTCACACGGTGCGCGACCCAAAACTCGCGGGGCGCTTCGAGCGCGAAGCGATGGCCACAGCCAGTCTTCAGCATCCCCACATCGTGCAGGTGCTCGACTGGGGGTGTTTGCCCGAGGGTGAACTCTATCTCGTGATGGAGTTGCTGGCTGGAGTCGATCTCGCGAGCACGCTTTCGCGTGGGGAGCTGCTTGGACCGCGAAGGACACTTCGTGTTCTCTGGCAGCTCGCGCTCGCGATCGATCACGCGCATCAGCGAGGCATCGTTCATCGTGACCTGAAGCCGGAGAACGTCATGATGAACGAGGCGGCTTGTGACTTCGTCAAGGTCTTGGATTTCGGCGTGGCGCGTGATCTCAAACAGGACACGAGTTACACGACCTACGGAGAGGTCGTCGGGACCCCAGAATACATGGCGCCCGAGCAAGCCCTGGGGCTTTCGGATACGATTGGACCCGCTGCGGATCGATGGGCGCTCGCGGCCATCGCGCTCGAAATGCTGACTGGTGATTTACCTTATCCGAGCGCTCCTGTGATCACGACATTGCGCATGATCGTCGAGGCGCCGCCGCGTCGCCCGGGAGATCTGGGCCTTCGAGTGACAGGTTTGGATGAGGTCTTCGATCGGGCCATGGCCCGCCGTGCCAATGCTCGATATCCGACGGCATGTGCCTTCGTGCGCTCGCTGACGCATGTCCTCGAACCGGTGATTACGAGCGAGGTGCTTACGAGGGATCTGTCTGCGACAGATGGGGGCTTGTCGTTGGCTCTCATCCACGATGGTGAAGCAAAGGGGACACGAGCTCTGTCTTGTGGCGTGCTCTGGACGCACATGCGCACGAGCGACACCTCCCTGCTTCGATGTGGTGCGGTCGCCCTTGCGACGATGGCGCTCATGAGCTCTGCATTTGCGATGGGGTGGGTCGCGTGTCTCGTGATGGCGCGGTGAGTCGTTCTCGATGAGACGCGATGCATCAGCAGATGCGTGCACGAAAAGGCGAAACACCAAGCTCCGAACGATGGCCCTCTCATTGCTCCTTCGAGAAGCGAGGCGGGAACGATTCGACGCTCCGAACCATGAGGTGATCGCGATGTGGGATACCAAAGAAGAAGAGCCGTCCGAAGATCGAAACGAAGAGACGCCCGTGGAGGAGGATGGGGACGACGAGAATTGGGAGGACTGGCTATTTCTCTGAATCCTTCGAACGTTTCGAGAGGCCATGATGACCACGAGCCGAACGATGCGCCGACAAGGGCCTTTCCTTGGTGAAGTTCTGGACGGTCGGTGGAGGATCACCGGTGTGATTGGGTATGGGGGGCATGCTGGGGTCTATCGCGCTCAACATGCTCAGCTTCGATATCCTGTCGCGATCAAGACGCTCGCGGGATGTCGAGGGTCTTCGCTGGAGGACGAGCTTCGAGGGCGCTTGCTCACCGAAGCGGAGATTGGTGCGCTCGTTCGTCACCCGAACGTCCTCGAGATCTTCGATGTGGGCCGCACACCAGATGACGACCCGTATCTCGTGATGGAATTGGTGGATGGCGAGACCCTGCGAGAGCGTTTGAATCGGGGTGTCTTCACGATCGCTCAGGTCGTGGACTTCGCGTTGCAGGCGCTCTCTGGGCTTTCGGCGATTGCGCGTCACGGCATCGTGCATCGCGACATCAAACCTTCCAACCTCATGCTGCGACCGACCGAGCGAGGCATTCAAGTCAAGCTCATCGATTTGGGGGTCGCGCGACGCGTCAGCCACGAAGACAACCCTGGATCAGAAGAGTTCCTGATTGGCACTCCCAACTACATGGCGCCCGAGCAGCTGCGTGCGCAGGCTGTCGATCCGCGCGCGGATTTGTTCTCTCTCGGGGTCGTTCTCTACGAAGCGCTCACGGGAAGCGTGCCTCCACGGCCCACGTTCGTAGAGCGATATGCGCTCGAGCCCGAGCTCTCGATCGAAGAGCTCCCTCCTCTTCGGAAGCGTTGTCCGGAGTGTCCCTTCTTGCTCGACGCGATCATTCGTAAGGCGACCGCTCTCGAACGAGAGGCGCGGTATCCGAACCCAGCGATGATGGCCGAGGCGCTCGCGATCCTTGCACGCGATCTCGATGTTCCGTCCGGCGCTCGCGCGTGGTTGGAGCCGTTTGCATCGCCGTCGTTTACGATATCGAGTATCGCGAGCTCTTCGGAGCGACTCGCCACACGTCCCGAGCGCGCTCACGCGAGGAGGGTGTGATGACCATCCTGATGCTTTCGTGGTTCGCCATCGCCTTCTTGTTTGCGCTCTTGGCGCATGCGCTCGTGCCAAGTGAACACGCCATCGTGACGGATATGCCTCTCGCGATCAGCACGATGTGTGCATTGGCGTTCGGCAGCTTCACGAGTCAGCTCGCAGGGGAGTCATGGAGTGGGCCCCATCCAGCAGGGTTTGCAGGAGGGGCAGCGGGCGCATTCATGGGGGTCGCCATCGGCGCGATCGCAGGACGCGGCCGAGCTCCTTCTTTACGCTGATTTTTAGTTCCTGATTTTTAGTTCGAGGCGCGCACGTCTGCCAAGTCCGCGATCGCCGTTGCGAGCTCATGCGTATCGATAGGTTTACATAGATATCGTTCGAACCCTGCATCGAAGGCGCGCGCCATATCTTCGGTTTGCGTGAAAGCCGAAATGGCAATCGTGCGCATCAGAGGATCGTGGACGAGCGCAAACCGCACGAGCGAACAACCGTCTTCGTATGGCATCGCGATGTCACTCACGAGCACATCGAAACGTGATTCTTGGAGACGAGCTCGAGCCTCCGCGGCGGAGGATGCGAGCGTCACACGTGCGCCTCGAAACGAGATGACCGAACCATAGAGCTCACGTGCGTCGTCATGATCGTCGACGAGGAGGACGCGCACGCCCACCAGATCTGGCGTCCGTGCTCGCGGAGCGCTCGATGATATTCGAGTAGATGTACCTGCTTCAGCGAGCGCGTCGATGTCGGGCAATCGCACGGTGAAGGTCGAGCCGCGACCGAGCCCTTCGCTGTTCACGGTGATGGTTCCGCCATGGAGCTCGACGAGCTTGCGCGCGATGGCGAGCCCCAAGCCGAGCCCGCCATGCTTGCGGGTCGTGCTCGCATCGGCTTGTCGAAATCGTTCGAAGAGATACGGCAGAAACGCGGGATCGATCCCGACGCCATTGTCTTTGACCGAGGCCACCACCATGCCGGGCTCTGCTGCGACTCGAGCGATGATGAGGCCGCCATTTCCTGTGAATTTGACGGCGTTCGAAAGCAGGTGAAAGAAGACCTGCCGAAGCCGAGTTCCATCCCCGCGCGTCAACGTCTTCGATGCGAGGTCGACATCGATCCGGATTCCCCGCTCTTCAGCGTTGGCGCGAACCAAGTCGGCGGCTTCTTTCATCGGCGCGGAGACCGAGAGGGATGTCCGATCGAGAGTGATCTTGTTTCGGAGGATCCGTGATGTATCGAGGATGTCATCGACAATTCGCGCTTGCGCTTGGGCGTTGCGTTGAATGACCGTCAAGCCTTTTTTGATGCGTTCCGTAGAAGGATTGGCATCATCGATGAGCAGCTTCGACCATCCGAGAATCGTCGACAGAGGTGTTCGTAGTTCGTGCGATGCGATCGAGAGGAATTCGTCTTTGAGCGCGTTGGCCCTTTGTGCTTCTTCGTAGAGCGCGACGTTCTCGAGAGCGGCTGATGCGCGGCGTGCGAGCTCCTCCGCGATCACACGATCCGCGAGGTCGTAGGCGCGCCCTGGTTGAACGGACTCGAGCGTGAGCGCCCCAGCCACTTCACCGCGAACCGTGAGCGGCACGAAGATCCACGATCTCGTTCCAAGCGCTTCGAGCGCTCGCTGCCCCTGTTCATCGTGGGCAACTTCGCGCAAGAGAGCGGGGCTCACCTCCGGAACGAGATCGGTCGTGCCCGAACGCATGACCCATCCCAACCCGTGTCGAACGTTCGGATCGTCCGTGAAGAGATCCGCGAGCGATCTCGTGATGGGCGCGTCCGTGGCGGCGTCTGCGGCGGCGATGCATCGCACGTGTTCGGTGGCGTCGCGCAAATGCACCGCACAGAAGTCGGCCATGTTGGTAGCGACCGTTCGTGCGAAGCTGGCCAGCATTTCATCGCGCGACAGAGAGCTGGCGAGTGCACGTGTGACCTCTGCGACGATCGCCAACGCCTGCTCACCACGCTTTCGCGCGGTGATGTCATCGAAGCGCAGTGCGACTTCGGATGGACCAAGCGAAACCACCCAGCAGCGGTACCAAGACCCAGCGCCCCGGCCGGTGGGCGAGATCTCAACGCTCTCGACACTTTGTGCTTCCCGAGATGCACTCTGATCCTCGAATGTCGAAGGTGCTTCGGCACCTTCGAGCGCTCGTTCGATCAAGCCCCATACGATGGTTTTCTCGATGGAAGGCCAGATCGTCCGTAAGTCCGCGCCTTCGACCTCGTGCGCGCCCAACATATGACGCGCCGATTGGTTTCCATACACGCACCGGAGGGAGAAGAGCTCATCGTGTTCACGCTGGACACGCAGCACCAGGAAGCCCTCGCTCGAAGCGTCGTGGACAGTACGAAAGCGACGCTCGCTTTCAGCGAGCGCATCCACCATCCGCCGTCGATCGGTGATATCCGAAACCATGACGGCAATGCCGCTGACTTGGTTTCCTGTCCGAATGGGAAATGCGTTGACGGTGCCTTGACCGATCCCACCCGGTGCATCGAGTCTTTTCCAACTGACTTCGAATCCAGAGAGCGCGACATCGGATTCGATGACTCGACGCAAGCACGGGCCGAGCAGCTTCACGAGCTCGCGATCGGCCACTTCGTCGAAGGAGCGTCCGATGTGCTCCGTTCGCGAGAGCCCGTTGATCCGCGCGAACATCTCATTGATTTCTAGATAGCGGAGCTCACGATCGAAAATCGCGATGCCGAGTGGCGCCTGCTGAACCAGAGCATCGAGAGCTGCGTGTGCTCGCTCAGTCTGGACCGTGAAGTGAGTTTTCACGGTCTCTTTGTGCGTGGCCTCATGACGCATCCCTCCGGCGCTCGTGGTTCCTTCCATCGGGGGCCGCGAGCTCATCAGTGGCTCCTCCGAGAAGGAAGAGCCCACCCCGGCCGGGCTCTCGCCGCGTTGCTCGCGATGAGCATGGTGGCGAGATCGGATAATTGCCTCACGTTGCACCAGGCAGGCAGCACAGCAAACCGTGAGCCAGTGGGAAAAACTCGATTCTCCTGAAATTCATAAGGCATTGGGACTGCCATGAGCGTGGCATAGTGGACCTCATGTGGCACGATGTCACACGAGAACCACCCCACAGTAACGACAATTGTTGATCCAAGCGGTTGCACTCAAAGTCCTCGCTAGAGCCTGTCAGATTCGGACCGAGCAGGATCTGAGACCCTAATCCGCACGTGATGTTCGCTGGCCTCCGGGAACGTTGTAATCATGACGAGGATTGGCCACGTAGGGCGCATGCCAAATGTGCAAATACCAATAAATGGGAAGGATCGCCCAAGGCATGAAAATCATCGCGAACACCCAAGTGCCACGTGCCGAGAGCCTCGGGTTTTGTGCCGCGAACGAGATATAGAACAGCATCAGTATAAACTGCATGAAGATCGCAAGGACGAGCACGACCTGGAAGGGACTGTAGTCACCTGCGTCGAACCCTGCTGCCGGACCCGCTGTGAATGCAGCTGCAAATGCCGCAGACGCGAATACACCGATGAGCACAAAGGTCAGGACCCCCAGAAAGAGTCGAGCACGACGACTCCAACGAGGGATCGATTCGTTGCGTGTGGTTTGACCGAGTGGTTGACCCGTCACGGTTCGTGTTTCCATGTTTCCGTCCTCCATGAGGAGTGAGCGTTGCAGATGCGATGCCATTGCGATGGCATTGCGATGGCATTGTTTCTGCTTTCGCACTCGCCGGAGAACGGATTGTCAGGGCTTCAAAGAATGATGTTGTGTGCGATCGATTTCTCTGTCGTATCGCACCACGCTGCCCGTGTGGCCACGGATTTGTCGCATGCCACGGGCATGCGACTCCACTTCGTCCACGTCGTTTTCGGTTCCGAATGGAATGTCCCCACAGAACCCGAGTGGGCACTTTCTCAATCGTTGCCCTCCGATGAGCTATCGCGCGATGCACGCGAAGCGCTATTCCGCTTGGCGCATGATTTATGTGTCGAAGCGGATGTGCATGTCGTGTTCGGAGCGGCTGCGCGGGAGATCGTGAAGCTCGCAAATGAATTGGACGCGGGCATGATCGTGATGGGGACGCACAGCAGGACTGGACTCGCCCATCTGTTGCTGGGCAGCGTCACCGAACGAGTCATTCACACGTCACGGATTCCGGTGCTCGTCGTGCCTGGGGCTCACGCGCACTCACGCAAATGATCGGCAAGCCGATCGCGCAACCGTCGTTCCAGCTGCCGAACCCGTTCACCGCTCACGCCGATCTGCTCACCCACCGCGCGTAGCGATGCAGGTTCGTCTGCGACCAAGCGATGATCAAAGATGCACGCGTCACGATCTCCGAGTTGTTCTCTAAAATGTCTGATCGCGGACACGGCGCGTTCTCGTTCTTCGTATTCGGCGACGACTTCCTCGGGGCCCGGCAGATCGTTGGCGAGCGTGTCCTCGACAGTGCGACGGCTCCCGTCTCCGGTGGTCGCACTCAAGCTCACGTCACGGTTTTCGAGGCGAGCCAAGAGAGATTCGACCTCGCTCGCGTCGACTCCCAGCCGCTCCGCGATGGCCTCTCGGGTCGGCTCGATGTTCTCGGCAAGAAGGGCTGCGTGCACACGTCCGACGTTGAAAAACAGTCTGCGCCCCGCCCGCGTCGTGGAGCTTCGGACGACGCGAAGACGGTCGCGAAGAAAGGCGATCACATACGCACGAATCCAGAGCGACGCATACGTCGAGAAGAGAACACCGCGCTCGCAATCGAACCGGTCAGCCGCCACGAGGAGCCCGACGTTGCCCTCCTGAATTGCGTCCATCATGCAGCGCTGCAGCGCCGGATAGCCTCGCACGATCTTGACGACCAATCGGAGATGGCTCTCGACCAAACGCCGGCGAAGATGCTCTTCACCGGTTTCCTTGAGGCGCGTGACCAGCTCTCGTTCTTCCTCACGTGCCAACATGGGAATCCGCGTGACGGTGCGCAGATAAGAACCGAGGGATCCCTCGCGAGAGCTGTGAATCGACATCGTTCCGTTCCTCCGAAGTGTCCGAAGCGCGAGCCCACATGGTCTGCGCAGATCAAAAACCCGAGATTCGTTGGGTGCGCCGGCCGTTCTGCATGGCAAGTGCCACGTCGAGCGTCGCGAAATCAGACGAGGATCTTCAGTGGGTCTCGCGATCGGAATGGGTCTGGCTGTGGCGTCGAGCCTCACCCGAGGCGGCCCTGCGCACGGGTTCTGTCGCGATCCGATCGCTGCGCGGACGGAGCGTGATGATGAGCGGCAAATGATCCGAAGCCACGCGAGCAAGTCCAAATCCGAGCACTTCTGAATCTCGAACTTCGAGCCCTGAGGCCACGAACACGTGGTCGATGCGCAAGATAGGTCGATACGAAGGGTAGGTTGCGCGGACACGAGCAGGATCGACCGTGCGAGGAGCATCCAAAAGAACCGTCGAGAGACGGCGATAGGCGATCGAGCCTCGTCCGCAGTTCAAATCTCCGAGCAGCACGATGTGCGTCGAGCGCGTGGCGGCGATCTCTTCGACCACCCGGCGGGCTTGTCCGAGCCGTTCGATCGGACCCAGACCGAAATGCGTCACCATGACTTCGAGCTCGACCTCGGCGGTGCTGACTCGCGCATGAATGAAGCACCGCGGTTCGCTCACGGCGCGCCAAGTCGGTAATTTTTGAGTGCGGAGATGTTCGAGCGGATAACGCGAGAGCACGGCATTGCCGTATTGCCCCCGTCCATCATCGAGCGCGGCCCCGAACACATGGTTCATCCCGAGTCGCACGGCGATGGCTTCGGCTTGGTCCAAACCTCCGCTTCGTGCGCGACCGACGTCGATCTCCTGTAATCCAATCACATCGGCGTCGCAGGCGCGAAGAACATCGACTGTTCGTTCCACGGACCGCACGCCGTCGATGCCGATACAACCGTGAACGTTGTACGTGACGACCCGTACGTGTTTTGGCAGCTGCATGAAGAGCCTCTCGGAGAGAAAGCGGAAAGGGCGCGCCGTGCACATCCGTCGAAGGGACGAGATGTGCACGGCCCTCACGAGAAGACGCGCTCAAGACGGCACGTTTGCATCCCTTTGCATGTCTTCGCGACGCACACGTCGTGCACCCGCACGATTGCGCATGTTGCCAATCAAATCGCCCATATCTTTGCGCAAGGCCTCCCCGGTTCGCGGGGTCAGGAGCATCGCAGCGGCGGCCCCACATGCGGCACCTGCGGCAAAAAGACCCATGGCAGGGAGGATCAGGATTCGCGTTCGGGGCACGAGACCCATCGTCGCGAAATGATCCGCCATCCCCATCTTTCGCAGCAAACGCGCAAACTTTCGAACTTCGGCGTTCGCAGCCACCATCGTCATCGCCTTCGTCAGATCCATCGTGATATCCTCCTGGCCCAGGGCAACTGACCTCCCGAAATGGGGACTGATCGACATGAGTGCCCCCAAGACCGGGGCATCTTCGAGCAAATCGGGTGCCGACCAGAGTTGGATGAGGATGAGAACGGCCGAAAATGTCCGTCGATGGGCGGGGTAAGCTGCTTCACAGTTGCGGAGCGGCCCCGACCGGCGCGAGAATGCATCCCGTTCCGCTGATCAATCTCCGCGGACAGGAAAGGATGTCGATGGCTTCGAAGGATCAGATCGTCTGCCACGTCTGCGGTTTCAGAAACGCCTCGGACGCCGCTCGCTGCGTGTCGTGTGGTGCGAAGCTGGAGGCGGTAAGCGGCGACTACTCCCTCGAGGAGGAAGCGGCGCGGAACCATCAGCAATCTGGGTTCGCCGTGAAATGGCTCGCGGTGTCCTGCGTGATTTATTTCGTATTTCAATCGATCGCGCTCGGCCTTCTGCCAGAGGTGCTGCCCTCGTACGATCCATTTCAGGCCATCTGGGGCATCCTGATCTCATCATTCACCTGGTTTTTGGGCGGAATCGTGGCTGGTTTCGTCTCGCCGGGGCGGACCTTTCTGGAGCCGGCCGTGGCCGCCGTGATCGCGCTCATTCCAACGGTCGCCTACCTCATGTGGCGCACTCCCGGAGAACCGGGGGACGGTTTCGAACCGTCGATGATGGCCTATGCCGTGGGCGGTCTCATCGGCGTGATGGTCTCTCTTTTCGGCGCTTTCATTGGGGAAAAGCTCCAGAGCCTCACCCGAGGACACGCGCGCGTCTGACCTCGATGCTCACAGGGAATATCGATGGGCGATCGCCCATCGATATGAGGTCGTGTCCGCACATCCTCCCATCGCCTGGCTCGTTCGCAGAATCGCATGCGTTGTTGCTCGTCGGTCACAGGCTATCGCCTGCTCCCTCCTCGCGCCTAGCCTGCGATTCTGCGCCCTTCGCCATAGGTCGATAGAGGGAGCTCCCGCGGGATTTCACCGCAAATTTCCATGAGCGCGCTCGCCCGTGCGGTGATGATCTCGAGCGACGCAGGATCATTGTCTGCCGGAAAGAGTCCGACATCGATCACGATGGCAGATGCGCCCGCTTCGAGATACTGAGGTCCGTTGTCGGGGCCGATTCCTCCTGTGGCGACGACCGCCACGCTGGAGCGCAGTCGAATCAGACGTGCGACGTCGTCGATGCCACCAAGGGAACCGACAGGGTAGAGCGCGACGGGGCCTTCGTGTGCGCGACTTGCGACCACGAGCTCGGTGGGCGTCGCCACTCCCGGTACGATGCTGAGCCCACGCTGACGACAGGCGCGAATGAGTTCTTCGTCGAACATCGGGGAGAAGACGAGCTCAGCGCCTGCTGCGAGTGCGACATTGAGGTGTTCGGGCTCGATCACATCCGAAAGCCCGACCGTCGCATCCGTGCGATCGGCAATTTCCGCGGCGATTTCGGCCACGAAAGGGATCGTCACCGGCAGTAAAAAGAGCGCGATGCCGCCACGCGCGGCGGCCTCTGCGCGCGCGATCAGCGCAACGCGTTCCGGAGCCTGGACGATGGCCGCGAGGCGATGCTCCCGGAGGAGCTCCAACGGGTCGGACATCACCCTCCTGTTACACGTGTGTCGCCACGGCGGTCAAGCTGGTGTTTTTCGCTCGTCATCGTGATATTCGAACGAATACGTGAGTTCGTGCAGTTCTTCGGAATGCGATTTGTGGCATCCTGGTTGGCGAAAAGGGCGAGCGAGGAGCCGACATGATTTATCTCTATTTGTTTGCACTCGTGCTCGGAGGAATTCTGCTCGGCACATCCATGCTGCTGGGTGGCAGTGAAGGTGGTGCAGACGACGGGCTTGCCGATGCCGACATGGAGGTCGAACACGGCTCGGATGCTCACCCCGTGGCCGACGGGCATGACGCGTCGGGAGGTTTCGAGAGCTTTCTCGTGGCCTTCCTATCGATGCGATTCTGGACGTTTTCCCTCGCTTTTTTCGGGCTTACAGGCGTCGTTCTGAATGGCTTCGGCCTCGTGACGAGCACGTTCGTATCGGCTGTGATCGCGACAGCGATGGGTGTGTGCTCGGGCATGGGTGCGGTGTGGATCATGCGGCGGGTGCGTGCCGATGATTCCAACAGTGCGGCTCACGCGCAGGATTTCGTTGGCAAAACAGGTCGTGTGATGGTGGGATTTGGGCCGGGGCAGACAGGGAAAGTGCGCGTCGAAGTGAGGGGGAGCACCATCGATGTGCTCGCGGTTCCCATCGACGAGACGACCTTTGGAACGAAGGAAGAAGTCATCATCGTCGAGATGGAAGGCACGCGCGCGAAGGTGGCGCGGATGACGCCTGATCGGTTGAGCACCATCTGAGCACGACCTTGGGTTCGTGGGGAAAGAGAGATCAATGCAGCAGCAGTATGGATATCAGCCGTATCAGGATCCTTACGCACAAACACCATCGTATCCGATCGACCCGAGCATGCTTTGGCTCGTGGTCGGGACGGCGATCGTCATTGCGTTCGGCATTCTCATCCTGATTCAGATCATCAAACAGTTCTTGTATGTCGCCAAACCCAATGAAGCGTTGGTGTTCAGCGGGAAACGCTATCGTATGGAGGACGGGACCGAAGTCGGGTATCGCATCGTTCGCAGCGGTCATCGCGCGTTTCGGATTCCGATTCTGGAACGCGTGGACCGTATCGACATGACGATCATTCCGATCGACGTTCATGTCGAAAATGCCTATTCGCGGGGCAACATCCCACTTCAGATTCACGCGATTGCCAACGTGAAGATCCACGGTGACTCTCGTTGGATTCGAAATGCTGTCGAGCGATTCCTGGGTCGGGATCAAAAAGAGATTCGAATCGTCGCGCAGCAGACGCTCGAAGGTGCGTTGCGTGAGGTGCTCGCGCAGTTGACGCCGGAAGAGGTCAACGAAGACCGGCTGAAGTTCGCCGAGAAGATGATCCACGCGGTCGAGGATGATTTGCAGAAACTTGGGCTCGGCTTGGACACGTTGAAGATCCAGAGCGTGAGTGATCAGACGGGGTATCTCGATTCGATCGGCAGACCTGTGATCGCCAGTGCCCTCCGTGACGCTGAAAATGCAGAGTCACAGGCCACACAGGAGATTCAACAAGCACAGGCGGAGGCTGGTCGTCGCGCCGAGGTCGCGCGTGCGGGCGCGCAGATGTTGATTCAACAGAAGCAGAATCAGCTCCGCACGGTTCGCGCCAACCTCGAAGGTGAAGCGCAGGCTGTCGAACGCGAAGCGGAGGCCGCCGCCAAGACCGCGCGCGCTCATGCCGAAAAGCAACTCCAAGAAGTTCGCGCGGCCCTCGAAAACCGACGACTCCAGGCCGAGGTCGTGATCCCTTCGGAATTCCGGCGCGTGGCGGAAGAGATTCTTGCCAAGGGCGCGGCTGCTCCCACGGCTGAAAATGGTGCGGCCGCTGCGGAGATCTTGAAGGTGATGAGCGAAGCGTGGGCATCGATGGGGCCGCAAGCTCGCGAGATTTACGTGATTCAACATCTCGAAGATATCGTCGGCACGGTCGTGCGTTCGCTTCAGAACGTGCAAGTGGACGAAGTCAACGTGCTCGATCAGGGGGATGGAAGTGCGCTCGCGAATTATGCGGCGACGTATCCCAAGATGGTCGCGGCAGTCATGAGTTCGCTCGGTCAATCGACGGGAATCGATGTGCCCGCGATTTTGGGAGGAACATCTGGCGCATCGAACGAGCGGAGGGGCTGAGTCATGGCATTTGTCGTACCTTTGTTTGCACTCGCGATCATTGGATTCATCGCCTTCTTGGCGATCCTTCTCGTGATCAAGAACGTCCTTTATGTGGGCGGTCCCAACGAAGTTATGATTTTTTCTGGTTTCGCGCGGCAAGCGGCCGATGGGCGCAGGATTGGATACCGTTTCGTCAAAGGCGGGCGGACCTTCCGTGTGCCCTTGCTCGAGACCGTGGATCGCATGGACCTGACGAACATGGTGATCGAGCTCACCGTGAAGAATGCATATTCACGCGGAGGAATCCCGCTCACCGTTCAAGGCGTCGCGAACATCAAAGTCCCAGGTGAAGAGCCTCTCATTCACAATGCGCTCGAACGTTTTCTCGGGAAATCGCGTGGCGAAATCATGGAGATCGCGCGCGAGACCCTCGAGGGAAATCTCCGCGGGGTGCTCGCAACGTTGACGCCTGAGCAAGTCAATCAGGACAAGGAGGCCTTCGCGGCTCGATTGACCGAAGAAGGCGAACACGATTTGTCGATGATTGGCCTCGTGCTCGACACATTGAAGATTCAGAACGTGAGCGACGAAGTCGGGTATTTGGACGCCACGGGTCGGAAGAGGAGCGCCGAAGTTCGACGGAATGCGCAAATCGCCGAAGCCATCGCGAAGGCCGAAGCGGCGGAGCAGAAATGGCGCAACACCATGGAAGCCGAAGTCGCGAAGTTGGAAGCGCATATCCAAGTGGCCGCCAAAGAAAACGAACGGCGTATTCTCGACGCGCGCACGAAGCGCGAAGCGATGATCGCTGAGCAACGGGCGGAAGTGCAGGCTCTGATCGCGCAAGCGCAGGCCGAAGTGGCCATGCAGGAAGCGCGAATCGAGCAGGTTCGTGTGCAGCTGCAAGCGGACGTGATTCAACCCGCAGAGGCCTCGCGCCTGCAGGCCGAGCAGAATGCAAAGGCAGAAGCGTCGAAGTTGATCGAGCAAGGTCGAGCCACGGCCACGGTGCTCAAGAATCTTGCGGCGACGTACCGTGGGAGCGGGACGAATGGCCGCGATGTTCTTCTCATGCAGAAGCTCGTGCCCATGCTTTCACAGATCACGAGCACCATTGGCGAACTACGCATCGATCGATTGACGGTGATCGGTGAGGCGAACGCGCCCCATGGAGAGTCGTCGCTCGCTGGAAAACTCGTTCAGACGAGCGAGCAAATCAAAGCCGCCGTGGGGCTCGATGTTCCGGAAATGATTCGTGAGCGATTCGGAGGTGCCCAGCCCTCCAACAAGCCTGGAACCATTCCTCCGCTTCCGTCGGGCGTGGCTCCGCGTCGCGGAGGCTGATGAAGAAGACACCGTTGTACGGCCCGAAAGTGGGAGAGGCGCTCAAGTTGGCGGCGGATGCGTTCGCACAGCGTGAGCGCAAGGGCAGTGGCGTCCCGTATCTGACGCATCTGCTCGCGGTGGCGACCCTCGTGATGGAACACGGCGGCGATGAAGATCAAATCGCGGCGGCCGTTCTCCACGACTACCTCGAGGACATTCCTGGAGCGCGCGTCGAAGAGCTCGAAAAGCAATTCGGCGCGCGCGTCGCGCGCCTCGTTTCTTCGTTGAGCGATGCCACCGATGCCACGAACAAAGCACCTTGGAAGCCGCGCAAATTGCAGTACCTCGAGCATCTTCGGCATGAGAGCAGCGAGGTGAAGCTCGTCAGTGCGGCCGACAAACTTCACAATGCGCGTAGCATCATCGACGACCATCGACGTATGGGGGATGAAGTCTTTTCTCGCTTCACGGCGTCACGAGAGGAGACGCTCTGGTACTACCGTGAAGTCGTCGCTGCGCTCGCGGACGGATTCACGCATCCACTCGTCGATGAAGTGCGAGCTGCCGTCGAGAAGCTTCACGAGCTCACGGATGAGTAATTTTCACTCGTGAACACGCGCAGAGAGCGCGACCGCACCTGCCTTGGGCTGAGGCCCTCGCTCGCGTGTGGCCTGCACCGTCGGATCGGGGGATGCGTAAGGTGCCATGGGGCGAAGCCCGGTGTCGTGGAGCAAGGCGCGATCCTCGTCGACATCTGGATTGCCCGTCGTGAGCAACTTGTCGCCGTAGAAAATAGAGTTTGCACCCGCCATGAAACAAAGGACCTGCGCTTCGCGTGAGAGCTCGGCGCGGCCCGCGCTGAGGCGCACCATCGATCGCGGCATCAAAATGCGCGCAGTCGCGATCGCACGCACGAGCTCGAGTGGATCGACCGGCGGCCTCTCTTCGAGCGGAGTGCCACGAACAGGTACGAGCGCGTTGATTGGCACGCTGCCAGGGTGAGGGTTGAGCGAAGCGAGGGTGCGGAGCATTTCTGCGCGATCGCGCAGCGACTCGCCCATCCCGATGATTCCACCGCAACACAGCGAAATGCCAGCGCCCGCGACGTTCTTGATGGTCTCGAGTCGTTCGTCGTAAGTGCGAGTCGAGATGATCTCGGAGTAGAACTCGCGCGATGTGTCGAGGTTGTGGTTGTACGCCGTGAGGCCCGCTTCCGCGAGCGCCTTGGCTTGTTCTTCATCGAGCATACCGAGCGTGGCGCATGCTTCGAGCCCGAGCTCCCGCACACCACGCACCATTCCGAGCACGCGTTCGAAGGCGGGGCCATCTTTCACTTCACGCCACGCAGCGCCCATGCAAAACCGTGTGCTTCCGGCTTCCCTCGCACGTCGTGCCGATGAGAGCACCTCATCCACACTGAGCAAACGTTCGGGTTCCACATCCGTATTGTGTTTGCTCGATTGCGGGCAGTAGCCACAGTCCTCGGGGCAGCCGCCCGTCTTCACACTCAGCAGTGTGCAAAGCTGGACCGCATCGGGAGCTTGGTATTTGCGATGGACTTCTTGGGCGCGGAAGAGCAGCTCGGTGATCGGGAGATCGTGGATGGCGAGGACCTCTTCGAGCGTCCAATCATTGCGGATGGGCATGGCCGACATGGGGGACCAGGCGTACCGCGCCATGGGTAGGGGATGCAAGCCGAGGTTGCGACTCAACATTCTTCAGTCAGACCCAATGATGGAAATGACGATCCATGGGCTCCCAATCTGCTAGGTTCCCTCCGGGTGTCTGAGCCTTCCGTCGATCCGCGGGCGCTTGCCCTTCGAGCTGCGCCTCCACTGGCCTTGCTCGCTTCCTGGGTCGCGCTCGTTGATCTAGGAATCAACCGAGTTGCGGCGAGGATGGGGCCGGACATCATCGAGCCCACGCGTGCGCTCGAATGGATGCGTTGGGGCGCTTTGCCGCGCAATCTGGTGGGGGTCGCCGGTTTGGTCGCGCTCCTGTCCGTGCTCGGCAAGTACCTGCGTATGCCTGGGTTCACCCCCCTCTACATGCGTTTGCCGGCCGCTGCGTTTGCCGGGATCTTGATGCCGACCCTCACCCTCGCGCTGTTTCTCCCCCGCGAGCGAATGGCACCGCATTTCGTGCTCTTTGGGATGTTCGCGAGCCACATCCTCGCCTCTCTCTTTGCAGGGGTGGCCATTCCCCGTCGAGATCGTGTTCTTCGAGTCGGATTGATTCTCGTTGTGTTCACGGCAGTTCAAGCATTCATCGTCGTCACGATCGCAACGGTTCGCGCGACGATGATGCCTGGATTTGGTGGTCCCATCGCGTACTTCGCCCGCCACGGTGGCGAACTGACGTGGCTTGCAGTTCCGCTCGTCTTGGTGGCTGCGGTGTTGCCCAAGGAACGCACCCGCCGAGAGCTCATCGCGCTTTTGTTTGGACTTTTAATGTTCGTGACGATCGTGGCGCTCGGACTTTGGGGCGAGATGCATTTGCACCCCGACTACTCCACGGTGCTTTATGGCGCTTTCCGCGTGGCTGCACTTCCTGAGCGAGGCACGTTGGTCTACGTCCTCATCGCTGCGGTCGGACTTGGAGCGGCCGTGGCAGGTCTTTTGTCACCCGATCCATGGAAACAGCAGCTGGGCGCAGCGATGGCACTCTGGATCGCAGGCGGCTATGCGCCACGATCCCCCATTCAGATCCTCGATGGTCTCCTCGCCGTGCTGCTCCTGACCCGCGTGGCTCAATCAGCAGATCCATTTGGCTTGCGTCGCTCTCGAAGGTCGGACGGTGATCTGGACACTCCCTAATTCCCTGCGGCTTCTGCCGAAGCATGTCCAATCGTAAAATCGATCGGCGTGTCATGCCCACTCGACACCGTCACCGGTCGCGAGAGTACGATCGGCGCCGAATACACTGGGCGCCTCGATTCGGTTTCGCCCGTGACGCGAAAGCCTTCGTGCCACGCGCGAACCACGTATTGTCCCGGCGGGATGCCCGTGAGTTGAAAGCGCCCTTCGGAATCGCTGACGGCGAAATAAGGATGCTCGAATGCATGCATCCATCCCAGCATCCATGGGTGCCCAGCGTCGTCCACCCATTTCACGACGCCCGGCTGCTCGATTCGCGTTTCGTACATGGAGCCAGGTTCAGGCAGTCCTTCCGAAAACCACGTTCGAGTGCGACCCGCGCGATCGATGAACATCGCATGGACATTGTGCAGAATGGGTTCGGCGTTGCGAAATGCGACTGTGGTGCCGACTGGCACAGCAATCACGTGTGGACTGAAAGCACAGTTGTCGAGCGAAACGTGGGTGGGTTCCGTAGGCACCACGAGCGGACGGCCGCGTGTGATTCCTTCCAACCACACGACGGAGTTTGCGATGCCTCCACGACGCCCAATGGCGAGGGTCGGCGAGCGCTGTTTTTCGCCGCATCGCTCCTGATGGAGCGGAACCTCGATTTCGATCGGCTCCGGTCGCTCCCCCGTCCACACGACGGTTCCAGTCACCGTACCGCCATTGACCACCTGAATGGCTTCGTAGCTCGTCGCAGCTCCGGGCCGGCGCGTCGTCGTCGTTTCTCCATGGGAGGTACGAGTCGTCCCCGTGTCACCATCGGAGCAACCCAACATCATCGCTGCGCACGGCAAGAGCAGCGACACAATCTCGAGCGCGAGCAATCGCGACCCCACGGCCCGCGCATTAGCACAACGACGCGCGATCAAAGTATTTCGTGCGCAAATGCGGATGCGAAAACTCGCCACCCGAAAGGGGCCACTCGAGAACACACGGATTTTCCAAACACTCGCAACCGAGGATCCACCGCGTGACTGCCCAACATCGAATTTCGCAACCACTCGTCCCTACGTTCTTTGTCATCGCAACCGAGGCGATATCGCTTCTGGTGAGCCCACTCGTCCATGCGCAAGAGACGGGCCCGATCGAGGCGTGTCCCGTGCATAGCGACGGATGCCATGAAGAGCCGGTTGGCTTCCATTTTCAGGAGGGCTTTTTCGAGTCTGCGATGTTCGATTCTGGATGGGTGCCCATGGATTCCCCCTTTCAGGTTCGTTTCGCCGTTTTTGGGGGCGGTGAAACCGAGGTCGATTTGGCCGGAACAGCCGTCACTTTCTGGCCATCCCCACTTTCGACAGCCGTCGTGGGCACTCCAGAGAGCGGCCGGCTTTCGATGGATTATGGTCTCGAAGTCGTTGCCCGAATGCGCATCGACGTGGAGGTTGCTGGAGTTCGATACATGTGGGAGGGCGATATTCCAGTGGGAGGTTCGGTGCCACGTGATCTGCGACTCGCGGCGATGACGTCGTTCGACTCGATGTGGCTCTCGGCGGAGAACCCGGTGTCGATCGCGGACACGACCGATTCCTATCGCTACGAGATGGGCCTCATCGGTGGGCTGATGGGGATTCCCAGATGGCTTTCTGGTGCTTTTGTGGTGGATATAGAAGCTCAGCTTTCCGCTTCTTATCGAACGATGCGAATCGAGCTCGGCGAAGCGGTGAGGCCCATCGAAGTCGAAGGCGGTGTGGCTGCTGTCCTGCCAGACCTTGGCGCCACTGCGTTCGGTGCCGCCAAAGACGTGGTGATTCAGCCCGTCGGACAGATCGATTATGAAGGCATCGTCAGGCTGAGCCCAGGTGTCTCTGTCGAAGTGGCTGGGCGTCAATTCGATTTGTTGCTGACCTCGGTCGAAATTCCGCTCGTGCGGCTCGAGCGAGCAGCCCGTTTCGATGCCGTCACGGTGCATGTTCCACTTCCCGATATTTCCGTCGATCCAGGAATCATCGATTTTGGCGGCGTTCTGGTGGGTTCGAGCTCGATGCAATCACTCGAGCTTCGGAATGAGGGTGAGGCAGAGCTCGAAATCAGGCCTCGCCTCGCTGGGTCTTTGTTCTCATTTTCGAGTGAGTCTTTGATCGTGGCTCCGCATTCATCTCAACGACTGGATATCACTTTCACTCCAGTGGATTCGGGTGATGCGAGTGGAATGATTTTCTTCGAAACCAACGATCCGGATGAGTCCCTGGTTGGGATTCGACTGAGCGCTCACGGAGCAGATGGGTCACTCGGTGACGGTGGTTCCCATGACGGCGGCGGGATCGGTGACGGCGGGATCGCACCCACTCATCGAGCGGATTGCAGTTGCCGCGCCGGTGGAGGGGCTTCTCGACTGGGCTATCTATTTGGATGGTTGCTTGCGTCTTGGGTGGGGATCCGCCAGTGGCGGAGGCGATCGTTTATGAGAGGCCCTCGACGGCCTTCTTGATTCGCTCGATCCCTTTCGCGATTTGCTCTTGCGACGTCGCATAGCTCAGTCGGACGTATCCGGGGGCTCCAAATGCCGAGCCGGGAACGACGGCACAACCGGCCTTCTCGAGCATGAACGAGGAGACGGCCACGTCGTCTTCGAGCAAGGTGCCGTCGGAACGACGGCCATAGAGGCCTTTCACGTTGGGGAAGGCATAAAAAGCGCCTTCAGGCATCCGGCATTGGATGCCATCGATCGTGCGCAGGCCTGTGACCATTCGATCGCGCCGTGCTTGAAATTCGGCGACCATGGCTGCGAGCTCGGCACGCGGACCGTCGACGGCAGCGATGGTTGCATGCTGGACGAAGCTCGTGGGATTGGTCGTCGATTGGCTCTGAACCATCTCACACGCCGCGCAGACTTCGGCTGGCCCGATGAGCCATCCCATGCGCCAGCCTGTCATCGCGTAGGTCTTACTCGCGCCGTCGACGATGATCAGGCGTGAGCGGAGCTCGGGCGCGATCGTCAAGAGCGAGACTTGCCGAAAGCCGTCGTACACGAGCTGCGAATAAATCTCGTCGACGATGACCCACACGTTGTGCTTTGCGAGCACAGCGGCGAGCGCGCGGAGCTGCGACTCATTGTATGCGGCACCGGTTGGATTTGACGGTGAACAGAGGATGACGGCTTTGGTTTTCGAGCCGATGGCGGCCTCGAGAGATTCGGGCTGGAGGAGGAAACCGTCCTCTTCCCTGGTTGAGATGATCTTTGGCGTGGCGCCGACCATCAACGCCTGTTCGGGATAGCTCACCCAATAGGGGGCGGGAATGATGATTTCATCGCCCGGTTCGAAGAGCGCGAACGCAAGATTGAAAAGCGCATGCTTGGCTCCCACCGAGCATACGATTTCTTCATCTTTGGGCCGAACGCCGCGGCGCTGCTCGCAATCGCGGGCAATCGCTTGGAGCAGAGGCCCGATGCCACGGACCTTCGTGTAGCGGGTCGCGCCTGAATCGATCGCGGCCTTGGCCGCTTCGCGGATGTGAATCGGCGTCGGGAAGTCCGGCTCGCCCAAGCCGAACGAAATCACATCGACTCCCGCTGCTCGCAACGCGGCAGCACGGTCGGCGATGGCGATCGTCGCGGACGGCCGGATGGCAGACAGACGCGAGGCAAGAGGCAGCGTCATCCAATCGCGTCTAACACAGGACGGAATCTATCGCTAGACCTTGGCATCCTTACATCCCCAAACGAGGACGCAACGTCTCACCCAAATCTCAACCTGGGTCGGACGAATTTCCTAACGAAACCTCAACCTGGGTCGGGCGAAATATCCTTAAATTAGGACGGTTCCGCCGGCTGGCGGCACCACGATGAACACGCGTCGTTCGTCCAAGCGGGCCACCTGATTGCCCATCACGATGATGCGCGCTTGGAAAACCTCCGCGGTCGTCACCGGCCTCCGCACGTCGTTCCGGAACTCGACGGAAAAATCGACCATCGTTCCTGGAATGACTTCATAAAACGTCGTCTCGTCTTTGCGTGCGTAACTCACGCCAGAGTTCGCACCCGCGACCCCATCTCGATATCCCTCGACCGGCACAATCGTCCGGATGAATAGGGCAGCATCGAAGTTGTCTGGGTTCACCCCCTCGATGCTCTCGACGAGAGTGCTCACATCTTGTGGTGTTCCACCCACCAGCGATGCGATGCCATGAACGATCTGCTCCGACGTCATGCTGGGGACCCCTGTATAGACGAGCGGACGCCCCCACGCGTCGACCGTTCCGGTCGCGACGGAGATGGGTCGTAGATCGTTGCGTGCAGTCGCCAAATTGATGCCCACCACGCGTGCGCCAATCTCGTTGAGGGCGGCGATCGTCTGCTCATAAGTCGCAGCCGTCGGAATCCCTTCGTAGGGCGGTTCGATGGGTCCAACATGCAGATCAGCATCCGTCACGACCGCGATGATCGGTAACGCCCCTGGGCGGAAACATGGATAACCACGACGCGGCGCTGGCTCGTCCGGCACCTGAGGGCACGAGTGCGCGGGCACGCTGCCGCCCTCAAATGTCACCCCAGCCCCTGTGGCCGTCTGAAAAAGCGCTTCGATTCCAGACTCGGGCCAATCACCTCCACCGTCGGCGATGAGATTCAGAGCCGCATTGACGCGTTCGAGATCACCAGTGATCTCCTGCTCCAAATGGAAAGGGCGGTCCAAACGGTCGGGGTTCCTCGTGCCAAATCCTTCGCCGCCATACGGATCGATTGGGAAATCTTCGTAACTCCCCACGCCAAAATGCACATCAGGCACCAATTCGCCCACACTTATCGCGATCCGCATCATGGATGATTCAACATCGTCGATTGCGGCCTGCATCGAGCCCGTCGTGTCGATCAAGAAGAAGACGTCCGCCTTCTGAATGCTGGTCCCAAAACGGAGGGGGCGGACCTTGCTGGGATCTCCATGTGGAAGCACCACGAAAAAATCGTTGGGCGAGATCGTGCTGTTTCGATCCGTCGGGTCCGTTCCCGCCGCTCGTTCGGCGAGATCGCTGACTCCGTCTCCATCGCTGTCGATCAGCGTGGGGTCCGTTCCCGCTTCTCGCTCTTCACTGTCGGGCACGCCGTCGTTGTCTGAATCGAGATCGGCGAAATCCGGAATGCCATCTCCGTCGGTGTCGCGAGGTGCGCACGGATTCGTGGACCGTGCTTCTTCCGCATCGCTGTATCCATCCCCGTCCGAATCGAGATCTTCCTGATTCGGGATCCCATCCCCATCGATATCACCGATTCCTTCGCGAATGTCAGCGATTCCGTCCCCATCACGATCTTCCGACTCACACTGGCTCGACTCCGCATCTCCTGTTCCGGAATCGCTCGTGGAGGAACCCGGGTTGGGCGTGCAGCCCACGACACCGAGCAGAAAACCCAGCACGATCCATCGGTCCATGCCTGATTCTCCTGGCTTCTGCGCACCCTCGAGCGCCACGCCTGGTCATGATACCGCTTGGGAGCTGCAGTCAGGAAGCTTTGGAACGACAATGGCCGATTTTTCTGTCCTCAAGAAAATCTCGATGATGAAGACCCTTCGTTCATCGAGTCGGGCCACGCGGTTTCCACCGGGCGCGCATCCCATCGTCTATGCAGGGATGAAATTGTCGTTTGCCGGTACGATCACGAACACCTGACGTGTGTCGAGAACGGAGTTGCCCCCGCCTCGTACATCGATGAACGCCACGAAAATTTCGGCCGTGGGTCCACCTGGATAAAAATCGTTTTGGAACGTGATTCGAAACGTCACGCGGGTGCCCGGGACCACGCCGAAGAACGTCGACATGTCATAGGCCGTAACAGCTTGTGCATGAGGAATGTCATTCGCCGCTTCCCAGCACGTGTCGAGGCCGAGAGTGCACGCTGGCTCACGGCGTTGGATGAAGCGACTTGCGTCCACCCCTGCCCGATCACTTGGCTCATCCCGCAGAGCGGTATCCACGTCGAAGGGCACCCGGGTTGCCACGGTTTCGATCGCATGGACGACTGTTTCCGTAAAGTCGTGAATGCTGGCTGAGTTTGGCAAATCATAGACGAGTGGATTGCCATCAACATCCACCGAGCTCGTTTCTTCAGCGGTCCTTCGTAGGAATAAGCAGGGAGCCGTTCCTCCTGGAACGCTGGTCGCGCGACATCTCACGTCGTTGCTCGCGTTCACGCCTACGAACTTTGCGCCTCGACGGTTCATCGCGGCGATCATGTCCGCCCAACGGACAGGGGCAGGGGTGATGTCCGTATAATCGTTGCACGTGCTTCGATCTTCGTCGGGAGGGCCGTGATGCGAACAAACATCGGTGAAGAGCACGATGATTGAAAGGGTGGCTTCTCGGAAGCATGGGGCTCCCCACGTGCCATTCAGACAATCGGCCGCATGACGAGGCATGCGATACGCACGGCCGCTGCTCCCCATCCACGAGCCACCCTCTCCGGTGATCGCCTGGTAGAGAGCCTCCGTTTGTGATTCAGGAGGATCGCCGCCGCCATGGAGTGTGATGGCATTGAACGCCGCCGCGACATCGCTTGCGCGTTCGGGTGGACTCATGCGAATCGCGAGACTCAGCGGTTGATCGAGTTCACCGCCAAAACTCCCGAACGGGAAATCATCGTGTTGCGCGCCGCCCACCCATGCATCCGGGATGGTCTCGAGAATCCGAGCAATGAGCCCCGTACCTGGCGCTGCGACCGTGGCTTTCACGTTGTCGAGGGTTCCGCCCATCGACCTCGTGGTGTCGGTCAGAAAGAACACATCAGCGCTTCGGATGGACGTCCCGAACTGGAGGTCGCGCTGCACGGCCTCGCCTCGGTAAGGCAGCACGACATAGAAGTGCTGCGATGGAATCTGACAATCGGCACGCGTGGCGCAGCGGCACCCGGTGCCCGTCACCCCATCCGGACAATTGACCCGTTCATATGCAGCTTCGAGCAAATCATTCGACCCATCGTCATCGGTATCGGGATCACATGGATGGGTGCCGAGCTCCGCTTCTTCTCCATCGCTCAAGCCATCGTTGTCGCTGTCGGTATCGATGAAGTCCGCGAGCCCATCGGGCATGAGCTCTTCGGGGCAGGCATGGGGTGGGGTCGACGTATCCTCGTCCCCAGCTTCGATTGCGTCTGAGATTCTATCGCCATCCGAATCGAGATCTCGGAAGTTGGCAATGCCATCGCGATCGCGGTCGTGTTCGCGCTCGATCGCGTCAAAAATGGTGTCCCCATCCGAGTCGAGATCGAGGAAATCTGGGATGCCATCGTGATCGGTGTCGAAAGGAGGCGTCATACAATCCAGATCTCCCACCTCGATCCGATCGCTGATGCCATCCCCATCCGAATCGGCCTGTGCATCGAGGGGGTTGCAGGGAAACGTGGAGGTATCGCGTCCGGTCAATCCCGAATCGATGTTTGCGTGTGGCTCGCGACAGCCCGCCATGAGCAGGGCAAACACAGGAAATACAGCGAGCCCACAAGCCCAAGCCATACGAAGCACCTCGTTGGAGCGATGGGTTGCTGTGGAGTTTAGACGGCGCAAGCACGCGAAGTGAAAAGAACAAATGGTTTTTTGGATGAAATACAGCGAAAACGGCCGAAGATGATGAGGGTGTTCTTGGAAGATGGGACTTGGTCTTTGTCATCTCGTTGACAGCCCGCGTTACATGGTCTAACCACCGGCCAGATCTCACTTCCGTGAGATCGGAGGATGGAGCATGAGAGTTTTGCATCGGGGCGTTGCGGCCGTGACAAATGGGTTCGCCCTGGCGGTGTTCGGGACGATCGCCGGCGCAATCGCTGCTGGGTGTGGCCCGACCTATCCAAACTGCGACAACGACGAGCAGTGTCACGAAGGTGAATTCTGCATCAACGGGCGTTGTCAGGATTGCCGCGACGACAGTCACTGCCCCACCGGTCAGCGCTGCTCATCGGGTGCATGTGAGCCGATCCCGGGTTGGTGCGCCAGTGATGCGGACTGTCCCGCGTCGGAGGAGTGCGTCAATAACTTCTGTCAGCCGCGTCCAGTGGCTCAGACGACGACCGAACCGCCCCCGCCTGGTCCTTGCCAGCTCCAGCCGGTGTATTTCGCATTTGACGAAAGCACGCTCGACGATGGCGCGCGGCGCGCGATCGAAACGGATGTGGCTTGCATGGGGGAGCGTTCGATTCAGAACGTGATGATCACCGGCATGACCGATCCGCGAGGAACCGAAGAGTACAACATGGCGCTGGGCGATCGTCGCGCCCGTTCCACGCGCGATCACCTGCAGCGATTGGGCGTCGAGCGCCGTCGCATGCAGACGCGAAGCGTGGGTGAAGAGCAGGCGACAGGGGCCGAGGAATCGGGTTGGGCCCGTGATCGTCGCGCTGAGTTGACCGAGCGCTGATCTTTCGATCGGCTTTCTGAGAAGTGATCTCCCCCTTGAATAGATGCGCGCAAAGGCCGACCCTCATGGGGTTGGCCCTTGCTGTTTTGAGTGCGTCCTCATCAGCGTGCTGGGCCACCACGGAGCAGGCCAATCAGCTTTCGCGTCGGACCAGGACGCTCGAAGAGCGAACGACAGCCCTTGAAACAGGGTTGGGTCAAGAGCTTCGCGCCGAGGCTCTGCGCGCACAATCGAAGGTGGCCGAGCTCGAACAGGTGCTCGACCGAGCAACGCAAGTCGTCACTCGCGCAAGCGCGGACACGGGCGCACAGGTCGAAGAGCTCCAACAGCAGATCGCCAGGCAAGAGGGTGTCATCGCGGAGCTTCGACATGAGTTCACGCGATTGCAGGAAGAGTTTCGCGAGCAACAGGGCGATTATGACGCACGGATGAAAAAGCTCGCGCGTCGCGCAGGCATTGATATGCCGCTCGATGAAGCCGAGATTCCTGCGGAGCGCGAGCCTCACTACCAAGCCGCACTGCGCGCATATGAAGCTCGTGATTTTTCTACCGCGCGGGCGCTCTATCGCGCGTACGTGACGCGATATCGAGACGACGCACGCGCTGACGATGCGCAACTTGCGGTGGGCCAGACCTATCTTTTGGAGGATCGCCCTGCGACGGCTCTCGGCGAGCTTCGCCATGTGATCGCTGATTTTCCGAACGGTGACGCCGTCCCCGCCGCCCTGCTCGCCATGGCAGACGCATTCTATCGATTGCACGCTTGTACGGATGCGCGCACTGCGCTCGAAGCGCTGATCCGCGCCCATCCGCGCGCGCCGCAAGTCAGCGAAGCCCGGGAAAAATTACGGGACATCGGCCGTGCACCGCGAGGCTACTGCCAGAGCTGACCCGCGCTTCAGGGCGCGATCAATCGCTGCACATCTCGTTCGAGTCGCTCCAGATTCGGTGCATCGGTGGGGTAGAGCCCACGCATTCGAAGGAGCGGATCGATCAGCATCAGCTGACCTGTGTGCAAAATATCGTATCCATCTTCGATTTCACGTCGTTCACCGACCGGCACGAAAAACACGCGCTCGAGTGTCGCGCGGACCGTTTGAGGCGCACCTGTCAGAAATGACCACCGATGAAGATCTGCGTTGTGACGCACGGCGAATTCGCGCAACCGTTCAGGGGTATCGGCTTCGGGGTCGACTGTGATCGTGACGAAGTGAACACGATCGCCGAGCGGCGCGAGTCGGCGCTGCAAGTTCACCATTTGACTCGTCAACATGGGACAAATCGTGGTGCAGTGGGTGAACGCGAAGCCGACGATCGATACTTTCCCGCGCAGATCTTCGCTCCTGAAGCGCTGGGCATCCTGATCGATCAGCTCGAACGTCCCGATCGGCATCCGCAGGTCCTCCGCCTCGTCGTGCGTTCGAGACCCTCGGGTTCCAAACCACAATGCGAGCAACGCTGCGACCAAAGCCCAACCGACTCCAGCCACCCATAAGCGCGTTCGCCGCGTCATCGAGAATCCTTGGAATTCAGTGCGTTACGACGTCGATGGCGAGCGCCGCGAAGAGCAGAGGCAGATAGGCGAGCGAGGCGAGGAACACCCCGCGTGCCCACTTGTTCCCAGCGCTCTTTCGAAGCCCTGATACACAAAGTGCCGCAAAGAGCAGACCACCGATGCCCGCAACGACCAAGTAGAGAGTGCCTGCAATGCCAAGCGGCACGAGCAACAAGCTGACAGGGAGGAGCGCGCCTGCGTACATGGCGGCGTGAAGCTTGGTGCGCGTGATTCCGCGCACCGCAGGCATCACTTGGATGCCCGCCTTTGTGTATTCGTTCTGGCGAAACATGGCGATCGCGAGAAAATGCGGGAGTTGCCAGAGGAAAAGAATACCAAAGAGTACGATGCCGGGCGCTTCGAGCGAGCCTGTGGCTGCAGTCCAGCCCATGAGAGGCGGCATCGCGCCAGGAATCGAGCCGACCAAGAGCGCCGCTGGGCTGACTTGCTTCATCGGCGTATAGATCCAGACGTACGAAACGAGCGCGATCGCCGCGAGCAGACCCGTGAGTGGGTTCACCGCGAACACCAAGAGAGGTACGGAGATTGCGCCGAGCGCGAGTCCGAAGACGAGTGCAACCTCCGCGCGCATTCGACCCGCCGGCAAAGGGCGGTTTTTCGTGCGCGCCATGAACGCATCGCTCTTGCGCTCCATCCAGCAGTTGAGCGAGTTGGCACTCGAGACGACCAAGGTCGTCCCGAGAAGCGTTGCAAAGATGGCAAAACCACCCATGGCGTCAGGGGCGAGCCAAAGGCCGCCTGCCGTGGTGATGAGCACCATGAGTGTGATGCGGGGCTTCGTCAGCGCGACCAGATCACGAACGAATCCAGTCGAGATTGGCCCCTCGCGGACAACTGCTTGCATCGGATCTCGAGAGTTCAGGGAAGAACGCCGCGGGGCGCGGGTAGTTAGCAGCCGGGTATCTAGCAGGTCAACCGAAACTGGGTGCGAATGCCTGCGGAGACAACCCTTGCGTTGGAATTAACGAAGCCACAGGGCGACGAGCAGCGCGAGGGTCCCGACGACGGCCAGGGTCGCACCGAGTCCGAGCACGATCCACGGTGTCTTCGACGAAGGCGCGGAGGGCGGGACGAGGCCAGGAGTCACCACGTTCGCGCTGAACGGCTGCGGAGAGAGGACGGATTGTGATGCGACTTGGGGCAAAAACGCCGGTTGTGCGGCCCCTACGTGCTCAGGTCGCGGGAAAATTGGAGCGGGACCCGTGATGGGTGGTTGGATGGCGTACGGCGAGGGATTGAATCCCATCTGGGTGGCGACGTGCGGGTGTTTGGATGGTGCTCCACTCGCGGATGCCCCCGTGGGCTCTCGATTCGTATGCACCATGCCGTTCATGGCTCGACCATGGTCGAGCACGGCTCTCAGCGCTTGCGCCATCTCGCTCGCGCTTTGATGGCGGTGAGGAGGCGCTTTGGCGAGGCATTTCGCGGTCGCTTCCCATAGCCCCTGCGGGAACTCGCGGTTGGGCATGCGCTGCGAGAATGGGATGGGTTGTTCCTTGATGTGCTTCTGAATGAATTCCATGGGTTGAGCTGCATCGAAGGGCAGCTTTCCCGTGAGGAGTTCGTAGAGAATCACGCCGAGTGAGTAGATGTCGGAGCGGCTGTCGAGTTTTTCGCCGCGCGCTTGTTCGGGCGACATGAACTCGGGGGTCCCGAACACCATGCCTTCCTGGGTGAGGATGAGCGAGCCGGGGCGCATTTCCCTTTCGGTGACCTTGGCCAGGCCGAAGTCGAGGACTTTCGGGAAATCCGGAATACCGCCCAAATTCGTGAGGAAGATGTTCTCTGGTTTGAGGTCGCGATGAATGATGCCTTTGGTATGCGCTTCCTCGAGCGCGCCACAGGCCTGCACCATCACGTGAATCGCGCGCTCGACCTCCATCGGGCCTTCCGCACGTACGGTCTGCGCGAGGTTTCTGCCTTCGAGATACTCCATCGCGAAATAGCAGGAGCCATCTTCGAGCTGACCGTAGAGAAACACCTTGGCGGTGTTGGGGTGCGTCAAATGGCTCATCGCGCGTGCTTCGCGTCGGAAGCGCGCGACCAAGTCGGAGCGCGACAAATAACGTGGATGAAGAATCTTGATCGCGACGAAGCGCCGCATATCGGGCTGTTCGGCTTTGTAGACCGAGCCCATGCCACCCGAACCGATCTTTTCGATGATTCGGAACTGGTTCGCGATTTCGCGGCCGATGTTCGGGTCCGCCACGGGCGCGAGCATAACACGCGTGCAGCCGAGCCCTACACGAACACGCACAGTCTTGGCGTTGGGTGCGAAAAACACCTGATTTTTGCGTTCATCTTCCGGTGAGCGAGGCTTCGAACGACACCATGGAGGCACCCAGGGCGCGGCGGTCTTGCCACGAGGCGCGAGGGACGAGCCGCTCGAGTGCGGTCGCGATGGCTTCCACGTGACCGACGCGTGCCTCGAGTGCGACATGAGGGCGCACGCGGAGATGGGTGCGGGCGCGGGCGGCGTGTGCACGCAACTCCTCCGCGCTTCGTGCGGCATCGCCGCCGATCACGGCTTCTGCGGAGGCATGCAGGGATGCGGCGAGATCGGCATCGAGCACGGCGAGGGCGCTGCCGGCGAGCACGGGGGAGGGTGAGAGCGCGATGGAGAGAGACTTCGTGGCTTGCGCCGCGCGCTCCGTCCGCAGTGGCGTCCACCCTGCGCGGACATGGGCGATCTGCCGTGCGTCCGCTCCGGGAGGAACCTCGACGGGAATCACGAACCTCTGTTCGCTTCCCGCGGTGATGGACGGAATCGAAATCCGTGCGCCGTTGACAAGGGGTTCGATCCCATCTGCGAGCGCACCGCGAATGCGCACGCCCTCGCCCAGTACGATCGACACCTCGACATCGCGCGCCGTAATTTGGCCCCTGTCGCGAATCTCGGCTTCGAGGATCGCACCGAGCTCCGAGATGCGCGGTGCAATCCGGAACCGGCCATGGCCTCGCTGTGCGATGGCGCGAAGGATTCCCGGGTGGAAGTCCCATCCGATGCCGATGGCCGTCGTCACGGCGCCCGCCTCGTTGGCCTGGGCGGCCAGTCCGCCGAGCTCGTCCGTCGTCGAGAGCCCGCCATTGGGCACTCCATCCGAGAGCAAGACGACGATCGATGTGTGCGGACGAATCGCGCCATAGGCGATGCGCAAGCCGGCTTCGATATTCGTGCGCCCTTCGGGGCGAAGCCCGCGAATCACCCGCCGCGCATGGGCGCCGTCGCCCACGCGCATGGGCGCGAGCGCTTCGCGGGCATCCGTGCCGTAGACGACGATTTGAAGCTCGTCTTCAGGGCGCAGTCGCGTCAGCAGATGGAGTGCTGCATCGACGAGAGAGTCCCAGGTCGACTCCATCGAGGTCGAAGCATCGATCACGAGGTGGATGCGCAGCGACGGAATGCGGGTGGGAGTTTCGCCGCCTGTGATTCGCACGAGGACATTCGTCTCGCCTCCCGAAGCGGGCAAAGCGTCGTGTTCGAGTGAGACTTCGCTCGTCATCGAGTCATCCCCACCCATGCGTGCGTCGGCACCGAAAGAAGAACCCGCGAGCGGCTCGAGCAGACCGAGCGCAGCGATTGCGCCATCGACGCTCACTCCTTCGCGAGCGATCGCCAGAAGCCCCGTGCCGCTCCCCGTCACGGTCGTGACGGCTGTGCTCGTTGTGCTCGCAGAGTGGATGGGGACCGCGCGATCTGTTTCGACGCGGATGTTTTCGAATGTCTGCGCGCCCGAGTTTTCCGCGACGACGACATCCGGTTCGGGGGTCACGGAGGGTGGAGCTGCCACGACGACGATGTCTTTTGCTGTGCTGTGCGTGATGCTCATTTCGGGCGGAGCGAGCCGTGCTCGCGCAAGCGGGACGTGCGCATAGAGCGCGCATCCCGGGGCACTGGAGAGGAGCAGCGTGACGAGGGCCGCACGAAGACTGAGTCGAAGCATCTTGGTGCTCCGACGCGTGTTCATGAGCTCCGATTCATTCGCTTTCCGTCCGCTTTGATCCCGTGGTCGTCAAAAAGACGTATGCTCCCTCCGCGAATGTGGCAGGCACGTCCATTTCCCTATGATCGGCTTCCTCGACTCTCCCGCGCCGACTTGAACATGCTGCGACGTTGCGCTCGCGTGTTGCAGAACGATCGACTCGCGTCGATCGCAGAGAGCGTCACCGAGTGGTTGGGTGCGCGTGTCGAGCTCGAGGAGTCATTGCCGCTCGTTCATTCCACACGTTTTGCTGCAATCGACGCGATTTGCGCAGCGCTCATCGAGCTGCCGTCGTCGGCTCCGATCGCGATTGAAATCGAGCCGCGCTTCGCGATGATCATCATCGATCGTGTACTTGGCGGGACGGGCGAGAATCTGCCGCCTCACCCGGGAGTGCTGACGGATGTCGAGCGAGGCATCCTCGCCTATGCGATCGCCCGCGCCCTGACGAACACCACTCCTGGCTCGATGCGCCTCGCGGGCATCGTGACGAGCCCTGCCGCGCTTGCGATGGTGCTCGGTGAAGAAGGGCTGGTGTGCTGGCCTGCACAGGTGCAAATCGGGAGTGATACCGGTCTTCTGCGTGCGTGGATTCCAGAGCGCGCGCTCTCCGAAGCATCCTTCGCATCGGTGGGTCCCCTTGCGGGATGGCTTCCGAGTATTTCGTTGCCGGTTTGGGTCGAAGCCGGGCGCGCGTCGCTTCCCGCGAGCGAGGTGAGTACACTGGATCTCGGCGATATCGTCGTGTTGGACGAGGCCTCCACTCGAGACGTCGTGGTGCGTGCCCGAGGTGGACCCGCATGGCGATGCACGATCGAAAGCGACCGCTGGGTCGTTCGCACATACGAACCCGGTCGCCCCATGAATCCTGTGAAGAGAGAAAGATGGATGAGCATGAGTGACGAAGGACGCGATCACGCCGCGCAAGTTCTGCAATCCATGGGAGATGCGCCGATCGAGCTCGTGGTCGAGCTCGCGCGTTTCGAGATGCCGCTCGGCGAACTCGCCGCACTTCGCCCTGGTGAAGTGCTATCGACGGGGCGCGCCATCGGCGAGCGTGTCATCTTACGGGCTGGAGAACGTCTGATCGCACAAGGCGAGCTCGTCGATGTCGAAGGGGAAATCGGCGTGCGTCTGCTTTCGTTAGGGGCAGGTCCTAAAGCAGCTTGCTCGGGTTCATGATTCCGTGCGGATCGACGGCGGACTTGATCGCGCTGAGCATGTCCATGCCGAGCTGTCCTTTTTCCGGCAGGAGCCAGTGCGCATGATCGATGCCCACGCCATGGTGGTGGCTGATCGTGCCTCCGTGAAGGACGATGGCACGTGAAGCGTTTTCTTTCATCACGCGCCATTCAGCGATGTCGCGCTCGAGTGAACCTCTCGGATCACGCGCAAAGATGAATGTGAAATAAAGGCTCGCGCCATCTGCATAGGAATGAGATAGATGCGTCATCACGAGGCCTTGTTGCGGCAAGGTAGATTCTCGTGACGTGATGGCCTCTTCGAGAGCACTTCGGACGGCTCGATAGAGCCGAGGCACGTTCGTCCACTCCGTGCTCGTCTCGAGTGTGTCCACACCCAAGCCGCGATCCATCATCGGATCGCGCAAATACGGCATCTCGAAGCGACGCTCCCACCATGAGTGCCCCGGTCTTCGACCGATGAAGAGCCCTCCAGCGCGCGTCGCGATGGCGATGGCGCGAGCAAGGCCGGCGCGCACATTCATCCGTTCTCCCTCGAAGCCCATGAGCATCAAGCTCTTCGTCTCCCCGAACCCGACGAACTCGAGCGCTCGGCGCGCCCATGGTGCGCGCGTCTGCTTGGGCGCGAGCGCTTGGCGAAATTGCTCGAAAAAGCGGGTCTCTCGAGCGTCGCTGAGGCGAATCATCGAAGCGCCCACGTCGCCCTGCACGAGCTGTCTTCCGGCCTCTACGCCTGCTTCGAAATCACGAAATAAAAATGCCGCGAAATCCCGCGCTGAAGGGAGCGGATGAATCTTCACGGTCGCTTCGGTGATCACCCCAAGTGTCCCCTCGGAGCCTGCGATGATGCGGTTGATGTCAGGACCCGCCGCCGACGCTGGAAACGAAAGCGTTCGTAGCTCGCCGCGTGGCGTTGCGAGCTGCGCCGACACGAGAAAATCACTTGCCGAGCCATATCGATTCGAAAGTTGTCCTGCGCTCCGCGCGGCGATCCACCCTCCAAGCGTCGAAAACTCGAAGGATTGCGGGAAGTGTCCTAGCGTGAACCCACGCGCCTGCAACGCCGCTTCGAGCTGCGGTCCGTAGGCGCCGCTTTCCACGGTCGCGGTGCGAGAAATCGGATCGACGTCGATCACACGGTTCATGCGCGTCGTGTCGAGCGTCAGAACCCCTGTCTGAGGTTCGGTCTTCGTCGCTTCGACTCCGCCGACGACACTCGAACCTCCACCGAAAGGCACGACCGCGATTCGTTCGCGATCGCAAAACGAAAGCAAATCGAGGATTTCGGTGGCGTTGTCTGGATAGACCACCACATCGGGCGCGCTTTCGAGTTGGCCGCTGCGGAGCCGCAAAAGATCGTGGTAGCTCCGCCCGAGCGCGTGAAACGATCGCTCGTATGTGTCGATGAATACCCGTTCGGGCGAGAGAATGGTGCCGAGCGCGTCGATGATCAGCGGTGAGAGGCGAATGGCAGGCAGCTCCACGCGATCGAGTGAGACCGCTTTGGTTTCAGGGAGTCGTTCGAGTCCCACGGCCCGTCCGACGAGCTCCCAAAGCTTCTGTTCGTGTCCTCGGGTATCGAATACGACAACGCGAGAGCCCCATCCGTTCCAGCGCAGCTTTTCGCGTTCGTAGCTGTGTTTCATGAAATCCTCATCGAGAAAATCCTCTTTTGGCGTCACACAATTGCTGTCTCGAGACTCTGATGGAGGTGCGCTGAGGTTGGAACTGCGACATGCTTGCTTGACGTGAGAGCCTGCTGACCTAGATTGGGGTCTCGCTCACATCAGAGTGACAACGCTCTTCGCGTGTCTTGTTCCACCGAGAGTTCGTCGGCTGGTTTCGAGATAAGCGCCAAGGAGACACAATCACATGATTCCGGTATCGCCAAGTTCGAAGGTGCCTTCCTCTGTTGTTCGCTATTCAGAGGCGAATGTTCCGACAGCTCACGGCACGTTTCGCTTGGTGGTCTACCGTGAAGATCTCGGCAACGGCGGGTTTCACGATCACGTGGCTGTCGTTCACGGCGATGTGCGCGGTGAAGAGGTGCTCGTGCGCGTGCACAGCGAGTGCCTGACAGGTGAGGTGCTCCATTCGCTCAAGTGCGATTGCCGCGAGCAGCTCGACTTTGCGCTTGGTCGCATTGGCAAAGAGGGGCGCGGCGCGGTGCTCTACCTGCGGCAAGAGGGGCGCGGGATTGGGCTCGGCGATAAGATTCGTGCCTATGCGCTCCAAGAGCGAGGGGTCGATACGGTCGACGCCAATCGCATGCTTGGATTGCCGGACGATTCTCGTAGCTACGATGTCGCCGCGTTCATGTGCGCCGATCTCGGCATCCGTTCGGTGGCGCTCCTCACGAACAATCCACTCAAAGTGTCGCATCTTCGTGCGGAGGGCGTGCCGGTCGTGCGGCGGGTGCCGGTCCATATTGCGCCGAACGAGCACAACCGCGGCTACTTGATCACGAAGACTCGCCGTATGGGGCATCAGTTCGATCTCGCCACGTTGATGCGCGGACCCAGCCTCGGCGTGGAACCGGTGGATGGCGAACCTGAGCCATTGGTGGATTCCTCGTCTGCGGAGATGCCCGAAAGCAATGTGCGCTCGCTTCACGAGCGATGAAGACCTCCCGAGCTTCAGCCTGAGAGCGAGCTCGTGTTGCGCATCGATAGCGCAATGCATGAGTGCATCTCGCTTCGTAAGCTCGCTTCGGATGCCATCTCGCCTGCGAAAGCCGATGTCACGGCGCGCGCATGGGCTTGGCGCGCCCCACGTGCCGTGACGCAGCTCGGGGAGAGATCGACGATGACTCCAGCGCCTCGAGCGCCAAGATGCTCGACGAGCGCGCGGGCAATCGAGTCACCGAGATCCTCCTGCAGGATGAGTCGACGCGCGTAGCATTCGACCAGACGTGCAATCGCTCCAAGGCCGACGACGTTTTTTCCTGGCAAATAAGCGACATGAAGGAGCCCACTCGCCGGCAAAAGATGATGAGGGCACATCGTCGTCGTGGCGATTGCCGAGACGACAATCAGCCCCGAACTGGTCGAGCCGGTCGAATCGCCAAGGATTTCCGCAGGATCCATTCGATACCCTGCGAGCAGCTCCAAACCGAATGCTTCAGCGACGCGTCGTCCCGTTCCCGCCAACTCCGGATCACTGCTGACCGGAGTTCCAAGTGCATCCAAAAACTCTTCGATTGCGCGCGCCGCGCGCTCGAGGTCTGGGGTTTTTTGTATCATTCTCGAGACTTCCAAAGGAGCCGCATGGCCCGCGGCAGATCCGGCCGATTCATGACATCGCATTCTTCACATGCAGCCTTGAATTCCGATGCATCACAAGTGCTACATTCACGGATGGTGGCCACGGTCGACGCCAACTCTTCTCGAAGACGACGAAGCACAGCGATTTTGCGCTGCATGCATTCGATTTGCGCTTCGAGCGCCGTGGCCATCCTCGTGCTGGCTTCTTCCGCGCTTTGACAACGTCCTTTGAGCTCGAACAGCGCTTTGATGTCGTGCAAGGACAAACCCGCCTCACGCAGGTCCATGATGAGCTGCAATTTGGCGAGTTGTTCGGGTTGATACACCCGATGTCCGCCTTCGCTTCGTGCCACCGGCTCGATGAGCCCCGCCTCTTCGTAAAAGCGGACCGTCCGTAGGGTGGTCTCGCACCCACGCGCCATGTCTCCGCTCGAGAGCGGCACGTCGTTTCGCTGTCCCGGTTCCAAACTTCGTTTGGTGGCGCAAGTCGAGTGCTCACAACCCGAGCAGACGGAAACGGGCCCACTCGTCTCTGCACAGCTCTTTTTTTGGGTGCCCTCGGGCAAGGAAAATCTCCCGTTCGGCGCCACGCGCAACATTCGTATAAGGAGCACCCTCCTCGACTGTCAAGCTGGCCGTCCGTGAGGATGCACGCAACGAACGCTCGGCAAGGACGATATGCCCCTCAACCTGGAAAGCCGTGAGCCGATGCTTGCGGGTCCATCGAACGTTTGAGTACTCTTCACGGAGGCCGAAATGAGCAGCGCAATCAAGCCCCCTGGCAGTGGTGGTCCTGTTGTGGGCATGGATGTGCCCTCCGAGAGCGGGCCTACCTCGTCGGTTCGTGAGGCGGGCCGTGACTTTCGCTCGGAATTGGATCGAGCTCACGAGCTCGCGTCGCCTGCGTCTGTGGACACGGCTTCTCGCACGAACGTCGAATCGACGCGCACCGAGCTCCTTCGAGCTCTTTCGGATGAGCTGCGTGCCGGCACCCTCGATCCGAATCAAGCGATCGAACGGTTGGTCGAACGGACCTTGAATTCGGGTCCGGCGGCATCTCTATCGCCGACGCTTCGCACGGAGTTGGAGAATCTTTTGCGTAGTGTGCTCGAGTTGGACCCGAGCCTCGACGCCATGCGGAGAGATCTCGCGCGTGGTCGTTGAGGGAGGAGCGCGGTTTTTCGCACGCATCGATACGCGCTGGTCACTGCTCGCGCTCGCGCTCTGGTTCATGCTCTGTGGCGGTGCGCGTGCACAATTGGATGAAGACGAAGGCGGACCGCCCCCCGATAGCTCAGTGAGTTCTCATTTTTCGGGGGCGGCGTCGGCTCCTCCTGATGTCCGTGCCTATATCGTGGCGCAATCCGCGGAGGCTTCGCTCCTCATCGAGGCGCAACGTGCGGTCGTGGCGGCGACGGAGGCTCTCGATCGTTTTACGACGGTGCGATGGCGGGAAGCCGATCGTGTGTTTTGGGGACAGCGCGATGAAGAGCTTCAAGCTCTCGAGCGTGCCCGAACGCTTCTGGAGTCGGGGCGAGATGCTTACATGAACCTCGACTTCGCAGGGGCCGTTCGGGATTTGAACGATGCCGTAAGCGAATTCGATCGAGCACAGTCCGTGCTCGGGCACCCAGACGATGTGGCTCGAGCGCTGCTGTATCTCGGCGCATCACTCGTCGTCGAGGGTCGAGCACGAGATGCAGAGAGCACGTTTCGTCGTCTGCATGTGCAGATGCCTGAGATTCGCCCAGATCCCAATGTATTCAACCCCGAGATCGTCGGACGATTCGAAGCCGCACGACCTCGTTCGAGCCATCGGCATGGAGCGAGCATTCGCGTCGAGAGTGATCCTCCGGGGGCGATCGTTCACGTCGATTTTCAACTGCGCGGTGAAACGCCTATCGAAGTCTCGGGATTGCCTGCGGGCGAGCATGTGGTGCGAGTGAGCCGTTTTGGGGGGATACCGTTCGTGCAGCGTGTGAGTGTGGCGGCACGAGGCAGTGAGCGGGTGAGCGCGCATTTTCTTCCACAAGAACGCATGGTGAATCTGTCGGACTCCTTGCGTGAGCTGCGCACCGCCGATGTCGAGTCTGAAGTGACCCAGGGGCTCATCGTGCGCATGGCGCAGAGTCTCGAGGTCGATGTGCTTGGGTTTCTCCGGATTGCGTCTGCGCGTTCGCGCGGGCAAGTGAACGTCGAATTCGTTTTGTTTGATGCTTCGGGTCAGCGGATTGCGCGCGATAGAGGACTTGTGTCGAGTGCGCCCAACGCGTTAGAGCTCGGGGTCGAGCAAATGGTGACAGGGGTGCTCGAGGCAGGATGGAGGACCTTCGTCGAATCACCGACTTCATCTGGAGATGGAACTTCGGCCTTGGCTCGTGCCGAGGAGGGCGAACGTTCGATCGCAGAGGAATGGTGGTTTTGGGCGATCGTGGGTGGAGCCGCCCTCGCCGTGGGTGCGAGTATTGGAATCGGGATCGGGCTCTCCGAACAGTCATCGGAGCCGCGAGGCCAAGTCGTTTTCGAGTTTTGATCGATGTCCGAAGTCACTCGAATCTTGTCGCTGACACTTCTCGCATGCTCGATTGGAGGGCAGGCCGCGGTTGTTCGAGCTCAATCTGAACAGGACGAGACCAGCGTCACTGCGACGGCGATCATGTTGCTCGAGGGGGGAGCCACGGAGGCGCAAGGGACGACGGTTTCGATCGGACTTCGAAGGGGATTGGCGGATGTTGGTGGGGTACGGTTCGTCCATCCTGTCGATGTTCTTTCCCCCGCGGCATTCAACGAAGATGTTCAGTTCGCGATCGAAGAACTCGAGCCGCTCGTCGATCAAGTGGCCAATGGGGATGCTCGCGATGCCGGCGAGCGAGCCGATGCCATCGTCGCTTTGTTCGAAGCTCACCTCGATACGGTGCGGCGCGAGCAGCTGATCGATGCGTACATGATCTCAGCGCTCGCCCGGTGTCGAACTCAACGCATTCGCGAATGTGAACAGGGCTTCCAACGGATCGTCGTGTTTCGTGAGGGACATGAATATGATTCTTCTCGCTATCCCGCGGAATACGCCGCCGTCTTTTCGCGTGTACGCACCCGTGCTCTTGCGGGTGAAAGGGAGACCCTGCTCGTCCAGACCGAACCTGAAGGCGCGGAAATCTATGTCGATGGTCGAAGCTACGGGCCCTCTCCTTTGCGAATCGAAGGACTGCTCGTGGGGGATCATTATCTGACGATCAAACATCTCAGTCATCAACGTGTGATTCGTCGCGTCACTCTCGACAGAAATTCCACGACTCTGCGAGTCGCACTTCATCCGAACGAGCGTTCGCGGCTCGTGGCATCTGAAGAATTTCAGCGTGTTTTGCGCGGCGAGCTGGGTGAAGAGCGCGCAGGTGCCAACCTTCGAAGTCTGGGGAACACGCTAGGTGCGGCACAAGTCGTGGTGGGCGTCATCAGACCGATCGGCGAAAGCCAAGTGCATGTGCAGGTGTGGCTTTACGATATTCGTACGAGGTTCTTGCTCGCCTCACGCGAGGGCACGCTGAGCACCGACGAAGTCGGGATGCTCGCGGCGCGTCAAATGGCGCGTGAGATGTATCAGGGAGTGGATTTGCGGGGAGCGCTTGCCGCTCCCGATGAAGGCGATTGGAACGGCGAGCGCCAGCCGGAGCTATGGGAACAGTGGTGGTTTTGGACGGTCGTCGGCGTGGTCATCGTCGCGGGTGGGGTGGGAATCGGGGTCGGTGTGACCTCGAGCAGCCCCGGAATTCCCGATGGGTGGACACGGGTCGACGGTACCTTGCCGTGATTGTTCGCTCGTGGATGGTGCTCTGCGTGGTCGCCATGTGTGCGTCGTGTGAGAACGAGCGAACGCGTCCCGCGCTTGCGGCGACACCTTCCTCGAGTGGAGTGTATGTCGAAGAGCTCAGCGAATCAGAGCTCGCGGCTCAAGAGCCTGCGTCGCCCCTGGCGACCCCGTTCATGGCAGAGCTCTCAACGGATCGCCAAGCGTGGGTGGTCGAGCGGGCGCCGGCCACAGACACGGATTACACCACGGACGATCCAGTCGAGACCCGGCGTTATGTGTATCGAGTGCATCTCGCGGTGCCAGAGACCCTTGGCGCCAATCGTTCTGATCTTGCGATCCCCGCGGTCGAGCTCTTCATCGATGTGACGGACGAGCGACTCCGCGCGCGTTTCGTGGGGCCCGGCTGGCCAGTCGAAGCGGAGTCTGAAATCCGTTTGCGCGGGGATAGCCCTGGCATTTATGTGTTCGATCGAGATGGTGGTCGTTCGCTCGCGCCAGGTTTGATGTCCGAATGGTTCGAAGGGGGCCCTCGCGATCGCGCGGGCCCCCTCGCGTCCGTTCGTCGGGATCCTCTTGCCGCGCAAAAGGAAGTTCCAGGTGCGCTCATCTGTGCGCTGCTCGCGGAGTGGACTGGGGAGCCGCGAGAGCATTTTTTGAGGCGTTGTGATCGCGCCGCGCCACTCGCTTTCCGTGTGGGCTTTTGGCGTGCGGAAAGGACAGCGGATGTGCCCGTCGAGCTGCCACGGCGTGCGATTCGCGCAGACGAAGTGGGGCCGCCTCGGCCGATCGTGAAAGCGAGCAGCCGCGCATTCCTCGAGCCGACCGCACTCGCGCGGCTGCGTCCGATGGAACGCCCTCCGCGCGATTCCAGTGTTGTTCCATCGGATGTTTCGGAAGGTCTCGAGTTCGTCAATGACAGCGAATCTCGCGTCGTCGTGACGGTCGAGGGAGTGGCCGTGGGCTATGTGGATGCAGGTTCGAGAGGCCTCTTCGTGGGGCTCTTGCCAGGTCATTATCGAGTTGCAGCATTGCGCCCGATGGGAGCCGTGATCATGCGACCGCGGGCAGTTCGCGTTCCTGGTCGCGCCCTGCTCAGGACCCGCTGAGTCAGTGTTCGTGGCGTGTGAGCGCTTGCTCGTAAGCTTCGGGCGACCAATATCGATTCGATTCGCCCTTCGCTTGTGCGATGGTCTCCAGGACCGACACCACGTGATCGATCACTTCATGGCGAATCGAGAGTCGAAAGTAATCCTCGTCACTCACGGCGCCTACCCGCTCGAGCGATTCTGAAATCGCACTGCGATCGCCTTCCAACACTTCGAGATGCGCGCTCCAATCGCGGCTCTCTTGCTCGAGCACAGCCTCACGCGCCATGCCGACCGGGTTGAACGAGAGGAAAATATGCTCGAATTCGATGCGCCACGAGGTGGGATCGTCCGCATCGCCGAGATGCCAACGCGCATTCGGAAATGAGCGGCGGATGACCTCACCAAAATACGCGCCGGCAGAGGTGGTGACGAGGCCCAGCACCTGATCACGCTGTCGAGCGTCGTCTTCACGGGCGCGCTCGAGGTAGTGGTCGAGAATGGGCAACGTTTCGGGGGTGCCATCAAGTTCGATACCGAGCGCTTGTTGCACAAAGCGCACGCAACCATCGGCGAGTGAGCGAATCGTTTCGGGGGCCTCGTCCTGCATATCGTGAGAGCATAGCGGGCGAATGGCGAGGTGTGATACCGATCGACCGATTTCCACGAGGAGCCCTATGAGCGGTGAAAACGAGCCGATATACGAAGGCCAAGCAGGGGGGACCTCGACTGAGAACGTCCATGTTCGGGTGCGCGGGACCCTTCGTGGGTTTGCGATTTATCGTGGGGTGAATGTTGCGACCGACCCACACCTGCGTGAACTCGTGTTGAGCGGGGGTTTGCATACCATCGAAGGCGAAGGCCCACTTGCGTGCACCTTCGTTTATCACGACCCAGTTGCGCGGAAGCTGGCGTTGGTAATCCCTGAAGTCCTTCGTCACGAAGAGCTGAAGGAGCGCGCACGGTTTCTTCGCCGGCTCGCGCGGGATCCGTCGGTCATTCCGCGATACGCCGCGGAGGCGAGAACCGTGATCGGGATCGCTGGGCTGACAGAATACCTCTCGAGCACCGAGCCTTCCGAGCGCGACGACATCAATGCGCGGGAAAGTGCGCTTGCTGCCCGAGAGCGACGAATCCGAGAACGAGCCGAAGAAGTCACTCGTCTCGAGGATGAGCTCGCGCGAATGCGTGAGGAGTTTGCGGCCGAGCGAGCGGGTCGTGTGCATCCGGGCGGGATCGTCACGGATGAGGACGAAGAGTTCGAGGAGCTGAGCGACCCGGGCGGGACGAGTCCTCTCATTCGTGCGTCTCTGGAAGACCCAAGCGCAGAGCTCATCGAAGATGAAGACATCGAAGAAGAGATCGATGACGCCGATCTCGAATCAAGCCCGATGACCTCGTTGGAGGTTCGAGGGGACACCGCGTCGGATTTGCATGACGCAGCCCATCGGGCGATCCTTGCATTTCAACACGATGTCCAGCCCTTGCCCGACGAGGACGGGGACAGTTTCTCTGCGATGACAGCGGATGAGCTCGTCTCTGTGTTGGAGTCTTCCGAAGGTTCGGCTTCCAAGCTCGCGGATGCGATTTGTCGTGCGGTTCGACATCGCTCCTCCGCCGATCTTCTGCGCGTCCTTCCGCGAATCGACAAACTCGGAGATGACGCTGGGGATGCGCTCATCGATGGTTTGGGTGCGCCCACCAAAGTCGCAAGGCAGGCATTCGCTCTGGCGCTCGGTCAACTCAAACTCCGCCGTGCCGTCGTGCCGCTCGTTCATCTTCTATCGTCCGAGCCCACGGATGTGTGGAAGGAGATTGCGCGGATTTACGGGACATTTGGAGCTGCGGGTGTTCGAACCCTCCTGCAACGATGGAAGGAACGACAGGTATCCGAAGAGCGATGCGTCCTCACGCTCGCTCATCTATCGAACCATGGGTGTGAGTCGCAGGTTCGAGCGTTGCTCCGTGATCCTGATCCAGGGATTGCCGCTTTGGCGAAGCAAGCTGAGGCAATCCGCGACGAGGCGCGGCGGCAAGACGCGATCGTGTCCGGATCCGAGGCCTTCGATGTTCGAGACGAGACCTTCGATTTTTCACGTCGTTTCGTTCTCGAACGCGAAGGCGCACGAGATTCAGGCCTTTTCCTGGCGTCCTCAATTGGGGATGCATGAGAAACGAAAATAGGATCGAATTTTATCGGCGAGGCCTTGACGCTCCCCCCCCTCCGGGCTGAGATAGAACTCGCGAACGGCGTACTTCAGCTCCGGGGGGATTGGGGAGCAGGAAGATGAGCAGACCGTTCCGGGGGGAGGCGTGTGTGGTTACTATTCGTCATTTTGAGCTCGCGGAAGAGTTGTTCGACATTGAGCCGTCTGCGACCTACGCGGCGCGTGCGGCGTCCATCATCGCGCAACTTGCAGGGGCCGCGGCTCATCGGGTCGTCGTGGATGGTTCGGAAGCGGGTCAAAGCACAGGGAGCGGTGGTGACATGCAGGGCGAAGCCCTCGCGGTTCCACTTCGTCATGGCAAGCAGGAGATGGGAACGCTCCAGCTTTGGTTTGGAGACAATCAAGGTGCAGGTGAAGACGCCCAACGCATCGCTCGTTGGGGTGGGCGCGTACTTTCGCGCGGGATTGCGTATTCGCGGCGCATCGGACAATCGAATGGCAACGGAACGAACGCGGCACGCGAAATCGATGTGCAGGCACTTCTTGCGAGCACGCCACTGACACCTCGAGAGCGTGATGTGGTGGGGCGCCTCGTTTCAGGGCACTCGACGCGCGAAATCGCGCAGAGCACCGGTTTGACGGTGGCCACCGTCAATACGTATTTGAAGCGCATCTTCGCGAAGCTCGGGGTTCATAGCCGGGTCGAGCTGCTTGCGCGGGTGACAGGAACGCGGAACGCGTTCCCTGTGGCACGCGCACCCTCGTGAGGTGTTTCGACGAAGCGCTCGAAGGGGGGAATGAAGGTGGAGCGCGGCGGGAAAGCCCCGCACGCAGAAGGGGGGGGGGGCGGG
>CAYZTA010000006.1:72474-176075 GCA_964481145.1 uncultured Sandaracinus sp.
GCGTCTCCCCCCCCCCCGCTGGCTCGTTGTTCCTCTTCTCTCCTTTCTTGCTTCCCCCCCCCCCCCCCGCGCCGTGAAAGCACACCACGCAGAAGGGCGAGGTCGCTTGGACCGATCTCTCTGAGCAGCAAGAGCGCTCCGAAATAGATCAGAAAGCCCGCAGCGCACGCGATGATTGCGCCGAGCGGGCTTTGATGCGGGAGTGAATGCGCGATGAACCAAGCGCATCCGCCTGAGAGAAGGGCTCGCAATGTCGAGAGGGGCGGCAAGAATGCGCCGAACGATCGATGGATGACGAATCCAACGAGCACGAGTGCCGTGAGTGATGCGAGGCTCGTGGCGATCGCAGCGGCGACGATCGCGTGCTCTCCCACTCCGGCAGCGCGGACCGCGATGCTGTTCGAGAGGATGACGAGCCCGAGCGCAAACACGGCGATCCCAGCCGTTGTTCGCGCTCTTCCCGCGCCAGCGAGGATGGATGCTCCAATGGCGAAGAGCGCGAAGGAGACGAGTCCCGGTGCGAGAAAGGCGAGGGCGGGCGCGCCGACGAGATAGGTTTCTTGATACGCGATGTGCATGATGCCGTTCGAGGCGCCCGCGATGGGCATCGCCATCGCGAGCAGCACGATGAGCGACAAACGCATGGCGCCGCGGATCGCAGTACGAGTGCCTTCGACGTCGTTCGTGGTCGTCGTTCGGGCCACTGTGGGAAAGACGACGAATGTGATCGAAAGGACGAGTTGGTAAGGCACGAACGCGAACGTTTGCGCGGCTCGGTAAAACCCCGCCATGGAGGATGCAAGGGCGGCCGCTTCTTCGGGCGTGTCTCCTCGAGCGAGTGCGAGATCTGCGAGGTTGGCGCGAAGGAGAGGTTGATCGAGTTGGAGGACGCCGTTGATGCTCGCTTGGTAGATCGCGATCGGCACGAGATACGCCATCCATTCGCGAAAGTTCGGATGCGTTGGGCCTTTTCCGATCCCGACGGTGAGCAGCGCAATGACGACGATGAGGGCAGCTGCGCCCGCGAAGCCGAAGACGGCGCCGGTCGCAGCGGCGCTGAGGGCGCCCACGAGGATCGCGGCGCCGCGCAAGAGCGCGAATCCCATATCGAACATCGCTTGTTTCGAGAAATGCCGCTGCCCGTTGAGAGATCCGATGAGCGGAGCGTAGAGACAATAGGCGGCGATGATTCCCGCGGCGGTGATGAGGAGCGGGGTGAGCGTCGCGTCGCGTTGCCAGAAAGAAGCAATGAAGGGCGCAGCCGCTGCGAACCCTCCGCCGAAAAGAATCGCAAAACCAGCACCGATCCAGAGTCCTTCTCGCTGCGTGCGTGCGCGCGAGGTTTCATCATCGCTGGTGCGCTTGCTGACGGTCTGCAAAAGCGCGGCGATCAATGTGTTCGTGACGATCGCCGTGAGGGTCGCAACCGTTGAATAGCGCCCCCATTCCTCGGGATTGCCGAGTGCACGCGGAAGGAGCAGTTGAACGACGAAACCCGTGCCGATGAACACGGCCTTGGCGCCCATGGTCCAGAGCACACCCCGTCCGGCGCTCCGACTGGCTTCATGGTTCGACACGACGGGCCCTCATTGCGTTTCCGCCGTCTCGGGTCAAGCAGCGATTCTGTTCAATCTCGGGCTTGACCGCCCCGCCCATGTGGTTAGCTTCGCGCGGTGTCCGGGGCCGTGGAGCTCCGACTGAACCAGAAACAGCACCGAAATAGCGGAGCAGGACCAACATGGGCAGGATCATCGGCATCGACCTTGGCACGACCAATTCCGTGGTTGCGATCATGGAGGGCAAGGACGCTAAGGTCATCGTCAACGAGGAGGGCGATCGCATCACCCCGTCGGTCGTCGCCTGGGACGATCAGGGTGAGGTGTTGGTCGGCCAAATTGCCAAGAGGCAATCGATCACCAACCCCGAGGGGACGATCTACTCGGCCAAGCGCTTCATCGGAAGGCGCTTCGAAGAGGTGAGCGACGAGACCAAGCGCGTTCCTTACAACGTGGTGCGACGCGCCAATGGCGACGTGGCGTTCAAGCTCGGAGGCAAAGAAGTCGCGCCTCAAGAGGTGTCCGCGCATATTCTTCGAAAGCTCAAGAAAGCGGCGGAGAATTATCTCGGTGAGCCCGTGACCGAGGCGGTCATCACGGTTCCCGCATACTTCAACGATAGCCAACGTCAGGCCACCAAAGACGCCGGCAAGATCGCAGGGCTCGATGTCAAGCGCATCGTCAATGAGCCCACGGCCGCGGCGCTCGCGTACGGCCTCGACAAAAAGAAGGACGAAGTCATCGTCGTATACGACTTCGGTGGCGGCACATTCGACGTTTCGGTCCTCGAAGTCGGCGACAACGTCGTTCAGGTCATCAGCACCAATGGTGATACCCACCTTGGTGGCGATGACGTCGACAACCGGATCATCGATTACCTGATCGCGGAATTCAAAAAGGACACGGGAATCGACGTATCGAAGGACAAAATGGTCCTTCAGCGTCTCAAGGACGGCGCCGAAAAGGCGAAGATCGAGCTCTCGTCGAAGCTCGAGACGACCGTCAACTTGCCCTTCCTGACGGCGGACGCGACGGGGCCCAAGCACCTCAACATCAAGCTGACCCGAGCGAAGCTCGAGCAGATGATGGAAGACCTCATCGAACGGACCTTCGATGCGTGCAAGCGCGCGCTGAGCGATGCGAGCAAGACCGCGAGCGATATCGACGAGGTGGTGCTCGTCGGTGGCTCGACCCGCATCCCGATGGTGCAGGAGCGAGTGAAGAAGTTCTTCGGCAAAGAGCCGCACAAGGGTGTGAACCCGGATGAGGTCGTGGCGATCGGTGCTGGGGTCCAGGCCGGCGTGTTGAGTGGTGATGTCAAAGACATGGTTCTGCTCGACGTCACCCCGCTCTCGCTCGGCGTCGAGACCTTGGGCGGCGTGATGACCCCGCTCATCAAGCGCAACACGACCATCCCGACGCGTCAGGCGGAGACCTTCTCGACCGCGGAAGACAGCCAGAATAAGGTCGAAATCCATGTGCTCCAGGGCGAGCGTGCCGAGGCCCGGTACAACCGTACCCTCGGTCGCTTTCATCTCGAAGGCATCATGCCGGCGCCTCGCGGCGTGCCGAAGATCGAAGTCACCTTCGACATCGACGCGAACGGCATTCTCAGTGTCACCGCGAAAGACCAGGCGACTGGAAAAGATCAGAAGATCACGATCACTGCGAACAGCGGTTTGAGTGATGCCGAGATCCAGAAGATGGTCAGCGATGCCAAGGAGCACGAGGCCGACGATCAGCGGCGGCGAGACCAGATCGACACGCGCAACAAGGCCGATCAGCTCTGCTACTCGGTGGAGCGCGCGCTGGCCGACGTGAAGGACAAAGTGCCTGCCGACAAGGTCGCCGACATCGAAGCGAAGGTGAAGTCTCTGCGTTCGGCGGTCGAGAAAGAGGAGCACGACGCCATCAAGTCGGGGATGGAAGCGCTCGAGAAGGCGATGGCCGAGATCGCGCAAGCCGCGTATGGAGCGGCAGGAGCGGCACCCGGCGCGCCGGGTGCGGCCGAGGGTGCTGAGTCGGGCGTGGGCGGCAAGAAAAAAGAAGGCGATGTGATCGACGCTGAGTTCGAAGAGACGAATTGAGCGTGATTTCGAGATGTGAAGGGCCCGATCGAGCGTTGATCGGGCTCTTCATGCTTCGAGTCATTGCTCGTCGGGGTGGCCGGCTCTAGGCTCCGGTCGCGCATGCCGGTCATCGACGTACCCCTTCTTGGAAACGTGCTGCTCAGCGCGATTCTTATGGCCTCCGCATATACCTTTGCGATTTCGATCGCAGCTGGGCGAGGTCGACCTCAACTCGTTCCGAGTGCCCGGTGGGGTCTCATCGCCACGATCGCGCTCATCGTGAGCGCGGTGTTTCTTTTGGCGTATGCGTTTCAATCGCACGATTTCCGGATTCGTTACATCGCCCGTTACAGCGATCGCTCGATGTCGCCGATGTATTTGTGGACGGCGCTTTGGGGCGGACAGGATGGCTCACTCCTCTTTTGGTCGTTCCTCCTCGGAGGTTATTCGCTTGCGTTCACGCTCTCGGTGAAGCGGCGTTATCTCGAGCTCCAGCCTTGGATCTACGCGACACTCGCGAGCATTTTCGCGTTTTTCGCGGTCTTGATGCTGTTTGCGGCCAATCCGTTCGCGACGACATTCACGGCCGCGCCGGCGGATGGGGAAGGGCTCAATCCGCTCCTCCAGAACTACTGGATGGCCATTCACCCACCGGCTCTTTACATGGGTCTGACAGGGTGGGCCGTTCCATTTGCGATCTGCATCGCCGCGTTGATGACGGGACGTCTGTCCGACGAGTGGATTCTGATGGCGCGACGCTGGGTCTTGCTCGCGTTCGCGTTTCTTTCGCTCGGCAACATGCTCGGCATGTTCTGGAGTTACGAGGAGCTTGGCTGGGGCGGCTATTGGGCGTGGGATCCGGTCGAAAACGCGTCGTTCATGCCATGGCTTCTCGGCACCGCGTACCTGCATTCCGTGATGATCCAAGAGCGGCGCGGGATGATGAAGGTGTGGAATGTGTCGCTCCTCTGCGGCACGTTTTTTTTCACGATTTTCGGCACGTTCTTGACGCGTTCGGGCCTCATCGCGAGCGTTCATAGCTTCGCGCGCAGCGATATCGGCATTTATTTCGTGTATTACATGGCGGCCCTGTTGTTGTTCATCGTGACGGTGATCGCATGGCGTCTTCCCGAGCTGCGTCAGCGTCTGGTTTCTCGAGATGACTTTCTCGGGGCGGCTGCGCTCGGTGGCGTGATTGGATTCTTGGTCGGATGGTTTTCGGACTATTGGGCGTTGGGCGCGTGTGTGTTCGCGTTGCCTCCTGTGGCCATTGCGTACGCCTACGCGGTCGAACGGATTCGCCATGGGTTCGCAGCTCCGAAACTCAAGGGTGGCGCGGGCGGCACCATCGAGTCGCTCTTGTCGCGTGAGTTCGCGTTCTTGCTGAACAACTGGATTCTCGTCGGGATGCTCGTGTTCATCCTCATCGCGACGACGTTTCCACTCATCAGCGATTGGCTCCGTAGCGAGACCGTGACGGTGGGGCCAGGGTTCTATAACCGGTGGATGGTTCCGCTTGGGCTTTTGCTTCTTTTCCTGATGGGCGTTGGGCCGCTCATCGCTTGGCGCAAGGCCACGGGCAAAAACTTATTGATGGCGTTTCGAGCGCCCACGCTGGTCGGCTTCTTCGTGTTGACCGCGCATTTCGTGCTTGGAACGAAGTTCGGATTTCCTCCGATCGTCGCGAACGAAGAGATTTACGAGACGGCCACGGGGCGAGTGCTCGCGGCGATTTACGCCGTGGGGCCCGTCGTGAGTACGACGCTTTCGTCCATGGTGATCACCGCGATCGTCCAGGAGTTTTGGCGTGGCGTGGCGATGCGCCGTCGCAATGCGAAGGAAGGCATGGGGCTCGCGCTCTTTCGCCTCGTCGCGAAGGCGCGCCGCCGTTATGGCGGATACACCGTGCATCTGGGCGTGGTGCTCATCTATCTCGGATTCACCGGCGCCGCGTATGACGTGGAGCGAGAGGCCGCGCTCAGGCCTGGTCAAACGATGGAAGTGGCCGGGTACACGCTTCGCTATGAAGGATGGCGTGAAGAGATCGATCTCAATAAGTCGATGACCTTGGCGGAGATTGTGCTGCTTCATGGCGAGCGCGAGCTCGCCACGCTTCGTCCCGCGAAGTACGTGTATCGGACGCATCCGGACATGCCGACGACGGAAGTCGATATCCGGTGGACGCCGCTCAACGATACGTACGTGATTTTGAGCACGATCGATCGTCAGACGGCGCGTGCCACGTTCCGAGTCGTCGTGCGGCCTCTCGTATTTTGGATTTGGTTCGGTGGGTTCGTCGTGCTCTTGGGGACATTCGTGGCGGCGTTCCCGTCCGTTCGAGAATTGCTCGGTGAGCCTGTCTCGAAGCGCGCCGCCCCGCCGATGCGCGCAGTGATTGCGACGCTCGTGCTCTTGGGTTTGTTGGCGGGTGCAGCGGTTTTCCCCCCGAATCTGGCTTCTGCGCAGGCGGATAGTTCGAGCTCACTTCACGCCGGGACCGTCGAGATTCATGACCCGACCGAGCGCCAGCTCTTCGAGCGATTGCTCTGCGAATGCGGGGGCTGTCAGCGTTTGCCGCTCTCGACGTGTGGCTGTGGATGGGCGGAGAACATGCGCGCCGAGATGCGTGATCGGCTGGCGAGCGGCATGAGCTTGGTCGAGATTCAAGCACATTATCGCGAGCGCTTCGGTCCGCAGGCGATCGCGATTCCCAGCGATGAGGGGCTCGATCGCGCGCTGTGGGCAGTGCCAGTGGCGGGAATCATCGTTGCTTTGCTCGGTCTTTTTGCGATCGGGCGGCGCTGGCAACGAGCGGGGACGCCTCGAGAGTCGAGCTCCCTTCGTGTTGAAGCGGCCGGCTACGACAGCGAGCTCGAAGACGAGCTTCGACGTTTCGAGGAGCCCTGAGTTGACTTCGCTAGCTCTTTTTTTGTTCGCATGTTCGTCGGTCGCGCTCGTGGCTGCGCTCGTCGCGATTTGGAACAGCTTGCGCTTCGTTGAGGGAGGCGCCCCTCTCTCGATCGAGACGACTCGAGATCTGCCCGAACATGCGGCGCTCGTGGACGAAAAGAACTCGCTCTTACGAGCCATCAAAGACCTCGAATACGAACACGCCGTCGGGAAGATCAGCGACGCTGACTTTCAGCGACTCGACACTGCCTACCGAGCGCGCGCCAAGCAAGTGTTGGCTCTGCTCGACCGAGACGTGAAGCCGTTGTACGAGCGGGCCGAGCGCATGATCGCGGAGCACGTCGCGAAGGGTAAAGAATGAGGTTCGCTTCGCTCTTTTTTTTCGGGATCTTGATTCTCCTTTGCGGTGAGCAAGCGCGGGCGCAAGACATGCCGCACGGGCATCCCGGCGGCCGTGGGCTCTTCGATGCACCGCCCGTGGCGATCGCCGAACCTTCGGATGAGCTTGCGCCGGGGTCGATTCGTGTCCGGGTCGTGGACTTACACGGAGAGCCGGTCTCCTCCGCGACGGTCCTCTTGGGGACGATGGCGCAAGGTGGGGATCGAGAGCGCGTGTCGGCTTTGACCGATGCGAGCGGGACCCACGTTTGGCAGGAGTTGCCGAGAGGAACCGCTCAAGCGTATCGAATCAATGTGCCTCATGAGGGCGCCACGTACAGCTCGACGCCGTTTCAGCTCCCGGAAGATCGAGGGTACGACGTGCGGGTGATGCGCTTGCCCGTGACACACGATGAACGCACGGTGTTGCAGCTTCTGGGTCAGACTTTCGTCGAGCTTCGTGAAGAGCGTTTGCACGTGATTCAACAAGTGCAACTCGCGAACATGAGTCAAAATGCGGAGACGTACGTATTTCCAAGGGATGGAGTCCGGATTCGTCTCCCTGAAGGGTTCACGGCGTTCCAAACCCAGCCTGTGATGACCGATCAGCGGGTCACGGAGATCGCGGGACATGGAGTGCGCCTCGAGGGGTCGCTTCCACCGGGGCGCGTGACGTTGGTCTGGGCGTACGATCTTCCCGTGACCGGGTCGGACATGAACATCTCGTTCGATGTGCCATTTCGAACGTACATCTATCGTGTGATCACCGATGCCCCGCCGGGAATGACTCTGCATGCCGAAGGGCTCCCCGAGCCGCGTGCGTTCGAAGATCAAGGGCGAGCGCTCTTTGGCACTGAGCTCGAGAGACGTCCTGGCGATGCCCCTTTCGAGTCATTTACATTGCAATTTCGAGGGATTCCAGGGCCTGGACCACTGCGTTGGATCGCGGTCGCCGCCTCGCTCATCATGGTCGCGTTCGGAGCGTGGGGAGTCATGCGACGAGGCTCGCCGGAGAAAGCCCTTGCGATCGAATGGGGACGTCGCAAGCAGGCGCTTCTCGAAGAGGCGGCTCGGCTGAACGCGGAATTCGAAGCTGGAGAAATTGGACCGCAGTTTCGTCAGTCGCGGCACGCGGCGATCGTCCGAGAGCTCGCGGTGCTGTTGCACCAGGAAGAGAAATCGCACCAAGGGGAGCAACAGAAAGCTCACCGGCTTCCTCCTGCGTAAGGTAGAGAAGGTAGCGGCGGATTGAATGCCCGGTCGGCGTGGATGCCGGCCTGATTGGGAGTGGGAACATGGCGGAAGGCCTCAACAAGGTTCTATTGATCGGCAACCTCGGGCTCGATCCTGAGCTCAAGTACACGCAAGGGGGGCAAGCCGTTCTTCGGATGCGCTTGGCGACGACCGAGCGATACGGGAACAAAGCGGGCGAGCGGCAGGAGCGCACCGAGTGGCACACCGTGGTCGTGTGGGGTAACCGCGCGGAAGCATTGAATAAATTCCTTCATAAAGGAAAGACGATCTACGTCGAAGGACGCCTCCAGACCCGGCAATGGGAGGACAAAGACGGCGGCAAACGAAGCACGACGGAGATCGTCGCCAATCAGATCTTGCTCCTCGGTGGCCGCGGTGAAGGTGGCGAAGGTGGCGGGTTCAGTGGTGGTAGCGGAGGCGGCGGTGGCGGCTATACCGGCGGTGGCGGCTATACCGGCGGTGGCGGTGGCGGTGGCAGCCGTGGTGGATATGGAGGTGGCCGTGGCGGCGGCGGAGGTGGCGGCGGTGGGCACGAAATGCCTCCTGATGACATGCCGCCCGATGATTTCGGTGGGGATGACATCCCGTTCTGATCACGCGAATTTCGGCGGAAAAGATTGCGTGTGGCTCGGCAACGTGTCGATTTGATGCTCGTCGAGCGCGGGCTTGCGCCGAGTCGTGAGCGGGCGCGCGCGTTCGTGCTCGCGGGCATCGTGTATTCGGGTGAGCGGCGGATCGACAAAGCGGGCGACACGTTGCCCGAGGAGGCTCCGCTCGAGGTACGCGGCGCCGATCACCCGTATGTTTCGCGCGGTGGAGTCAAGCTCGAGGGCGCTCTCGAAGCGTTCGGGGTGGATCCTCGCGGCTTGGTGTGCGCAGATTTTGGTGCGTCGACGGGCGGGTTTACGGATTGCCTCTTGGCGCGTGGGGCGTCGCGTGTGCACGCGATCGATGTGGGGTGGGGGCAGCTTCATCCGAAGTTGCGGAATGATTCGCGGGTCGTCGTGCGCGAACGGACGAACGCGCGTCATCTCCGCATGGAAGATCTCGGCGAGCCGATCGATCTCGTCGTGATCGACACGTCGTTCATCGGGCTTGGAAAGCTCTTGCCGGCGGCCTTCGAAGTGTTGCGGTCCGGAGGTACGGTCCTCGCGATGGTGAAGCCGCAATTCGAGGTCGACCGTCATGAACTGCGGAAGGGCGTCGTGCGAGATCCTGCGGCGCGGGCTCTGGCGATCGATAAAGTCGAGGCGGAAGCACTCGCGCTTGGGTTCGAGGTGCTGGGTCGCTGTGATTCGAAGCTTGCGGGGCCGGATGGAAACGTCGAAGCGTTTCTTTATCTGCTGCGGCCTGCGGCACGCTCGTAGGAAACCAATTCCAGCGGAAGGATTCGAACCTTCATTCGCGGATTCAAAGTCCGCTGTCCTGCCTTTAGACGACGCCGGAAAATCGAGCGGGGCTCTATAGCACATCTCTGGAGCTATTCGAGCATCTTGAGCGCATCGAGCAAAACGCGGGCTTTTAGCTCGGTTTCAGCGACCTCGCGGGCCGGAATGCTCGCTTCGACCAGGCCGCCGCCCGCGAAATATTCGAGCTGCCCGTTCGTGATGGTGGCGGTGCGGATCGCGACGGCCAAGGACAGTCCGCCCGCGCGGTCGATATGGCCGATCGCGCCGCAATACGCGCCGCGTGGATGACGCTCGAGCGCTTCGATCATCTCGATCGCGCGCAATTTGGGGGTGCCTGTGATGCTTCCTGGTGGGAATGTGGCGGTGAGGATGTCGGGGATACCGAGCTCGGGTTTCGTTTTGGCGCGCACGGTCGAGACGAGGTGCGAAAGGGCCGCGTAGGGCTCGACCTCCATCACGTCGATCGCTTGCACGCTGCCGATCTCTGCGACTCGACCGAGATCATTGCGCATCAAATCGACGATCATCGCGTGCTCGGCGCGCTCTTTTTCATCGGCGCGCAGCGCGTCGGCTTCGGCCCGATCATCGCTTCCGCTCCGCGCGAGGGTGCCCTTGATGGGGCGTGTTTCGATGATGCGGCTCTGCGCATTCCAACGTAAAAAGCGCTCCATCGTGCGCGCGAGCACGCAATCTCCATCGCGCTCGAGATACGCGCCGAATGGCACTGGGCTCGCCTTGCGCATCGCGATAAAGAGCGCGATCGGGTCGCCTTCGAAGCGCGCCGTCCACCTTCGCGCGAGGTTGATTTGATAGAGCTCGCCTCGGGCGATCGCAGAGAGCGCTCGTTCGATGGCGTCGCGATGAATCTCGGCGTCTTCGGCGGCGATGTCTGACGCCCATGCGTGCGGCTTGCGCGCGTCGATCGCGTGCAGTCGAGCTTGCATGCGATCGAGTGCGTCGTCGTCGTCGCCGACGAGGAATGCTCGGTGTTGCCGATGATCGATCGCGATGAGCGCGTCGTAACGAGCGAATCGCACCACGGCAGTGGGCCGACGTCGCAGTCGGCGGGGCGCGCGCAGGCCCAGCATGTCTCTCGCGCCAAAGCACGCGTCGTATTCGATGAGGCCGATCCACGCTGGAACGTCTTCGGGATCGATGTCTCGTCCACGCGGATCGTCATCGCGAGCGAGCTTTCCCGCGAGCGCTGCAAACGGATTGGGATCGCCTTCTTCCGCTGTGTGTACTTCGACCGGATCGCAGCCCAAGAACGACCAACGACCCTGCGGACCGATGCCATCACCGTCGAGCCATGCGACGCCACGTCCGCAAAATCCAATCGCGAACTTTTGTGGATCGAACGAAGGATCGATCTCGCGTAGGCGCACGGTCGGCTCCTTTACTCGTGCCTCATTGCGAAGTAAAGGCGCACACCAATGCGTGCCATTTCGATGTGCATCGGGCTCGTCTTGCTCGCGGGATGCGAAGAGACTCCTCGCGAATCTGCGCGAATGGTGCAAATCGTCGACGAACGGGGAGGCAATCCGGTCGCTGACCTTGGGCCGGGGGAGCTTCGGTTCGAGATCGATCAAGGAGATGCCGCGCGGCGCCAGACGATCGTGACGTCCTATCGCGGCGGCACCTTCGACATCACATCACCGATCGATAATTACGGATTGCCGACGCGGCTTGGGGTCGAGATCGAATCGGATGATTCACGTGCGCACCGGATCGGTGCCGTGCCCGCGTTCGTGCCCCTTGCCGTCGGTTTTGCACGCGTCGTGATGGGCGAGCCTCTCCACTGCGCAGGGCTCGCACAGCCGCGTTTGCCCGAGGAGCGGCTCGGTCTGGCGCTCGTGAGTCAGGGCGCGACGTTCTGGACCATCGGCGGCACCCATCGCGGAGCGAGCACCGATGTCCCTTGGAGCATCAGCGCGCCGCAGCTGACGTGGGCCGATGCGATCGTGGATCCGACGATGATCCCAGGCGTCGCGATCGAGCCGTTTTCTCCAGGATTGCGTGAGAGCCAAGCGATGCTTCTCGGAGAGACGGGAGCCATCGTGATCGTGGATCCAAGCCGAGCATTCATCTGGCAGCCAGGGCAGGGCGAGACCGCGCTTTCGCTTCATGACGGAGCGGGAAGTGAATCGACGCTCGTCGATCTCGGCAGCGATGGAATTGCGGTCGTCGGAGGGGACGGCTCTTCGGACATCAGTTGGATCGCGACGAATGGTGTCGTGAGCAAGACCCGCATGAGCGTCGTACGTCGCCAGCCTGCGGCGGCGTTCGTCGGTGGTGCGCTCGTGATCGCAGGCGGCCAGGAAGAGGGGCAACCGCTCCTGGAGCGCGCAGGGATTGGCCGGGACGGAGTGGCGATCGATGCGGGTGGCACGAGTGCGCGCATGGCGCCGTTGCTCGTGCGCGATGATTCGCGGCGGATGGCTGCGCTTCTGGGTGGGCAAGATGCGGATGGAGAGTTCGTGAGCGAGAGCTTGCTCGTGCGTTCGTGCCCTGCGTGTGAGATCGACTCGCTCGCGAGCGAGTACGATTGGGTACGACCCCGGCTCGGTTCGGCGGTTGTCGAAACCGCGGAAGGCACCTGGATTTTAGGCGGATTGGCAGCGGACGCATGCCCAGCGGGCACTCCGATGTGCGCATCACGTGACGCCGATCGTGTGGTCGTGAGTGCGGACGGCGTGACATTCGAATCGATGATGCTCGATGTGCCGCGCGCCCGCGCATCGGCGGCAGAGCTCGCTCGAGGGGTCGTCGTCCTTTTGGGAGGTCTCGACGCATCAGGGCGCGAGGTCGATCATCTCACGATGTGTTGGCCAGAGCGTTTGGAGCCGTGGGAATGAGGGATGTTGGGTTGTAAGTCGAGCGCGCCCGGACATGGTCTTGTCGAGCTCTTTTCGTTGGCACCTTTCGCCCGAGGAATGCGGGCGTCATAGTTGCCGCCGCGCTCATGACTCCCCCTCGCGTTTCCATGGCTACGCCTCTGGCTTCGTCGGGTGGTTCGAGCGAGACGCCGCGCCCCACGTTGACCCCGGACGTGATGGCTGCGCTGGTGCTCGTGTACCTGATCTGGAGTTCGACGTACCTTGCGATTCGCGTGATGGTTCGTGAACTTCCGCCTTTCGGAAGCGGTGGGGTTCGCTTCCTCCTTGCGGGGGCGACCCTGCTCGCGATTCAACGCGTTCGGGGCCACGCGCTCCCAAGTGCGAAGAACTGGTTCGCAGCGCTGCCCATCGGTGTGCTGCTCTTCGCTGTCGGCAATGGGCTCGTGGCGTCAGCAGAGCGAAGCGTGGGCTCGGGCGTGGTGGCGGTGGTGTGCGGAACCATGCCGCTGTGGGCCGCCGTGATGGGCCCTCTCGTGGGTGATCGAACGAGTTGGCGCGAGTGGGTTGGGATGCTCCTCGGCCTCGTGGGGGTGATCGTGCTGGTTGCAGGGGGCGAATTCCGCACCGATCCCATCGGCATGCTCCTGCCCCTGCTCGCTTCGATCGGCTGGGCTGCAGGTTCGCTCTCGGCGCGGCGTCTTCCCATCGCCCAAGGCCCAACCGGCGCGGCCACCCAGATGATTGTTGGGGGTGCGTCGATGATCGTGATCGGCGCGCTTACGGGTGAGACGCGGCCCACATCGATTTCGTTCGGGACGATGATGGCCTTCGCGTATCTCGTCATCTTTGGTTCCATGATCGCGTTCAGCGCGTACAACCATCTCCTCGCCCGTGCCCGCCCCGCGGTCGCGATGAGCTACGCCTATGTGAATCCCGTCCTGGCCGTGCTGCTCGGCGTGACGCTCGGAGCCGAGCATGTCGGCTCCGAAGTCGTGCTCGCGACGGTGCTCATCGTGAGCGCGGTGTTCCTGCTGATTCGCGGTCGCGTTGGGTTGTGAGCGCCCTCGAGCCCGCGGAGCGCCCGTCTCGAGCTCCAGACACATCCTCTGCGGCTGAAGAGGGGCTGTCCCGAGCGTGAAATACATCCTCCGCAGGAGCGGAGGGGCAGTCCTGACCAACATGGAGTTGTGTCGCGCCCGTTTGCCTTTTATCCTCTCCGGGCCGTGATTGCCCCGCGGGGCGCATCGCCCACATGATGCGGAGGCTCGAAAAATACGAAATTGTCGAGGAGATCGGGCATGGCGGGATGGCCACCGTGTTCCGGGCGCGCGATACACTGCTCGACCGGTGGGTCGCCCTCAAGGTCATGCATCCGCACTTGCGAGCCTCCAAAGAAGCGCGCGAACGCTTTCGTCGCGAAGCTCAAGGAGTCGCCAGGCTGAGGCATCCACGGGTGCTCGAAATTTACGACTATTCGGGTGAGGCGTCGGAAGAATCATTCATCGCGACAGAGCTCTTGACGGGGCCGACGCTCAAGAAGTTTGCCGACGAACACCCCACGATTCCTGCCGAGATCGCGGCGTGCATCGCGATCGAGATCTGTTGCGCACTCCAGGCTGCGCACGAGAAGGGGATCATCCACCGCGACGTCAAACCCGAGAACATCCTCATCCACGAGAAACGCTGTGTGAAACTGACGGATTTCGGCATCGCCGACATGGTCGATTCACACACGATGACCGCCACTGGGCAGATCCTCGGCTCACCCGGTCACATGGCGCCCGAGCAAATCGAAGGGCGCGATTGTGACGCGCGAACCGACGTGTTTTCGCTCGGCACGGTGCTCTATTTTCTCGCGTGTGGACGGTTGCCTTTCGCTGGGCGCAATCCACATCAGATCTTGAAACGCATCGTGGATGGCGATTTCGTCGATCCCCTGCGGGCGCAACCCGCCATTGGAGGGCGGCTGCGTGCGATCATCGTTCGCGCGCTCGCGCACGATCCCAATGCTCGTTTTGCGAGCACGGTCGAGTTCGACCACGAGCTTCGCGCTTTCGTTCGAGAGAGCGGAATCGACGAACCCACTGCGCTGCTCGCGCAATATCTCGATGACCCCGAAGGCGTGGCCAAGAGCGTGACGAAGAAGACGATCGAATCGTCGATCGCGCTTGGCAAAGCAGCGCGGGATCGTCGAGATATCCCCGCGGCCCTCGATTATTTTGGTCGTGTGCTCGCGCTCGACAACGGCAATGCCGAGGTCTTGAGGCTCGTCGAGAACATCGGTCGCAACCAGCGAGCTTCGCGCGTGATTGTTGCCGTGGCGCTCGCACTCGGGGTGTGCTCGCTGCTCGTTTTTTCTCGGATGCTCGAGGGCAGCGAACCTCTTCCCGATGTGCCGCCCATGGACGCCATGGCCAATCCACTCGTGGAGGTGCCACATGACTTCGAGAGCGACGCTGGGCTCGTCACGTCATCATTCGACACCGCGATGTTGCCGAGCGATCAAGCCGTCGCAGTCGATGGGGGGCTTTCGCTCGGGAGGGCGTCGCGAGACGGCGCACATCCGGCTCGGCGCGTCGAACATTCATCGCAGAGGCTCGTTCGCTTCGACCCCGATCCCGAGCGGGTTCGAATTGGCGTCGATGGGCAAGCGCCGCGTACGTTTGGCGCGGCCTTTCGCGAAATCGAGCTCAGCACAGGGCCCCATCGCTTCGTCATCGAACCGCTCGATTCTCAATGTTGTCGCGCCAGCTCGTTCGACGAGAACATTCCTCCTGGGGAAGAGCCCTACCTTCTGCGTCATCGCCTCGAGAGCAACCCCGCGATCTTCATCGTTCGCAGCAATGTGCCAGCGGACGTGCGGGTGGGCTCGCATCATGGACGCGCCCATGGCTCCATTCGCGTCGTCATCGCCTCTGCTGAAAGACGAGAGACCTTGCCGTTCGTCGTGACAGCACCTGGATATGGCGAGTATAGAGGGCAAGTGGAGCTCATCGCAGGCGACACTTCCGAACAAGTCGTGACTCTCCTTCCAGAGGAATCAACGACAGCCGAGGAGCGCGCAGCGGAATGACGCCCCTGGCGATGCGTACGACGGCTCTCACGTTGTTGCTCGTCGCACTTTTGCCTGCGGGCGCAAAAGCCGGCGATGTCGAAGATTTCGAAGCTGCTCGCAGCGCATACGAAGCCCGTGACTACGAGCGCGCCGTCATTTACTTCGAAGCGCTCGTAGGGGGTGAAATGCCGCGGCTCGAGAGCCCTGCGCTCGTCGCCGAAGCGCGAAAATATTTGGGCGCTGCTTATTTGTTCGTGGGCCGTCGAGACGCGGCGCGGCAGCAATTCGAGCGACTCTTGCGCGCAGAACCCGACTACATCCTCGACCCTTTGCGCTTCCCCATCGACGTGCAGGAGCTTTTCGACTCAGTCCGCGAGCGTTTGGTGCTCGAACATCATCAGGAAAGAGAACGAACTGCGCTCGAAGAACGCGCGATGCGTGCCGAAGAACGCGCACGATCTCTTATCCTTTTTGCTGAAGAAGAAGTGACGACCGCCGTTCCCAACTCGCGCTGGTTGGCCCTTCTGCCATTCGGCGTCGGGCAATTCGAAAACGGAGATCCTGGGCTTGGGTGGGCGTTTTTATTGAGTGAAACCGCACTCGCAGGCACCGCGATCGGCGCGATGATTTGGTGGCAAGAGCTGTCCGTCTTCGCGAATCGCGCTCAGCTTGCGGGGGATGCGACGAGTATCCGTGAAGCAAATCAGCTTCTCGAAGCGGCTTTCGTGCTTCATTGGAGTGCTGTTGGAGCGCTCTCTGCGGTGGTGCTGGCTGGGATTCTCGAGGCGCAGATCCGTTTCGTCCCCGCGCGAACCGTGAGGGAGCGCCGTCGTGTGCCCGAGGCACTACGAGCCCAGGAAACCACTGATTTCCGCCTTGGTGTGGGGGCTGGAACGGTGTCTCTGTCACTTCGCTTTTGATGCGATGGAGCATGCTCGATCCTTTTTTCGAGGCTTGTTCCTTGACAGTCACCCCCACCAAAGTAATCTTCCGCCTCCCGCAACCCGGGATGGGTCTTTTTGTACGGTTTTCGTACAGAGGGCCAACCTCCTAGAGAACTCATCTCCTCGCATCTCGAGAACTGATGCCGACCATTAATCAGCTCGTCCGGAAGGGGCGCGAAAAGGTACGCGTAAAGACCGCGTCGCCGGCGCTCCAGTCGTGTCCTCAGAAACGTGGCGTTTGCACCCGCGTTTACACCACCACGCCAAAGAAGCCGAACTCTGCGCTCCGCAAGGTCGCTCGTGTGCGTCTCTCGAACGGCGTCGAAGTGACGACCTACATCCCGGGCGAGGGCCACAATCTGCAAGAGCACTCGGTCGTGCTCATCCGTGGTGGCCGCGTCAAGGATCTGCCGGGTGTGCGTTACCACGTCGTGCGCGGTGCGCTCGATGCATCGGGTGCTGCAGGCCCGTCCAACACGAACAAGGCGAACCGTCAGCAGGGTCGCTCCAAGTACGGCGTCAAGCGCCCGAAGTCCTGAAGAGGTAAATCGCCATGCCGCGTCGTCGCGAAGTCCCCAAGCGCAAGATTCTCCCCGATCCCAAGTATCATGATCGGATGGTCGCCAAGTTCTGCAACGTCGTGATGCGCGACGGCAAGAAGTCGACGGCCGAAGGCATCGTCTACGGTGCATTCGATGTGATCGGGTCGCGTTACAAGGAAGACCCGATCGAGGTGTTCCGCAAGGCGCTCGATACGGTGAAGCCGAAGATCGAGGTCAAGAGCCGCCGCGTCGGTGGTGCGACGTACCAGGTTCCTGTGGAAGTTCGCCCCGAGCGCCGTGTCGCTCTCGGGATGCGCTGGCTCGTCGATTATGCGCGAGCGCGCGGCGAGAAGACGATGGTCGAGCGTTTGGCAGCTGAGCTCAAGGAAGCCGCTGAAGGCCGTGGCAACGCGGTGAAGAAGCGCGAAGACGTCCACAAGATGGCCGACGCGAACAAAGCGTTCGCCCATTATCGTTGGTGAGCGCCAGTTCCCCACGGGAACTTTTGCACGATTCGGTGATTTCGATTCAATGACGACCTTCACATAGACCAGTAACGCGACTCCAAAAGTTGACTCGCTTACTGGAACCCTCTCCGGAAAGGGTGCTCCAAGGGAGAGCACGGAAGGCCGGAGGGGGTTTTCTATTACGCACGCAACTCTATTGCGCACGCAATCTACGTCGAACGAGAGTTAGAGATTATGCCCCGCGAGTACGCGCTCGATAGAACCCGCAATATCGGCATCATGGCCCACATCGATGCTGGCAAGACCACGACTACGGAGCGCATCCTGTTTTATACCGGGGTGAACTACAAGATCGGTGAGACTCATGAGGGCTCGGCGACCATGGATTACATGGAGCAGGAGCAAGAGCGTGGCATCACGATCACGTCGGCTGCGACGACCTGCCATTGGCGGCCGGACAACGGAATCTTCAAGGGCCAACAGTTCCGCATCAACATCATCGACACGCCTGGTCACGTCGACTTCACGATCGAAGTCGAGCGCTCTCTCCGTGTTCTCGATGGTGCGGTCACCGTGTTCGACGGCGTCGCGGGTGTCGAGCCGCAGTCCGAGACCGTGTGGCGTCAGGCTGACAAGTACAAGGTTCCGCGCATCTGCTTCATCAACAAGATGGATCGTGCAGGGGCGAACTTCGACCGTTCGTTTGCATCGATCAAAGAGCGTCTCGGCGCCAATGCGATCGCGATTCAGCTCCCGCTCGGTCTCGAAGACGGCCACAAAGGCATCATCGATATCGTGCGCATGAAAGCGTATGTCTTCCATGAGCTCGAGAAGGGAAGCCGCTTCGACGTGGTCGAGATCCCCGCGGAGCACAAGGCCGCGGCCGACGCCACACGTGAGCGCCTCCTCGAGGCCGTCGCCGAACTCGACGACAAGTTGATGGAGCGCTACCTCGAAGGCGACACGAACTTCAGCGTCGACGAGATCCTCAAGGCGCTCCGCAGCGGAACACTCGCGTTCCGTGCCGTTCCTGTGCTTTGTGGCGCAGCCTTCAAGAACAAGGGCGTGCAGCAATTGCTCGACGCTGTCATCGATTTCCTTCCCTCTCCCGTGGACATTCCGCCAGTCGTTGGCGAAGACGCGGACAAGGCGGAAGTGAAGCTCGAGCGCAAGGCGTCGGATGACGAACCTTTCTCGGCACTTGCCTTCAAGATTATCAACGATCCGTTCGTGGGTCAGCTCACCTTCATCCGTGTGTATTCGGGTCAGGTATCGAGCGGGACCTCGGTGCTCAACAGCACCAAGGGCAAGCGTGAGCGCGTCGGCCGTCTCCTTCAGATGCACGCAAATAAGCGTGAAGACCTGAAGGACATCCAAGCTGGCAATATCTGTGCAGCCGTTGGTTTGAAAGACGTGCGCACCGGCGACACGCTCTGCGACGAAAAGCATCCGATCGTGCTCGAGCGCATGGTCTTTCCGGAGCCTGTCATTTCGCAGGCGATCGAGCCGAAGACCAAGGCCGACCAGACGAAGCTCGGCGAAGCGCTCGGCAAGCTCGCCGCGGAAGATCCTTCATTCCGCGCGTTCACCGACGAAGAGACAGGACAGACGATCATCGCCGGAATGGGCGAGCTGCACCTCGAGATCATCGTCGATCGTCTGCGCCGCGAGCAGAAGGTCGAATGCAATGTCGGCGCGCCCGAAGTCGCGTATCGCGAATCGATCAGCAAAGCCGTCAAGAACATCGAAGGCAAGTACGTCAAGCAGTCGGGTGGTCGCGGCCAATACGGTCACGTTCGCATCGACCTCGAGCCGGGCGAGCCCGGGACGGGCTTCGTGTTCGAGAACAAGATCGTCGGTGGCGTGGTCCCGAAGGAATTCATCCCGCCGGTCGAGAAGGGTATTCGCGAGGCGATGACCCGCGGTGTTCTCGCCGGTTATCCCGTGATCGACGTGAAAGCCGCGCTCGTCGACGGCAGCTACCACGACGTCGACTCGAACGCGAACGCGTTCGAAATCGCAGGTTCGATGGCCTTCCAGGATGCCGCGAAGCGCGCAGGGCTCCAGCTCCTCGAGCCGATGATGGGCGTCGAGGTGGTGTGCCCCGAGGACTACATGGGCGATGTGATCGGCGACCTCAACAGCCGCCGTGGTCAGGTCAAGAACATGGATCAGCGCGGCAACTTGAAGGTCGTGACGGCCGATGTTCCGCTCGCAAACATGTTCGGCTATTCGACCGAGCTGCGCAGCAAGACCCAGGGCCGCGCGACGTACTCGATGCAGTTCTCGCACTACGCAGCCGTGCCGAACAACATCAGCGAACAGATCGTCGCCAAGGTGAAGGGCAAAGCGTGATGTATCGTTCGGCGGCAGTATTCTTCGGTATTTTCGCGGGTGCGTGCGGCAGCTCGAGCGCCAACGTGTCTGCGAATATCGAAGCCTATTGCCGCGCGAACGGCGATCCGCAGGGCGATTGCGATTACCGAATCGCAGGATCTATTTCTGATCGCAGGATCTATTTCTGATTGTGTGGCCCACAATGAAACAACTCATAGCGCCGCCGTGCAACGAGGCTGCGGCCCCGAATTCGCCGCAATGGCGCAATGCATGGCTGACAACTCACCATTCTGCACTCACACCGAGGTAGATAGCGCGTGTGGTGCAGTAACCGGACGAAGTATTGCGTGCTTCGAATCTCATCCCACCCCTGACGCGGGCACTTCTGGAACTCGCTCAGCTCACGACGACAGCTGAAGCTTTCGACTGATCAAGATCGACAAGGAATCGAATCATGGCCAAGGAAAAGTTCGTACGCACCAAGCCCCACGTGAACGTCGGCACGATTGGTCACATCGACCATGGCAAGACGACCACCACCGCGGCGATCACGAAGGTCGCGTCGAAGAAGTTCGGCGGCAAGGAAATCTCTTATTCGGACATCGCCAAGGGCGGGACGGTCCGTGACGACTCGAAGATCGTCACGATCGCGGTTTCGCACGTCGAATACGAGTCGGAGAACCGGCACTACGCGCACGTCGACTGCCCCGGTCACGCCGACTACATCAAGAACATGATCACCGGCGCGGCGCAGATGGACGGCGCGATCTTGGTGGTCTCGGCGCTCGATGGGCCGATGCCGCAGACCAAGGAGCACGTGCTGCTCGCCGGTCAGGTGGGAGTGCCGAAGATCGTCGTGTGGCTCAACAAGGTCGACGCGGTCGAAGACCCCGACCTCCTCGAGTTGGTCGAGATGGAGGTCCGCGACCTGCTCAACAAGTACAAGTTCGACGGCGACAACGCGCCGGTCGTTCGCGGCTCGGCCCTCAAGGCGATGCAGGGCGACCCCGAAGGTGAGCAGACGATCATGAATCTGCTCAAGGCGCTGGACGAGTGGATCCCCGAGCCCGTTCGCGACACCGACAAGCCGTTCCTCATGGCGATCGAAGACGTGTTCTCGATCAAGGGCCGCGGCACGGTGGTGACGGGTCGTATCGAGCGCGGCGTGATCAAGGTGGGAGAAGAGGTCGAGATCCTCGGCTTCCGCGACACCAAGAAGACGGTCGTGACGGGCGTCGAGATGTTCCGCAAGTTGCTCGATCAGGGCCAGGCTGGCGACAACGTCGGATGTCTCCTCCGCGGCGTCGAAAAAGACGACGTCGAACGCGGTCAGGTCCTCGCCAAGCCCGGCTCGGTGAAGACCCACAAGAAGTTCAACGCTGAGGTCTACGTCCTCAAGAAGGAAGAAGGCGGCCGTCACAAGCCGTTCTTCACCAACTACCGTCCGCAGTTCTATCTGCGCACGATGGACGTGACGGGCACGATCACCCTCGCCGAAGAGGTGAAGATGGTCATGCCGGGCGACAACGTGTCGATCGCGGTCGAGCTCATCACCGCCGTGGCGCTCGAAGAGCAGCAGCGCTTCGCGATTCGTGAAGGTGGCCGCACCGTCGGTGCAGGCGTCATCACGAAAATCATCGAGTGATTGCACTGTTCCACGGCATTTAGAGACGCGAAAACGTAAGAAGGACAGGTTATGGCTGCTGCTACGAAGATCCGGATTCGCCTCAAGGCCTACGATCACCGATTGCTCGATCAGAGTGCGTCGGAGATCGTCGAGACCGCCAAGCGGACCGGCGCGCGTATTGCGGGCCCCATCCCGCTGCCGACGCGGATCAACAAGTTCACTGTCCTTCGTGGTCCCCACGTGGACAAGAAGTCACGCGAGCAGTTCGAGATCCGCACCCATAAGCGGCTCCTCGATATTCTCGATCCCAACCAGCAGACGCTCGAAGCCCTGATGAAGCTCGACCTTTCGGCAGGTGTCGAGGTCGAAATCAAGAGCTGAGCCGAGGACGCGATGGCAAAAATTCCGGTGTATAACCTGCGACGCGAGAGCGTCGGCGAGCTCGAGCTCTCGGATGACGTGTTCTCCCGAGAGGTGAACGAGGATCTCCTTTACGAAGTCGTGAAGGCGCAGCTTGCGTCGAAACGATCAGGTTCGGCGAAGACGAAGAATCGCGCCGAAGTTCGCGGCAGCACGAAGAAGATCTATCGGCAAAAGGGCACGGGTTCGGGTCGCCACGGCGATCGGAATGCTCCGAGCTTCGTTGGTGGTGGTCAATCCCACGGACCTGTGCCACATAGCTATGCTTATCGACCCAATCGCAAGATGCGCATCGGCGCGCTCGCGAGCGCGCTTTCCTTGAAGCTCAAGGAAGGCCGCATCACGGTGGTCGATACCTTCGAGCTCGATGAAGTCAAGACCAAGGCGCTTGCGGGCGTTTTGACGGTGCTCCAGGTCGGCAAGAGCTCGCTCCTCATCGATGGCAAGGGCAACGAAAAGCTTCAGCTCTCAGCGCGGAATCTCGAAAAACATCAGTATCTTCCGCCGGAAGGCGTCAATGTTTATGACCTTTTGCGGCACGAGCACATCGTGCTGACCAAGAGCGCGGCGCAGGCCCTCGAAGCCCGCTGCAAGAGCGCCTGACGGAGACCAGTCATGCAGCACGAGCACGTCATCAAGCGCCCGCTTCTTTTGACCGAGAAGGGAAACAGTCTCCGCGAGAAGGAGAACAAGTACCTCTTCGAGGTCGCGCGCGGCGCCAATAAGATCGAAATCAAAAACGCGGTCGAGACCCTCTTCAACGTGAAGGTCGAAGACGTTCGCACGATGGTTGTCCGCGGCCGCATTCGTCGCATGGGACGAGGTCACGCCAAGACCCAGAACTGGAAGAAGGCGATCGTACAGGTCGCTGAGGGCGAGACCATCGAGCTCGGGGAAGGGACCTGAGACATGGCAATTCGTAAGTTCAAGCCCACCTCTGCGGGCAGCAGGCACTTCGAGGTGCCCGACTTTTCGATCCTCACGAAGGGTGCCGAGGTCGAGCGAAGCCTCACCGAGGCGCAGCATTCGAAGGCAGGTCGCAACCATCATGGGCGCATCACCTCGCGCTTTCGTGGTGGTGGCCACAAGCGTCGATATCGCGTCATCGATTTCAAGCGCAACAAGATCGGTGTGCCCGCCAAGGTGCAGTCGATCCAGTACGATCCGAACCGTTCGGCGCGCGTGGCTTTGCTTCACTACCTCGATGGCGAGAAGGCTTACATTCTTGCTCCCGACGGATTGAAGCAGGGCGACACGGTCCTTTCGAGCCGCAACGCGGACATCACGCCCGGCAACGCAATGCGTTTGCGGTTCATCCCGGTGGGCACGATGATTCACAACATCGAGCTCAAGATCGGCAAGGGCGCACAGCTCGTTCGCTCCGCGGGAACGGCGGCACAACTCATGGCGAAGGACGGCGACTACGCTCAGGTTCGCCTTCCGAGCGGGGAGGTGCGCATGGTGCACCTCAACTGTCGCGCCACCGTGGGTCAGGTCTCGAACCTTCACCACGCACGTGTGTCACACGGCAAGGCAGGGCGAAGCCGTTGGCTCGGTCGTCGTCCTCACAATCGCGGTGTGGCAATGAACCCGGTCGACCATCCGATGGGTGGTGGCGAAGGTCGTACGTCGGGCGGTCGGCATCCGTGCTCGCCGTGGGGTCAGCTCAGCAAGGGCATGAAGACCCGCACCAACAAGACGAGCAACAAGTTCATCATCAAGCGCCGCACGAAGTGAGCACTCGGTAGGAATCGGAGAATTCAATGTCACGCTCGCTCAAAAAGGGTCCCTTCATCGATGGCCATCTGGTCAGGAAGGTGGAGGCTGCGACCGGCAGCAACGATCGCCGTGTGATCAAGACGTGGTCACGCCGTTCGACGATTTCGCCGGATTTCGTCGGATTGAGTTTCAACGTTCACAACGGACGCAAGTTCATCACGGTTTTCGTGACTGAGAACATGGTCGGCCACAAGCTCGGCGAGTTCGCGCCGACGCGCACCTTCGGTGGGCATGCGGCAGATCGCAAGACGAAAGCGCCTCCTGGCAAGAAGTGATCACGAACGACTCGACGAACGGGGAAACGCGTGGTAAACCGCGCGCCCTTTTTCGGCAGTCCCGGAATTCGTAGGACGACAACATGGAAGCCATCGCAAAGGCACGGTTTCAGCGCATCGCGGTCCGCAAGGCTCGCGTGATAGCCAATCTGATCCGTGGGCGGAACGCCGCAGAGGCGCTCGAAACACTCAAGTTCACGAAAAAGGCAGCGGCGCCGATCGTCGCGAAGTTGCTCGACAGCGCCATTTCGAATGCACGTCAGCATGACGAACAGGTCGATCTCGATCGGCTCGTCATCAAGACGGTCTTCGCAGACAAGGCGCCGGATCGTGCAATGCGCCGTTGGCGGCCGCGCGCACAGGGGCGCGCGACGCAGATCGTGAAGGGCATGAGCCACATCACACTCATCGTTTCGGACGAGAGCTGAGGCGCAGGTAATAGATATGGGTCAGAAGACGCATCCCTTTGGTTTCCGCCTCGGCACCATCCGCACTTGGAATTCCAAGTGGTACGAGGACAAAAACTACGCGAAATGGCTCCACGAGGACCTCGCGTTTCGCGCTCACGTTCGCAAGAACTACGCGCATGCGGGCATCGCGGCGATCGAGATTGAGCGCGCTGCGAACAAGGCGAAGGTCGTCATTTCGACGTCCCGTCCGGGCATCATCATCGGCAAGCGTGGCGCTGGCGTAGAGCAGCTTCGTAGTGAGCTTCAAAAGCTCACCGACAACGAGCTCTTCGTCGACATCACTGAGGTGCGCAAGGCTGAGACGAACGCGCAACTCGTCGCGGAGAACATCGCGACCCAGCTCGAGCGACGTGTGGCTTTCCGCCGCGCGATGAAGAAGGCCCTTCAAACGGCGATGAAGTTTGGCGTCAAAGGGATCCGCATTTACGCGGGTGGCCGTCTTGGCGGCGCGGAGATCGCGCGCTCAGAGCGTTACCGTGAGGGTCGCGTTCCGCTTCACACGCTCCGCGCCGACATCGAATTCGGCGTGGCCACTGGCAAGACCAAGTACGGCACCATTGGCGTCAAGGTCTGGATTTTCAAGGGTGAGGTGCTTCCCCAGCGCCGTCGCCGCCCTGCGGTTGCCTGAGGAGTCACGCACATGTTGCAGCCCAAGCGAACCAAGTTCCGTAAGTCCCACACCGGCAATCTGAAGGGCCTCGCCTACCGCGGTAGCGATGTCTCGTTTGGCGATTACGCGCTTCAGGCGGTCGAATCGGGGCATCTCACTGCGCGCCAGATCGAGGCGGCTCGTATGGCGATTCAGCGCCACGCCAAGCGCGCTGGCAAGCTATACATTCGTATTTTCCCCGATCAGCCCTTCACGAAAAAGCCTCTCGAGACCCGAATGGGTACCGGTAAGGGCGCTGTCGAGGGTTGGCGCGCGCAGGTCCTTCCGGGCCGCGTGCTTTACGAGATGGAAGGCGTCGACGAGAGTGTCGCGCGCGAAGCCTTTCGTTTGGCCGGACACAAACTTCCGGTGGCGACCCGTTTCGTGATGAGGAGCGAGCAGCTGTGACCAAGCCCGCCGAACTCCGTGAGAAGACTGAGGACGAGCTGAAGGAGCTCGAGCAGTCCATGTTGCGTGACCTTTGGAAGTCACGCTTCTCGAACTACTCGAATCAGCTCGATGATACCGACAAAATTCGGCGTCTCCGTCGCGATATTGCTCGCGTCAAGACGCTTCAGACCGAACGCGCGAAGAGCGCAGCTCGGAACGGGTGAGCGCGATGAGCGACGCGACACAGAGCAGTCAGGTGGGTGGCCCGAAGGGCCCGACTCCGAAGAACGATGAGGCTCGGGGCAATAAGCGCCATCTCGTCGGTCGAGTGATCAGTGATACGGCGAGCGCCGGTCGCGCCAAGAAGACCATCACGGTCGAGGTGACCCGTCGTTTGCGCGATCCGATCTACGGTAAGTACATCAAGCGCCGCAAGCGCTATCACGCACACGACGAAGTCGAGCAGTTCAAAAAGAACGACGTCGTCGAAATTCGAGAGAGCCGACCGCTCTCCGCGACGAAGCGTTGGGTTGCTGTCCGGCTGGTCAGCCGTCCTGAGGAGGTCTGAGCCGTGATTCAGCAGCAGACGGAGCTCGATGTCGCCGACAACAGCGGCGCGAAGAGGGTCGAGTGCATCAAAGTGCTCGGTGGTTCGCGACGTCGATACGCGGGCCTGGGCGATTTGATCGTGGTGGCCATCAAAGAAGCGCTACCGACCGCAAAAGTAAAGAAGGGTGACGTTGCGAAAGCCGTCGTCGTTCGAACGAGCCGCGAATATCAGCGCCCCGATGGAAGCTACATCAAGTTCGATCACAACAGCGCGGTGCTGCTCAATGCGCAGCTCGAGCCGATCGGTACACGTATCTTCGGGCCGGTTGCGCGCGAGCTTCGCGGCAAGAAGTTCATGAAGATCATCTCGCTTGCTCCTGAGGTAGTGTGATGGGCATCCGGGTCAAAAAGGACGACCAGGTGGTCGTGATCGCCGGTAAGGACAAGGGCGCGAAGGGCCGTGTCCTGCGGATTGATCGCGAACTCGACCGAGTGATCGTCGAAGGGGTCAACCGCGTGAAGCGGCACACCAAGCCGACCCCGAAGAATCCTTCGGGCGGCATCATCGAAAAAGAAGCGGCAATCCACATCTCGAACGTGATGCTGCTCGACACCAAGCTAGACAAGCCGACTCGTGTACGCTTCGGTCGTGACAACGACGACAAGAAGATTCGTATTGCGGTCAAGAGTGGTTCGACGATCGATTGAAGCCAGGAGACCCGACATCGAGCACAGAGCGTGTTCGAAGGTGGGGTGAGGTGAATAGAAATGGCTGAAAAGCAGCTCACGCGACTCGATAAGCACTACCGCGAAGCGGTGGTTCCTGCCTTGATGAAGGAATTCCAATTCCAAAACATCATGCAGGTGCCGAGGATGGAAAAAATCGTGGTCAATATGGGTTTGGGCGAAGCCGTCCAGAACCAGAAGATCATTGAGTCGGCGGTCGAAGAACTTCAGACGATTGCCGGACAAAAGGCTGTCGTCACGAGGTCGAAAAAATCGATCGCGAGCTTCAAACTTCGTGAGAACCAGCCGATCGGCGTCATGGTCACGCTGCGACGCGAGCGGATGTGGGAGTTCCTCGACCGCCTCGTGAGCCTCGGTTTGCCGCGCGTGCGCGACTTCAAAGGCGTCAGCCCAAAGGCGTTCGATGGGCGTGGCAACTACACGCTTGGAGTTCGAGAGCAAATCATCTTCCCCGAAATCGATTACGATAAAATCGAGAAGATCAAGGGCATGAACGTCACCCTCGTGACCAGTGCTCCGACCGATGAGCAGGGCCGTGCCCTCTTGCGCGAACTCGGCATGCCGTTCCGTAAGTAGCGGCTCTTTCACTGAAGTTTCACCATTCACGAGATCACGAAGAAGGTTTTTATGGCGAGCGCACGCTCTTTCGCGAAGATGGAAAAGGAACCGAAGTTCAAGGTTCGTTATCGCAACCGCTGTAAGGTTTGCGGCCGCTCGCGTGCATTTTACCGAAAGTTTGAGCTTTGCCGCGTTTGCTTGCGGAAATACGCCCTGGCGGGCGATGTGCCTGGCGTCACCAAGAGCTCTTGGTGAAAAGCAAGTGATGATCAGGGAGTAGTGTCGTCATGATGACCGATCCGATCGCCGACATGCTGGCTCGCATCCGCAACGCGTCGATGGCTCGACACGAGCGGACCGAGGTGCCTCTGTCCAAGTTAAAGATGCACGTCGCGGAGATTCTGCGCGACGAGGGATACGTCGGAAACCTCTCGGTGGATGAGGGGGCCCGCACGATCTCGATTCAGCTCAAATATCATGGGCGTGACCGAGAGTCAGCGATCGCTGGCATTCGGCGGGCCTCGCGTCCTGGACGTCGGTTTTACGTCGGTCACGACGAGATCCCGAAAGTTCAGAACGGAACCGGAATCGCTATCATTTCGACGTCGCAAGGTGTGATGAGCGATCGCTCCGCACGCGAGAAGCGAATCGGTGGCGAGATCCTCTGTGAGGTGTGGTGATGGCTGACGCAACGGCACAGAGCGCGCTTCGTGTTTCGCGCGTAGGAAAGCGTCCGGTCGATCTTCCGGTGGGCGTCACCGTCGAGATCAAGGGCACCAAGTTCGTCGCGAAGGGCCCGAAGGGGCAGATGGAGCGCGATCTTCATCCCTCCATCGCGGTGAAGAAGGAAGGGACGACGATCGTCCTCGTGCCGATGAACGATCAGGAAACCGATCGTTTCGCCCAGTTTCAGGGGCTTACTCGAGCGCTGATTGGCAACGCTGTCGAAGGCGTAAGCAAGGGCTATCAGCAGGCGCTCGATCTCATCGGTACCGGTTACAAAGCGGAAGTCAAAGGTCAGGATCTGACCCTCAATCTTGGTTTGTCGCACCCGGTGGCATACAAGCTTCCCGCCGCGATCAAAGCACGAGTGGAAATTCTGGACGTTGGTGGTACGAAGAAGCCGCGCTTGCACCTCGAGTCTCACGACAAAGAGTTGCTTGGCCACGTGGCTGCGCGTATTCGCTCGTTCCGGCCACCTGAACCCTACAAGGGCAAGGGTGTGCGGTACGTCGATGAGAAGGTCCGCGAGAAGGCGGGCAAGGCTGGTAAGGGCGGCAAGAAGTAGTTGTTGCGTGACGGTGGGGGCGTACTGAGCCGCCCCCCGCGGAGTCACGGGAGAAACGAAGATGGCACTCGATGAGCAGCGCGCGAAGCGCAAGAAGCGTGTTCGCAAAAAGGTCAACGGCAATCCGGAGCGTCCGAGGCTCTCGGTATTCCGCAGCAGCAAGCATATGTATGCGCAGGTTATCGATGACTCGCGCGGACAGACGCTCGTGACCGCATCCACCCTTGCCAAGGGCGTCAAGGGCCTTCTTGGCGAAGGTGACGACAAGAACAAGAGCGACGCCGCGAAGCTGGTGGGCCAGGCGCTTGCGAAAGCCTGCAAGGACAAAGGCATTACGAAGGTCGTTTTCGACCGAAATGGGTATTTTTATCACGGTCGAGTGAAGGCGCTCGCGGACGCAGCCCGCGAAGCCGGTCTCGATTTCTGAGCGACGGAAGAACGGACGAGTTTATGAGCAGCCCCATCATCGATCCGGATACGCTCGAAGACCTCAAAGAGCGGGTGATCCACATCAACCGTGTTGCGAAGGTCGTCAAGGGTGGCCGTCGTTTCAGCTTCAGTGCCTTGGTCGTCGTCGGCGACGAGAAAGGCCACGTCGGTGTCGGTCTCGGGAAGGCCAACGAGGTCCCGGATGCGATCCGTAAAGGAACTGACCGTGCGAAGAAGAATCTGATCAAGATTCCGCTCGTTGGCGGGACGGTTCCGCATCGCGTTCATGGTCACTCTGGAGCCGGTCGAGTGCTCCTCAATCCGGCGAGCCCTGGAACGGGCGTGATCGCCGGTGGGGCCATGCGGCCCGTGCTCGAGGCCGCCGGAATTCACGACGTGCTTTGCAAGATCTTGGGTACGTCGAATGCGCACAACGTCGTGCACGCAACGATGGACGCGCTTCGTACGTTGGAATCGACTGAGGATGTCGCGCGTCGTCGTGGCAAGACCGTCGAAGAGATTCGAGTTTGAGGCTCTGTGCCTCGCATTTGAGGGCAGAGGTAGCATCATGGCAGTGAAGCCGAAGCTGAAGGTCAAGCAGGTCCGGAGCGGAATTGGCCGCGACGAAGACCAGCGTCGCACGTTGAAGGGCCTTGGTTTGCGAGGGCCTCATAGTGAGGTCGTCGTGGCCAATACGCCCGCGTTCCGCGGTGCGGTGAAGAAGGTGATCCACCTTGTCACGGTGGAGGAGATCGATGGCTGAGAAATCACAGGAGTCGTCGCAAGAGACGGAGATCCCGATTCTTTCGCGGCTGCGTCCGCCTGTTGGGGCTGTGACGAAGAAGCTGCGCGTGGGTCGTGGCCCGGGCTCCGGACTCGGCAAGACGGCAGGTCGTGGCCAGAAGGGCCAGAAGGCTCGTCAGCCGGGGAACATCCACAAGCTGCACTTCGAAGGCGGCCAGATGCCGCTCAATCGGCGCTTGCCGAAGGTTGGCTTCAACTCGCTCTTTCCCGTCAAGTTCGCTGAAATCAACGTGGCGACTCTCGACAAGTTCGAGGCAGGGGCCACGGTCAATCAGGCGGCGCTTCGCGAACGTGGTTTCGTGAAGGGGCAGGTCGATGGCGTGAAGATTCTTGGCAGCGGGGAGCTTACCAAGAAACTGATCGTGGAGGCGGAGGCGTTCAGCGCATCGGCCAAGGCGAAGATTGAAGCTCTGGGCGGGACCGTGACAGTGATCGAAAAGAAGATCGCCCCGCTCGTTCGTCATAAGAACAAAGCGCCCAAGGCGCGCAAGGCTCCTTAAGCAGCATCGATCCATGAGCGCTTTCGCCAATATCGCAAAGATCCCGGAGCTCCGGCGCCGCATCCTCTTTACGTTGGGGATGATTGCGGTGTACCGCATCGGGATCTTCGTCACGATTCCGGGAATCGATCGGAACGTGTTGCGGGAGTACATCGGTTCTCAGGGTGGCATCCTGGGGATGGTGAATCTCTTTTCGGGCGGTGCGCTCGAGCAGGCATCGATTTTCTCTCTCGGGATCATGCCCTACGTCACGGCCAGCATCGTGCTGCAGCTGATGGCGGTGGTCGTTCCTCAACTCGCCGAGTTGCGGAAAGAGGGTGAAGCTGGACAGCGGAAGATCAACCAGTACACGCGCTACGGAACGATCGTCATCGCTGTCGTGCAGGGCATTTTCTGGTCGAATTACTTCCAAGGGCTCAACTCTGGTGGTGCCGGCGGAGGGGGATTCTCTGCGGTTGGCGATGTGGTGCGAGAGCCTGGCCTGGGCTTCGTGTTTCTGACTGTCATCGCGATGACGACAGGAACCGCGTTCATCATGTGGCTTGGTGAACAGATCACGGAACGCGGCATCGGAAATGGGATTTCGCTCATTATCTTTGCTGGTATCGTTGCAGAGCTCCCAATCGCCACGGTTCAGACCTTCCAACAGGCGCAGATCGGTCAGATTCAGCCGGTCTCGTTGCTCATGGTTGCAGCGGTCGTACTCGCTGTGATCGCGGTCATCACGTTCTTCGAACGAGGACAGCGGCGGATTCCGATTCATTATGCGAAGCGTCTTGTCGGACGGAAGTTGTACGGCGGTCAGTCGTCACACCTTCCGCTTCGGGTCAACTCGAGCGGTGTCATCGCTCCGATTTTCGCGTCGTCTCTGCTGATGTTCCCCCAGCAGCTCGTTGGAGTGATTCCGGGGATGGAGGTGGTCAATGACCAAATCCAACCAGGGTCGTTCCTGTTCAATCTGCTCTACGTGGTTCTCATCATTTTCTTCGCCTTCTTCTACACGGCTGTCACCTTCCAGCCGGTCGAAGTCGCGGACAATCTGAAGAAGCAGAATGCATTTATTCCCAAGGTGCGTCCTGGGAAAGCCACGGCCGAATATATTGATCGTGTTCTCACCCGTATCACGGTGGGCGGCGCAATCTACGTGGCTCTGGTGTGTGTGGTTCCGCAATTTCTCCAGAGTTCGTTCCATGTGCCCTTCGTGTTCGGTGGGACATCGATCATGATCGTCGTTGGCGTGGCGCTCGATACCGTCCAACAGATCGAGTCTCATCTCATCACGCGACACTACGAAGGTCTGACAGGACCCAAAGGCCCCCGTATCCGCGGGCGTCGCGCGGCGGCATAGGGGGAACGATGGATATCATCTTGTTTGGGCCGCCTGGAGCGGGGAAGGGCACACAAAGCAAGCTTCTTGTCGAGAAGCTGGGGGTTCCCCAGATCTCGACGGGCGACATGATGCGGACCGAGCGCAAGAGCGGTTCGGCTCTTGGTCGGAAGTTCGATGAATTCATGAATCAAGGCTTGCTCGTCCCTGACGAGCTCGTCATCGAGCTATTGCGGCAACGCTTGAAGCAAGCCGACGCGGCTCACGGCGCGATCTTCGACGGATATCCCAGAACGATCGAGCAAGCGAAAGCACTGGATTCGATTTTGGGTGAGCTTGGGCGCAAAATTGACCAAGTGATCGCGCTAGAAGTGCCCGAAGATGCGGTCGTAGATCGAATCAGTGGTCGCCGATCTTGCGAAGCATGTGGACAGGTTTACCACGTGCGCTACAATCCGCCCCCTTCGTCGGGACGGTGTGGGAATTGCGGAAGCGACCGCCTCGTTCAACGAGCGGATGATCAGGAAGAAAAGGTTCGTACGAGGCACGCAGTCTATCTTCGGGACACGCTCCCGATTCTTGAGCACTATGCGCCTGTGGTGTCGAAGGTCGACGGAACTGGAAGTGTTGAGGAAGTCACCCGTCGAGTCGAAGGGGCACTCTCGAAGAGTTAACTGTTTGGATAGGTGAGCGTTTGGTTGTCGAAGGAGTCGTCGAAGAAGAGCTCCCTCGATGCCTATACGCGGTGAGATGCGATGATGGCCGGCGAGTGACAGCGTCGTTGCCGGTTCGAAGTCGCCATGGAATGGTCAGTATCCTTCGTGGCGATCGAGTGAAGGTTGAAGTGTCCATTCGGGACACGAGCAGAGCCCGAATCCTTGGGCATGCTTCTGAATGAAGAAGATGATGCGCTGTGCCGAAGGTCAGCGCTAAACGGGATGCGGCTTTGGCCGCAAGTTGGATGTGGGAGTGGAGCGATGAAGGTCCGTCCGAGCGTCAAGAAGATCTGCGAGAAATGCAAGGTCGTCCGCCGTAAGGGGACCGTCCGAGTGATCTGCGATAACCCCCGTCACAAACAGCGTCAGGGCTGAGGAGAGAACGAGTCATGGCACGCATTGCCGGTGTCGACCTTCCGGGGCGGAAGCACCTTTTTATTGCCCTCCAATACATCTATGGAGTTGGGCCTAGCAGCGCCAAGCTCATTTGTGAGAAGGCGGGGATCTCGCTGAACAAGAAAGCGGACGATCTCGACGAGAACGATATCAAGAAGATTCGCGATATCCTTGATAGTCAGCTCAAGGTCGAGGGCGATCTTCGACGCGAAATCGCAATCAACATCAAGCGATTGATGGACCTCGGTTGCTACCGAGGCCTTCGGCATCGACGTGGACTTCCGGTTCACGGACAGCGCACACACACGAACGCGCGTACCCGCAAGGGCCCGCGTCGCGGTTCAACAGTTCGACGCTGAGCGTCAGGATCACCTGAGCGGAGTAGCACGACATGGCCAAGCCGAAGGCTGCCAAGGGCAAGAAAAAGGTCAAGAAGAACGTCGGTACGGGCATTGCGCACGTGCAGTCGACCTTCAACAACACGCTCGTCACGGTCACCGACCTTGCGGGAAACGTCATCGCTTGGAGCAGCGCAGGAGCGCGCGGTTTCAAGGGATCGCGCAAGAGCACGCCGTTTGCGGCGCAGCTCGCTGCAGAAGATGCAGCGCGCAAGGCGCAAGACCACGGGATGAACACGGTCGCGATCTTTGTCAAAGGACCCGGCGCGGGTCGAGAGTCTGCGCTGCGCGCTTTCCAGACTGCAGGTTTGCGCGTCACGCTGATCCGTGACGTCACACCGATTCCGCATAACGGCTGCCGCCCTCCGAAGCGCCGCCGCGTTTGAAGTTCGAGGAGCTGAATTCATGGCACGTTATATCGGCCCGTCCTGCAAGCTTTGCCGCCGCGAGGGAGAAAAGCTCTTCCTCAAGGGCGATCGTTGCTACACCGACAAATGCGCGTTCGACCGTCGACCGTACCCGCCCGGCCAGCATGGCCAAAGGCGCACGAAGGTAACGGAGTACGGAATCCGTCTTCGTGAGAAGCAGAAGGTGCGCCGTATCTACGGCGTGCTCGAGCGTCAGTTCCGCAAGTACTTCCAGACGGCTGACGCCGGTAAGGGCGTCACGGGTGAGCAGCTCCTCGCGCTCCTCGAGCGTCGATTGGACAGTGCGTGTTACCGCATCGGTTTTGCGGCGACGCGGAGTGACGCGCGTCAGCTCGTGCGTCACAAGCACGTGCTCGTGAACGGCAAGCCCGTAAGCATTCCGAGCTATCTGCTCAAGCCGGGTGATGTGGTTTCGATCCGTGAAAAAAGCCGGACACAGAGCCGTATCATCACGGCGCTCGAGGGTGTCGAGCGTCGGGGTGTGCCGGAGTGGCTCGAGCTCGACAAGGCCGCGTTTGCTGGCAAGGTTCGCAGCGCGCCGGTGCGTGAGGCCATCACGCTTCCGATCAAGGAACAGCTGATCGTCGAGTACTACTCACGCTGATTGTGATTTTCGAATCCGTCGTCGGACGGCGCTGCCACTGAGCAGAAACGCGCGGTCATACTACCGCGAGGAGCATTGAGGAAAATGTCGACTACGTTCGTTGCACGCAACTGGCGTGATTTGATCAAGCCGAAGGGTGTTCCGATCGAGGATGCAACCTCGACGTATGGAAAGTTCGTGTGCGAGCCGCTCGAGCGTGGCTTCGGAATCACGCTTGGAAATGCACTTCGTCGTGTGCTCTTGAGCTCACTCCAGGGTGCAGCGATCACGGCGGTGAAGATCGATGGTGCGCTTCATGAGTTCACGTCTGTGCCGGATGTCGTCGAGGACGTGACGGACATCGTGCTCAACCTGAAAGAGGTTGTCGTTCGTGCTCATACGCCGAAGACCCACGTTCTTCGCATCGATCGAGAAGGGCCATGTGAGGTTCTCGCAGGTGATATCCAAGTCACCGATCAGATCGAAATCCTCAATCCGAAGCACGTGATTTGCACCGTTGCCAAGGGTGGTCGTTTCTCCGCAGAGCTTACGATCAATGTCGGTCGTGGGTATGTGCCAGCGGATCGCAACAAGACACCCGGAATGCCGATCGGGACGGTCGCGATCGACGCGCTCTTCTCACCGATTCGTAAGGTCAACTACACCGTCACGAATGCACGTGTCGGCCAAATCACCGATTACGACAAGCTCGCGCTCGAAGTGTGGACCAACGGTTCGCTCAAGCCGCAGGACGCTGTTGCGTACGCGGCGAAGATCCTGAAAGATCAACTTTCGATCTTTATCAACTTCGAAGAGGAAGAAGAGACGACGACCCTCGATATGAAAGAGGAGGAGCCGCTCAACGAGAACCTCTTCCGTTCGGTCGAGGAGCTGGAGCTCTCGGTTCGCTCGGCGAACTGTCTACAGAATGCCAACATTCATCTGATCGGCGAGCTCGTGCAGAAGACCGAGCCCGAAATGCTCAAGACGAAGAACTTCGGCCGGAAGTCGCTGAAAGAGATCAAAGAAATCCTCGCGGATATGGGTCTCTCGCTCGGCGTGAAGATCGACAGCTGGCCGCTGATGCTGGAGCGCTGGAAACAGCAACAGAATCAGGCATAACCATCACCGCTCGGCGATTTCGACAAATATCAGTTGCAGGTTAGTCATCATGCGTCACCGCAAGTCGGGCCGAAAGTTCGGCCGTAATACCCCCGCTCGCCGAGCGATGTTCCGCATTCTTGCTGGCAATCTCGTTCTTCATGAGAAGATCGAGACGACGGATGCGAAGGCAAAAGAGCTTCGCCGAACGGTCGAGCGGCTTATCACGCGGGCCGCTCGGCTTGGTGATGAGCTCACGGTCGACATCGGCAAGTTGAGCGACGAACAGCGCGACAAGGTCGTTGCTCGTAGGGTCCATGCGCAGCGCCTCGTTGCGCGAGACCTCCCGAAGTCGCTCGTGAAGACGAATTCGGATGGATCGACTGAGGAAGTCGACCTGGTATACAAGCTCTTCCACGACATCGCGCCTCGTTATCTCGCGCGTATCAAGGAAAAGCGTGGTGGTGGATACACGCGGATCACGAAGCTCAACGCGCGTCGTGGCGACAACGCGCCGATGGCGATGATCGAGATCCTCGGCGAGTCGACAGCAGATTGATCGAGATCGAGAGAATCAACGAGCGGACCCTCCGATATAGGTGGGTCCGTTTGTCGTTTTCGGTCATGCGTGCTTGGGCATCTGCTCCCAGACGCGCCGGGTGATCGCGTCTTCGATGTATTGAAGATGCCGCTTTTCGTCGCTCTGATTGCGGCGAATGAGTGCGTCGATGCTGGGCGGCAGCGCCATGCTCGCGGCTTTGTCGTATTCGCGATTGGTGAGGCGTTCGTTCACAGCCATCGCTTTGAGGCTCTGCTCCGTGCCCATTGCGGCGCGGAGGGCGGTCATCCCTTCGATGAAAAACCCCTTGAAATCGCGGCGAATGGCGGGCGATTCGCCACCGAGCTCCGTGATCGCGGCGCTCAAATCGGTCACATGCCGTTCGTGGTCGGCCTTGAAACGTTCGAGCTCGGTTCGCACCGACGGTACGTCGATGTTCTTGATTGCCTGGTCGTACGCGTGAATCGCGTCGACATCGAGGTGTACAAGGTCACGCATGAGTGCGATCACCGCCTGAATATCCATCGCCTCCTCCTTCGGTTCTCTCGAGTACCTGTTCGCAGAAGAGGGCACCGCAAGTGCGGGTGTTGGGCGTTCGATCTCGATCCCACGCCAAATATGTAAGTCTCAGATGCCTGGCAAAGTCATATCCGAGAGGTCAGGGGGTTCATCGAGCTCGGTTTCGTGATGCGTGATGGCGCTTCGATTCAAGAGCAAGAATGCGCCGAGCACAGCAAAGAGCACGGCGGCCAAGACGAGCGCGGCGAGTCGTCGCTCGTCTTGGTGTGAATCGATGGGGCGTGATTGCGCTTCAATCCTCGTGATCCTCTCTACGCATTGCGTGCAAGTCGGATCACCGCTCGCAGCGCGTCGATACGCGTCGACATCGAGCACACCCGCTGCGAGTGCGTCCTCGGCGTCGAGAAACGTGAGACGCGCCTCCCAACGCGCTCTCTCTTCGTGCATTGGCGTAAGCCTCGAGGCGCGTTCGAAGGCTGTTCGGGCTCGATCGCGTGCTTGCGGCAAGGTGTCCATCCAAAGGACACCGACGCGCGCGAAGAGGGATGCGATTTCATTCGAGCTCACATCTGGTGCTCGCGCCAAAAGAGCTTCCAGTGAGCGCGTTGCGCCATCGGGATCGTTTCGTTCGATCGCTTCTTCGGCACGCGCTGCGAGATCTTGAATTCGCAAAAGGCGTTGTTGATCCAGGCGCGCACAGAGCTCGTCCAGCGTGCGTCGATGACCCCACGACATATTTGCGTCTTCGCCGAGTCGAAGACGGAATTGTTCGCGCGCTTGCCAGATGGCATGTTGACCGTATGCGAGCAGCGCATCGCGTGCGGCTTCGCGGACGAACCTGCGATGATCATCGACGAACGATGCCACGACGGGCATCGCATCCATGTTGCGCGTCGTTCCCCAAGCCATGATGACGTCGGCAAGATCGCGCGGGCCAAGGCGTTGTACGAGCCGACCTGGGGGTTCGAGTGAAAGTTCTTGGCTCGACCAGCGCGCCCAGTCCCGCCCAGCGGGATCTTCATGGGACCGGGCTCGAATGATGGCCGCTGCCGCACGATCACCAAGACGTAGCGTGGCGCGACGTCCTTCCATGGCCCACGCATTCCGCTCGAGCCTCAAGACCTCTGGGATCACCGAGAGGGCCTCTGTGCTCGCCATTCGTTCGAGGGAGCGCAGAAGCAAAAGCGGTTCGGCGATCACGAGCACGTCTCGATGGCGGCGGCGCTCGAGCGCAGCAGGGATCCCATCGGCCACATCGACGAGGTCGTCGGCGCGGCGGCTGCCCGTCGCACGTCGAATCTCATGCAGGATCTGCTGCGTGTCCTCGGGCATCGTGCCGAGGAGCTGTCCAAGTCGCTCGCGAATCGCGGGCAGAGCCCGTGCTGGTAGCGCACCGAGGGCCGTGTACGCATCGTGCCTCTCGGCGTCGTTCGAGCTCCCGAGCCGTGTCGCGAGCTCCGCGATTTCAGCCGCACTTTCTTGGGCCCACACGCGTCCAGCCACCCCAAAGGTGAGGACGACGACCCCGAGGGCTACTGCTCGATGACGAAGTTCGCGAATTCGCCTGTATAGCTCTTCCAGCGCGTATCGATTTTGTCGACCCGCGCTGTGGACGGACCGCGCTGTGCCCATGCCAGAAAATCCTTCACTTGATCTTCTTCGCCCTCAGCCACGACCTCGACCGCGCCATCAGGACGGTTTTTGACCCATCCCGTGAGCCCGAGGCGTTTTGCCTCGCGCACCGAAGAAGCACGGAAATAGACTCCTTGGACGCGTCCTCGGACCACGAGGTGGATCCGTTTTTGTGCCATCGATTTCGCCTTCTTTTATCTCGATTGATTTGGGGCGTCCAAAATGCTGCACGCCCACGGTTTTAGATTGCGCCAGGCTGACTCCAGGCACCAGGCTTGCGGCGCAGCGCTCGATCCACTACATCTGCCGCCCCCTTTTATTACCGAAGGGGCTTGAGAGGTACCGCCATGAAGCCCGGAATCCACCCGACCTACGAACCCATCGTGATCGCCTGCGCGTGTGGCGCGCAATACCCCACGCGCTCGACCAAGAGCTCGTTCTCGATCGACGTTTGCAGCGCTTGTCATCCGTTCTACACCGGAAAGCAGCGCATTCTGGACACGGCAGGCCGGGTCGAACGCTTCCGCAAGAAGTACGAAAACAAGCCCGACGCAAATACTGGCAAGAAGGCCAAGGCGGCAAAGAAGGCTGCGGAACGCGCCGAAGCCGCCAATCAAGAATCTGAGGCCTGAGCCAGCTCGCGCAGGGGCCTTTTCGGCCCTAAGGTGTCAGGGTGAGTTCACCTTCCAAGACCGAGGCGCAAACGCGCCCCTACATCGGCGGGCAAGCCGTGATCGAGGGCGTGATGATGCGCGCGCCTTCTGGCGTCGCGATCGCGGTACGCCGTCCCGATGGGCAGCTCGTCGTCAAAGACGGGCCGCTGCCGGCGCGGCTGCGGCATCCGATGTGGAAATGGCCGGGTTTGCGTGGAATCGGCATGCTCTACGAGTCGCTTTCGCTCGGTTATGGAGCGTTGCAGTTCAGCGCAGAACAGCAGCTCACGAACGAATCAGAGGCAAAAAAAACAGGCGTCTCTGTGACGTCGATGCTGCCGGTGTTGATGTTTCCGTGGCTGCTCACATCGCCTCCGGAAATGGATGAGTCACCTCGGGAGTCGAGCGCCAAGGCCAAGGCAGATGAACCGTCTTCTGGAGGGGGCCGATTCGCCATGCTCCTCTCGGTTGCGTTTGCCCTTGGCCTTTTCATGGTCTTGCCGCAGCTCCTCGCGACGGGCACCGCCTCGCTATTGGGGGTGACCCTCGAGGTGGGGGATTGGCGCTTTCATGCCTTGACGGGGCTCTTCAAGCTTGGAGTCCTCACGACGTATCTCGTTGGGATCTCACAAATCCCCGAAATTCGACGCGTATTCCAGTACCACGGAGCCGAGCACAAGACGATTTTTGCGTATGAAGCCGAACTCGCTCCGACCGTTGCGAACGCTCGCGCGCAATCGACACTCCATCCTCGTTGTGGCACCACCTTTCTCATCACTGTGGTCATCGTGTCGGTGATCCTCGGCTCGATCACGACGCCCCTGCTCTTGCCGAACGCGAGCGGTTTGTCTGGACAGATCGCGACGTTGGCGCTTCGTATTTCGCTCCTGCCGATCATTGCCGCGATCTCCTATGAGCTGCAGCGGCTCTCCGCACGATATTGCACCAAGGGTCCGCTCCGCGTGCTCCTTTGGCCGGGCTTTCTTTTTCAGAAGATTACGACGCGTGAGCCGGTCGACTCACAACTCGAAGTGGCAATCACGGCGATGCAGAGCGCGTTCTTTCGTCAGCGCCAAGGCGAGCGTGCAGAAGACGCCGAGGTGGTGCGCACGTTCGTCTCGTTCGAGCGTGCGATTGAACATTTCGGTGATGGCACGACCGAACGCGTGACGGCTTGAACGATGTTGCCCGTGTCGAAACTCGAGTCGCTCAAGATGCGACATGCCGAGCTCGAAGAGCTCATTTGTCGGCCCGATGTCATCGCCGACGCCAAACGCTATACCCAATTTCGTCGAGAACACGGGGAGTTGCTCGCGCTGGTCGAAACCTTCGAGCGCTGGAAGCAGAAACAAAAGCAACTCGAAGAAGACCGCGCTGCGCTTTTGGATCCCGAGCTTCGGGAGATGGCTGCCGAGGAGATTCCAGAGCTCGAGAGCATCCTTGCCGAGCTCGAAAAAGAGCTCGAGATCCTGCTTCTTCCGCGTGATCCAAATGACGCGCGCAACACCATCGTCGAGATCCGGAGCGGAACAGGGGGCGAGGAAGCGGCGCTTTTCGCGGCGGACCTCTTTCGCATGTATGCGCGCTATGCGGAGCAGGTGGGGTGGAAGGTCGAGATCTTGAATACCAGTGAGGCGAGCGCTGGAGGCCTCAAAGAGATCGTCGCGTCGTTCAGCGGCGATCGTGTCTATTCACGGATGCGCTTCGAAGGGGGTGTGCATCGGGTGCAGCGCGTGCCTGCGACTGAGTCGCAAGGGCGCATCCACACCTCGACGGCGACCGTGGCCGTGCTCCCCGAGGCGGATGAAGTGGACGTCGAAATCGACGAAAAAGACCTGGAAATCAGTATTGCTGCGAGCGGTGGGCCGGGGGGCCAGGGCGTCAATACGACCAACAGCGCAGTCCAGCTCCACCACAAGCCCACGGGGCTCATCGTCAAATGCCAAGACGAGCGCTCGCAAATCAAGAACAAAGCCCGCGCGATGAAGGTGCTCCGGGCGCGTCTCTTGGAGCGCGAGCAAGCGGTGCATGACGCACAAATTGCGGCCGAGCGGCGTGGGATGGTGGGCAGTGGTGAGCGGAGCGAGAAGATTCGCACTTACAATTACCCGCAGAATCGAGTGACCGATCACCGGATTGGGCTCACGCTCCACAAGCTCGACCAGGTGATGAACGGGGACTTGGACGATCTGCTCAATGCGCTTCGTTCGAGCCATCAAGCGACGTTGCTCGAAGCGCAATCGCGCGCAGTTTGAGCCATTCCTTCGATCCCCTATTCAGAATTCAGAGGCTGTGTATGCGCAGGTTCTTGGTCGTGCTTGGTTGCCTGGCGGCTGGTTGTGTTTCGCAAGCGGCCTCACGGTCGTCATTGGCGAGGCCAACGAGTCTTCCCAATGGCGTTGATTTGATTGCGGTCGCGCCACTGAATTCGGATGTGTTCGTGTACATCGACGTCGCGCGGATTCGCGAGAGCGGGATGTATCCCACCATCGAGCGCTCGTTCGACGCATGGGCGAGTGGGCTGAGTGAGGCAGAGCCTGCGCCGAGCGCAAGCAATGGCAGCAACAACACGAGTCGTCGGCACGCATCTCATGAGACCCGCGAGGTCGGCGCATGGATTCGGCGCATCGATTGGCTCTTTTGCGCGGCGTCAGCGGAGTCGATCGAAACCGGAGGTGTCTGGTTCGTGAGTGGGCGAATCGACGAGGAGCTCGCACGTGAGCTCCTCGTTGACTCGTCGTCGCTCTCATCCATCCCAACCGGGATGACGGGTGGGTTCTTGGGTGCGACGAGCATGCTCAACGCTCGGAACGGCGACGCTTCTGACAGTGTGGTGCCGCGGGAGATCGCGGGACATCGCGGGTTCGTCTCGGCGAATGGTGTCGCGGTAGAGCTCAGCGAGGGGCTTTGGCTCATGGGATCCCCAGCCGACGTGGATGGTGTGCTCTCGCGCTGGGATCATCCAGCGACGTGGTCGACACGCTCACGATTCGCGCATCAGATCGGTCTCTTCGATCATCAGATTGCCATCACAGTCGAGGACGCCGCGGCGGTCCGTGGAGTCGCCGGCGGAGGTGAGTCTTCGTGGATCGAACATGTGGAGTCGATGGGGCTTTGGGTGGATCTCAGCGATGGCATCGAAGGCTCGCTCGTGGTTCAGCTCGAGTCCGGGCTCAACTCGGCGCCCATCGCCGCCGAGGTCCAACGAGAAGTGACCGAGCTCGCCGAGCTTCCTGTGGTTCGTCTCTTCGGGGTCGACTCGATTTTCGAGCAGATGGTGTTTCGAGTGGATGAGGAGCGGCTCTGGATGAGCGTGCGTCTCGACGCGCTCGAGTCGCGCGATCTCTGGGGCAGGGTGAGCGGTGCGGTGTCTTCTGTGGTGTTCGTGGCTGAGATTTTTCGAGGGGTCGGCGACAGGCTTGGTTCATTCGAGAGCGAGGAGCGAGGGCTCGACGACGTCGAGTTGATGTCGGTGATCGTGGTGAACCCCAACATGGCGACCGTCCGTGATCGCGAAGGATTCGCAGGTGGTGCCATCGATGTGCACGGACTCTCTTCGGAGTGTTTTGGCTTCATCGGCGCGAGCATGCATGTGCTCGAAGTGAGTGAGTCCACCTCGGTTCGTGTGCTCGCACATGCGGAGGGGAGGCCGGTCTCGGTGGCGATCGCTCTCGACGATGGGCGATGGATCTGTAGTCAGGGCGCGGTGTTGGAGTACGCGATTCCTGTGGGCAGCCACCGCGTGTATGTGGCGAGTCCGGTTCGGGACAGTGTGTCGGAGTACGTGTTGGCGGTGACGACGGATGCGCGCGTCAGCGTGGATGATGTGGCGTCGCGCATCGAGCTAAGCTCAGGGGCTGCCCGTCGACTCGAAATGCGGCGTGACACCGCAGGCGGTGAAGTGGACCTTGCGACGCTTGGGGTGCCTGGATGTCAGGGCTTCCTGTCGGATTTCCCGGTCGCATCGTTCGATGTCGTCGGTGCCATCTCGCCGATGCGCATCCTCGTACGGGCCCCGAACCCTGTGACGCTTGTGGTGCGCGGTCCAGACGACGTGATTCGATGTTATCAGAGCTCGAGTGCAGGTATCGAGATCACTCAGTCGATGGACATCGGGGTCCACGATGTGTGGGTCGCCGCACCGTCCGCTGGTGCACGCATTCCATTCGTGCTCGGATGGACGGAGCATCGCGGAGCCAGAGCTCGCGATCTCCCCGCGCGCTAGATGTGCTCGACGAGCCACAACGCATGCGTTGTGGCGAACGAGCCAGGCGACGGGGAGGATTGGCGGATACGACCTAACTGCGCAGGTTGAAACGTTTCTTTACCGTTCCTCCCCAGAGGATGGGGTTCACAACCGCGCCAGGCTCCTTACGGTGTTTCGTCATGAGCCAATCCGATTCTCTGTTTCCCCTTTTGCCTTTGCGCCATGGCGTGGTGTTGCCCGGCCGGGTCACGACGATCCCGGTGGGGAGGCCGCGGTCTCGAGCGCTGACGGATGCGCTTCGTGTGGGCGATCGCGTGTTGCTTGCCGTGCAGCGCGATCCGAAAGTCGAGGATCCGTCGCTCGTCGATTTGCATTCGATCGCGACGTTGGCGCGTGTCAACGACAAAACCGATCGCGGAACGCGAGGCGTGATTCTCGTGGTCGAGCCGCTCGAGCGCTACGGGCTGCAAGCTCTCGTTCAGAGTGCGCCTTATTGGATGGCGCGAGCCGAAGCGGTCTCGTCAGTCGAGACGGGGGAAGAGACGCCGATGCTCGCGAGCGCGCTTCGCGAGCATTTGAAGGAGCTCGCGCCGCTCGAGACGCAGCTGCATGAACAGCTGCGGGAGACGAGCGAACCGGGACTCCTCGCGGACCGCGTGGCCGGTTGGCTCGACATCGAAGACGAGAAGAAGGCAGAGGTCCTTCTCGAAATTGATGTGGCCAAGCGGTTGCGCAAAGTCGCCGAGCTCATCACGGAGGCGAGAGCGAAGGCCGAACTGCGCTCGAAGATCGAGGGGGAAGTTCGTAAAGAGCTCGGAAAGCATCAGAAAGAGGCGATGCTGCGCCAGCAATTGCGCGCGATTCAGAAAGAGCTCGGCGAAGGGGACGATGGCAAGGACGAACTGCGTACGAAGCTCGATTTGCTCGAACTGCCCGAAGAGGTGCGCGAAGTGGTGGATCGAGAGCTGCGAAGGCTCGATCAAGTGGGAGCGAACCAAGCCGAAGGCAACGTGATTCGCACGTACCTGCAATGGATCGCGGACCTTCCGTGGAGTGAGCGCGCACCATCGTCGAGTGACATCGATGCCATTCAAACCAAGCTCGAAGAGGATCATTACGGCCTCGACGACGTGAAGCGTCGCATCCTCGAGCACATGGCCGTGCTCAAGCTGAGTGGGGCGACAGCGTCTTTCGGAGTGGCGAAGGGCACGATTCTTTGTCTCGTGGGGCCGCCGGGGGTGGGCAAGACCTCGCTCGCGCAATCGATCGCGGCTTCGATCGGCCGGCCGCTGGCGCGTGTTTCGCTCGGTGGCGTGCGGGATGAAGCCGAAATTCGCGGGCATCGTCGCACCTATATCGGCGCGCTACCTGGACGTTTGATCTCGGCGCTGCGCAAGGCGAAGGTGAAAAATCCGGTCGTCATGCTCGATGAGATCGACAAGATGGGACGCGGATTCCAGGGAGACCCGGAAGCCGCTCTGCTCGAAGTGCTCGATCCGGAGCAGAACCAGCATTTCACGGATCATTATCTCGAGGTGCCGTTCGATTTGTCGGAGGTGCTCTTCATCGCGACGGCCAACGATGTTTCGACGCTCTCGCCGCCGCTCCGCGATCGGCTCGAGATCATCGAGATCAGCGGCTATACGCTCGATGAGAAGGTGACGATCGCAGAGCGGCATCTCGTCGCGGGGCAACTCGGAAAGGTCGGGCTTCCCGCAGATTCGGTCCGTATTCCGCGTGAGATCATCGAGACGGTGGCGCGTGACTACACGCGTGAGGCGGGTGTTCGACAGTTGGCGCGTGAGATTCAAAAGATCGCCCGTGCCCTCGCGCTCGAGGTCGCACGAAAGGGGCCAAGCGAAGGCAGCGAAGTGGTCGAGGTGAATCTCGACCATGTGCGCAAGAGCCTCGGCAAGCCGCGGTTTCTTGCCGAGCTCGCAGAGCGCAACAACGCGCCTGGCATTGCCGCGGGGCTCGCTTGGACCCCGGTGGGTGGAGATATCCTCTATATCGAAACCACGAAAATGCCTGGGAAAGGGCGAATCGAGATCACGGGTCAGCTCGGGGATGTGATGAAGGAGTCAGTTCGTGCAGCGCTGGCGTATTTGAGGAGCCATGCGGACGAGTTTGGGATCGAACCGGAGTTTCTCGAGAAGCATGATCTTCATATTCACGTTCCGGCGGGCGCGATTCCGAAAGACGGTCCGAGCGCGGGTGTGACGATGTTCACCGCGTTGGCGTCGCTCTTGACTGGGCGAAGAGTGCGCAGTGATGTGGCGATGACGGGAGAAGCAACGCTGCGCGGTCGTGTGTTGCCGATCGGCGGGGTGAAGGCGAAGACGCTCGCAGCGCATCGCGCAGGCTTCAAACGAGTGATTTTGCCGAAGCGCAATGAACGGGATTTGGAAGATGTGCCGGAATCGGTGAGGAACGACCTCGAGATCTTGCTGGCCGAAGAAATGCGCGACGTGCTCGTGGCCGCGCTCGAGCCCGATCCGGTGGGCGAGGGCACGTCATCTCCTGGTTCTCGAGGAGAAAGCGGGCGAGCGGAGGCATTGATCGCCTGAACGCCCGCTCAGACTGGGCTCGGAGGTGCTTTGCGAATGGACCTCCGAGCCCCAGAGAAAATGGATGGGCAAGGACAGGAGTGCAGAACGTTCCTTGTTCGAGGAGAAGGGCGGTGGTACGTTGCAGAACGTTCGCGATTCCCGAATGTTGATGCATCCCGCATCTCGCTCGGCTCGCTTTGATCCCCACCCTATGGTCCGCCTGACCGACATCGTCGAGAAGGTTCGGGGTTACCAGCCGCAGGCGGATTTCGATCTCGTCAACCGCGCGTACGTTTTCTCGGCCCAGAAACACGAGGGTCAGAAACGGAAATCAGGCGAACCCTACTTTACGCATCCGGTCGCGGTCGCCGACATCATCGCCACGATGAAGCTCGACAGCGCCAGCGTGTGTGCGGCGCTCTTGCACGACGTCGTGGAGGACACCGATGTCACCCACAAGCAAATGGAGACCCTCTTCGGGGAGGAGGTTGCGTTCCTCGTCGATGGCGTCACCAAGCTCGGAAAGGTCAACTTCACCTGCAAAGAAGATCAGCAGGCAGAGTCTTTTCGAAAGATGCTCGTGGCGATGGCACGCGATATTCGCGTGCTGCTCGTGAAGCTCGCGGACCGTTTGGACAACATGCGGACGCTCGAGCACATGAAGTCCGAGGCGCAGGCTCGGATTGCTCAAGAGACGGTCGAAATCTATGCGCCGCTCGCGGGGCGCCTCGGGATCAACTGGCTCAAGAGTGAGCTCGAAGATCTTTCCTTCCGCTATGTCTTCCCCGAGGCGTACGTCGATCTCGTTCAGAAGACGAAGAAGGTTGCGCGCGATCAAGATCGCTATATCGCCGATGTCAACAAGCGCCTTCAGAAGATGCTGATCGAGCGAGGGTTCGCGACCGAATGCAGCGGGCGCATGAAGCACCTCTATTCGATTTACCGCAAGATGCGGCAGAACAATTGCGAGTTCGAGCAAGTGCACGACGTGCTCGCGTTTCGAGTGCTCGTCGAAAACGTCGCTGACTGTTATGCCGCGCTCGGCGTGATCCATTCGCAATGGACGCCGATTCCGGGGCGCTTTAAAGATTATATCGCGCTGCCCAAATCGAACATGTACCAGTCACTGCACACGACGGTGATTGGTCCTGGGCAACGTCGTATCGAGGTGCAGATCCGCACCCACGAGATGAACAAGACGGCCGAAAACGGTATCGCGGCGCACTGGAAGTACAAAGAGAAGAGCGGCGGCCCGGATGCCAAAGATGCAGCGCGCTTCGCGTGGTTGCGTCAGTTGATGGAGTTCCAGCAGGACGTCGCAGATCCGGCAGAGTTCCTCGACTCCGTGAAGGTCGACCTCTTTGCGGACGAGGTATACGTCTTTACGCCCAAAGGGCAGCTCAAGGTTTTTCCGCGGGGCGCGACGCCCATCGATTTCGCGTATTCGATTCACTCCGAAGTGGGCAACCACTGCGCTGGAGCGCGCGTGAATGGAGCGATCGTGCCGCTCCGGTATTCGTTGCACAATGGCGATACCGTCGAGATCGTCACGGCTTCGCAGCAGCACCCGACGAAGGACTGGCTCGATTTCGTGCAGACGGGGCGTGCGCGCAGTCGCGTGCGGGCGTTCATCCGTGCTGAGGAGCGTCGCCGTTCGATCAAGCTCGGGCGCGATTTGGTCGAGCGAGCATTTCACAAGAAAGACATGTCGTTTGCGCGCTTTATGAAGGGTGGGGAGGCCCCGCGCGTCGCCGATCATTTCAAAGTGAGCAATCCAGACGAGCTTTTCGCGGCGGTGGGCTATGGGCGGGTGAGCGCGGCCGAGGTGTACGAGATCGCGATGCGCGACGAGAAGTCGGCGGATGCGATGCGTCCCTCGTTCATCGAGCGAACGGTTCGTAAGGTCACTGGGGATCCGAGTTCGGGTGGGATCCGGATCGATGACGTGGATGACGTTCTGGTGCGGTTTGCCAATTGCTGTAATCCGCTGCCAGGTGACAACATCACGGGATGGATCACGCGTGGGCGGGGTGTGACGGTGCATCGGCGCGGTTGTTCCAAGGCGATGGAGCTAGATCCCGAGCGGCGCATCGATGTGGCGTGGAGCGCGGCGGTGAAGATCGCGCGTCCGGTTTCGTTGCGTGTGACGACCGCGGATCGTCCAGGGATTCTGACGAATGTGAGCGCTGCGTTCAGTGAGGCGGGCGTGAATATTCAGGAAGCCAACTGTCGCGTGGGCACGGATGGGCAAGCGATCAACGTGTTTCAGTTTCTTGTGGACGATGCGGCGCGGCTACAGAATTTGATGCGCAAGATTCAAGGTGTCGACGGCGTGTACGCAGTCGAGCGGACCTGAAGATCTCAACCTGGGTCAGTCTGATACCCGTGAAGATCTCAACCTGGGTCAGTCTGATACCCGCGGATATGTCCCCAAAATGGGATGCGCTATCGTCCCGGATAGCTCAACCTGGGTCGGGTTGTTTACCCGGAAGCATCCGTAATATGGGACGTCCCTCAAACGAGCTGTGCTTTGATCTTGGCCGAAATCAGCATGTAGAGGGCAAAGAGAGCGTCGCGCTCGGTGATTGCGCTTTCGGGCAATGTGACGAGACGGCAAAAGCGTAAATATTCGCGCCCATCGAGGCCAAGGAGCGAGGCTTTCGCCATTGGACTCTCACTTGCGAGCGTGCCGGGAAGCGATTCGAGCAAACGCGCCAGCGCCGTCGCAGCACGTTGGATCGCGCGCTTATTGGCACCTCTCTGAATGGCATCCTCGATTTCGCCAACCGTGAGAGCATCGGCTCCCTCCCACAGGGGCATGAACGAGAGGCCCACCTCAGGGGATGCAATGGGCGGAGGATACGCCGTTGGTGGATGTGCGATTTGAACATCGGCTTCCGTCTCGATATCCGCGACGGGCTGCGCGATGACACGCTCACTGGTCTCAGCCAAGCGTTGGAGTTCGGCCACGATGCTCGTATCGGGTGGGCGCGCTCCACTGCTCTCCCCGCTTTCCAGCGGAACGTATTCTCCATCAGGACCAACCTGTCCCGCATTCTTGGGGAGTTCGTTCCAGAGCGACCGAATGACGAGCCCCGAGATTTCCTTGAGCGCTTCGAGGATTCCAACGCCCGTTGCGGCATTGGTCTCGAATTCGGGGGCGCCGAGCGGGTTCACGTCGGCGCGGAGTTGTTCGATCGAGAGAATGTCTGGCAGATCGCGCTTGTTGTACTGAACGATCAGCGGGAATTTTTCGATATCGATCCCCATGTCCGCGAGGTTTTCGCGAAGATTTTCGAATGATTGCAGGTTCGAATCGCGCGCTTGTCGTTGTGAATCGGCCACGAAGACAACACCATCGGCGCCGTTCAACACGAGCCGGCGTGTGGCTTCATAAAATACCTGCCCTGGGACGGTATAAAGCTGGAAGCGCACCCCCATTCCCTGCACTTGCTTCACGTAAAGAGGCAGGAAATCAAAGAAAATCGTGCGATCTCCCTCCGTGGCCAGCGTGAGCAGCTGTCCCCGACGTTCAGGACGGACAGCTTCGTGCACGTACTTCAAAGACGTGGTTTTGCCCGAAAGACCGGCGCCGTAATAAACGATTTTCGCGGAAATTTCGCGGGCGAGGGGATTGATCAAGGACACGGGTCTCCAACGTTATCAGATCACGCCCCACTTCGTGATAGCGTCCTATGACAGGCGATGCTGCGTGGAGACCTGAAGACGATGCCGCTCACCGACCTACTCCAATGGGTCGATGCTGCGCGTAAAAATGTAGTTGTCGAAATTACAAGGAAAAATGGTCTTCATGCCTGGTTCGTGGCTTCGGATCGCCAGGTGATCGAAACCGTCGTACCAGGGGCGCGTGGAGTGTTGGCGGGTGACGGTGCTCCTGATGCACCCGGACCTGGCCTGCGTGCGGTTGCGATCGAAGGGCTGCTCGACTTGTTTTTGGAGGTCGAAGGCGAGTTTACGCTGCGAGATGGCAGCACCGGACCCACACCGGGAATATCCGTCGGGGTCCATCTGGGGTTCTTGGTGATGGAGGGGCTACGTCAGCTTGACGAGTGGCCGCGCATCGAGGCCGAATATCCAAACGAAAGTGCACGATTACGTGCGAGCAACGATGCCGGATCGGCGGAGCTCTCGATTGTGCAATCAGCCATTCATGGGGCCGCGCGTGAGGGGACGACCCTCGGCGAATTACGAATCGTACTTGGTATTTCAAGGCACGCGCTGTTGCGTCGAGTGGATGAGCTTCGCAGCATTGGGCTCATTGAAGTCGAAGGTGCGGCTCCGGGGGAGCGAGATCTGCCCTCGCGACTCATCGAGCAAGCAAGTGCGCTGGTTCGAGAGCGCCAGTATTCCGAGGCGGCGCACGTCATGCGCTCATTGCTTACATCGACTCCCAACGATGCCCATTTGCGCCGTTTGCTCGAGGAAACCGAGCGCCAGCATGTGAGCGCGTGTTACGAGCAGATTGCCAAGACCGATGTGATTCGATTGACGGCACGCGGGGAGAGCGCGACCCAGGTTGGGGCCGACCAGGCGATCACCGAGGCTCTGGCGCAAAAGGCACGAAGTGTCATGGGACTTGTCCTCATGTCGCCGCTTCGAGAACTGGAGACGCTCGTTGGCTTGCTTCGACTCCTCAAAAAGGGGCACGTCGAGATCGTGCCATAACTCATGTTTCCAAGGTGAAACCGAATGCTCAAAGAGCGATGTGACGCGGCTTGAGCTGCTTTGAGTGTTTCTCCCCGGACCGAGGCGAAAAGCCGTGATAGAAGCCGACCATGGCCAATCCGATGCAAACTTCTCCGAGCGGCTTTCCGCCGGCCACGGCGAGCGGTACGCGTATGCGTGCTGAGGCACTTCCGGCAGAGCTGCTCTTACGCATGCATGATCGGATGGTGCAAGGGCGCGCGCTCGAAGAACGTCTCATCCGCATGCAACGCGGAGGTGATGGATATTTCTGGATTGGAGGGCCGGGAGAGGAAGCGTTCAACGTTGCACTCGGCCTTTTGGTGAAAAAGGGGCAAGGGCTCAAATACGATTATTTACATTTGCACTATCGTTCGAGCGCGACGCTCTTGGCGATGGGTGCTGATCCTATCGATGCCCTCAGGCAGATGAAAAACGTAGTGACCGATCCCTACTCAGGTGGTCGGAATTTTTGTGGGCACTCGTCGATTCGAAAGTGGAACGTCGCGCCGATCACATCGCCCATCGAGGTGCAGTACTCAGTCGCGATTGGGACGGCGGTCGCGCAGAAGCGTGCTGGTGGTGAAGGGATCACGATTGTTCAAGGTGGTGATGCTGGGACAGCCGAGGGGGATTTTGCCTCCTGTCTCGTGTGGGCAACCCGACCCGGGTTCGAACTTCCAATGCTTATCGTCGTGACGAACAACGGCTATGGGATTTCGACGCCGCAGAACGAGCAGCATGGTGAAGTGCGTGTTGCGGATCGCGGCAAAGCGTTCGGGATGCGGACGGCAACCATCGACGGCAATGACGCCGAAAGCGCATATCGCGGTCTCGATGAAGCCATGCAGTACGTTCGTCGTGAACGAAAGCCCTTTCTGCTCGAGGTGTATGTTTCACGGCTCTATGGGCACTCGAGCTCGAGTGGCTCGAATTTCGTTGAGAACGAGGTCGATTGCGTGACAGAGCTCGAGCGCAAGCTCGCGCTCATGGGACTTCGGACGCCCGAAGAGAGCGCTGTCCTTCGCGCCAAGCACGAAGAGTATCTCCTCGAAGCCGCAAAAATGGTTGCGTCGGAGCCGAGGCCGGAGCCGGAATCGGTGTGGGCTCATGTGTTTGCCGAACGTGACATCGTTGGTGAAAATGCGCGCCGGGTGCCGCATGACAATCGATTGTGGCGAGCACCGGCTTGTGTTTTTCCGACGTCGAAGGCGGCGAGCGGGCATAGCGGAAATGGGCATGGTAACGGCAGCGGAGCACACTGATTATGGCGACTTTGGTTCAAGCCGTTCGTTTGGCCCTGCATGTGGGCGAGTCTCGACTGGGTGTGACCGACGTCCTTGGTGAAGATGTGGGACCGCCGCTTGGTGGTGTGTTCACGGCCACACAAGGATTACGAACCACGTGGAATTCTCCGCTCGATGAGCGCGGGATCGTGGGTGCGGCCATGGGCTTGGCCATGGCGGGGCAGAAGCCGGTCGCCGAGATTCAGTTTTGTGATTATGCCTTCAACACCATTGATCTCCTGAAGCTTGCGGGGAACACATTGTGGGCGAGCAACGGCGATTGGAATGTGCCCATGGTGTTGATGACGCCGGTCGGCGCAGGAATTCACGGTTCGATTTATCATTCGCATTCGTTCGACGCTCAGGCGACACGCATCCCTGGTTGGAAGATCGTGATGCCAAGCAATCCGCGTGATGCGTATGGGCTGGTGTTGTCCGCGATCGAAGATCCGAATCCGGTGATGGTGCTTTTACCCAAGGCGCTCATGCGGGTGAAGGCTGCGGGGCCGGAGGAGTTGATCCCTGGGGAACCGGAATCGACTCTCAAGGATGGCGGGCGTGCCCTTGGAAAGATGATCGATGCGCCCCTTGGCGAGCGTGAAGGATGGGAGCCCGAATGGCCGAATACAGCGCTCGAATTCGTCCCTATTGGGGTCGCGAAGACGGTGCGTCGCGGCGATGACGTGACGGTCGTCACTTACGGACGGATGGTGGGGGTCGCGAAGAAAGCGTGCGAGACGTTGGCCGCTGAAGGGGTCGAGGTTGACCTCATCGATTTGCGATCGCTTCATCCGTACGACTGGGCAGCGATTGCTGATTCGGTGAAACGAACTGGACGTGTGCTCTTCATCAACGAAGATACCGAGATTACGAATTTTGGTGAGCATCTGATCCGCCGTTGTGTCTCCGAGCTTTGGGACAGTCTTCGCGTGCCCCCCGTGCTTGAAGCAGGAAAGCACCTCCCGGGAGTGGGATTGGCGGATTCGCTTGAGAATGCTTCTGTGCCTGGACTTGCCTCAGTCGTTGAAGCCATTCGACGTTGCGTGAGGCAACCCGAACGCGTGGGGGCGCGTGGTCCGACACTTCGAGACTTCGCCTTCACTTTCATGGATGAAGGTCAAGGAGACGTGTTCGGTACATACGAGCGGGTGTATCGGCAACGGTAAATTCAGCGAAGTGAGTTCGAGCGGGGCTGAGTGGAGATACGCATGGCACGTCTTCGCCGACCGAGTGCAATCGAGACAAGGCCGATCGAAAAGAGCCAACGAACGGTGCTGCTTCCGTCCCTGGTTGCGCGGCAGGAGCAATCGCTTGGCGGGCGCGGAGGGGACGAGGCCAGGAGAAACGCGACCGTACGGCGGACTTCGGTTTGGTTTCCGGCGAAGTCCCTGACGCGAGCCAAGATCTCGACGCTCGGATCCGAAATGGGTGCAGCGAACGGGATTCTTATCACGCCATGAATGGCAGCGGCTGATGCGAGGTTGGTTTCACATTCATTATGCGTGACAAAACACACCTCGAGCGACTCTGGATCGACTCCGCTTCCGATATCCACGGTGCCCACTCGAAGTTCATGGATCTCATCGACGGTTGTGAGCGCAGATAAATGGAGAGTTGGTTTTTGAGTATCGCGCAATTCCATTGGACCGCCGGGCGTTCCGATATCAATCCAACGAGACAAAAGGCCCAACTCTTCCGGAGAGATATCAGTCGGGTGCGCAGGGCCGAAATCGATATCGCGATCCAAAGGACCACTCGAATCGTCGAACGTCGTATCGGTACGACCGTCCATCCTTCGTCCGGCCGCTTTCCAATAAAGCAGGCTTCCAAGGGCATTGAACGCGCGGACGTATCGTGTGAGCTGTGGCCTGTGAAGCATGGTTCCACCATCACCGATACCGCTCTGAAAACGGCGGTCTTCCGGTACACATCGTTGTGTTTTGTCTGCGATTAGACACCACCACGTGGATGCTTCATTCGATGTCGACGGAGGGGTTGTGCCTGGACGGTCCAACGCGAGACCCGCTATTGGAGACGCGCCGCCATGACACGAAACACAACGTCGTTCGAAGATTGGGAAAATGTCGCGATTCAAATCGATTTGAAGCCCTTGGCCCGAAACTGAGCGGATATCTACCGATCCGTGTGTTTGGCCAGCGAGAAGCGGCACCTCTCCTTCTCCTAGTGCAGGGATAGGATAGGCGCCGCTCGATGCAAATGAGCGGGAAAAGTCGATTCGTGAGCTGCGTGAATGTGTGTGGCATCCGCCACATGTTTTCATCTCACCGGGCCTCAGACTTTGCCAGCTTTGCTCAGTGTTGAGTGTGTGCCCACTACAGTCGATCGCCTGAAGGAGAAAAGGAGTGTCACCGGGAATGCGTACGAGAAAGCTGGTATCAGGATGACCACTCGGATCCATACGAATGGCGCCGGATCCGTCATGATGACGCACTGGGATCTCACCAAGGATCGCAACGCGCTCCCCAGCGATATTCGAAATTTGAGTTAGGGTGTCTTCACCTCGATTGGGCATCCCGACGAGAATGCGAATGCCGCATAGGTCATCATCGCTGTATTCGATGGTATCCGTTCCTTGGAGATGAAACTGATGTTCCTCCATGAAATGGAGACCGCCTATGGGATGTGTCTCGCGATCGAGGATTGATGCCGCACCGAGCAGTCCGAAAGGGGTACCGAGTTCGAGCTCAGGCCGTGAAATGCGCGTTTCGGCGCGATCGATGGGCAAGGGGTGTTCGATATTGTGAATCGACGAGTACGGGAGCACTGCTCTGGCTTGAAATTCGTGCCATTCGCGGTGATCGACGATCATTCGAAGGTCGCTTGGATGCATCGATGGAATCGAGGTGACTTCGTAGATGCCGGTGTCACAGCCAGGTGTGTCCATCTCGAGCGACGTGATCACGTTCATAGCTCGACCTTCACCGGGCCCATTCGTGAGGGGAGGAGATGTGCGGCCCAGAGCGGGAAACACAGCGGGGCTGCTCACGGTACTGCAAGCGCCTTTCCCCCAGGTCACCATGAGTCGATGATTGGGTAATGCGGCAGGGTGGCCCAAGCGGCCAGCGAACGGGAGTGCATTGGCGTAGTTGGGATGCGTCAGAGTGGGGGCGGGCATGGGTGCTGACATCCCATCGCCGTTGTGGCTCCAGCGTGCGAGATTGATGGCATCATGAGGGGCGTAAAAATCGCCGATAGATCCTCTGGGATCTGGCGCCATTCCCTCGCGCCCAGCAGGTTCGGGCATCACACCAATCACAGCACCAAGTCCGCTGTTGTTACGACTTGCGTAGTCAGCGAACCATACGCGTCCATCACTTGTCTGTGTCAGAAAGTGAGCCGCACGATGCTCAATTCCAATCGATGTCGTGATGCTGCGACTACCACTATGTTGCCCATAGAAGGAGAATGAGTTCGTACCATCGGGGGTTTGTGTGTAGAGATGAAAGAGATTGTATATGGATGCGCCTGGCGTATCGGGGCGGGAGCGAAACGGCAATCCACCGAAGATTTGCCAGCTTGAATAGACAATGCGTCCATCTCGCAAGCTGAAAGGATGTCCGTCTCGACCAAGTGCATGATGACTCGTGAGCTCGAGATTCCGTCCGTCGATGTCTATGGTCCAGATCCGAGCACCAAGTTCAGTCTTGTTCGTTCCAAATACAATCGTGGCGTTGTTCCTGTCCCTGGTTGAGATGAAGGCGATGCGTCCGTTCAGTAAAAATGTCGGTCCAAAATCGAGAGATTGATCCTGATGTGGAAATGGTGTGACGATCTGAGTCGCAATCTCTATCAAATGCAGCTGAGCTTCGGCTGGTTCGAGGTAGCGATTGGGATAAGTCACACCAAGAACGGGATCGGTGTTTTCTGCAAGCCAGTCAATGACGCCAGGAGCGATTGGTTCGCCACGCGATATCAGTCTTCCTCGGAAAACGGTAAAGGCGATTGTATTGCCATCGAACGATACGGCGGGATCCATCGCGGCACATGCGTGCTCGCTCGTCGATGTGGAGGAGCAATCGTAGAGGATCTGCTCTTCTCCCGACGAGTCACGCAACACCAAGTCACAAGGTGCTGAGAATCCGTCGAAATAATTCACGACGTCGGGTAAAGAATCATAGACGTCGAGGCCCGTCATTCGCCTTGTTTCGGTTTGGTGGGTGCCGTTTCTGACGATCTCTCCGGTGAGGTCGAGATTTGTGGTCGTACGTACACAACGTGTGTATACGATGGGCACCTCTTCTGCGGACGCTGGTAGGGCGAACAAGGCGAAGAACGAAACGAGCAATCCGAAGAAGAGACGTACTGTGAATGTTCGATCGTGTGGCGAAAACATCAGGGATGCTGTCGGTAGATACCGTTATCCTCTTGGATCTTGGAGGACCGGTCTATGACTTTGGACAGGATCTGACTTTTGATCGATCTAGGAGTGATGTAGCATCGCCGTCGATGTGGAAGTGGGTGGCGTCTTGATCTGCACGGCATGAAGTGTGCGCATGAGCCATGTTCCGTAAGGGAAGAGCGTGTGACGCTTCCCCGTACGCCAGGAATCGAGCGCGGCACGGTATTCGCTGCGGAACTGGCGAAGGCGGTGGATGGCGCTCTTGCGTTCTCGAACTCGACCACGCCCTACTGCAAATGTTGGGTTCAACGCGCGAACGGGCTCCCGGGAATGCGCGCGCCGGAATGGGGAAAGCTTTGCACACCGCTCAGCTCCGAGGAATGTCCATCCTTTTTTCTGAATGTCGACTCTTGCTTCTGCAGAGAGCCGCTCGACTTCGCAGCGGATGAGTTCACGGAAGCTCTCGGTGGACTCAAAAGCGGAGGCAGCGGGTGGCAGAGTGATTTGGAGCTCGACCTCATCTGGCCAAAGTTCGTTTTCGGAGTCGAAGAAAAGCGAGGGCCGTTGGATACGCCACACGGCATTGCCGAGTTCGTCGACTCGAACCTTGATTCCAGGCCAATCCTGAGCTTGCCGCACAAGGCCGGCAGCGACGGGGTTGGCGATTCCATACGCGATTTTCTCAACCACAGCGTGGGGTGTCAGCAGTTCGACGACAGATGTTTTCTCGTGATCCCAAACAGGACCTTCCCATTTACGCAAAGCTTTGGTGCCAAGGCTTGCGAGGCGATGGAAGAACTGTAGAAAGGCCGGTAGCTGCCCATGGCTGTCGGTGAGAACGAGGTGTTCATGAGTACTCATCAACATCACGAGGTGCACGAAGATGGAATGCCGCGCTGCGGCTACAGCGAGCGAATAGAGAAATATTTGTCGTACCTGGGGATCGGGGGCAAACAAGTGATGCCTGCGGATTGTACGCCGGGTGACAAAGTGTGTTGCGCCTGGGGTGATCACGCGTGGTTGGGTCATGTAGGGATGGAGAGCAAAAAGCGTGTCGGTCCTTGCAGGCTTGATATTCAAGCAAAGTGAGGTGCCCGGTGGCGGAATGGCGGGCGGAAGAGTGGCGGCCGCCACCTGTTGTTCGGCTCGTTCGCGGTTTTCGCAGTTTTCGGCTCAACCTGGGTCATAGATGCCTAAGATTCCGACGGAATGGCGGACGGAGGGTACCTGTCGGTTCGGTTGCTCGGTTCAACCTGGGTTCGTCGAGGCTATGCGGCTCGCGTGAAATGCAGATCGAGCTTGCCTCCAGGGGCGACCTTGCTTATCACCTGTCTCCATTCATTTGGGCGGTATATCCATGAACTCTTTTCGATTCGCGCTGGCGTTTGTCTTTGTTATCGGTCTAAATCCAGCTGTTTCACCGGACCTTGCGCATGCAGACGGAGATTCTGAATCTGACACGGACGCCGACTTTTCGGTGCCTGCGATCGAATCTCAACCCTCGTCCGAAGCGGCAGCGGAAGCCGAACCATCGGCGGAAGCCGAACCATCGGCGGAAGCCGAACCATCGAGCTCAGATGCTTTAACTGAAGCCGAAGGATCGGTTGAAGCCGAAGCTTCGAGCCCTGAGTCAGCGGAATCTGACGAGGCGACAGTCGCAGCCGATCCTGCACCGACCGAACTGTCGGCCCCCGAAAGACCACGGGATCTTTGGGATCGCATGCTCTCCGTGGAATTGATCGGTGGGGTTGATACCCCGTTTGGGGTGTTCGGCGGGGCCGTAGTTATCACGCCCATACGCTATCTCGCCTTCGATCTCGGCGGCGGTGTGAGCCGCGATGGCGGGCGTGTTGCAGGCGGAGCGCGTCTCGTCCTGCCTCATGCAAACGGAGCGTTTGGTGTGCGCCTTGGGTTGGCTGGCGGTCCACTTACATGGGAGACCCAGGTTGGGGGATTAAGTGGGTCGGATGGGGCAAATGCGGTTCGCACCAATCGACGTGTATGGGAGTTTTCGGGCTTCGTTGATGCCTCGGTCTTCGTCGAATTTCGTTTTGACCTAGGTATCTACGCCCATCTCATGCTGGGTGTCGAGCACGCGCTCAAGACTGCGGATTCATGTGTCGAGACGAGCGCAAGCGCCGTCCCAGGTTCGTGCGCACGTGGCGAATATCAGCCTACCCGTACGTACATCGGGCTCGCAGTTGGCTACGCATTCGATATCTAACACGACTGCGTCATGTATCGTGATCGTGTCGTTTCACGAACTCAACGTCTGCGATATCAAGCTTTCGCTCGCTTCTGAAAATACGATCTCTGGCGCGAAATCTATACTGGCGATGTGGCGACAATCATCGCCGATGAGGAGCACCATCCGCACGGCGGCAGAGGCAGACAGCGGAATATGCGGGCCCTCCTAACCTTCGAGGTTCGTAGAGATGAAGTTGCTCTTGATCGAAGACGAAGAGAAGCTCGCGACGGTCATCGTGCGTGGTCTGCGTGAAGAGGGGCACCAAATCGATCATTGTGCGACCCTGCATGATGCACGCGACCAGGCACGGACCATCGACTATGACGTCGTGATCCTCGATTGGATGTTGCCCGACGGCGATGGCCTCTCGCTCTTGCGTGAATGGCGCCGCGCGGGGTTTCGGACGCCGGTGATTTTGCTGACCGCGCGTGGCACTGTGCCCGAGAAGGTCACGGGCCTTCGCGCTGGCGCAGACGACTATCTATCGAAGCCTTTTGATTTCGAGGAGCTCCTCGCGCGTCTCGAGGCGCTCCATCGCCGCGCGGAACATGCCCTCGATCTGCATCGGGCAGGTGATGTATTGCTCGATGGACGGAGGCGCTCGCTGCGCTTGGGCGACGCCGAGGCGTTATTGACTGCGCGCGAGTTTGCACTCGCCTCGGAGCTTTTCGCGCACGCAGGCGAAGCGATCACTCGCGCTCATCTTCTTCGGAGCGTGTGGGGATCGGGGTTCGAAGGAGAGCCCAACGTGCTCGATGTGTACGTCGGCTATCTGCGTCAAAAACTTACACGCATCGAAACCGAGATCGAGATCCGCGCGGTGCGTGGGATCGGATTCAGACTCGTCCTACCGGAAGATCCAAAAGGATGAGTCTCGGTGCTCGTCTCGTCATGTTGGGTGCGATGCTCCCGGCGTTGGCCCTTTTGGGCGCGCTCGCCGTGGGACGCGCCATGTTTGCACGCGAAATACTGAGTGCTGTCGATGACGCGATGCGTACGCAGGCGGCAGTCGAGTCCGTGAGCCTCTTCGATCTTCCGGAAGAGTCGCCCCATCTGCATTTGCAACGTTCTTTGCTCACGCGCGTCGCCGATCCGAGCGCAGTTGCGCTCTACGATGCCGAAGGAACACCGGTCCGTCGTTTTCCAGAGAACAGCTCGATTCCCGAGCGTATCGATCCTGCGATGCTCACTGAAGATCCCATGCTCGAGAGTGCGATGGGAGTCGCTGGCCATCATCGTGAGCTTCGGGTCCGTGTGCATTCACCCGATGGACGTCCATGGGCACTCTGGCTCGGTCACGACATGGGGCCGCACGATGCGGCGATCGCCGCTTTCGATCGTACGGCGGCGCTCCTCGTGACATTCGTGACGCTTGCCTTGTTCGCGATTCAGCTCACGCATGCAGCGCGTCTGACACGTCGCATCCAGCGGCTCGCAGCGCATATGCAACGCATTCGCGAAGGGGATCTCTCGAACAATCCAGCGCCAGATCCTTCGCGGGATCTGATCGGTGAGCTGCGTGACTCGATCTCCGATGCAACCGCGCGCCTTCGCTCTCTGAACGATGCACGCGAGCGGCTCATCGCGGACGCGGCACACGAGCTGCGCACACCGCTTGCGACGATGCGCGCCGAGATCGATATCACGCTACGTCGTGATCGAAGTCCCGCGGAGCTTCGTGAGGCGCTCGAGCGAACACGGGAAGAGGTCGAACGGTTGACGGCCACTGCGGCTGATTTGCTCGAGCTCGCCAGCGGAGGTCGGGTCGAGGAGCCGACTGAAACCGCAAACATGGTCGAGCTCGTCATCGGCGCCGCCGAAGCCGTGCACGCATACGCTTCGCAGCGAGGCATCGATGTTCATGTGCATGCGGATATTCCGAGCCCCGTCGAATGCGCGCCACGTGCATTGCGTCGTGCGATCGACAATCTGCTCGTCAATGCCGTGAGTTTTTCACCTCCAGGCGCGAGCGTCGAGGTGAGCGTCGAGCCCGAGCCTTCGAGAGTGCGCTTGCGGGTATGTGATCGTGGCCAAGGGATTCCTGTGGCCGAGCGCGAAGCGGTGTTCGAGCCATTTCATCGCCTCGATCGTGCCCGGAGTGGGACTGGGCTCGGCCTGGCGATTGTTCGAGATGTGGCCAGCCGACATGGTGGGTCTGCGTTCGTCGAGGACCGAGACGGTGGCGGCGCAGAGTTCGTCTTGGAGCTTCCCCGGCACGAGTGAGCGTGAAGGTTCCTTTACCGCGGGGTGCAGGGAAGTGCGCGTCGGAGGATGCGGAGATCGTCGATCGAGCCACTGAATCGACGATCTGGAGGGCCGAAGAGCGAGTGTCCAATGATGGGCGAGGTGTTCGCGGTCAGGTGGGCTTCGCCCGAGACGGTGGCGGTCGCGATTTCGATTCCATCGATGCAGAACGAAACGCGATTCGACGCGGTCGAGCGCACGATCCGGTAATGGTGCCAAGAGCCGAGTGGGGGAAGCTCGACGCTCAGCTTTCCAACACACACGACCACGCCTTCGGTCGAGAAACAGTTGATGTTGGGATCGGAGTTCGGGATGGCGCCGTTGTATGGGTCGACATACATGAACAATGCAGTGATCGTCTGTGGTGCAGTCGAAGAGACGCGGTCCATGTTCATGAAGAGCGCGACTCCTCCTGCGCGCTGCGGAATCATCCCTCCGTGATCGCGATAGATGACCGTGTCGTTGTCGTGCGCAGAGTCGATCTGAAGCCACATCTGGACCGTGAAATCCTCGCGGTAATCGAGCCACACTGGCTGGCTGTAGAGCGCGCTTCCATGGGGGATTCGGCGCGCCTCTCGGAGGTTGGGAGAGGGGCTGTCCACCGAGAAGTTGGGGCCGCTTGCGTCGATGAGCGTGCCTTGACATCGGTCGACGAAGGGCTGGTCTTCATCGAACGTCAGGTGATAAAGGCAGTCGGCGAGCGGCAGCTTCTCGAGATCACGAGAGATTTGTACATCGAGCGCGATCGGCGCGATCATCGTCGTCCCGCGGGCGGGCCTTACGCCGACGAGCAGTTGATCACCGTTCACGACGTCGACCGGGATCGAGAAGTGACCTTCGTGGATGGAAGGTATGAAGCTCAGCCGCTCGATCATATCGCTTCGGGTGTTGCGGCTCACGAAGAACTCGAGCGGCTCCGCTCGAGTTTCACCCGCAGGGGTGCGGTATGTGCCTGAGATCCGGTAAGTCGTCGTCGCCTGTGCCGTTGCGCTCAAGATGGGATCGCCGCCATCCGTCACCCCCGGAGGCTCGGTGATGAGGAGCAGACGATCGCGGACACCCGCGCAGATCTCTCGCTCGGCATGTGCGCAGCCCACGATGGCTGGCGGAGGCGAAGCCTCGGTCCACGCCGTCCACCCTTCGTATTCACCCAGCGTGAGCTCGCGATAATCAATACCCAAAGCGTCCCGCGTGTCCTTCAGATAACGCCACTGCCAGACTCCTTCTCCTTGCGTCGATGCGCTGAAATCGAGGATCGCATCAGTCTGACAAGGATCGGTACAGGTGCGGGAAGATTGGGATCCATCCGATACCGATCCATCCAACACCTCCGATTCATCGGCGAAACGGAAGCGTCCAAAATCGTCGATGAAACTGCATCCCATGAGGACCACACCGAATGACATGAACCACACGCCCCGCATCGCCCAGATGATATCGCGTTTTGGAAGACACACATCGCTATCGACGACATTGAATGCCGAATACGCATCAGGGAGATCCCGACTGGGACGCGACCCGGCGTACGAGCACGATTCGGCGTGGTCGCCGCTTGAACGTCGCCTCTTGCGAATCATGACGAACGACCTTCGAACGTGAAAGGCCTCTCATGGAAAGCTCGATTCACAAATCTATGTTTGGAGTCGCAGTCGTGTTCGCGGTTGGCGGATGCGTCGATATGTCGATTCCGCAAACATTCGATGATCAGGTGGCGGAAGGAGCCGACCTTTACGCCATGCACTGCGCCAGTTGTCATGGTTCTGCAGGTGAAGGGGTGAGGGGAATGCCGGCGTTGGTGGGCATCGACAAAGGTGCGCTCCCGCTCGAGCCGCGAGAAGGTTCGCGTCGGAACATCCCCTTTACGACCGTGGCAGACGTCGCGATGTACACTGAGATGTACATGCCGCCGAGGGGCACCGGAGACATTCCTTCCGAGCAGTATTGGGCAATCATCGCCTTCAGCATGCACGAAAACGGAATCATCTCGTCATCTGCGCTCGATCACGAGAGCGCTCAAACGATGATTATTCCGCGTTGAGTGGCGCGAAACGTTTCCACGGTCGGGACGATAAGAGCCGCCATGGACTCCATGGCCCATCGACTTCATCAATGCCTCCTCGCGCTCGTGATCGCCCTCGTTCTGGCGCCATCTGTCATCGTGTCCACGCCTTCTGCCGCGGATGCGCAGCGCTTGCGCCGCGCATCTGGCGCCGTGCGCGGAGGAAATAGAAGTCGCACCGACACCCCGAGACGCTCACGCCGTGCGTCCCGCTTCGGTCCTCGGAGGACCCAACGCGCCGTCGAGAGATATCGCTATGTGCCCATCATCGTGGCCAGCCCTTACGAGGTGACGTTCGAGTCGCAAGACGAACTGCCCGAGCGCGAGTTTCTCGCGATCACAGTCACCGGCGAAGGGCAATATGTCTTTCACGGGATTGGGAGCGTGGGAGCCGCGCTTCGAGTGGGTTTTCCCTTCGGATTCGAGCTCCACGTCGCATACCACGTCTACTTCGAGCCCCTGCCCGATCGCACGGACGCGATCGCCCTCGGCCGCATCGGGATCGCGTGGCGCATCCTCGATCTCGATGAGGTCCAGGTGCGCCTCGGCATGGCCTTTCGGCAGTTCATCGACATCGAGGGCAGCCTGATGGGGGCCGAGACCTTCGGTGGAGCCGATTTCTTTCCGATCGAACCGCTGGTGCTCTCTTTGGAGGGAGGCGCGGGGAATGTCGGCGAGGCGTTGGTGTTGCAGGTGCGAGCCACGGCCGGGCTCGTTGCGGGTCCCATCGAAGTGTATGCAGGCTGGGAACACGTGATGCTCCAGCCCTTCGGAGGAAGAGCGGGCGTGAGCTTGACCGGGCCGGTTTTCGGCGTGCGCAGCTGGCTCTGATTGGTGCTGCGTAGGCTCCTTTCTCGGAAAATCGGGGAGTTGCCCGAGAGCGTTCGAGATCGCCTCGAGCTGTCCTAACGCTTCGCTCGCGTCGACCCCGATGGAGGAGTGAGCACTTCCGGGTTTTCGCGCTATCGTCGGCCCGCCCAAGCGCCCGCCTGAGGATTCGCGCCGGCTTTGAAGAATGCTGTTCAACAGCCTCGACTACCTTGCGTTTCTATTCCTGGCGCTCTGCGGCTTCTGGCTGCTTGCGAGGGCTGGGCGGTTGCGCCTCGTCTTTTTGCTCGTCGCGTCGTGCTTCTTCTACATGTCGTGGAACCCCTGGTATCTGGGGCTCATTCTCTTTTCGACGCTCATCGATTGGGTGGTCGCGCGCGCGATCGCGAGTGAGCCGCAGGAGAATGAACGACGACGCAAGGGATGGCTTTCGATCAGCGTCGTTCTGAACCTGGGTCTTCTCGGCACCTTCAAATATTTCGACTTCGGATCGCGCGCGATCTCCGAAGCGCTGGCCCCGCTTGGACTCTATGCCGATCCCGTCCTCTTCAATGCAATTCTTCCCGTCGGCATTTCGTTCTATACGTTCGAATCACTGAGCTATTGCATCGACGTTTATCGCGGCAAAGCACAACCGGCGAAGAGCCCGCTCGACCTCCTCTTTTTCATCACGTTTTTTCCCAAGCTCGTCGCGGGCCCCATCGCCCGCCCGTCCGAGCTCATGCCGCAGATCGCACACCCGCCGCAGATCGATGTGCAGCGCGTGGGCGATGGTCTCTTTTTGATCGCGACCGGTCTCGTCAAAAAGATCGTTTTCGCCGATTTCATTTCGGTGAACCTCGTCGATCGTGTCTTCGACAATCCCGACGCATTCACCGCCGCCGAAGTCGTGGTGGGCCTCTACGGGTTTACACTACAAATTTACGCCGATTTCTCGGGCTATACCGACGTTGCGCGCGGCTCGGCCAAGCTCTTTGGCATCGAGCTGCCAGAAAATTTCGATCGCCCCTATCAAGCGAAGAGCCCCGCAGAGTTCTGGCGTCGCTGGCACATGACGCTCTCCACATGGCTCCGCGATTATCTCTATTTTCCACTTGGTGGTTCGAGACATGGCGAGCTGCGAACGTATTTCAATCTGTGGATCACGATCTTTCTGATCGGGCTCTGGCATGGTGCCGCGTGGACTTTCGTCGTGTACGGTGCGATGCAAGCGACCGCCGTCGCGCTCCATCGACTGAGCACCAAACTGTGGCCACGACCGGAAGGGGCAATCGAAAAACCTCATTGGACTCTGCTCAAGGTGTTCGGAAACATGCAGTTCGTCGTGTTTTCGAGGATCCTTTTTCGTGCGGAAGACTGGAGCAACGCCGAGGACGTGTGGACGCGCCTCGTGTCCGGTACGAGCTCGCTCGCGCAGATTTCAGAGGGTGTGTGGGCCGTGCTCATCGTGGGATTTGCGATCCATTACACCCCTCGTTCTTGGTACGAGATGCTACGCGCCCGATTCGTCGCACTTCACCCCGTCATCAAAGGCATCATGCTCGCTGCGCTGACCGCCGTCCTCATGCGCCTCGCATCTTCGCAGGTCGTGCCGTACATCTACTTCCAGTTCTGAGATGAATCTCCCTTACGAAACGAAGCGTGAGCAACAACGAGCGCTGATGCACCTGGGCACGGTGGCGTTGGTGCTCATCGTCATGGGCGCGTTTACCTATGTGGTCCCTCCTCTCCACGCGCTTCGCCCTTGGATTCCCGGAGAAGACGTTCCGATCGTGCGCCTCTATGAGGATTCGGAGGCTCCTTCGAGCGAGGCCATCGCCGTCGGCGGTCGCGATTTCGAGAACCACGTCGATGAACGAGCGCTCGCCAATTTGGGCGAACCCGATTCTGAAGACGTCGCGATCGAACCGGTCCATTCCGTCGAGGCAGGTGTGCGCGTCGATCCGCACGAGCTCGAAGGCATGGGCCCGGAGATCGAAGACGAAGGTGGCCGCGCGATGCACGCGTTCTACGAGGCCCTCTTCCACACGGCATCGAACGAACAGGGGGCGATCACCCGCGTGGCGCATTTCGGTGATTCGTCGATCGCGCTCGACGGAATTACGCAGACAGTGCGCGAGCGCATGCAACATCGTTTCGGCGATTCGGGCCACGGTTTCGTGCTCGCGGCCAAAGGCTCGCTTCCTTACCGTCATCGTGGTGTGCGCCATGATTCGAGCGGCAATTGGCGGCTTCTGGACATCACGCGGCTGCCGCTCGCCGATGGTCATTATGGTCTCGGCGGCTATCAGGTCCGTTCGATCACTGGGGCCAGCGCGACGTTTCAGACGGCCGAAGAGGGAGACCCTGTGGGAACGCGCGTCTCACGCTTCGAGCTCTTCTACGAGCGCTATCCGCGTGGGGGGCGCATCGAAATTCGCGTCGATGGGGGCGCACCGACCCTGGTTGATACGCGCGCAGAGACGACGACGGATGAAGCGCACCGCGTGGAGGTCCCCGAGGGCCCGCACCGATTCGATATTCGCACCGTCGGCCGCGGTGAGAGCCACGTCTATGGTGTCGTGCTCGAGCGCGATGTGCCGGGGGTCGTCTACGATTCGCTCGGCATGGTGGGCGCGCGAGCCCGCCGCTTTCTCGGCTTCGATCGTGATCATCTCGCACGACAGCTCGAGCTGCGCGGCACGAACTTGGTCGTGATTGGATACGGCGGCAACGATGCGGACGACGATCGGAGCGACGCTGAGTTCGAAGACGATTTCAGACGCGTGGCGCGGCTGGTCCGCGAAGCGCGACCGAATGCGTCTTGCTTGCTCTTCGCACCGCTCGATCAGGCAGAGCGAGATTCACGCGGTCGCATTCGCACGCTCGAGAGCGTGCCGCGCATCGTGAATGCCATGCGTCGCGCCGCGGTCGCTGAAGGCTGTGCGTTCTTCGACACGTACGAGGCGATGGGCGGCGAGGGCGGCATGGAACGTTGGTTCCGCAGCCGCCCACGTCTTGCTTTCGGAGATTTCCGGCACGCGACACCCGCTGGATACCGCGTGCTCGGCAGCATGTTCTACAAAGCGCTCCTCAAAGGTTTCTCCGACTACCTCACTCACACGAGAAATCACGCGTCCAGCGCTCGCGCGGATTGAACGTGTTGCCAAAGACGTCGTCTTCGAACGTCCAATCGATATTGAACGAGCGGCTCGGCGCATCGGACGCCCACGGATCTTGATCGAATCTGGGGGCCAAGAGGCGTTCGACACGATCACCATCGAATGTGGTGTACTTGCCGTATTCATCCTCACGCACCGACCACAGGGGGCCCATGCTTCCAAAATCGAGCGGGTTCGTGAAGAACGAGCCGAGATCGATGCTGAGCGCGGGCGTCATCCGCGGAATCCGAACTGCGCCATCGGCTCCGAGACCGATCTCGATCGCCATTGCAAAAGCATCGATGTCGTCGAGAACGACGCTCGGCATCTGCGTCCAATCGAAGATCGCGTCGACGGTGGGGGTCGTGATCTGTCTTGCGGCCGTGATCGCTTGGCGTACGAGGCTCACCGGTCGTCCGAGCATGGCGCGTGCTTGCACGAGCGCGTTCGCGTCGCGAAGTCGAAGTATGTGATCGTTCATCATCGAGACCCATTCATCCTCCCGATCGTCGTGGGATGAGAGCAAGAGCACGACTTGGATGTCGCCGTCATAGGCGAGTGCGATTTGCGTCGCAGCTCTCACGGTCTCGAGCATGGCCGCGAGCACCAAGAGCTCGGGCGCTTGAACCCGCATCGGGTCGGCCGCGAAACAACCCACCTCGAAGGTGACTCCACCTTCGCTCATGTCGCTCGCAGCGACTTCGAGCGCGCTCGCAATACGCGCGAGACGCGGTGAAATCGAAACCAACGTGGAACGCAAATCGCCGAGCGTCAGGGTCGAATCGACGGTGTCGATGAAGTTCAGACCTTCGGGTCTCGCCGAAGGATGGGGGAAGCGATGATCGATGAGACTCTCGATGTCTTCACACCGCCTCGTACGATTGAGGCGAGCGAGCAAACCGTCTTCGCCCCACAAGAGCGAGGTGTCGATCGGTCGATCGAAACCAAGCCGAGGCGCGAGCGCGGCGAGCGCAGGGTCTTCGAGCAAGATGGCCAGGTCAGTCAGGGCATAGGCCAGCGCGATGTCCCCGCGTGTCGGGTCCATCTGTTGCGCTTGCTCGAACTCGCTCGCCGCCGCACGCATATCGCAGTGCGCGAGTGCGTCGAGCCCAGCTTGGGCTCTTCGATCGACCGTGGATGGACATGCGGCAAGCGCAAGCGCGAACAAGAGCACGATGGGCAAGGAAAACGCTTTCATGAGGCCTCCTATCGACCTGGTCAGGAGTCGCGGTCGAAAGCACTTCCTATGCCTGCATGGATCTTCTAGCGAATCTCGCTCTTCGTATTCGCTACATGTGCACTGAACTACCCACGTGTGCCACATGTTCACATGATCTGGTCTCTTGACCCCCTGTGATTCGGCAGCGCAGACACCGGCGGCAAGCCAACGATTTGACAGGGAAATTGCGAGGGGGGATTCGCATCGACCTGCTCGAAGTCGATCGTCGCCGGTGCCTGCGGACCGAGAGTACAGGATACTTGATAATGCCTTGAGGTCAATAAATTTGACTAAAAAGCACGTATTTGTGGGTGAGTGTGATTCTCACACGTGCTACATCGATGTCTGAGGGACACCGTGAATCGCCGAGTCGGATATGGCTTCGCCGGCGTTCCGTGTGGTTACTCCCTCGGGTGTCTGTGCCCCAGGAACGCTCGGATCTCTATGCACGTATTGGCCGTATGATCGGCGAAATCCGGCGGGCGCGGGGCTGGACTCAGGAGCAGCTCGCGGAAGCGGCGAGCATCGAGACCAGTTATCTGGCGCGCATCGAAGGTGGGACCCGAAGGGCCACCTTGGACAAGCTCTCATCGATCGCGACTGCACTCGATGTGGAGATCGTGCAACTCCTCGGTGTGGGCAGCGCAACAGACATCACGCTTCGTGGGCTTCCACCCAATCTCGCCCGCGCGCTCGGTCGGCTCACATATCCGCAGCTCGAGCTCTTGGGTGAGATCGCGGTGGTTCTTCATGAGCGAGCTCGAGCGCTGTTGCCCGAGGAGTCGATGGTGCGCTCGCCCACCAGACCCTATCGCAGAAAACCGCGCATGCGCTGAGCGAGGCTCATTCCTTCGGCGTCAGCAGAGCGTTGATTCGATACTCGAAGGGAGCCACCCTAGTTGTGAAATCAACGATCAGATAATAGACCCCCGGAGGGGCATCCTGGAGGGTGAGGGGCTGCCCACCGCAGCGGACTTCCCCCATGGGGTCGAGGCAAGAGCGCCCCTCGGCACCCCGAAGATGATGGGCTCCTGAGCCGTCTCCCCCTGGCGTGATCTCGAACAGGAGATCGCTCCTTCGTTCGACCTCGATGGCATAGACGACATCGTTGGCAACGTACAATTGGCAACTCCCCGAATACTCATTGCCCGAGCTCCCATCGACGACACCGGTTGCATAGGCGCCGAGCTGTGTCGCGCTCACGGGCACGAAGCGGAGGAGCGGAGGGTTCATGCATGTGGGGCTGCCAGGGCCTTGATCTTCCAGGGTGCACGTGGGTGAACAGCCATCACCAGCGGTGTCGTTGTTGTCATCACATGCTTCGAGTGGAGGTTGAACGACACCGTTGCCGCAGCCCGAACCTGGACCCCCTTCGGGAGCATCGCTGATGGTTGCGTCGAGCTCTTTGAGCTCGTATCCGAGCCGGCAGCCTGTCGATAGCGCGAACGAAATCACGAAGGCTCGAAGGGTATAAGAAGTGCGCGCCATCCGTGTTTTGCTCGGATCGAGCATCACAGAGTCTGTTGTTCAAGCCAAGATCCAAAATGGGATCTCCTCAAGGTTGGGCTTGTGGGATGCGGAGCGTTCGGATCGGGTGTGCGAACGCGATTCCTTCTTGTTCGAAGCGCACATAAATGGCCATGAGCAGCTTTTCTTGCCGCTCCATGTACACGGTGTAATCAGGCGAGAGCACGTAGAAGACCGTCTCGAAATCGAGTGAGGATTCGCCGTAGCCTTTGAAATGCGAGCGATCGAAGCGGAGTCCTTCGATGCCTTCGATCGTCTCGCGCACGAATTTTGGAATCCATGCGAGCTTTGCTGCGGGAGTGCCGTACCCGACGCCGAATGTGACGACGATGCGGCGTTCGGTCATGCGCCGGTAGTTACGGAGCCGCGAGCGAGCGAGATCACTATTGGCGAGCACGATCGTCTCGCCACCCAGCGATTTCAAGCTCGTCGTCCGCCAGCCGATGCGATCGACAGTGCCGAGAAAACCGTCCACGGCGATGAAATCACCGATGTCGAAAGGTCGATCGGCATAAATGGAGAAGGCAGCGAACAAATCTCCGAGCAGGTTTTGCACGGCGAGCGCGGCCGCGAGGCCACCTATCCCAAGGCCTGCGATGAGCGCCGTGATCTCGACACCGAAGTTCGAGAGCACGAGCAGTGCGACGAGGGTCCACACCACGAGATTGGTGATGAACGCGAGCGCGGCGCTCATCGTGCGCGCGCCCGGTACGTTCACGTTGTTCTCTTGACGCGCTTCGATCACGGATTTCACCGCGTCGGTTACCCAAAAGGCCCCTTGTACGATGAGCACGGCGATGAGACCTCGACCGAGCCAGAGGTCGACCTCCGGCGACAAATCGAGCACTCGGATGCCTACGGAGATCGCACCGGCGACGAGTGTGAGCGACTTCGTTCGTTGGATGACCCGGACGGCGATGTCGTCATAGCGGGTCGTGGTTCGTGTCGAAAACTGTGCGATCCGAGCGATCATCCATCGCTTGATGAGCAGCGCGAGCACGAGGGTCGCGAACGTCATCGAGAAGGCGATGATCCAGTGCATCGTCGAATTGCCCAGGAATTCCTGTGAGAGTAGCTCCTCCATGGGGACACCATGGCCTCTGGAATGGGATCCGCCAAACAACATGCTGTGCTAAGACCGCGCGGTGCCGCGCCGTCCGTTTCATCGTGAGGGGACGATTCTTCGTCTCAAGCGTCCTTTGCGTTCTGCCATCGAGGCGGGACACCCTTGGATTTGGCGTGACGCGCTCGAGCCATTCGATGTATCGCCGGGCACGGTGGTGCGAGTGCACGACGAGCGCGGACCCGTGGCGACGGGCTTTGCGGAACGGGGGCCGATCGGCGTGCGTGTGTTATCGAGTCGATCGATCGCGGTGGACGATGCGTTTTTTGCCTCGCGGATCGCACGTGCGAGCGCTCTGCGTGAGCGCGTGGTGTTCGGCGATACGAATGCATTTCGACTCGTTCATGGCGAGGGTGATGGACTGCCTGGGATCATCGTCGATGTGTATGAGCGATGGGCCGTCGTTCAATTCGATGGCGCGGCCGAGTGTTTCCGGGATGCCGTCGTTCGCGGTGTGAGGGGCGTGCGCCCTTCGCTCCAAGGCATTCTCGTTCGGACGGGACGTCGTGAGTTCAAACGGATCGAGCTCGCGGACGGTGAAGCGCCGCCTCCGCTCGTGGCGGTGCGAGAGCACGCCATGGTGCTCCTCGCGGACTTGATGCACGGCCAGAAAACAGGGCTTTTTCTTGATCATCGAGAATCGCGTGAGCGGGTGCGCAAGCTTTCGCGCGGCCTCCGTGTGTTGAATCTGTATGGCTACACGGGCGGATTTTCGGTGGCGGCGGGGCTCGGCGGGGCATCGGAGGTCGATACCGTCGATGTGGCTGCTCCTGCGCTCGAGCTCGCTCGAGCATCGTGGGCCGCAAATCATCTCGAGGTCGAACATCGCACCCATGTGCGCGATGCCCCCGAATTTCTCGAAGAAGCACGCAGAGAAGGGCGGCAATGGGATCTCGTGATCGCCGATCCTCCAAGCTTCGCACCCAACGAGGCCTCGCTCCCCCAAGCGATCAAGAGTTATCGTTCGCTTCACCGAGCGTGCCTGCGCGTGCTTTCGGCCCATGGCTTCTATCTCGCGGCCTCGTGCTCGAGCCACGTCGATCGCACGACCTTCGACCGCACATTGCGTGAGGCAGCTGAAAAAACGGGACCGCTACAGATTCTCGAGCGCTCGGGCGCACCCGCTGATCATCCACGACTCTCGGCTTTTCCGGAGGGCGATTATTTGAAGGTCGTGCTCGCACGTCGACTCGATTGATCGAGAAAAGATCGACCCACGTGTCGAAAGACTTGGATATGGCCAAGATGGGTGCTATGATTGCCAGTTGAGTCGAGTTTCGTTTCGTGTTGTCCCGCGCTTCGAGGTCCTGCCCTGATACGATTCGCACCGTTTCGACGGTTGACGAAAATCCATGGGCAGTTGAGTTTAAAGGAGTGCGTGAGTTTAAAGGAGTGCGTGTCTCGTCGTTAGAAGACCTCGTTGTTAGAAGACCTCGTTCTCGATCCTCGACCGCCCAATGTGCGGTGCGAGTTTGTCGAAGAGGTACGAGGGAGCACGACTTGCCGCTTGCGAGAGCAGGCTGCGTCAAGAGGCTGCGGACACCGTGGGGTCCGCGTCTGGGTGGACTTCTATCGATCGCGATCGGTAGAGGACCGTCCGTGAGGGTAGGCCGTTAGTGGAGAGAGTGGATCGATGTCGAAGAAGCTTTTCGTGGGTGGGTTGAGTTGGGGTACGACCGATGATGGACTCCGGCAGGCGTTCGAACGGTTTGGCGAGGTTGCCGAAGCGAAGGTGATTACGGATCGCGAGACGGGTCGTTCGCGTGGATTCGGATTCGTCACCTTCAATGATGGTGCTGCGGCGGATCAGGCCGTGAAGGAAATGGATGGCGCGATGCTCGATTCACGTACGATCAACGTGAATGAGGCGCGTGAGCGCACGCCCCGCGCTGGCGGCGGCGGTGGCGGAGATGGCGGCGGCGGAGGAAAAAGCGGCGGGGGCGGCGGAGGAGTAGGAGGAGGCGGCGGAGGAGGTGGAGGCGGGGGTAGCGGGGGGGTGGGCGGGGGTGGCGGCTATGGCGGCGGCGGCAGTGGTGGCGGCTACGGCGGCGGTGGCCGCGGCGGCGGCGGCGGTGGTGGTGGGCGCGGTGGCTCGGGCGGAGGACGCCCTGATCGGAAGCGCCGTGGTCGCGACGACGATGATGATGGCGGCAGCTGGTGATTCTTGCTGCGAGCGACGCCATGATGTGTCGCGAGCGGCGCTCACGCAGTGATGAAGAAGGCACACGGATCGCACGATCCATGTGCCTTCTTTTTGTGCGGGTCAGAACGAATATTCTGGTCTGCGTCCTCAATCGCCTTCGTTCGCGTCGTCTTCGTGCGCGGAGATCCCGTGCTTTTTCATGAGCTTCCGGAAGTGTTTCCGGTCGAGATCTGCTTCACGTGCAGCTTGGGAGATATTGCCATTGTTCTTTCGCAAGAGTCCCGCGACGTACTCGCGCTCGAAGCCTGCGAGCCAATTCTCTTTCGCGTCTTTGAAGGCGCCCGTCGGTGGCCGGAGTTCCGGGCGCAAGATCGACACGTCGGTCGGACCGCCTTCGGGGTGTGGCGAAACGATATGCGGTGGTAGGTCGGTCAGTCCGATCGTGGGGCCCGCGGCAAATGAAACGGCGCGTTCGATTGCGTTCTGGAGCTCGCGCACGTTGCCAGGCCAATCGTATTGGATGAGGCGTTCGAGCACGTTCGGGCCGAAGTACATGGGATGCTCGTGTCCAGAGCGGCGATGTTCGAGAAAGTGTTGGGCGAGCAGTCCAATGTCGTTTCGTCGCTCGCGAAGCGGAGGCAGCATGAGTCGCACGACGTTCAGGCGATAGAACAAGTCTTCCCGGAATCGGCCGGCCCGCACTTCTTCTTCGAGATTGCGATTCGTCGCCGCGATGACGCGCACATCGACCTTGATGGATTTCGTGCCTCCGATGCGCCTGATTTCCCGTTGTTCGAGGACCCGAAGGAGCTTGGGTTGTAAGTCGAGCGCAAGCTCGCCCAACTCGTCGAGAAAGACAGAGCCTCCATGGGCGAGCTCGAAGATTCCCGGGCGTGATTTCTCCGCACCTGTGAAAGACCCTTTCTCGTGTCCGAAGAGCTCGGCTTCGATCAAGTCTTTGGGGACAGCACTGCAATCGAAGACCATGAAGGGGCCAGGGGCGCGCGTGCCAAAGCGGTGGATCGTACGGGCGACGACCTCTTTGCCGGTGCCGGTCTCTCCTTCGATGACGACATTGGCGTTGGTGGGCGCGATTTTCTCCAAAATCGCGTAAATTTCACGCATTTTTCGATCGCGTCCCCAGAGGTCGCCGAGACGATCGGTTTCGGTGGGGACGATACGAACACGTTCGTCGTAAGGCAGAAATCGAATCTCGGTCGTTCCAAGACGAATCAGCATGTCGGGGCGCAGCCACGCCTCGCGGATGCGCACTCCGTTGACGAATGTTCCGTTGGTCGAATCGAGATCACGGATGACGTATTCGTCCTCGCGAATCGAGATGGCGCAGTGATTCCGCGAAACCGTTGCATCGTCGAGGACGAGATCGTTGTCGTCGAGGGCACCGATACGGATGCTTTCCGTTTCGAAGTTGTGCTCCTCGCTCCCCTTCGGGGTGGCGACCACGAGCTTGCATCGTCGGAGGGTGAGGATCGCCGGGCGCCCATCGACATAGGTGATCTGTGTGGGCGTGCCAGGGAGCGCGTCGAGGCTGAATTCAGAGGACGCCATGGGCGATCGCGAGCCCTTCATTGTGACGCGATGGAACCCGCGGAGCCTCCGCGAAAAACGAAATAGGCGGCGCCGCAGAGGCAGAGCGTCGCCCAGACGAAGTCCATGTTGACGGGTTTTCGCATGTAGAGCGCTGCGAAGGCCATGAACACGAACATCGTGATCACCTCTTGCATCACTTTGAGCTGACCGAGCGTGAAGATGCCAAAGCCGAGGCGATTGGCCGGCACTTGGAGGCAATACTCGAAGAACGCGATTCCCCAGCTGATGAAAATGACGACCCAGAGGGGCTTGTCGCGCAGAGATTGCAAGTGCCCATACCACGCGAACGTCATGAACACGTTCGCGATGACGAGAAGCACGACCGTACGACTCCAAATCGGCATTGATTCGCCTCAGCGAGTGGAGATGAGTCTATCGTTCTTCTGCTTCGTCGGGTGCGGGAACAGGCTCAGGTGTCAGCGGTTCGGGCGGATCGATTCGAATCGCATCGGCGCGTTCGTGATGCACCTCGACCGCGCCTCGATTGCGCAGATCTTCGATGAATGATTCGAGTGCTGTTTGTCTTTGTTCGCGCCAAAGACGCATTCGAATCGAAGGCGCGGCGTCCGCTTCGGAGCGGTGTTCGGCGGGACGTCGTCCAGTGAGCATCACGATGCTCCATTGATCACCGAGCGCGATGGGATCGGAGACATCACCTGCTTCGCGCAGGTCGAAAGCGGCCCGTGCGAGGGCGACGTCGACCGTGGGATCGGTGCTGTTCGTGCCACGACCTTCGAGATTGAAGTATCGAAGGTCGCCCCCCCTCGTCCGACTTTCGCTATCGAGACTGTGCTCTTGCGCGGTGCTGCGGAAGGTGCGTGCATCTCCCTGCCGTAATTGGGTTACGAGTGCGTCGGCTTCTTCGCGTGTCGCGACGAGGATATGGCTCGCGCGTCGCATCTCCGGACGAGTGAATTCCTCGGGGTGTGCCGAATAATAGGCGGTGACGTCGGATGCGGGGATCGATTCGGGGGTGATGCGTTCGTCGAAGCGTTCGCGGATCAAGAGCTGAACCGCGCTTTGCGCGGTGGCTTCGCGCACCTCGCGGTCTTCACCGAAGCCTTGACGCGCAGCTTCTCGAGCGAGGAACTCGAATCGAATCATCTCAGCGACCAAATCATGCAGCTCTGCGCGATCACGGTAACGGGTGCGCGCATAGGGGGATTGTCCGGCGAGTCGATCTTCGATGTCGCCGACCGTGATTCTCACGTGGCCGACCCGTGCCACCACTTGCGCTCTGCGTGCCTCGTTGTCTGCGGTGGGCGCCGCCGGCGGCGAGGTGGGTGCCGCCGGCGGAGGCCTCGTCGGATCGCTTTGTGCGTGCACGACCGTCATGACGGCGGCCACCGTGAGGACCATCGAAAAAGGAGCTGCACGAAGCACGCGGCGCATGGATGGCTTCATTCCATGGAGCAAAAGAGGGGTCAAGGACGAGGCGCGGCCACTCGTGTGAATCAGAATCCGTACCCCGCCGATGCGCCAAAGCTGAAACCATAGAGGTTGTACGCAAGATCGACGCGGAGTTGGACTTGTCGGATGGGCTTGAAGCGGAATGCGATACGCGGCAGGTCGAGATTGAAGAAGATCGGCGGGATGCCGCGTTCCCCGAAGAAATGCGGGTTTGGACGATTCTGGGTGATTTGGTACGCGTCGCCGCTGGGGCCTGGGCGCTCGGTGCCAGCAGGCCATTCGTCCGCATCGCAATACTGCGATTCGGGCGAGCCGCCGATCCCTCCGGGGCCGGTGCAATCGACATAGCTGCCGTCTGCCGTCCGGACGACGGCCTGGCGGTAGAGGTCGCCGACGAGACCTCCCAAACCGATGCCGAAACCGAGCTCGAACGCGAACCAGTCGGTGATATCGAAGGCCCAGCTGAACGAGATGTTGCCGTAAATGAGCCCGAGCTGCGAGAGGATGCGCTCACTCTCGACGTCGGGCTGATCAAGGCCGCGGTAGACTCCGTCGACGTGAAAGCCTTGATAATTGAGCTCGAGCTGAACGTTGAAGGCATTCTTCCGATAGTTGAAGAAGATGCCGAAGCCACCATTGACTGGGGTCTGACCGGTGGCCACGAAGATGTTCTGGATGAACGCGGGTACGACCAGACCGCGCGCCAGAAGGCCGATGAAGTAATAGTTCTCTCCTTCGCGTTCACGCGGTTCGAGGCCGCTCTCGCCGCTTTCCACCGGAGCTTGCTCCTCGAGCAGGGCCTGCTCATCGGAGAGCTCGGTCGAGGACGAAGAGGAGAGCGTGCTCTCCGCAGATTCGTCATGCCGAGGCGGGACTTCGTCATCGGTTTGCGCCCATGCGGGGCCTGGACTGATGGACGACATGAGAGTCGAAGCGAGGAGCAATAAAAAGAAGCGATCGAGACGCACGATGAACCTCCAAGATCGCGTCCATGGTAGACGGCTTGGGCCGATGCGGGAAGGGGCGGGTGAGGTCGATTATTTGGACGATTCGTTCGAATCGAGATGGTCCAGCACACACCGTGCGAGCGCAGCCGAGGCGTGCCAATGCATCATGTGGGTCGCGCCTTCGAGCTCGACTTCGCGTGCGTGGGGAATCGCCGCGACACGGTCTCGATGGTCAGAGGTGCGAAAGCCGCGTGAGCCTGTGACGATCAAGGTGTTGACGTCGATGCATGCGAGCAGGGCGCAGAGGTGCTCTGCGCGAAAAGGAAAGGGAGAGTTCGTGCGGTGGAGCGGATCGAAGCACCAAGTGAGCGTGCCATCAGGCAGCGTTCGTGTGCTTTTTTCGGCGACCCATCGCGCGAACTCGGGGTCGAGCTCCGGATGTTGGAGGCGCAATCTCTTGATCGCGTCGTTGATATCGGAGAGGGGACGGGGTGGTTTGGCGCGGAGCCGCTCGACCGACCCCACCCAACTCCGGAGCCGTTCAGGGGCTGACTCGGTCGATGTCGGAGGGCCGAGTCCTTCACACAGAATGAGCGACCGCAGCCCTTCGGGCCGGGTCGATGCCCACATCGCGCAGGCGGTGCCGCCCATCGAATGTCCGAGCAGGTGAAACGGCCCTTCTGTGATCTGTGGGACGAGCTCGGTTAGGTCCAATGTGTAATCGGGGAAGTAATAGTAGCCGCCCGCGCCGATCCATTCGGATTCTCCGTGACCACGCCAGTCGAAGGCGATGACTCGGAGACCCCGTCGCACCAGATGTTGCGCGAGGAAATGAAAGCTCCACGCGTGGTCCAAGAATCCATGCGCGCAGAGGAGAGTGGGCGTGTTTTCGTGACCCCACGTGAGAACACGATGCATGAGCCCATTGGCGCGGACCTTCGAGAGGGTGGGTGTGATCTCTCTGTGCAGGTCGGTCATGTGTGGCTTTCGGAGTGGGCGAAGCGAAGTGGATCGATCGCTCGGACATCGTCTTCGCAGATTTGCGAGGGCGATCGCGTGATGTGATCGGCGATGAGCTCGGCCGTGAGCGGCGCGAGGAGAATCCCGTTTCGATAGTGTCCTGTGGCGAGCCAAAGATGCTCGGGGCCGGCGCATCCCACGAGGGGCAGCTCATCGGGGCTCATCGGACGAAAATTGACGGCGCTGTGCGTGAGCTCGGCGTGTGCGAGCGCGGGCACGAGGCGTGTGGCGCGCGCGATGAGGGTCGCGATGCCCGAGAGCGTGATTTCGCGTCGAAAACCGACGTTTTCCATGGTTGCGCCGCACACGACGCGGCCATCGGGGCGCGGCACGACATAGCCGCCTGCACCGAAAAGGATGCGCTTCGCGATGCGAGGTCGCATGTCGCAGTGCAATAACTGGCCGCGGATCGGGCGCACGACCGAGGCGGTCATGGGGAGGCCTTGGACGAGTGATGTCCAACTTCCCGCGGCGATGATCACGTGATTGGCGTGGATTTCACCCGAGTCGAGCACCACGCCGCGAGCGCGATCGCGTTCGATGTGGACGTGACGCACGGTGGTGCCGCTTCGAAACTCGGCACCGGCGCGCGCTGCACCGATCGCGAGTGCGCGCAACAAACGTGGTGGTTCGATTTGAGCTTCGTCGGGCAAATCGATGGCGCAGCGAACCTCCGCCGAGAGATGGGGCTCCTTTTCTCTTGCGGCATGGCCGTCGAGGAACTCGACGGGGGCGCCCATCTCTTTCATGGCGAGGGTGCGTGCTTCGAAATCGTCGCCTTCATGATCGAATGCGGCGATCATGGCACCAGTCCGTCGAAAGCCGACGTCGATGCCGAGTGTTTCGCGTATTTCGTGCGCAAGACGTTCGTGCAAATCGCGGCTTTGGAGGCCGAGCCGCAGCGCGGGTCCCATCTCGGGGTGCTCGATGCGCGGCGCGAGGATCCCTGCAGCCACGCTCGAAGCCTCCGCTCCTGGCACGCTGCGCTCCAACACCAGCGTCCGGACGCCACGAGAGGCGAGCCGCCACGCGATGGCGCTTCCCATGACGCCCCCGCCGACCACGACCGCATCGGGTGAGGACACGGGCAGAGAAATGGGCCGCCTGTGCGGTCCTGTCAATCTCGGATGTTTGCCATTTTGTGCCCTGGGGGCGACGCGAGTCGCGTCTGCGCCGTCGCGATCGAAATCGGAGGCGGCGCCGTTGCGCTCGGGGCCGCCGTTCGATGAAACGGGGCGCGCTGAGCTTGAGAATGAAATTGCGCTGCAAGGCGGGCCACGGTTCATGAACGGTGACGGTTGTCAGGCTGTGGGCCCATCATTCGTCTTTGGCGACTTCGATCACGCGCATGGGACTCGTCCGTCGTGATGCAACTGGCCGAGTAAGGGTCCGGAACTGCGCGGTTTCTGGACGAAATGTGCAATCTCCTCGGCGGCCAAGACCGTTTCCGAAAAAGTACCCGCAAAGATCACCTTTTCTGACGGAACCCGCCAGATGCCCACAAGCAACTGGTGACGCGGCTCGAGTGACCGCGGCAATCCCGAACACCACAACGAGGGACACGAAGCCATGGCCATCTATTTCAGTGATCTTTATGTGAACACAGTCTCCAAGGGCATCTTGGTGCCCGGAGAACAACTCGTCGCCCGCGCCAGCGCGACCCACGTTCCGTGGTGGTCGATGGGAATCCCGATGCTCGCAAGCCAATATCTCATGCTCGCAACGACACAACGCGTGGTGCTCGTACGCCACCGGCGCGGATGGCTCACGGGCGATCGAATGGAAGAAGTGAAAGCCGTTCCATGGAATCAGGTCGAGCGCGCCCAGCTCAAGGGCTTTCTCTCGAAGAAGCTCACGCTCAAAGGCGGTGAGGTCGATGTGAGCTTGTCGATGAGAGCCGGTTTCTTCGAAGTTCCGAAAAATATCGAAGGTGCAAAAGCCCTTGTCGACACTTGGCAAAAGGCAAAAGCACTTCCTTCCGGCGGAGCGACGTACGCCTTGCATGCCTGAGCGAACATTCGGGGCAGATTCCTGACGGATCAGCTCGAAGTGGTGGGCCCGTTTCCGATCAGTTCCGGTATCGGTACGCCAGAGACGGGACCCTGCACTTCCGACCGCGAAGAAGTAATACACGTTGCGCACCGGGTCGTAATCGGTGTGCTGAAACAGCAGGGCCCCGTGCTTCGAGGGGCGTAACAGCGCAGTAAGCGCACGGCTTGCGCGCGTGGATGGCCACCAAATGCAGGCCGCCAACCGCCTCGGAATCAATGCGGCTGGACCTCGTGAGGAGGCTGGCCCAACATCGGGCGCCATGCAGTCCGAATCGTTCATTCCCACCGTGGATCTCGCTGACCTCGAAAGCTCGGAGGATGCCCCGAGAAAACGCGCGGTGAACGCCTTGCGCGAGGCGTTCGGCGTCTATGGGCTTTGTTACGTCAAAGGCCATGGCGTGCGCGATGTGGCGGCGCTCTACGATCGTTTTCACGCGTTCACTGCGCGCAACGCCGAAGACAAGCAGCGCTTCAATCGGCGTGACCTGTGGTATCAGCGCGGTTGGACCCCGCCCGACACCGAAAAGGCGGTCGTCGCGGGCGGGCAGCCGGACTTCAAGGAGTGTTGGTTTTCTGCTCCTGAGCCGCTCGATTCCGAGCTTCGCGCGCAATATCCCGAGCTCTACGCCGACAATGTGTGGCCTGATGGAGACGCCGAATTCGAGCGGCGTTCGAATGAAGTGGGGCATGCGCTGCACGAGGTGGGGATGGCGCTTTTGCGGGGATGTGCGCTCGCCCTTGGTCTTGCGAACGATTCTTTCGAGAAGCGCTGCGCGGGAGGGCCGCATGTGTTCCGCCTCTTGCGCTATCTGCCGCTCACAGAGGAGCAAACGCAAAAGAAAGTGCTGTGGGGCGAAGAGCACACGGACTTCAACTTGCTGACGTTGCTGCCGGGCGGGCGCTTTCATGATCCTTCGGGCAAGCCCGCGGATTCACCCGATGGCAAGAGCGGTCTCTATTTGCGCACGAGACCGAGCGCGGAGCATCCGGAGGGACAACTTCTGCGCGGAGCGGCGCCGCCTGGATGTGTGATCGCGCAAGTGGGGCAGCAGCTCGAGATCTTGAGTGGTGGGACGTTTTTGGCGACGCCTCACGTGATCACGGCGCCGAATGTTCCGGGGTGGTCGCGCTTCAGCGCTGCGCATTTCGTGCATTTGCATTCGCATCAGCTCCTCTTTCCGCTGGCTGAGTCGCGCACGCCGGAATCGGTGCGCGCGTATTCGCCGCCGGTGCTCGCAGGGACGTATTCGATCAAGACGTTGGTCGATATTGGGCTGGCTCCGGGGAGCGCGCTCTCGAAGCTCGGGTATCGACACTACGAACGCCTCGCGTCCATCCGGGCCCGCGAGACCGAGCAACGCTGAGTCTGCGCATGTTGGGTGAAGCCACGGCGAGCGGTCGGCCCCATCTCTTTGGGATGCGACCCGAAGATTTGCAGGCGTTTCTTTCTGAGCGCGGCGTCGATTGCACGCTCACGGAGGCGCGGCGCGTGTGTGCGCATGTGATCTCGCTCGGTCGAGACGACCTCAAAACGCTCGTGCGACCGATCCGTCGTTTCGTGCGAGACGCGATCGATGCGTGGACCGAGCGTGCGCCGCTCGAAGTCGTGGAGCGTGTGCGCGACGAGGGGGATGGGTTCGTCAAATATCTATTTCGCCATCCCGACGGCGCGCTCACCGAGGCGGTGCGGATTCCGCTCAAGGAGCCGGGGCGCTTTACGCTCTGTCTTTCATCGCAGGTGGGGTGCGCGATGAAATGCGTGTTTTGTGCGACGGGCAAGCTCGGTTTGACGCGCAACCTGCGGGCGTGGGAGATGGTGGCGGCATATTGCGCGGTGCGGGACGAGCTCAAGAAAGAGGCGCCAGATGCGCGGATCACTGGCGCGGTGTTCATGGGGCAGGGGGAGCCTTTTCATAACTACGACGAAGTCATCCGCGCGGCGCAGGTGCTCGGCGATCCTTGTGGAGGTCGTGTGACGCAAGAAGCGATCACGATCTCCACCGTGGGTCTCGTGCCGCAGATTCGGCGATATGCGGCGGAGAAACACGCGTTTCGGTTGATCGTTTCGCTGACGAGCGCCGTGCCTGAAAAAAGAGCGCGGCTGTTGCCGGTGGCGGGTCGTTTCGAGATGAAGGAGCTGCGGGAAGCGCTTCGCGAGGTGCATGCTGTCATCGGCAAGCGCGTGACCGTCGCTTGGGTGCTGATGGGCGGCGTCAATCATGGTGATGACGAGATCGAAGCGTTGCGTGCGACGTTCTCTGACTTGCCGTTGCGCATCAATCTCATCGATCTCAATCGATGGGCGGATGACGGGATGCGTCGCGCGACCGATCTCGAGCGCGAAGAGTGGGTTGCGAAGCTGCACGCCATGGGGATCGCGACCCAGCGCCGATATAGCGGAGGGCGCAACAAGCATGCTGCGTGTGGCATGCTCGCGGCGCGGCATGGGGATGAGGCTCCGGAGCCTCCGAGCGAAGCGCCGTTCTATCCGACTTGAACCGAGCTCTCGATGTCTGAGTTTCCGCCAACCTCTCCAGGAAATATCGAGCCTCGCGCGCTGATTACGCCTGGGATGTTCAAAGTGGCGGAGCGTGCGATCGCGAACGAAGAGACCGCGACCAATCGTAAGCGACTCACCACCGCGTATGCGATCGCGATGGTGCTGGTGCCGCTCTTTGCGGTGACGGATGTGGTTCGCGCGCTCGTCGCGCCAGACGAAATCGAGTTGATGGCAGCGCTGGGTTTGCGGGGCTTTTCGGCGTTGGTCATGGCGGCGGTGTTGTTTCGGTTGAGGACCGCGTCGCACATCGAAGAGCCCGAGTTCGATCTGTGGGTGAATTTCATGGCGCCCTTTTTGGTCGTCGTGATCGCGCTGCTGAGCCTTTGCATCAGCGGAGTCGACAGCCCGTATACAGACGCGGTCAATCTCGCGGTGACGGGCTACGCCTTCGTGCCGCGACGTTGGACGAAGGTGGTCGTGAGCGGAACCTTGAGCGTGATCGCGTTTCCAGCGACGTTCTTGATCGCGGCGCTGTTCTCGGAGCGAGCACGCATGGAGATGGCGGAGCCGCGGTTCGCGATGGATCTCGCGATCGAAACGGGAATTTTGGCAGCCACGGTCGCAGTTCTGGCGAGCGCAGCGCATATGCTCTGGGCCTTGCGAAGGCAGGTGTTCGCGGCGCGGAGCATTGGACGATACCGCGTGAAAGAGAGGCTCGGTCGAGGCGGCATGGGGGAGGTGTGGGCGGCATTCGATGAGACGCTTCAACGTGAAGTGGCGCTCAAAGTGCTGCGTGTGGACTCGCCCGACCCTGTGGCACTCGCGCGTTTCGAGCGGGAGGTGCGCGCGACGATCGAGCTGACGCATCCGAATACGGTGCGTGTGCTGGATGTCGGCGTGACCGATGATGGGCTGAGTTATTACGCAATGGAGCTCTTGGAGGGGGAGACGCTCGCGATGCTGATGAGGCGGGAACGCATCCTCTCCCCTGCGCGGGCGGTGCACTTTGCGCTTCAAGCGGCGCGCGCATTGGCCGAAGCACATGCGCGGGGAATCATTCATCGTGACGTGAAGCCGGAGAATCTCTTCGTCGCGCGTGCAGGGGAGGAGCTCGATCATCTGAAGGTGCTCGACTTTGGAATTGCGCGGCTGGAGCGCTCCGAGGCCGAGGGCGCATCGGCGCTGACGAAGACGGGGATGGTCGCGGGCACACCTCATTATTTGGCGCCCGAGGTGATCGAAGGCGCAAATGCGAGCGCAGCAGCGGATGTTTATGCGCTTGGTGTGGCGCTCTACGAGATGCTCACGGGTCGTTCGCCGTTCGGTACGGCGGAGGGGCCGTCGCTCTTGTTTGCGCACGTTTCGACGCTGCCTTCTCCGCCGAGTGCACATGTTCGAATTTCGTCCGAGCTGGAGCACATCGTGATGCGTTGTCTCGAAAAAAGGCCGGAGAAGCGATATTCGAGTGGGCGAGAGCTTGCGCTGGCGTTGACCGAGTTGGAGATGTCAGTCGAATTCCGTGTGATATGCCCATCGCACGAGGCGTCGAAGGGTGGTGACGGCAATGCTGAGCCTCAAGGGATTGCGCAGCCGCTCGACCCTACGTGAATTCGGTTGTGGACCGCGCTGCATGATGTGCTCGGGAAACGCCATCGTTGTTAACGCAGGAGCGCGGAATAGAGCAACCCGTCCTTCGAAAGCACTGCGATGACGCCCGCGCTCGTTCTCGACAGCTCAGAGAGGACACCCTCGTTCGAGATCGAACGGATGGGTCCGAGCGTCCCATCCGGACTGAGACGACGAGTTTCGACTCGATTGCCCTCGGTGGTCCATCCCATCCAATCATCGGTCCCATCGTGGATGATTTCGGGTCCGGTGGATGGAGAAGTGCTGACGACGATCCCTTCTGCGTCGAGGATCGTTCCATCATGATCGATGCGTGTGGCGCGAATCGAAGGGCGATCCGTGAAATAAGGCTGATGGGTCCAAAGCACGACGTATCCGCGGCCGTCGCTCGCGATCGACCACGAGCTTTGTTCACTCACTTCGTCAGTCAAAGTCATCGGCGGTGAATCGAGGATGTGACCTTCTCGATCGATCCGAGTTGCACGAAGGACGCCCAACGCATCCCAGACCACGAGCCATCCCTCATCGCTTGCGCCCACGTCCACACTCCATGTCGAACCCGCGTAGATCGACATCGCACGAGCAGCCGGCATCGATGCGAGTCGTCGCATCGACCTCAATCGCGGCGTCGGCTTCGGTCGTTGCATCGACTTCGATTGCCGCATCGACTTCGGTGTTGGCCGCATCTGGCGCGAGCATTGGATCTGTTTCGTTTTCGCAGCCGATCAGAATGGCTGTGAGCACCAACATTTTGGCCGTGAGCGCGTGATGGTCCATGAGCCTCGATCCCGCCGCCCCAAGCATTCCTCGTGCCGATATCGCTCTTCACTGTTTTCATAAGACGATCGAGCTGGAACTCGACTCGGGTTCACGCGATCGCGAACGCAGGTTCTCGCTTTCCAGGTGGAATCGTTCCGTTGCGTGGACGCGATCTCGGTCTCGGTCTCCGCCTCTCGCGCGAAATTCCTCCTCGAGCCCCGAATCGTGCTAGTCGAGGGCGACTATGTTCCGCGGGCGTGTGCGGTCCATTCATTTCGTGGGTATCGGCGGCATCGGCATGAGCGGCATCGCCGAGGTCTTGCTTGCGAGCGGGTTCTCGGTGACCGGGAGCGATGCGCGCGAGGGTGATGTCACGAGGCGTCTCGAAGAGCTCGGGGCGCGGATTTCCATCGGCGAACATCGCGCGGAGAACGTCGGTGACGCCGATGTCGTGGTGTTTTCGTCGGCCGTCGCGCGGAGCAATCCTGAGCTGGTGGCGGCGCGTGAGCGCGTCATTCCCGTGATCCCTCGTGCAGAAATGCTTGCGGAACTGATGCGCCTCAAGGACGGCATCGCGATCGCGGGCTCCCACGGGAAGACGACGACGACGTCGCTCATCGCCACGGTGCTACGTGAGGCAGGGCTCGATCCGACGGTCGTGATCGGCGGCAAGTTGAATGCGCTCGGGAGCAACGCCGCGAGAGGCACGGGCGAGCTTTTGGTGGCCGAGGCGGACGAGTCCGATGGCTCGTTCCTATCGCTGACGCCCGTCATGGCGATCATCACGAACATCGATGCCGAGCATCTCGACCATTACGGCACCCACGAAGACGTGAAGAACGCGTTCGTGGCGTTCGCGAATCGAGTGCCTTTTTACGGATTGGTCGTCGCCTGTCTCGATCACCCACACGTGCAAGACATTTTGCCGCGCATCGAAAAACGCGTCGCGACGTATGGGCTCGCAGCGCAGGCCGATTATCGCGCGCGCAAGCCGGTGGTCGAGGGGCTCGCGACACGCTTCGAGCTGGTGCGGCGCGGTGTGTCGGCGGGTGAATTCACCGTACGAATGCCGGGAATTCACAATGTATTGAATGCGCTGGCCGTGATCACGGTGGCGGACGAACTTGGCGTTCCGGAAGAAGTCACGCGCAAGGCGCTCGCTGGATTTGCAGGCGTGCAGCGTCGCTTCACGATCGTCGGCGAGGCGCAAGGGGTCACCGTGGTCGACGACTACGGGCATCATCCAGCCGAAGTGCAGGCGACGCTCGAGGCGGCATCACGCGCCTATGGCCGCCGTGTGGTCGTGGCCTTTCAGCCGCACCGCTATACCCGCACGAAGCATTGTTTCGATGAGCTCACGCGCGCGTTCAATCGAGCCGATGTGCTCTTGCTCGCCGATGTGTATGCCGCAGGGGAAGCGCCGATCGAAGGCGCGAGCTCGGAGCGGCTCGCGGGCGCGATCCGTGCGCACGGGCATCGAGACGTGACGTGGGTTGGCCCGCGCACCGGTGTGGCTCAGGCGCTCGCTGAACGGGTGGAGCCCGGAGACATCGTGATCACCCTCGGCGCAGGCGACATCACCCGCGTTGGGCCGGAGCTCGTCCGGATATTAGAGGCACGCGAGGCGAGTCATTGAGATGAGGCTCTCGGGGCCGCAGAGGAACCGTCGCTCTCCTCGAGAGATCTCGGAGAGTGAAAGTGGAGCGCGTCCAATCCCGTCTGCTCCGAGCAGCCCGCGCAACCGTCGTACGATCAAACGTGTGACACCTGAGGCTGCGCGTCTCGAACCTGCGCCATCACGGCGTCGCACGTTGCGTGAGAGATGGCGGGGGCTCGGCGAGCGGCTCGCGCGCCTTCGTGAGGCGTGTCGGCGCCCTGTGATGATTTTTCTGCGTTGCCTCGCTGCGGTCGCGATGCTCATCGGTTCGGTGGCGCTTTTTCGATTGATCGAAAAACACGTTCGCACCTCACTCGCGTTTGCCACCTCCGAAGTGGAAATCACCGGCGCTGCGAGGCTCACATCGAGTGAAATTAGCGAGAGCGCTGGTCTCACGGTGGGCGAAAACGTATTCGCGATCTCTCCTGGCGAAGCGCGCGCGAACTTGCTTTCGCATCCATGGATCGCAGACGCGCGGGTGACGCGACGATTGCCGGACCGATGGTTCGTCGAGATTCAAGAGCGCGTCCCGAGCGCGATTTTGATGCTCGACGAAGGCTGGCTCGTGTCGGACGAAGGTGCCGTATTCAAACGGCTCGAGCCTGGCGACCCTGCAGATTTTCCTGTGATCACGGGGATCGAGCGAGGTCATTTCACCGAGGATCGTGCGTTCCGCACCCGCATTCTTCTGGCGGTTGTCGCGCTTCTCTCCGATTGGCGGGCGGCGGGGCTTTGGAGACGAGAGCCGATCTCAGAGATTCATGTCGAAGCCGATGATTCGCTGACGCTTCGTGTGGGAGAGGACAGCGCGGAGATCAGGCTGGGTGCGAGCCCCTATCGAGCCAAGCTCGATCGCCTCCGTCGCGTGCTGGACGAGCTCGGTCAGCGTCACGCGCGCCCCGCGTATGTGTATTTGGACAATGTTCGCCGCCCCGATCGCGTGGTCGTGCGCGTCCGCTGACGTCTCGTGAATTCGAAGAGGCTTGGCCGAACATTCGCGAATTTCGGCTATTTTTTGCAAATTCTGGTTTCTTGCGATGGGCTGAACGAAACGGGGTTCGCAGTTTTTTTGTGCTCATGAAAACGACCGGTGTAGACGGGAGCATCGGAGCGAGCATGGCCAGTACGCAGCACAGCGACAACGAGATCATCGCGGGGCTGGATCTCGGCACGACGAAGGTTTGCGCCATCGTCGCCGAAGTCACCGAAGATGGGCTCGATATCATCGGCGTGGGCTCAGTGCCCTCACGCGGCCTTCGCCGCGGCGTCGTCGTGAATATCGAGTCGACCGTGCAGGCCATTCGGAATGCGATCGAGCAGGCCGAGACGATGGCCGGCGTCGAGATCCGGAGTGTGTATGCCGGAATCGCTGGCTCGCATGTTCGCGGACTGAACAAAGACGGAGTCGCGGCGATCGCCAATCGCGAAGTCACGAACGATGATGTCGGACGAGTGCTCGATCAAGCGCGCGCGATTCCGCTCACCAGTGATCGCCAGGTGATTCATGTGCTCCCGCAGGAGTACATCGTCGACGAGCAAGATTGCATCAAAGAGCCGGTCGGCATGAGCGGCGTGCGTCTCCAGGCGCATGTGCATCTCGTGACCGCGGCGACGACGAGCGTTCAAAACATCATCAAGTGCGCGGAGCGATGCGACCTCCATGTGGCCGAGGTCGTGCTCGAACCCCTCGCAAGCGCGCATGCCGTCCTCGAAGAGGATGAAAAGGAGCTCGGAGTTGCGCTCGTCGACATCGGCGGTGGTACGACCGATATCGTCGTGTACGTCAATGGCGCGGTCGTTCATACGAGCGTGATCCCGGTCGGCGGCACGAACTTCACGAATGATATCGCGACGTGTCTTCGGACACCGATCGCGGAAGCCGAACGCGTGAAGATCAAGTACGGGTGTGCGAGCCCCGTCATGACCGATCCCGAGTCGACCATCGAGGTGCCGAGCGTGGGCGGCCGCGCGCCGCGCGTCATGCCACGGCATCAGTTGTGTCAAATCATCGAGCCGCGGGTCGAAGAGCTCTTTCAAGCGGTCGCATACACGATCGATCAGGGCAACTATCGTGACCTGCTCGGCGCCGGTGTCGTCATCACCGGAGGTACGACGATGCTCGATGGAATGCCCGAGCTGGCCGAACAAATTCTCGGTTTGCCTGTGAGGCGCGGGGCTCCGACGGGGGTCGGTGGGTTGATGGACGTGGTGAAGAGCCCCGCGTATGCGACGGGCGTCGGACTCGTGAAATACGGCGCGGAGAAATTGCGGTCAGCGCCGCGCGCCCTTTCGGTGGCGCGTCCCGCGTTGGCCGACGCTGCGGATCAAGCAGGTTGGGGTCAACGCCTCGGGCTTTGGTTCCGAGAAGTGTTCTAAGGGCAACCTACGAAGAAGAAGAAGTTTCGAGCACGGCAGTTCGGGCGAAGTTCTGTCGAGCTCACGGGAAAAAACGTCGAAATAGCGGCGAGAAAAGCAGGGCAGGCAAGCATGGGATTCCAAATCGAGTTCGCGGACGAGGTGGAGCTGCAGGCGCGGATCAAAGTGGTCGGCGTGGGCGGCGGCGGTGGGAACGCGCTTCAGACCATGATCCAGAGCGGGCTCGAGGGCGTCGAGTTCATCGCAGCCAACACGGACACTCAGGCGCTCGATGCGAGCCTCGCGTCGACGAAGGTGCAGCTCGGGCCGGCGCTGACGCGCGGTCTCGGGGCAGGCGCGAATCCGGATGTCGGCAAGAAGGCTGCGCTCGAAGAGATGGAGCGCATTCAAGAGGCGCTCGCTGGCGCGGACATGGTCTTCGTGACGGCCGGTATGGGTGGTGGTACGGGCACGGGAGCCGCGCCGATCATTGCGCAGATCGCGCGTGACCTCGGGATTCTGACCGTCGGTGTCGTGACGCGTCCCTTCCTCTTCGAAGGACGTCGCCGCATGAAGAACGCGGAGACGGGCATTCGTGAGCTCAGCGCTTCGGTCGATACGATCATCACGATCCCCAATCAGAAGCTCTTGAACCTCGATGATGATCTTTCGATCCTCGAAGCGTTCAAACGCGCCGACGATGTGCTCGTGCAAGCAGTGCGCGGCATCAGCGATCTCATCACGGTCTCCGGTGTGATCAACGTCGACTTCGCGGACGTGAAGACGATCATGAGCGGCACCGGGCGCGCGCTGATGGGCACGGGGTATGGGCGCGGTGAGCGCCGTGCGCTCGACGCCGTCGAGATGGCGATCAACTCGCCGCTGCTCGATGACATTTCGATCGATGGCGCGATGGGCATCCTCCTCAACTTCACGGCGGGGCCCGACGTGCGCCTCAAGGAGATCAACGAGGCCGCGAGCTTGGTGCAGCAATCGGCGCACGAAGACGCGAACATCATCTTCGGTCTCTTGACCGATCCGGACATGGGCGATGTCGTGAAGGTGACGGCGATCGCGACGGGCTTCGATGTGGAGTCGTCGGAGATGCAGGAGATCGTCGCTCCGGCGGCCGCGATTGCGCGCACGAGCCGCAGCTCGCTTCCGCTCACGATTCCAAATCAGCGTCCTTCGATGCAACCACAGAATGCGCTTCGGATGGCGGCGCCCGCGCAAACAGCGTCGCGTTCATCGCGTCGCGCCTCGGTGGCTCCGGAGCAAGCGACGCTTCCCGAGCTGCGAGTGGCAGGCCGTGCGTTCGGAGCATCTGCGCTCGCGGATGAAGCGACGCTCGACATCCCCGCGTATCTTCGTCGCGCAGCTGCGCAGCACGAGTAGTCGAAGCAAGGGGCGCCTCTCATGACGAGAAGACCGCGCCCCTTGACACTGAATGCGAAGATCGAGCCTTTGCCTTCGACAAAGGCAACGTTTCGTTCACTCCCCTTTCATGGGTCGCGAGAGCGCTTCGAAACACGGGTACGGATTTCGGGAGACGGACTTCGACGCGTTCCTTGACAAACCACGGGAGCTCGATGGCATGGTCGCGACCATGTCCACCTCCAAACAGCACGCCGCAGATAGCCATGATCGGATCCGGGTCCAGGGCGCTCGGGAGAACAACCTGAAGGATGTGAGCGTCGAGATCCCGAAGCGCCGATTGACGGTGTTCACCGGGGTTTCGGGATCGGGGAAGTCGTCCCTGGTGTTCGGCACCATCGCGGCGGAATCGCAACGGCTCATCAACGAGACTTACAGCACGTTCGTGCAGGGTTTCATGCCGACTCTGGCCCGCCCCGAGGTCGATGTCCTCACAGGGCTGACGACCGCGATCATCGTCGACCAGGAGCGAATGGGTCAGAGCGCGCGTTCGACGGTCGGCACCGCGACCGATGCCAACGCGATGTTGCGCGTGTTGTGGAGTCGTCTGGGCAAGCCGTTCGTGGGCTCGTCCAACGCCTTCTCCTTCAATGTTCCTTCGGTTCGCGCGGTCGGATCGATCACCGTCGAAAAAGGGGGCGGCAAGACCGAGAAGCGCGTGTTCACCCGCACGGGCGGCATGTGTCCACGATGTGAGGGCATGGGACAGGTCACCGACTTCGACTTGTCTCAGCTCTATGACGACAAGAAGTCGCTCAACGAAGGCGCGCTCACGATCCCCGGTTTCAGCATGGATGGCTGGTACGGGCGCATCTTCAACGGCTGCGGCTTCTTCGATCCGAATAAGCCGATCCGTAAGTTCACCAAGAAGGAGCTTCACGACCTGCTCCACAAAGAGGCGACCAAGATCAAAGTCGACGGCATCAACCTGACTTACGAGGGGCTGATCCCGCGGATCCAGAAGTCGTTCTTGTCGAAGGACGTCGACGCGATGCAGCCCCACATCCGTGCGTTCGTGGAGCGCGCGGTCACGTTCACCACGTGCCCCGAGTGCAACGGCACCCGGCTCAACGAGGCCGCGCGTTCGTCCAAGATCAAAGGGATCCACATCGCCGACGCCTGTGCGATGCAGATCAACGACTTGGCCGAGTGGGTGCGCGGTTTGAACGAGCCGTCGGTCGCGCCTCTCTTGACGATGCTGCGACAGACGCTCGATTCGTTCGTCGAGATTGGCCTGGGTTATCTCAGCCTCGATCGGCCGTCCGGTACGCTGTCGGGCGGTGAGGCACAGCGCATCAAAATGATCGGCCACCTTGGCTCGTCGCTCACCGACGTGACCTACGTCTTCGACGAGCCCACGGTCGGGCTTCACCCTCACGACATCCAGCGGATGAACGCCCTCTTGTTGCGGCTGCGCGACAAAGGCAACACCGTACTCGTGGTCGAGCACAAGCCGGAGACGATCGCGATCGCGGATCACGTCATCGACCTCGGGCCTGGCGCTGGCTCTGCTGGAGGTGAGGTGGTCTTCGAAGGCACGGTCGACGAGCTGCGGACCAGCGGCACGCTCACCGGGCGTCATCTGAGTGACCGCGTTTCACTCAAGGCTTCGGTGCGAACGCCGTCGGGTGTGATGAAGGTGCGCGGCGCTCGCACTCACAATCTGAAAAATATCGACGTCGACATCCCGCTCGGCGTGTTGGTGGTGGTGACCGGCGTGGCTGGGTCGGGCAAGAGCTCATTGATCCACGGCTCGGTGTCGGGGCGGGAGGGAGTGGTGTCGGTCGACCAGACTCCGATCCGTGGTTCGCGGCGGAGCAACCCGGCGACGTACACCGGCCTCTTGGAGCCGATCCGCAAAGCGTTCGCCAAGGCCAACGGCGTGAAGCCCGCCCTGTTCAGTGCCAATTCCGAGGGCGCTTGTCCGACCTGCAATGGCGCCGGGGTGATCTACACCGACCTCGCGATCATGGCGGGCGTCACCACCGTGTGCGAGGAGTGCGAGGGGCGGAGGTTCCAAGCGTCCGTGCTCGATTACCGGTTCGGTGGGCTCCACATCGCCGAGGTGCTCGACCTGTCGGTCCAGGACGCGGTCGATTTTTTCGGCGCCGGTGAGGCACGTACGCCGGCTGCGCACGCGATTCTCATGCGCATGAACGATGTGGGGCTCGGCTACCTTCGACTCGGCCAACCGCTCACCACGCTGTCAGGAGGCGAACGACAGCGGCTCAAGCTCGCGACGCACATGGGTGAAGACGGTGGTGTTTACGTGCTCGACGAGCCCACCACGGGGCTCCACCTGGCCGATCTCGAGCAACTCCTCGGGCTGCTCGATCGACTGGTCGACTCTGGCAAGTCGGTCGTCGTGATCGAGCATCATCAGGCGGTGATGGCGCACGCCGACTGGATCATCGATCTTGGTCCGGGTGCGGGTCATGACGGTGGGAAGATCGTGTTCGAAGGCGCTCCAGCCGACTTGGTGGCGGAGAAGTCGACGCTGACCGGCAAACACCTGGCGGCATTCGTCGGCGCTCGCTGAACGAGTCGTGCTTTCACGATCCGCGTTCGCCGCAACATCCCCGCTCATCGCAGATGCACGAGAGACACTGGCGCATCGACTCGACCCCGCAATGTTCACGCAGCCGAGCCCGGAGAGCGCTACGAGCACGGTGCAATCGAACGGCGGCGTTTCCTGTCGCGATTCGTAGAGCGCCCGCCACCTCAGCGAGGCTATCGCCGTCGATGTCGACGCGACGGATGATGTCGGCGTAGGACTCCGGCAGCGACCGAACGAGCGTGAGCGCACAGCCGCAGATGTCGTCATCGGCCACGGGCATCTCGAGGTCATGCGGCTCGGGGGAGGGGACCTCCCTCCGATTGCGCTCACGTAAGAGATCGAGTGCGGAGGTCACGACGATCCGGCGGATCCATGCATCGACGCGCCCGGGATCACGGACTTCCTCAGCGTGCTCGAGGGCGCGGACGGCAGCACGTTGGCATACGTCTCCTGCATCGAGCGTAGGGAAACGCCGACGGGCCATTCGCTCGAGATCGTCACGAAGGCGGGCCAGCGCCTCCGCGACGATCTCACGCGCGTCACTTCTTCTCGGCGCTAGGACAGCCACACTCCGGCCCACACTTGCAGGGGTTGCATCGACACGTCCTTCCGCAGCAGCACTCGCCGGGCGGGCGCGGCTTGCTCCCGCACTCACATCCCTTGGACTCGCAGCAAGCACAACTCTCATTCTGGCTCATCGTCGTTCCTCCTTGCCACTGAAGACGCGCAGGTGCTTCGAATCATTACAGCGACCCGCTCTCCAAGATCGAGCTCTTGCTCACAGAGCATTCACGATCGACACTGCGCGCCCGTGAAAGCTTTGTCGAATGCGATTTGGGCTGTTTACCCGGCCGATTCAGAACCTTTTGAGCTCGCGCGTCTCGATCGCGAGACCGGCGAACGAACTGCGAGCATTCCGCTCTCGGGAGCGATCCCCGACGACGCGAAGCACATCGCGATAGGTTTTGGGTCCGTGTGGGTCGTGTCGGGGCATCGCGTGGTGCATCGAGTGGATCTCGAGACCGCGCGGGTCGTCGCGCGCATCGAACTCAGCCACCACCTTGGAGGAATCGCCATCGATGCCAGCGCGGTCTGGGTGAGCTCCGACTTTTCAGGTGGATGTTTGTTCCGCGTCGATCCTCGAACGAACACCGCGACGATCGTCGCATCGCCGGCGAATCCGCGTGAGCTCGCGGCGATTTCTGGCGATCTTTGGATCAGCCACGGCTCGCGCGTAACGCGGCTCGACACGAACACGATGCGGCCATCGGTGACTCATGATCTCGGTGGTTTCGTGCTCGAGCTCCGCGCAGGCGATGGTGCGGTCTGGGCCGCGACGCTCGAGGAGACGCCCATCACCGATGCGGGAGAGACAGGTCTGGTCTTTCGTTTGAGCGCGGACCGCGCGGTGCCGTTCGCGCGGATCGATGGGCGGGCAGCGGGTCTCGCGTTCGGGCTCGGGGCGGTGTGGATCGCAGCCAGCAAACTGCAGCGCATCGACGTGACAGACGGCGCGACGAAGGTCATCGACGAACAAGTCGTCATGCCGACTGTCGTCGGGAGCGCGCTCTGGGCTTCGCGAATTTCGTACACCGGAGGCGATGACGAGCTCGTACGCATCGACCCTTCAGGGGAAGTCACGGTTCTGGCGCGCGGGGAGCTCCCCTCTGCGCTCGCTTCGGAGTGAGCTGCGATAAGACTGCGTATCAGCGGTGAAGTGCGCCCGCCCTCACTCTATCGCGACGGCGGACGCACTACGGATCAGAGGCCAGCGTCGATGACAGGGCCAACGTCTGGGAGTGGATCGCGGATGGTCTCGACCACCACGAAGCGGCGATGCGAACCAAGCGCGTCGTCCCATGGAGGAGAGGTGCGGGCGGCACCCAAGGTTCCACGCAGTCGCCGGACCGCGAGCACGTCGGGTGTGTCACACGAGAGCGGGCATTCTGCTGGGTGCTCGCCGCGTGTCTGAGCGGCGCACAGCAGCGGGTCCGGGCGATATTCCGTCTCCGCGCCGTCGGGCACGATCACGATGTCTTCACCTTCGTTGCAGAGCAGCACGTACGCGTACAAACCGCTGTTGCAGCACGGATCGGTCTCCGAGCACGCTGCGACGCTCGACGTGAAGAGCGTGACTGCACTGGGCTCGAGGCGAGCGTCGAGCCACAGCTCCTTTCCTTCGTATGCTCCAGGATTTGCACACAGCGCCTCTCTCGTGAGAGCTTCTCGAGACTCCACCAATGGCGTTTGATAGGAGCATCCAATCACGAGCAGCGCCGCGCTTACGGCAGACCCACATCTGTTCCTCATTGTGCCACGTACCTCCTGCACATGCGCGGTAGCAAGCACCGATCCAATGGGCCTCGTTGATTGGTCCTCATCGTGAACACGCTGTTGGGATAATAATTGATCCCATGAGATAGATTGATGGCGTGTTTCTCTAGAGAAGTTGTTCCTTTCGCACCGATCCCCTCCGAGAAAATTCGCCTCTCCGCCAGAGATCGCGCATAAAGCACCCGGTGCCCAGCCTTATCTTGATGACCCTCGCCATGGCACCGATCGCTGCCTGGCTCGGGCGGCGGCCGGCTCGCTGGGCCTGCCTCTCCGCGCTCTGGCCGTTGGCCATGACGGCGTGGCTTGCGTCGAAGGTGCCGGCCGTGATGAGCGCCCCACGCCTCGAGACGCTCGAGTGGGTGCCGCGTCTCGGCCTCTCGCTCTCGTTTCGCCTCGACGGGCTGAGCGCGCTCTTCGCGCTCCTGGTGTCGGGCGTCGGCGCTGGCGTCGTTTGCTATGCCGCCCACTACTTCGATGGACATCCCTATTCGGGCCGCTTCCAGGCCGCGCTCTTTGCGTTCATGGCCGCGATGCTCGGGGTGGTCCTGAGCGACAATGGCTTTGCGCTCTTCGTGTTCTGGGAGCTGACAGGCTTCACCTCGTTTCTCCTGATCGGGTTCGAGCACGAGAAGGCCGAGGCGCGTCGCGCTGCCACGCAGGCGTTGATCGTGACAGGCGCGGGGGGCCTCGCGCTCTTGGGAGGCGTCACCCTCCTCCTGCAAGCGACGGGAAGCCACTCGCTCGTGCCGCTCGAAGACGCGGAACCTCTGCACACCCATCCGCTCTACGTGGGGATGGTCGTTTGTTTCTTGGCTGCGGCCTTCACGAAGTCCGCGCAATTCCCCTTTCATTTCTGGCTGCCGAACGCGATGGCCGCGCCCACGCCCGTCAGCGCGTATCTGCATTCGGCGGCGATGGTGAAGGCCGGTGTCTACCTCGTCGCGCGCATGAGCCCGGCGCTCGGAGGAGATCTGCGCTGGACGCTCCCGATCGTCGTCATCGCCGGGATCACGATGCTGACGTCCTCCGCACGTGCGCTTCGTGAGCGTGATCTCAAAAAGATCCTCGCTTACACCACCATCGCCGCGCTCGGGACGATCATGTTCCTCCTCGGTCTCGGCACCCCGGCGTGCGTGGCCGCGGGGCTCATCTACCTCCTCGCGCATGCGCTCTACAAGGGCACCCTTTTCTTGGTCGCTGGCATCATCGATCACGAGGCGCACACCCGCGACGTGACGCGCCTCTCCGGGCTCGCGAAGTCGATGCCGTTCACTGCGGTGGCCGGTGCGCTCGCGGCGGCGTCGATGGCGGGCCTCCCGCCCTTCCTCGGGTTCCTCGCGAAAGAGCAGGCGTACGCCGCCGTGCTCGAACAACCGCTCGTCGCGCCGTTCATGATCGCGGTCTTGCTCCTCACCAGCGCCTTTCTTGGTGTGGGCGGGCTCTTGGTGGGCGTCGGCCCCTTCTTCGGCCAGCGTCCCGACGAGCTCGAGGCGCACGAGGCGCCGATCGGAATGTGGGCCCCTCCCATGGTGCTCGCGGCCCTTGGAGCCGTGGTCGTCTCCGGTCTCCTCGCCGCGCCCATGAGCGCGGCGGCGACCGTGGCGGCAGGAGAGCCTTTCACAGTCGACACCGCCCTCTTTCATGGGCTCTCTCTCCCACTCCTCCTGAGCGGAGTCACCCTCGCCCTCACAGGGCTCCTCTTTCATCAGCGCGCGCGCCTCCGGGGCCTCTCATGGCCCGAAGGGCTCAGCACCGAGCGCCTCTACGAGGGAGTGCTCCGCGTGGTCGATGGGCTCAGTGATCGTCTCGCGCCGCCTCTTCAGGACGCGTCCCTCTCGGCCTATGTCCTCAACTTCATCGTCACGACCACGCTGCTCGTCGGCAGCACCTTTGCGCTCACCAAGTTTCAGATTTTCCCAGAGCATTTGGTGATACCACGCCTGCACGACTATCTCGTCGTCTCCTTGATCGTGGTCGCAGCGTTTGCTGCGGCGCGCGCTCGGACGACGATGGCGGCCGTGTTGTCCCTCGGCACCGCAGGGTACGGTGTGGCGCTCACGTTCGCGCTCTACGGCGCGCCCGACCTCGCGATGACTCAGTTCGCGGTCGAGACGCTGACCGCGGTCATCTTCGTGTATGTTTTCTGGCATTTCCCGCCGGTCGTCGAGCCGAGTCCGCGTTGGATCCGGATTCGAGACGCGGTCGTTTCGCTGAGCTGTGGTGCGATGGTGGCTCTTTTGACCTTCAGCGCCGCGGTGAACCCGACGAGCTCGCGTCTCCGTGCGTTTTACGCAGAAGCAGCCCCGACACTGGCCCATGGACGAAACATCGTGAACGTCATCCTCGTCGACTTCCGCGCCCTCGATACCTTGGGTGAGATCACCGTCCTCACCACAGCCGCCGTCGGCGTCGCTGCGCTTCTCCGCATCGCAGCCGCGGAGCGAGGAAAGAAATCGAAATGAGCTCACTCATCTTACGCGCCGCCGCGCGTGTGCTCATGCCGCTCCTCTTGGTGTTCGCGCTCTTTCTGCTCTGGCGCGGTCACAACGAGCCGGGAGGTGGCTTCGTCGCAGGGCTCGTCGTCTCCATCGCCTTCGTGCTCCGTCTGCTCGCCGAAGGGGTGGACGCCGCGCGAACGGCGTTGCTCGTGACGCCACGCAAGCTCCTCGTGGTGGGGCTTCTCCTCGCACTCTTCAGCGGCTTCCTTCCGGTGCTCGCCCATCAGGCATTTCTGAAGTCGATGTGGATCGAGCTTGGGCCGTCTGATTGGGGTCTCCTCCTCGGCAGTCCGCTGATCTTCGACGTCGGTGTCTTCCTCGTCGTCATCGGCGTCGTCCTCACGATGACCTTCGATTTGGCGGAGGATTGACGATGGAGCTCCTCCTCGCCATCACCGCGGGCCTCCTTTACGCCACGGGTCTCCACCTCCTGCTGCGTCGCCGCTTGGTGCAGCTCATCATCGGCCTCGGCCTGCTCACGAACGGGACCAACATCCTGATCTTCGTGTCGGGTGGGCTGACGCGCGCGAGCCCTCCCGTCATCCCCCCAGGGGCCGAGACGCTCGAGCCACCTTTCGCCGATCCCGTGCCGCAGTCGTTGATCCTCACGGCGATCGTGATCGGTTTCGGTGTGCTGGCCTTCACTTTGGTGCTCGCTCGTCAGGTTCGCCGAACGAGCGGAGACGACCTCGGGGGGCCCTCCTGATGGCTTCTCATCTCGTCTTGCCCATCACCATCCCGATGTGCACCGGCGCGCTCCTCCTCCTGGTCTCGGATCGCAAGTGGCAGCGTTGGATGGCCTTTCTCGGAGCGTGCGCCTTGCTCGCCTCGGCGATCTTCGTCGCCATGTCAGTCGCCCAAGGCGGCATCCAAGTCCTCCGCGTGGGCGGCTGGGTTGCGCCCTATGGGATCACGCTCGTGGCCGATCGTCTCTCGGCGATGCTCCTCGTGGCTGTCGGCATCGTTGGAGTGGCGACCACGGCCTTTGCCTTTGCTGGTCTCGATCCGCGCCGTGAGCAAGCCGGCTATCACCCCGTGATGATGGTCCTCATGATGGGCGTCTCGGGCGCCTTCCTCACAGCGGACCTCTTCAACCTCTACGTCTGGTTCGAAGTGATGCTCGTCGCGTCCTTCGTGCTGATGTCCCTCTACCGAAACCGTACCCAGATCCGGGCGGCCTTCACGTATGTGACGTTGAACCTCCTCGCCTCGACGATCCTCCTCACCGTGCTCGGGCTCCTCTATGGCAAGACGGGCACCCTGAACCTCGCGGATCTCTCCCGCCTGTGGGAGACCGGCCCGCGCCCTGCGATGCAGCTGCCGATGGCGGCACTTTTCTTTACGGCCTTTGGGATCAAAGCCGCGCTCTTTCCCTGGTTCTCTTGGTTGCCGGCCTCGTATCACACACCGCCCGCGGCGGTGAGCGCCATCTTCGCGGGCTTGCTCACCAAGGTGGGTGTCTACTCCATGTTCCGGGTCGGTACGCTCCTCTTTCGTGATCTGCCCGACGCTGCGTTCACCTTCGTCCTCATCCTTTCGCTGACGACGATGATTGTCGGTGTGACCTGCGCGCTCACGCAGAAAGACCTCCGTCGTGTCCTCTCCTTCAATCTCGTAGGGCACATCGGCTTCACCACGATGGGTCTCGGGCTCGGCACGGCCCTCGGCATCGCCGGCTCGATCCTCTATGTCGCCCACCACATTCTCGCGATCACGAATCTTTTCCTCATCGCGGGGATCTTCCTCCGCATGCGTCGCACCAGCGAGTTCGATCGCCTCGGCTCGATGGTGCGAGATCATCCTTACGTCTCCCTCCTCGCCTTGGTTCCGCTCTTCGCGCTCGCAGGCGTGCCGCCTTTTTCTGGTTCGATCGCCAAGATCGCGCTCCTTCGAGCGACATTCGAAGCCGAGCTCTACTGGGCCGGCGCGATCGCGCTCGTGGCGAGTCTGCTCAGCGTGCTCTCGATCGCGCGGGCGTGGGGCGCCGCCTTCTGGAAGGCAGCACCTCAAGACCCTCCGCCGTCACGGCCGACTTGGAAGCAGCTCCTGCCGATCAGCGGACTCACTCTCCTCACCCTCCTCTTCACGATATTGGCGGGCCCGCTCTTCGAGCTGAGCTCGGTGATCGCGCAAGACCTCCTCGAACCCGAGGCCTACGTCGGAGCCGTGCTCGGCGTGGAGTCATAGGAGTCATAGAAGATGCTTCTCGCCAACATCCTCCTCGCGATCACCTGGGGCGCCCTTCAAGGGGACATCTCCCCCGCGAACTTGATCATCGGTTTCATCCTCGGCTACCTCGTGCTCGGTGCTCTCTCTCGCGGTGGAGTGTTGCCCTCGACCTACGGCAAGACCGTGAGCGCAGTGCTCTCTCTCGCGGTTTTCCTCCTGAGGGCCTTCATCATGGCGAACCTCCGAATGGCCGCTGACGTCGTGCGCTCGAGGCGGCACCTCAAACCAGGGATCGTACGCGTCCCCCTGGACGCCAAGACCGACTACGAGATCTTGCTGCTGACGACGATCATCAACCTCACACCAGGCACCATCGCAGCCGACATCGCGACGGATCGCTCGGCGATCTTTCTTCACGTGATGCACATGGATTCCCCCGATGAGGTGCGCGCCGAGATCAAGAGATCGTTCGAGCGGCGCGTCCTCGAGCTCATGCGCTGAGAGGTCTTTTATGCTCGAGACTGTGATGCAAATCGTCCTCGTGGTGCTGGTCATCTCCCAGTTCATCACGTTCTTCCGGCTCTGGCGTGGGCCTACTCTGCCCGATCGCATCGTGGCGATGGATCTCATCGCGGTCCTCACGGTCGGCACCATCATCACCACCACGGCCGGCACAGGGGAGCGTGGGCTCCTCGATGCGGCCAGTCTCATCGCGCTCGTCGGCTTCATGGGGACCGTGGCCTACGCGTGGTATGTCTTACAGGAGCGCTCGCGATGAGTTCCTTTCAGTGGTTCATCGAGGGCCTGACGGCGCTCCTCTTGCTCCTCGGCGCGCTCTTCTGTTTTCTTGCCGCGGTCGGGGTGAGCCGCTTCCCCGACACGCTCCTTCGTATGCAAGCCTCGTCGAAGGCGTCGACGCTCGGGCTGGCCTGCCTCATCGCGGGGACCGCGCTCCAATTTCCCGAGGTCTCGGTGATCATTCGTCTCTGCGCGCTCGCCGCCTTCTTCATGCTCACGGCGCCGCTCTCAGCGCACATCGTCGCGCGCGTCATCCTGCATCGTAGGACCCCTCTCTGGGATCGCACGGTGATGACGGAATACGAGCCGACCCTTTGCGTGCCCGAGGAGAAGCCGGAACGCCCATCGTCCGATTCGAGCGACCCTTCGTCGGCTGCTCGGTCGTGACGGAACAATACTCAATCGCATCGGCCTGGACCCGAGCCAGTGTGCTGTTCAAGACGATCCAACTGTCCACCAAACCGGGGGAAGTCCAGTTTGTGGAAGAATCAAAAGCGTGTCGCTTCGAGCAATTGCTCGGCATCTTCGCGTCTCACGCTGCCATAGGCACCTCGTGCAAATCGCTCGAGAACGGCTCGCGCTTCCTCGCGCCGTTCGAGCCGTAGCAAACAAATGACTCGATTCCACGAGGCTTCGGGGACGAAGCGTCCCTCGGGGAATTCCGAGAGGTAGGTATCCCATGCGCGCAAGGCGAGCTCAGGGGAAGCGCCGCCGAAATGAAGCGCATGTGCAGCTTGGAAGCTCTCTCGATCCCGGGTGTCGATCTCGACAGGTGCAGCAGCGATATCGTCCTCTGTGATTTCGACTTCATCTCGTGTGGGCTGGCGTTGTGCGATGGAAGGTGCCGAGCTCTGGTAGGGTTGTGGGGAAATCGGCTCGGGAGCAGGCTCGGGCGAAAGGCGCAACGAGCGGTCATCGCTCGGCGAGGGGAGCGGCGGCACTTCTGCTTCTGCTGTGATGAGTTGAGCCTCGTCTGCGCCAAGAGCTTCGCCTCGCTCATGAGCGGGAGCTTCGGGGCGAAGCATCGCTGCGAGGGAATCGATGGCTCTGGGGAGTCGTCCAGTCGACCAGGCCCATGTGGTCGAGTTCGTGGCGAGCACGATGAGGGTGAATGCGGCCGCGAGCTGAGCGCGCTCCATGCGTGCGCGATGCGCGACAGACTTCAAGAGGCGCGCGCGTGTCTCGGCGTTCGCATCGATGTCTCGGTCGTCCATGGGTGAACGAGCCCGCAAGGCGCGTACAGCGGCGTCGAGCGGATCACTCATGCGTAGCCTTCTTTCGAGAGATGTTCGCGGAGTTTTTGTTTTGCGCGATGGAGGCGCGTACGCACGGTCGCTTCGGGGGCGTTCAAAATGACGCTCGCTTCGGTGCTCGAGCGCTCTTCGATGACGCACACGACGAAAGCAAGGCGTTGATCGAGAGGCAAGGAGTCGAGGGCACGGGTGAGGGCGGATGCGAGGCGCGCGTCATGGGGCTCTTCGGCGTGCACTTCGGTCTCGAGCTCGCGCGCGAGGCGCTCGCTCGCCTTTCGACGTCGCGTCGCTGTGCGCACGTGGTTCTGACAGTGCCGCACCGCGATCGCGAAGAGAAACGTGCGGAGTGTGGAGCGACCCTCGAAGCGCGCGACCGCGCGAGGCAGGGCGAGGAAGACATCGTGGACGAGATCTTCGGCGGCTTCGGGTTCTCCGACGAGTCGCCGCGCGAAGCTGCGGAGCTCACCGCTATGGCGATCGTACATCTCTGCGAGTGCAGAGCGCTCGCCCCGCGCGAGGCGCACGATCAAGTCGAGGGGATCGTCCTCTGGCGGCAGCGCGTTCACGTGCGCCGTGATTTCTGGATGATCGTGGGACATGGGCGTTCAAAAGAACCAGTTCGCCGAAAGCGTTCCACTTCCAGGAGTGGCCCATTGGGGAGCATCGATCGATGCGAAGTTGCCCATTTGATAGGCATCCGTCAGCACGAGGTGAAGCGCGAGCTCGAGGCCGATCGCAAAACTATCGGTGGCGAAGAAGCGTATGCCGGCCGCCCCGTAGAGAGCGAGCTGCAGGTGATCTTCGCCGTACCAAGTTTGGCTACGGATCTGCGCTGCGATTCCCCCACGACCATAGACTTGAATGCGCGGATCGATAAAGCCGTTCACTTCCAGATACGGAGTGAGCGAGGCTGAGAAGAACACTCCACCAGGATCCGAGAAGCCAAAGCTGAACGTGAAGTCGATCACACCGATCGAAATCATCGAATCGAGTGCCCATCCAAGCTCGAAGCCGAGTTGCAGAAAGCCAACCGGAGCATCACTGACGGGCGGTCGTGGGAAGCCTTCGATCGGCGTGAGTCGTGTGATGGCAGCGCCACCTCGAGCAAGGACCGAAAAGTGAGTATGTCGCTCAGAAGGCAATCTTCGCGGGCGACGCGGTCGCCCCAATGATGCGGGGTAAGAAGACGGATCGTGCAAGACGAATGCGGAATATCCGTCCGGGTCGGCTGTGGCGAGCTCGGCCGCTGCGCTTTGTGGGACGACGGCGGAATCTCCGTCGTGTGCGCGCATCCATCGAGCCAAGAGTTCGTCGGCTTCTTCGCGCGCGAGATTGGCGGCGACGAGCACGATCACGCGCTCCGCTTCTCTTGGCTCGGGAGGCGCCGAGAGCTCGCGTCGGCGTTCCTCGCTCTGCGTGCGATAGATGATCTCGATCGCCCCTTCGGTGCTCACGCGGACGACGAGGCTGGCTTGCTCCGAATGTTGGAGCGCGACATCGACTCCGAGATCGCTCGCCAAGCCGTCTCGAATCACGAGTGGGTCGACCTGTCCTCGAGGATCTTCGACGGCGATGATGAGCTGTGGTGCATCGGCTTCGGCCCACGACGGCATTCCCCAAAGCGCGAAGGCTGCACAAAGCATGGCTGTCCGAACTGTCATCGTGAGCTCTGTCGCCGGAGGACCACGCGGCGTTCCCGCGAACGTCGGATATTGGAAAACAATGCGAATTCCGAGGAATTTCGCGAAAACGAGCCATCTCAAGACAGGTTCCGCAAACCGAGCCGTGCTATTTCACACAGAGCCCCAATGAGGAACGGGCGGGGCCGCGCGATGAGACGTGAACACCGTGGCGAAGCTGAAGCCCGCGACCTGCCAGAACCAGACGCTGGTCACGAAAAAGAGCACGCCAAAACCGAGCAGACCGAGAAACGAGAGGAGCAGCGCGCAAAGCGCGATGGACCAAGCACGCCAGTAGGCTGGGCCCGGTGCATGCCAATAGAGCATGCCGAGGAGTCGATCCCGCGAAGCACCGCCAGCTGTTCATCACGCATGCTGCAAGTCCATCGGCCGTGGTACGGCGGGAAGCACGACGCGCGTTGGCTCGTGTCGCACTGGAGTGACATCTGCGGTCAATCGATCAATCGGACTCGGAGAAGTGAACCTGATGACGGCGGGGACGCGCAGCGACGAGCGAGGCAATCCCCTGCTCGCTGACCTGTGCCGCGTCCCGCGGAGAGCCGGCTCAGCCGTTGCCAAAGAGTGCCGTGCCGCCGAGGACGACCGTAGCCACCACCACGATGAGGTAGGGGTAGGGCTCGTAGAGGTGAATCCGCTCTGGATGCATAAGAAAACGGCGGATCCTCTCGCTCAGCAGGATCGCTATCGCCAGCGCTCCCGTGCTGAAGAGCACGCAGGCCACGATCCATTG
>CAYZTA010000007.1:0-5858 GCA_964481145.1 uncultured Sandaracinus sp.
GGGGTCCCCGAGCCGGCTTTGCCGGGCGGGGGGAGGGTCTGCATCAGACCCTCCGCGATCCGCGATCCTGTATAGAACTGTGGATAACTCGGTATGTTCCGTATCAGGCATGATTTGTGCGTTTGCCCTGAGTGCCAATTTCTCAATGTTTTCTGAGGTCGTCTGAGGTTCCTGTTCTTGGGACGGGGCTGACAACCCAATGGACCACAATACGTTGTGGTGGTCACCCGTCGAGCCACACCAGGAATCGAAGAAGATCATTGCGATCGTCGACGCGCGATCGTACAAGGGGGGCCTCGTGCGATCACGTTCGAGACATGGGAGTCGCGTCGGATGAAGATCAAGAAGGTCGAGATCTGCGGGTTCAAATCCTTCGTCGACCGCACCGTCGTGCTCTTCGATCACGACGTGACAGCGATCGTCGGGCCGAACGGATGCGGTAAATCGAACGTCGTCGATGCGATCCGTTGGACCATGGGTGAGCAATCCGCGAAGAACCTTCGCGGCAAATCCATGGACGACGTGATCTTCAACGGCAGCGAGACGCGCGGACCGCACTCGTTCGCCGAAGTCACGCTCACCTTCGACAACACCGATGGCCTCGCACCGCCCGAATATCGCGAATATTCGGAGATCGCCGTCACCCGCCGTCTCGATCGTTCCGGCAACAGCGACTACTTCATCAACAAGACGCCCGTCCGCTTGATGGACATCACCGACCTCTTCCTCGGCACGGGCGTCGGCGCGAAAGCCTATTCGATCATCGAGCAGGGCAAGATCGGCTACATCGTCAGCGCCAAGCCCGAAGACCGCCGTGGCCTCATCGAAGAGGCTGCGGGCATCACGAAGTTCAAGGCCAAAAAGAAGCAGGCCGAGCGCAAGATGGACCAGACGCGGCAGAACTTGCTGCGCATCGGGGACATCGTCACCGAGATCGAAAAGAACCTCTCGAGCCTCAAGCGCCAAGCGCAAAAAGCCGAGCGTTATAAGCAATATCGCGCAGAGATTCGCGATCTCGAGCTGCTCGTCGCATCGCACCGATGGCTCGAGCTGACCGTCACGCAACGTGTGATCGCGACCGAGCTCAACGCTGCCAGTGGCGCGCTCGAAGGCCATCGCGCGGCACTTCGTGTGCGCGAAGCCGAGCTCGAAGGCGAGCGCATCGCGGTCCAGAGCGCCGAGAATGAAGTCGAGCGCGCCCAGCGAAGCGCCTACGAGCTCGACAACACCGTGCGCACTCTCGAGGGCCGCGTGGTGCAGCATCGCGACCGCCTCGAAGGGTTGCGCGAGAGCGAGCGACTCGCCGAGCGCGAGCTCACCGCGATGAGCGAGCGTCGTGCGGTGCTCGCCCAAGAGCGCGATGGCCTCTTGACGACTCTGGCAGAGCTCGAGCAAGTCGAGCGAACCGAGCAAGCCGAGCTCGAACGCGAGACGGGTATCCTCGACGAGCGCAAGCTCGCAGCGCAGGAAGCGGAGCAAACCGTCAGCGCGGCGCGCTCTCGCTTGAGCGAAGCACAACAACGAATCGCGCGTGCGGAGGCCGTGCTCAAGGGCTTCGAACGCCGTCGTGACGAAGCGCGCATGCGCCTCGAACGCATGCGCACCGAGCGCGAAGAGCTCGAGAGCCGCACGGTCGAGCTCGCCCAGGAAGCGAGTGAGCTGCGCAACCGTCTCGAGGGCCTGCGCGAAGGCAAAACCACGACGAAAGAGCGGAAAGAGCAGCTCGAAAACGAGCTCAAAGAGCTGCGTGGACAGATTCAAGAGAGCGAGCGAACCGTCGATCGGCTCCGCTCGGAACTCGCCGAAAAGCGTTCGCGACTTCGCTCACTCGAAGAGATCACGAAGAAGTTCGAAGGCGTCGGGGCAGGCGTTCGCTCGGTGATGACGCGCTTCGGGAACACCGAAGAAGAGCGCGCACAAAAGGGTGTGCTCGGCCTCGTCGCCGATCGCATCGATTGCCCCGAGGCGTATACGCAAGCACTCGCGGGGGCGCTCGGCGAGCGGCTTCAGCATGTCGTCGTCGACGATCTCGAGGCGGGTCTGCGCGTGCTTGCGTTCCTCGAAGAGGGAGATCGCGGGCGCGCCACGGCGGTGCCGCGCAGCCCTCGTCGCGTGATCGCTCCGCTTTCGCAGTTGCCTGATTCAGCGAGTCCCGAGGGAGATGGAATCGTCGGTTGGCTCGCGGAGTTGGTGCGCGGTGCCGATGGTGATGAAGGCCTCGTGCGCCACTTGCTCGAGGGCGTGCTCGTGGTGCGCGATCTCGATTCCGCCAAGCGGCTTTACGAGGCGGGCCTTTTCGCCGCGCTCTTCGTCACCGAGCGCGGTGAAGTGCTCGGCAGCGCGGGATCGCTCACGGGCGGTCGCGGCGACCAGGTGGGCGCGCACATGATCGCGGTCAAACGCGAGATTCGCGACCTTCATGGCGTCGTGGCCCAGCTCGACTCCGACATGACGCTCGCTGTGGCGCGCCACGGGGAGCTGCGCAACGGCATCGCGTCAAGGCAGGCTGCGCTCGACTCGGCACGCAACGAGGCGCACGACGCCGAAATCGCGATCGTCAAAGCGGAGAAGGATCTCCGGCGCGCGGAAGAAGACCTCGCGCGCACCCGCACGCGCCTCGAGAAGGTCGTGCAAGACGCCGACGATCTCGGGCAACAGCTCGCGGATGCCCAAGGTGAAGGCGAAGGCGCGACCACTGAGATCGAACAAGCGACGCGCGCCAAGAGCGAGAGCGAACAGGCGCTCGAATCGAGCGACATGATTTGGGACGAGCGACGCTCACTCGTCGAGCAGCAGAACTCGCGCGTGACCGACGTGCGTGTTCGCGCGGCCCAAGCGCGACAACGTGCCGAAGGAGACAGGCAAGCGCTCGATCGCCTCGATCGTTCGATTCAAGAGCTCGGAGAGCGAGAGCTCCGTCTGCGCGGCGATCTCGACCGCGGGGCGCGTCAACAGGGAGAAACCGCGGGCGCGCTCTTCGTGACGCGCGATGAGCTCGCGCTTTCGGTCGAGCTCGCGATGAAGGCGCACGAAGCGCTTCGCGAAGTGCGTGAGCGCTACGACGCCGCGAAGATGGAGCTCGGAGAGCGCGAGAGCGATTTGCGCGGCATCCGTCAGCGCATCGATGAGGGGCAGACGCGCGTCTCGAAGCTGACGCTGGAAGATCGCGAGCTCGCGATGGCACTCACGCACCTGCTCGATCAGATCCAAGAACGCCATCGTTGCGACCTTCGGAAGGTGCTCGGGGATTATCATTTCCGTGAGGTGCCGGACGATTCGGTCAGGACGCGCATCGACGAGCTCTTGCGGCTCGTGGAGCGCATGGGCGAAATCAACCTCACGGCCATCGAAGAGTACGAGGAGCAGAACAAGCGCTTCGAGTACTTGAATGGACAAAAGGTCGACCTCGAAGAGGCGCTCGTGCAGCTCGAATCGGCGATCAAGCAAATGAACCGCGAGAGCAAGAAGCTCTTCCGCGAGGCCTTCGACGCCATCAACGATCGCTTCCAAGTCGTCTTCCCGAAGCTCTTCGGTGGCGGTAAGGCAGAGCTCAAGCTCACCAACCCCGAAGATCTCTTGGAGACCGGCATCGACATTCTCGCGCAGCCACCTGGCAAGAAGATCGGTTCGATCGAGCTGATGAGCGGTGGAGAGAAGGCGCTCACCGCCGTCTCGCTCATCTTCTCGATCTTCCAGTACCGCCCGAGCCCCTTCTGCTTGCTCGACGAGGTCGATGCCCCGCTCGACGAAGCGAACATCGGCCGCTACTGCGACGCCATCCGCGCGATGACCAAGCACTCCCAGTTCATCGTCATCACACACAGCAAGAAGACGATGCAGATGGCCGATGTGCTCTATGGCGTCACCATGGAGACGCCCGGCATCTCCAAGCTCGTCAGCGTCGAGTTGCGTCAAAAAGCGCGGCAAGCCGCGGCGCCCGAGAACGCCGCCACGGCCGTCGCTTGATAGGAGCTTCTTGTTTGGACTTGTAGGTCACGCATCACGACGCGTCAGGGCTCGCGTGCGGTCGCTCATGGGTCGAACGAGGTCATTCGCCGGCGCAAGCGTCCGGCGTAGATGCTGTCCGGGTATTTCCGTTCGAACGCCGCGAGCAACTCTCGAGCGTCCAAAACTCGATGCTCTGCGATCCGCACCTCGATCTCGAGAGCGTCCCTCTCTTCTGCGAGTGCACCGTGTTCGTAGCGTCGGCGATGCATCGTGAGCGAGCGATTCGCGTCGTCATGACGCCCTCGCGCCTGGGCCGCGCGTGCCGCATCGAGAAGTCTGCGCTCGGCCGTCAGCGTCGATTCTCGATGTGTGCCCGCGTCGGCGCGGACCGCGTTCGCCTCTGGCACGGGGGTCAGCTGTGGAGCGGAAACCCCCGCATCGATGGCTGGGATCGAAGTCGGCACTTCGATCGGCACTTCGACCATCACTTCGCGCACCTCGACGCGCGGAGGCCCGAGCACCGCATAGCCCGCCGCTCCCACGACACTGCCGAAAACAAAAGCCGCGCCCATCATAAGTTTGGCGCTCATCGTACCCGCAGCACCGACCGCCGCGACCGTCGTCGCTCCCTTGACGCGACCAAGAAGCCGCGCCTTTTCGATGGCCGACATCGGCGACGCGCTGCGCTCCGCGGCGTAAAGCTCCCCGAGATCTTCGGACGGCGGCTCGAGCAAATCTTGGCTCACCGGCGTCCTCCTTCCTGCGCGGCCATCGCTTCGAGCGCTGCCCGAAGCTTGATTCGGCCGTTGCGCACTCGCGAGTAAAGCGTGTTGATCGGAATACCGAGGGCTTCGGCCGCATCACGCGGCTCGATGCCATCGATATCGATGAGTGAAAGAGCCGCGCGATGTTCGAGATCGAGCGCCCCAAGGGCCCGATGAAGACGTGCGCGTTGCTCGGCGCGCAAGAGCTCTTCTTCGGGTGTTCCCGAAGCGGGCTCGTCATTCAACGACACCAACTCGGTGCCTTGCACGTCTTCCCGACTGTTTCGAGCAAGTCGCTTGTAATTGCCGGCACTTCGAAACGCGAACGCAAAAAGCCATGGCTTGATGGGACGCGCCGGGTCGTAGGTCGAGAGACGATCATGAACCGCAAGAAACACTTCTTGCGCCACATCCTCGAGATCGCGCGAACGAACGCCGAGCCGCTCGAGACTGCGAATCACGTAATCCGCATGCTCCACAAACACATCTTCGAACTGAGGAGATCCAGACACCTACAGATGCTTGTAACTCGAAACAGGTTCTCGTCACCGAAAGTCGAACGCAAGCTCGAGGCCGAGCCTTCCGGCGATCGGCTCGGCTTCCCACACCGCGACCCCATCGACGAGCACCACGGTCCGCACGAGCACCGCCCATACTTCGATGAAGGGGCGAATGCGGACGACCTCGCCCAGAGGAATGACTCCAAACATCCGCGCACCGATGAACCCCATCGCACTCGTCTGTGCCCGTGGGCTCGCGACCGTTTGCACCGTCGTTTGCAACGCGCCTCCACCCCCGAGCAAGCAAGCTCCCATTGGGTCGAGGTGTCCACACACCGCGAGATCCGCGTAATAACCGATGACATTGATCCGATCGCTCGAACCAAGACGCGCTGTGGCCACTTGCGTCGAAAGCGAGAGCTCGAGTGCAATCTCGAGAAACGAATAGCGAACACCCGCACCCACCCGCGCTCCGAGTGCGGGATCGGGCGTGGCCCCCACCTCCCCAAGAAACCCCACTCCGAGCGTCACGCCCACAGGCTCGCTAGGTTCACCCTCGGGCACGGATTCCGTTTCGGATTCGGTCACCGCCGCGGACTCGGATTCAGCCGCGGACTCGGATTCAGCCGCGGACTCGGATTCAGCC
>CAYZTA010000007.1:5958-53114 GCA_964481145.1 uncultured Sandaracinus sp.
CGCGGACTCGGATTCAGCCGCGGACTCGGATTCAGCCGCGGACTCGGATTCAGCCGCGGACTCGGATTCAGCCTCTGCCTCGATCGCCCGAAATTCCTCGACCAACATCGAAACTGCCATCGCAAGCGACTCCGCGAGATCCGCGCAATGCGAGGGCGTCGATAGTTCTCGTCGGCCTGCCGCGACTCCATGCGCATCGATCAAACGAATCGAACCCACGGTCGCGCTCGGTGAGACCCCCGTCATCTCCACCACGATCCGCATCTCACCGCGCTCATCGAAGGGTGCATACCCCATCCGTGACGCAACCAGCTGCTCGAATTCACCGCGACTCGGACAACCGCGGAGCGTGGGCGCAAAAAAGTCGAGCGCGATGCTGGAGGTGGATTCCGTTTGAGCGTGGGCGCCCATAGACCACGCGTTCACAGCGACCATCATCGCCAAAGCGCACGGATACGTTCTGATGCGGAGTTGCATTCGGAGCCTGTTGCGCAACGCTAGCCGACGTCGACGGAACCGTCGACGTCGGCTAGCGGCGTCATCGATCGCGTGATTCGATGAGAGGCCGAATCCACGCTGTCCGTCACCCCACTCACGAAATGATACCTTTTTCGAGAAGACTCGCGCCAAGCGAGCAGAAGTACAGATATCCGCGAAACTCACCGAACCGCTCTATGACATGCTCGGTTGTGTCGTCCGTGATGAGCGCGCCGAGCCCGCGAGCGACACCGACATCTCCTGGCGGAAACGCGTCGAGTCGACCCAGGCCGCGCAGAAGCACCAAACTCGCGCTCCAAGGACCAATCCCTGGTTGCGCGACCAGCACGCGCAGCGCTTCGCTCGTCGGCAATTGACTGATATGCGCTTCGCTCAACTCACCCGAAACAATCGCGCACGCAATCGCACGCAGCGACTCGGCTTTGCGCGCGCTCAAACCACATTTGCGCAATTCATCGATGTGCGCGCCCGCGATGATATCGACGCTCGGAAACGCAAATATGCGCACGCCCTCTCTTTCGATCGGCTCACCAAATCGTTCGATCAACCGCGTCACGACCGCCATACCGGCATCGAGACTCACCTGTTGAAATGGAATCACATTCGCGAACATTTCGAAGAAGTCGGGAAATCGCGGAGGACGCATCCCGCGCAAACCTCGCGCAATCGTATGCAAACTCGGCTCGCGCGCGAGCGCGCGTTCGAACGGCGCGGGATCGAGATCGAGCCCGAGCATCGTCCGAATCACGCGGGTCGCCTCCGATGCATCTCGCTCCTCGACACAGCAATCGAGCTGCGGCGCATCGATCGTCCCTTGATTCGTCACCTCGACGAGCACGGGCCTGCCGCCCATGCGCAGCGCCCGCAGGTAATGATTGTTCTTCCACACATCGACGCGATGGGTGGGGCGGCGTTGGAGCACGCGCACAGTCGCCTCGAGATGAAAGGGAGAGCGAACTTCAAGCCAGATATGCGACTTTTCTTGGCGACGCGGCATGTGGATTGAGCTCAGGCGAGTGCATCATACCTTGCACACGCCTCACGATGATCTCCGAAGGCCCGACAGTGAATTCTCTAGTTATTTCAATAACTCTGCGTGGCCGCGCCGATTTGAATATGACTTTCTAAGTACAGCGAACCGGTGACGCCGCTGGGCAGGATGCCTCGGCAGCACATGGGCAAGATCATCAGAGGTGGTGGCTCAAGGTTAGGTGGGTTATTATTGCTTTGTGTGTTCCACATAACCTTCGGAGGATGTCATGACCATGACCCATGCACAGGCTGACCTGCTCGACATCATGACCGGATCTCCCAAGGAAATCGGCCGGCGATTGGATCAGTCGAACGCAGATCAGGTCGTCGCCATCAGCCTTTCACACGTATCCCCGAAAGAGGTTGAAGCCATCGCCGAGACCTTTACCCGCATCGTCCAGTTGGTCCCCCTGAGCCTCGCCCGGCATGAACGCGAGGCCCTTGAATCCCTGGTTGAAGCCCTCGTACTCAAGGCGCCACCGACACCGACGCAGCTCAAGGAGGCGGCCATGATGGCGAGAGCGCGCACGGCAGTGCTCCAGGAGGGCAACTGGTTGACGACGGTGCAGATCACCGATCTGGCGGGCTTCAGCCCCAGCAATCCCAGCGCCCAGCCCAATAAGTGGAAACGCGCCAGGTTGATTTTCGCCATCAGGCACCGCGGGATCGATTATTTCCCCAGCTATGGACTCGACCCCAAGGCGGGCTATCGGCCACTCAAAGCCATGGCCAAAGTCATCGAGACCTTCGGTGAATCGAAAGACAGCTGGGGTCTGGCATACTGGTTCTCGTCGGCCAACAGCCTGCTCGGCGGCAAGCGTCCGCAAGATTTGCTGGCAAAGCACCCCGCTCGCGTCATTGCCGCTGCCGCGGATGAGCAGGAGGCAGTTGCACATGGCTGAACGTCCAGGCAAGTCGTCGCCGCGTCCACCTGCCAACACGACTCCACCACCGGCAACGCTGCATCTATCGACAATGACCTGGTGCAAAGGGACCATCCTGCACCGGGTTCATCTGGAGAAGTACGCAGGCGACGAGTTCAATCCTGGCGTCAAAGGCAATGCACGGTTCAGCCCGATCAAGAACGCCAGGGGCGAGCCTATTCCCACGCTCTACGGAGGGAATACCTTCGAGTGTGCTGCAATGGAAACGGTTTTCCACGATGTGCCCTTCGCACCGGGATTCAAGAGCTATGACAAGGCGAAGCTGGAAAACCAGGTGCATTCCCAGCTCACGCCTGGAGCCGATCTCGTGCTGGCTGACTTACGCGGCAAAGCCCTGCGTAAGCTGGGCGTGGAGCGCAAGCAATTGATCGACACCGAGAAGGACCGATACCCAGCCACGCGGGGATGGGCCAATGCCATCCATACGCAGTGCCCCAACGTACAGGGCCTGTGCTGGATCTCGCGGCAGGACGACAGCGCCCAGGCTGTCATGCTGTTCGGAGATCGCATTGCCTCTGGCGTGCTGCGTCAGACGGCTCTTTCCCGCAGCCTGCTCAACGACGGAGAGGCCTACGACGATGTGCTGAACCTTGCTGAACAGATCGGCGTGAACATCGTGCCGGGGAAAACCCAGGAGCATGGGCGGTAGCGTGCACCCATCACCCGAGTCCTTCGCGATCGCGTCTTTGGCAACTCCGATGACTCGGATACGCCATCCAAAGACGGATTCGATCCTCAACCTCACGATCCCACGATCGCCTCGAGACACCGGTGATGCGCTTCGGCGAGCTCAGCCACCGACACCTCGAGACTCGACTCGATCGAGACCGTCTCACCACCGACCTCACCGAGCGACTCGAAGGGCACTTCGTGACGCGCACAGATGGCGCGCACACTCTCTTGCTGTTCCTTCGCGAAGCTGACGATGACGCGCGTCGGCTCTTCGCTGAAAAGACGTGACGCCAAAGGCCGCGCCGAATTACCGGGCAACTTCACACGGCAACCGCGCACACCGGCGATGCAGCTCTCGGCAACCGCGACGGCGAAACCACCATCGCTGATGTCGTGCGCCGATCGAAGCACATGCGTGCGCGCGAGCTCGAGCACACAACGCTGAAGACGCGCTTCTTCGTCGAGGTCGATGCCCACTGGCGCGCCACCGACTTCACCGGTCTTTTGCGTATGGAACTCCGAGCCGCCGAGGATGCCACGCGAAGGTGCCCCGAGATGCGCGATCACGTCTCCATCATGAATGAACGCGAGACCCAATCGGTCCTCGATCGACGCGAGCTGTCCGACGATGGCCACGCTCGGCGTCGGCAAAATCGGTCGACCCTCCGTCTCGTTATAGAGAGACACATTGCCGCTCACGACCGGAACACCGAGCGCCACACACGCGTCGCGCAATCCTTCAATCGCGCGCGCGAAACGCCACATGGTCTGCGGCTTTTCGGGGCTCGCAAAGTTGAGGCAATCCGTGAGTCCGAGCGGCTCGGCGCCCGAGCACACGATATTTCTCGCGCACTCCGCGACCGCCATCGCCGCGCCGTCGTGAGGATGCAAGAGCACGTGTCGACCATTGCAATCCACACTGAGCGCCAGATATTTCACAATCGCATTGTCGAACGCAGGATCGCCATCTTTTCCACAGAAAACACGAATGACCGCCGCATCGCTCTGTCCTGGTCGATACACAGTCCCGGCACGCACGATATGGTCGTATTGACGCCAAATCCATTGGCGTGAACCGATATTCGGTGAGCCCATCAGTTGGAGAAGCTCACGAGAGAGATCCAGCGCATCGAGCGCTTCATTCGAGATTTCTCGGATGGCAACCGGAGGTGGTTCTTCTTCGGGCCTCTGATAAAGAGGCGCTTCATCCGCGAGCACGCCAATCGGAATATCGACCACCACCTGCGGCGCCCTTGGAAGCGGATTCGAATCCAGCGGATCGTGACCCGGCGTCGCGTTACAAACGAAGCGTCCCGAGTCCGTCACTCGGCCGACGATCGCGTAATCGAGATCCCATTTGCGGCAAATCTCAAACACCTCTTCTTCGCGGCCATCCTGAGCGACCATGAGCATGCGCTCTTGAGACTCACTCAAGAGCATTTCATACGGAGTGAGCCCCTTGGTGCGTCGCGGAATCGCATCCAAATCGAGCTCGAGCCCGTTGCCCGCGCGCGCCGCCATTTCGACGCTCGACGAAGTGAGCCCCGCCGCGCCCATGTCCTGCACACCGACGAGACAGCCTTTGGCGAAGATCTCGAGGCACGCCTCGAGCAAGAGCTTTTCACGGAAAGGATCGCCCACTTGCACAGTGGGGAGCTTCTTTTCGCTCTCCGCATCGAACTCCGCGCTCGCCATCGTCGCGCCATGAATACCGTCGCGGCCCGTGCGCGAACCGACATAGATCACAGGATTTCCATGACCCGTGGCTTTGCCGTAAAAAAGCCCATCGCTCCGCGCAACTCCGACAGTGAATGCATTGACGAGGATATTGCCGTCGTAACTCGAGTCGAATTGCACTTCACCACCGACAGTCGGCACTCCGATCGAGTTGCCATATCCGCCAATGCCGGCAACGACTCCACGCAAGAGCTCCGGTGTGCGCGGATGATCGGGACGCCCGAACCGGAGCGAGTTGAGGTTTGCGACCGGGCGCGCGCCCATCGTAAATACATCTCTCAATATTCCGCCGACACCGGTCGCCGCGCCCTGATAGGGCTCGATATAGGAAGGATGGTTGTGTGACTCCATCTTGAAGACCGCACAAAAACCATCTCCGATATCGACGGCGCCCGCATTTTCACCCGGACCCTGCACCACCTTCGGACCCGTCGTCGGTAGCTTGCGGAGATGAATACGACTCGATTTGTACGAGCAATGCTCGCTCCACATCACACTGAAGACGCCGATCTCGGCATACGTCGGGCCGCGGCCCAATGCGTTCACGATGCGCTCCCACTCGGCCGCATTGACCCCCATGCTCGCCGCGAGCTCGGGGGTCACGTTCGGATCGCCAGGGCACGAAATCGGGGTGGGAGGACGGGTCGCCTGCGTGTCGGTGCTCATGCCGCCACCTCCTTCTTGCCTTCGAGGTGGAGGCGAAGAGATTCGAACATCGCGCGTCCATCGGCGTTGCCGAGCATCGCTTCGGATGCGCGCTCTGGGTGCGGCATCATGCCCATCACGTGTCGACCAGGGCCATAGATTCCAGCGATATCGTTCATCGATCCGTTGAGCACGCCGCGAGGATCGCGCTCGCCATCGGGGCCGACATAGCGGAGCGCGACGAGCCCTTCCCCTTCGAGGCGCTCGAGCGTCGCGCGGTCACACACATATCGTCCCTCCCCATGCGCAATCGGCAATCGAATCACACGACCTGCCGTGCTCGTCCACGCGCCGCCGCTCTCGACCTTGAGCCACACATCGCCGCACTCGAAGCGAAGATGCGCGTTTCGCGTGAGCGCTCCCGGCAGAAGATGCATCTCGGTCAACACCTGAAAGCCATTGCAGATCCCGAGGATCGGGCCGCCCTTGGCGGCGAAATCGCGAATCGCATCGGCGATGGGCGAGAAGCGAGCAATCGCGCCACAGCGCAGGTAGTCACCATGCGCAAAGCCGCCCGGAATGATGACGGCGTCCACCGCCCCGAGCTCGGTCTCCTTGTGGAACACGTACCGCGCTTCCGCATGAAGCACGTCGCGCGCTGCATGGAGCGCGTCCCAATCGGCATTGCTGCCCGGAAACACGACGACTGCGACCTTCATCAGCACGTCCCTCTACGCCAGCGGGAAAACGACCGCCCACGCGCGCGGAGGATACGGATAGGACTCCCGCACGGCAACCGAACCAGGGCTCGAGCGAATGCGTTTACCTGAAGCAAATGACCGTCGCGACGTCCACCCCCCTCTCCACGGGGCCATAGCCGCCTCGATGCCCGAGCTCACGACACTCGAGATCGGCAGCCGAATGACAAACGAATGCTCCCGGAGCTGTATTGAGATTGCATCCTCGGGCAAGGAGCTCTGAGGCCGACACCGTGGCCAGAGTGGCGAGTTCGCTTGGCAAACACGTGACCCACACATGTGGCTCGGAGTACTCGACGGGTCCTATGCCTGCTTCGTACGAAAGACTTCGGCAATAGCGATTTGCGGCGAGTTGCGCCGTTCGCGTGTCGACATTCTCGTCGTCGATCTCGACTCCCGCTGCCGCCGACAGCGCAGCAAAGGTCGTCATGTGCTCGACAGCGCGATTCCCAAAGCAAGCAATCCGTGCCGCCGTCCCTCCTCCCTGGAGCAGTCCAGCGCCTCCATTGAAGCACGCCGATGCGTGGCCTGCGCACCATCGCTTGGCCGCGCTCATGCAGTAGACGAGAGGTGCGCTAGGGCCATCGCACCGCGAATGCGCGCTCCTCAATTCAGAGATGGGCACGGGGTCGAATATCTGGACTTGGAAGCCTTCGTCGATCTGCGTATCGCAGTCGTCATCGACCCGATTGCACGATTCGACCGGAGGAGCGCACACGCCAAACACTCCGCCCGAGCAAGTCGCGGTTCCTTGGCTCGAGCACGTCGTCTCACAAGCCCGCATCTCGGACTCTACGCACATCCCTGCATCAGAGGTTGGAACGAAAGCATCGAGAATGCCCACATCGAGCGGCGAAGATCCGTCGTCGCCGGACGCCGCATCCACCCACGTCGCGTCCCTCGATGTGGCATCGAAATCAACCGACGCATCCTCCGAATCGTGCGACGCATCGATCGGATCCTGAGAGGGATGTCCCTCGATGGGCAAAGCGCCTCCTTGTGCGCAGCCAAATCCAAAGAACATCACGATGATGAACAGCGCGAATGGCATGACTCGCAATGATAGAGAACTTATGCAAGAAAGGTAAATTGCATCCTTCGAGGGTTGCCTGCTTGCGCGAGGGGCCGTCGCTGGATATGAGGCGCCCGAAACGAGGGCTTCATGGCACTTCAAGACCTGGTTCGGTGGCTCCTTCCTCGAGAAGACCAGTTCTATGGGTTCCTCGAGCGACAAGCACGGATCGCTCACCAAGGCGCGCAAGCGCTCGCGGAGTTCAGGCCAGGTCGGGCGATCGCGGATGTGGAGTCGAAAGTCCAGCAGCTCGAGCACGAAGGTGACAAGGTCGTCCACGAGTTCGAAGAGGCATTGCAGCAAACCTTCGTCACGCCGATCGACCGTGAAGACTTACAGCTCTTGTCAGCAGAGCTCGATGACGTGCTCGATTTGACGAACAGCGCAGCGCGCGCGTGCGCGCTCTTCGGTGTGGATGAGCCCACGGAGCCGATGCTTCAGCTCATCGATCTGCTCGTCCAAGCAAGCGCGGAATTGGAAGCCGCTCTCCCCTACCTAAGCAAGCACGATTTCACCGCGCTCATGGCCGCGAGCCGCACGATCCGCAGTCTGGAGAAAGATGCTGATCGAGTCTTTCGCTCTGCGCTCTCCCGTCTTTTTCACGATCAATCCATCGATGCCAAGACACTGCTGCGCGAGAAAGAAGTCCTCGAGAACCTCGAACATGCGATCGACCGCTGCGAGCGGGTCGCGAGCACCCTCGCTCACCTCTCGGTGAAGCACGGCTGAGCAGATCATGACCACGCTGCTCATCCTCGTTGTCCTCGCGGCGGTCGTCTTCGACTACATCAATGGTTTCCACGATGCGGCCAACGCCATCGCGACCGTCGTCTCCACGGGCGTGCTCCCGCTCCGCACGGCGGTGCTCTTGGCGGGCATCTTCAATTTCGTAGGCGCAATCACCGGCACGGCAGTCGCCACGACGATCGCCACAGGCTTCGCCGACCCCGCTGACGTCACCCAAGTCGTGGTGCTCGCAGCGCTCACGAGCGCATGCCTTTGGAATCTCATCACGTGGTGGTTCGGGATTCCATCGTCGAGCTCACATGCCTTGATCGGCGGCCTTTGTGGCGCGGTCGTGGCTCACGCGGGAGTCGACGCGTTTCAGTGGAGCACGCTCGGAAAGAAGGTGCTCGTGCCGTTGGTCGTCTCACCCGCGCTCGGCTTCGTCATGGCATTCTTCGTGATGATTGGCCTTTTGTGGATCTTTCGTCGCTTCCGACCGACCACGGTGCACCGCACGTCGCGTCGCCTTCAACTCGTGAGCGCATGCATGATGGCGTTCTCACATGGCAGCAACGACGCACAAAAATCGATGGGCATCATCACGCTCGCGCTGATCGCGTTCGTGAGCGCGGGTGGAGTCGGCGTGCCGAACTGGATGTTGCCTGTCCATGAGGAGGTCCCCCGCTGGGTCATCTTGATCTGCGCCACCGCGATCGCGCTTGGCACGTTCGCTGGGGGACAGCGCATCATCAAGACCATGGGGACCAAGATCATCAAGATCTCGCCGCTCCAGGGCTTCGCAGCAGAGACGGCAGGCACGGCCACCATCCTCACGGCGAGCCATTTCGGTGTGCCAGTTTCCACCACCCACTGCGTCAATGCCGCCATCATGGGCGTCGGCGCATCGAGGCGCATCAGCGCAGTGCGCTGGGGCGTGGCCGGCAACATCTTTCTCGCTTGGGTGCTCACGATGCCCGTCAGCGCGCTCATCGCGTATGGACTCCTGCTCGGCCTCGATGTGATCTTCAGATGAGCAGGACAGAATCTCCGTGAAATACGACGCCATCCTCGTTGTCTCGTTCGGAGGGCCCGAAGGGCCTGAGGACGTCATGCCGTTTCTCGAAAACGTGACGCGCGGTCGCGATGTTCCGCGAGAACGTCTGCTCGAAGTGGCCGAGCATTACGATCATCTGGGCGGCATCTCGCCGATTCAAGAACAAGCACGTTCGCTCATCGCCGCGCTCGAGGTGGAGCTGAGAGAGCATGGCCACGCGCTCCCGATCTATTGGGGCAACCGCAACTGGCACCCGATGCTCGATGAGGCCGTGCAGCAAATGAAAGACGACGGCATCTCACACGCGCTCGCATTCGTGACATCTCCGTGGAGCAGTTATTCGGGATGTCGCCAATATCTCGAAGCGATCGAGAATGCACGCATTGCCGTTGGAGAAGGCGCTCCGCAGGTCGACAAGATTCGTCCGTACTTCGATCATCCAGGCTTTCTCGAAGCGCAAGTCGAACGGGTGCGCGAGGTGCTCACGCCCCTGCCCTCGAACGAGACGCCCCAGCTGCTCTTTACGGCGCATTCGATTCCCGTCTCGATGGCACGAACCTCGGCTTATGAAGCTCAAGTGCGCGAAGCTTCGCGCATCGTGGCGGAGCGCGCCGCGCCGAACTCGAGCTGGGAGCTCGTCTGGCAAAGTCGGAGTGGTCCGCCTCGAGTGCCGTGGCTCGAGCCCGATATTCGCGATGCGCTTTCGATGAACGTCGATCGCGATCGCCCCCTCGTGATCGTGCCGATCGGTTTCATCTCCGATCACATGGAAGTCGTTTGGGATCTCGATCATGACGCGCGGGGACGGGCGGATGAGCTCGGGCTCACGTTCATCCGCGCCAAGACCGTCGGCACACATCCCCTCTTCGTTCGCGGCATCCGCGAGCTCATCGAAGAGCGAGTGATCGACGGCCCAAAGCGCTCACTCTCGGTGCTCATGCCCTGCCCGGACCGTTGTGCAGAAGACTGTTGTCCAGCTCCCGCGCGAAAGCCACGCACGTAAACGCCGAGCCCTCTCAACGCCAAATCTTCGTCACCGCGTCGGCCAATGCGCGGGCTTCGACGATGTTGTCTTCGATGCTGCAATAGGTCCATCCACCGTATCGACCGATCGAATACACGCCACGACTCTCGAGGATTCGTCGCTTCTCTGCGAGATCTCCCATCGCGGCGCGAGTCACGTGCACGTACGCAGGATCCATCACGACGGAATGCCATGAGACGAGGCGGTGTTCGTTCACGATGCCAGCCCGCTTCAAGTCCTCGAGCGTGCGCGACTTCATCGCTGTCTCATCGACTTTCGCATCCTTTGGGAAGCCGATCTCGACATAAAGGCTCATCCGATCGGAGCCGAAGATATTGTCGTAAAAGCCAATTCGGTAAAAGACGAACTCTCGCTGTGGAATATAAATCCAATGGAGTGACTCAGGCCCTTTGCGGTCGAACCCAAGATTGAACACGAGCACTTTGTTCCAGCTATAAGCGCTCGCATCGAAGGCAAGCGCACTCATCTTGAGGAGCTGCGGATAGGGCGCCGAGCTCACGAGGTATTCGAACGTGATTTCACGCCCGCTGCCGTCGATACGCGATGTGTGCGCAACCTTGTTTCGTAAATCGATCGCAACGAGCCTCTCATTCAACGCGATGCGTGATCCATCGACGCCCCGCGCGAGCGCATGCACGTATTGAACCGCGCCGCCCTCGGGATAGCTGAAGGTCGAGTTGTAGGAGCGATTGTCGGGGCGCGTGAAGTTGCGAATGATCTCGTCTTCGTCGGCATGCGGGAAAAAGCGTCCCATCGCGTCCGGGTCGAGCGTCCCGAGATCGGTCGCGTAGAGTTTTTCGTTGTAGGGAACGAGGAATTTCTCCGCGATGCCGCGCCCGAACTTCGCATAGAGCATCTCTCGAAAGCTCGCAGGGTGGGCGTTCTTTTCTCGAAAATGGAGGTCGTGGAGGCACTCGAGAAATTCTTCGCGCGGCAGCTGATGAATGTTTTTTTGGAAAGGAAAATCGATCCATCCGTCTTTCCAGAGGATGCGACTGTCCTTTTCGATCGAGAGGACGCGTTGGCCTTCCATTCTCGAGACGAGATCGCGCTCGATCTCGGGATGTTTGAAATGGAAGAAATGCCCTGAATAATCCCAGACGAAACCGTCTTGCGAGATGGTTTTGCAATACCCACCAATCTCCGAATCGGTCTCGAGGACGAGGTAATCCTCGTCTTTTCCGAGCCGGTCCGCATAGGCGAGCCCCGAGATTCCAGCACCCACGATGAGATGACGTACGCGTTCCACAGTGGCCGGAGGATAGCGCGGCTTGACGACATCGGGGGAAGGCGGGAAGTTCCGGTCGCGCAGATGGCCCAAGCGTCTTCCCAAACATCCAATCCTCACGTCACGATCGTGATCCCCGTCTACAACGAGGAGCCGATCTTACAATCCGCCGTGATCGAGCTGATCGACCGCCTCGAGAAGCTCCCATGGACGTATGAGCTCGTGCTCGCCGAAAACGGCTCGCGCGATGCGACCGTCGAGCTCGCCGAGAAGCTGAGCCACCGATTCCCGCAAGTGCGCACGTTCAGCTTTGGACAGCCGAACTATGGTGGAGCGCTCAAGCGCGGCATCCTCGATGCGCGCGGAGAGTTCGTCATCTGCGATGAAATCGATCTCTGCGATACCGACTTCTACGTGCGGGCGCTCGCCCTGCTCGAGGCCGGAAAGGCCGAACTCGTGGTGGGCAGCAAAGCCATGCGCGGCGCGAGCGATGAGCGCCCCTTCGTTCGCAGACTCGGCACGCATGTCATCAACGGCATGTTGCGCGTTTCCCTCGGTTTTCGAGGGACGGATACCCACGGACTCAAGGCGTTCCGACGCGAGCCGCTGCTTCCCGTGGTTCGTTCATGTTTGGTCGACAAAGACCTCTTTGCGAGCGAGCTCGTGATCCGCGCCGAGCGCAGCCAGCTTCCGATCATCGAGATTCCCATTCGTGTGCTCGAAAAGCGCGTGCCCACGATCGGACTCTTCCGGCGCGTGCCGAACGTCATGAAAAACCTCGGCCGTCTCGTCTGGGCGATTCGTATCCAGGGCTGAAAAGCGCCTCGGCCGAGTGATGCAAAGACTCGCGGCACTCAGCGTCGACATCGACGAAATCCCGTGTTACGCGGCGATTCACGACCTCTGCGTCAAGAGAGGTTCGGAGCACGCGATCTACGATCGCGCATTGCCTCGCTTGCGCGATCTCTTCGCGCGTGAGGGCATCGCCGCGACATTTTTCGCCATCGGCCAAGATCTCGAGCGCAAAGAAAATCGCGAGACCATCAAGAAGCTTCATGATGAAGGTCACGAGATCGCCAATCATTCGTGGCATCACCATTACGATCTTTCGCGTCGCACGCGCTCCGTCATCCGCGAGGAGATCGCCCAGTGTGGGCGCGCCATCGAGGGGGTGACTGGCGAAGCGCCTCGAGGATTTCGTGCTCCTGGCTACACCATCACGAACGAAATGTTCGAGGTGCTCGAAGAGCTCGGGTACCGATACGACTCGAGCGTCTTCCCGTGTCCCGCTTATTTCGGTGCGAAGTCACTTGCCATCGCTGCGATCTCGGCACGTGGCCGAAAGAGCCGCAGCGTCGTCGACGACCCTAGGGTGCTGACCGCGCCTGGCGATCCATACCGACGAGGCAGTCCTTATTGGACGCGAGCCTCCGGGCTCCTCGAGCTGCCGATCGGCGTCACGCGCGATCTCACCGCGCGGCTCCCCTACATCGGCACGAGCGTGGTGCTGAGCGGAGTGCTCGGCGCGCGAATGCTGACCGACATGATCGCAGGTCGCCCGCTCGTGAATCTCGAGCTCCACGGCATCGATCTCGCGGATGCCGACGAAGACGGACTCGACTGGCTGCGTCCCTATCAACCCGACCTGCGTCGCACCGCAAGACAGAAGGAAGAAGCGCTCACGAGCGCAATCTCGACGTTGAGGTCGCGCGGCTATGAATTCGTCACGCTCGCCGAAGCAGCTCGACGTTCGTGATTCCTTCCGCGAGCTCACCGTGGCTTGCGGTTCTTGTCGACGATCGCGATGATGATGATCGTGAACGAGATAAGTCGTAACAAATAGAACAGCTCGCGTGATTCGTATTCCGACGGAACGAAAGGCATCGCGGCCCAGTTCACCGCGAGGATGGCGAAGGCCGCCGAGAACATCGCGAAGAGGCGATCGCGGCTCTGTCGAAAGAAGCGCAGGAAGAACAGCGACGCGACGAGAGAACCCATCGTGAGCGCTCCATGAAGAAGATCGCGGGCATGATCCATCCACGTCATGTGCCGTCCCATATGAGGCCGTAGACGAGGGCTCCGACACCCGCGGCTGCGACGGCAGCTCTCACCACCGCGATATCAATCCCAAAGATCCAAATCGTGACATCCGGGAAGATCGCTAGATCAATCATCAAAAGAATGTTGTTGAGGGCCAGCCCCACGAAGCAAATGCTGCTCCAGAGAAGCAATCGCATTCTCGTCATTCGATAGCCACGTACCAAAAGAACGGCGCACGCGACGCTCGCCACCGCGCAGAGGACGTACACAGCGAACGGAAAGAGCGACAGCATCACTTCTCCCTCCTCAGCTTGAACGCCTCCGCGAACGTTCGAATGACATCGTTCGGTTTCGAGAAGATGAGCTCAATCACGGTCACTCGACGCTCTGGATAAATACGAGAGAGTCCCTCGACGCTCGCTTCGAGCACCTCGGTCGTTGGCGCGAAGCGATAGTGTTCCTTTTCACCTACGAGCAATCCACGACGCTCGAGATCAGCCAACCAATTCCCTGCCGAAAGCGCAGATGTCCGCAACTCCATCGCGACTTGGGCTGCAGTCCACTCTCGATGTCGTTCCGCTCTGAGCAAAAGAAGGGTCTCCATCTGCTCGACCGACACGATGTGATCGAGGATGAAACAGCGCACGTCATCGGGAATCGAGTCGAACGTAGCCACTGTGGCGGAGAAGTCCGTGGTTCGTGATGGACATCAGCCCATAATCGCCATTTCGCCGCACTTTCGCCGACTGCAACCTCGCGGTATCACGATGATTGTATTTCCCCGATTCGGGACCCATACGTCTCTTGCCGAGGAGACGTATGACGGGCGAGCGTGCGCGGCGGAGCACGAAGCATCGATCTAGCAGATCCGCGCGTGGTGGTGACCAGCACGTACCGCAGCGCATGAAGCCCGCGACCACGGGTGGCATGGCTGAGATCGACCATCTGGTCAGTGTGCTCAAAGCAGTCAAACAGGGCGACTTCAGCGCGCGTTTCGAATACGACAAGGGAGGCGTGCTCGGACCCGCAGGAGAGTTGCTGAACGATGTCATCGGATTGAACGAGCATCTTGCGAACGAGCTCGTGAGAGTGGGTCGTGTGGTCGGGCACGAGGGTCGGATGCACGAACGGGCATCGGTGGGTCCGGCGAAGGGATCGTGGGCGACGGGGATGGCGTCGGTGAACCAGCTCATCGCGGATCTCGTGGCCCCGACGAACGAAGTCGCGCGCGTCATCACCGCCGTCGCGCGCGGCGATCTCTCGCAGAAGATGGATCTCGAGATCGAGGGTCGTCCGGTGCGCGGTGAGTTCTTGCGGATCGGCAACACCGTCAACAGCATGGTCGACCAGCTCAACTCGTTCGCGGCGGAGGTGACTCGCGTCGCGAAGGAGGTAGGCAACGAGGGAAAGCTCGGCGGACAAGCCGACGTCAAAGGCGTCAGCGGCACCTGGAAAGATCTCACCGACAATGTCAACGGACTCGCCGCCAATCTCACCGCGCAGGTGCGCAACATCGCCAAGGTCACGACCGCGGTCGCCAAGGGCGATCTGTCGCAGAAGATCACGGTCGATGCGAAAGGTGAAATCCTCGAACTGAAAAACACGATCAACGTGATGGTCGATCAACTCTCGTCGTTCGCGGCAGAGGTGACCCGCGTCGCAAAAGAGGTCGGCACCGAAGGGAAGCTCGGCGGACAAGCCGACGTCAAAGGCGTCAGCGGAACGTGGAAAAACCTCACTGACAACGTCAACGGGCTCGCCGCCAATCTCACGGTGCAAGTGCGCTCGATTGCCAAGGTCACGACCGCAGTCGCCACAGGGGACCTGTCGCAGAAGATCACGGTCGATGCGCGCGGCGAGATCTATGAGCTGAAGAACACGATCAACACGATGGTCGGAACGCTGAACTCATTTGCGGCCGAGGTGACCCGCGTCGCAAAAGAGGTCGGCACCGAAGGGAAGCTCGGCGGGCAAGCCGACGTCAAAGGCGTCAGCGGAACGTGGAAAGATCTCACCGACAACGTCAACGTGCTGGCCGCGAATCTTACGACCCAGGTCAGAAACATCGCCAAGGTCACGACCGCGGTCGCCAAAGGGGATCTGAGCCAGACGATCACCGTCGACGCCAAAGGTGAGATCCTCGAGCTGAAGAACACGATCAACACGATGGTCGGAACGCTGAACTCATTTGCGGCGGAGGTGACCCGCGTCGCAAAAGAAGTCGGCACTGAAGGGAAGCTCGGCGGGCAAGCCGACGTCGAGGGCGTTTACGGCACGTGGAAGGGGCTCACCGACAACGTCAACGCGATGGCTTCCAACCTCACGGTGCAGCTCCGAGACGTCAGCAAAGTCGCGACCGCCATCGCGAGCGGCGATTTGAGCCGAAAGATCACCGTCGATGCACGCGGCGAAATCCTGCAAATCAAGGATGTCATCAACGTGATGGTCGATCAGCTGCGCTCATTCGCGGCAGAGTTGACCCGTTTCTCAAAAGTAGTCGGCTCCGAGGGTCGACTCGGAGGTTAGGCTGACGGCATAGGTTTCTCGGGCACGTGGAAGGATCTCACCGACAACGTCAACGTGCTCGCGGCCAATCTCACGACGCAGGTTCGAAACATCGCCAAGGTCACGACGGCGGTCGCCAAAGGCGATCTGAGTCAAAAGATCACCGTCGACGCCAAAGGAGAGATCCTCGAGCTCAAGAGCACCATCAATACGATGGTGGACACGTTGAACTCATTCGCGGCGGAGGTGATCCGCGTCGCAAAAGAAGTCGGCACCGAGGGAGAGCTCGGCGGGCAGGCCGAGGTCAGTGGTGTCAGCGGCGTGTGGAAGGATCTCACGGACAACGTGAACGGCATGGCCGCGAATCTCACCAAGCAGGTGCGTGGGATCGTGAAGGTCGTGACGGCGGTGGCCAATGGCGATCTCAGCCAGAAGTTCGTCCTCGAGGCGAAGGGAGAAGTCGCAGCGTTGGCCGAGACGATCAACGACATGACCGACACGCTTCGCATCTTCGCCGATCAGGTGAGCACGGTGGCGCGCGAGGTGGGGTTCGAAGGGAAGCTCGGTGGGCAAGCCAAGGTGCCGGGCGCAGCCGGTACGTGGCGCGACCTCACGGACAACGTCAATCAGCTCGCAGGAAACCTGACGGCCCAGGTACGCGCGATCGCCGAGGTCAGCACATCCGTCGCCAACGGTGATCTCAACCGTTCGATTTCGGTCGACGCGCAAGGCGAGGTCGCGGCTCTGAAAGACAACATCAATCAGATGATCGCCAACCTGAAAGCGACCACGCACAAGAACCAGGAGCAAGACTGGCTCAAGACGAACCTGGCGCGCTTTTCAGGGATGATGCAAGGCCAACGCAACATCGTCTCGGTTGCCCAACTCGTGATGAGCGAGCTGACCCCGCTGGTCGATGCCCAGCACGGGGCCTTCTACTTGATGGAGGAAGACGAAGAGGCACGCGAACCGGTTCTGGGCCTCGTGGCCAGTTATGGATTCGGAGGGCGCAAGAGCCTCTCGAACCGATACCGCCTCCGCGAGAGCCTGATCGGCCAGTGCGCGTTCGAAAAGAAGCGCCTGCTCATCGGCGACGTGCCCGATGATTTCATCTACATCGCCACCGGAATGGGCGAGGCACACCCGCGCAGCGTGGTGGTCCTGCCCGTGCTCTTCGAGGGGAAACCCAAGGCGGTGATCGAGCTCGCTTCGTTCAAACCTTTCAACGCGAACCACATCGCGTTCCTCGATCAGCTCATGGACTCGATCGGGGTGATCCTCAATATGATCAGCTCGAGCATGCGCACCGAAGAACTTCTTCGGCAGCTCAAGAAATCGAACGCGGAGCTCGGCGCACAAGCCGCGGAGCTCAACGAGAAGGCGAAGTTGCTGGGGATCAAAAAGAGCGAAGTCGAGCTCGCCAGCCGAAGCCTCGAGGAGAAGGCCGAGCAACTCCAACTCATCTCCAAATACAAATCCGAATTCCTCGCGAACATGTCGCATGAGTTGCGAACTCCGCTCAACAGTTTGCTCATACTCTCCAAAATGCTCGCCGAAAATGCCGATGGAAACCTCACCCCGGAGCAAGTGAAGTTCGCGGAAACGGTCTATACGTCGGGCAGCGATTTGCTCTCGCTCATCAATGAGATCCTCGATCTATCGAAGGTCGAGGCCGGACGAATGCCCATCGATCCGCGAAGTGCTCGTCTTGTCGACGTGCGCGATTACCTCGAACAGACGTTTCGCCATGTCGCGGAGTTGAAATCTCTCAAGTTCAATATCGAAGTCGACGAGCATCTTCCCGAACACGTCTTCACCGACGTGACGCGACTCCAACAGATCCTGAAAAACCTGCTCTCCAACGCGTTCAAGTTCACGGCTCAGGGCGGAGTGACGCTGCGGATCGCGCGGGCGCCCCGAGAGCGGGGCGAAGGCATGATCAGCTTCTCTGTGACCGACACTGGCATCGGCATCGCCGCCGACAAGCACAAGCTGATCTTCGAAGCATTCCAGCAGGCGGATGGCACGACGAGCCGCAAGTACGGCGGGACGGGGCTCGGATTGACGATCAGCCGAGAAATCGCGCAGCTGCTCGGGGGCTCTATCGATGTGACCAGCAAGTTCGGCGAAGGAAGCACCTTCACGCTGTATCTACCGGCCATCTACACGGGGGCCGAGATCCGCGATGGTGAACCCTACGAGGCTTCGATGGAGAGCTCCCGATCCATCCAAACGATGTCGGAGCCGATCCACTTCGACGGCGCAAAAATCCTCCTCGTCGATGACGATGCCCGAAACCTCTTTGCCCTTCGCACCTTGCTCGAGGCACGTCAGGCCAGCGTGCTCCATGCGGACAACGGAAAGTTCGCGCTCGAGCTTCTCGCACGTCACCCGGACATCGACCTCGTGCTGATGGACACGATGATGCCCGAAATGGATGGCCTCTCTGCGATTCAAGAGATTCGCAAAAACCCGCAGTTCCAATCTCTGCCGATCGTGTCGCTCACCGCGAAAGCCATGAAGGGAGATCGAGAACAAGCGATCGAAGCGGGGGCGACCGATTACATCAGCAAGCCGGTCAACCCCGATGCTCTCGTCACAGTGGTGGGCCGTTGGATTCGAAAGCGTGTCGAACACGCGGAGGATATCGTGGTGTGATGGCCAGCCGTGACGCCGAAGGAAGAGATGAGGCGCTCGCACCCATCCAGCCGAGCGTGTTGGTCGTCGACGACAAGCCGGCGAACCTCCTTGCGCTCTCGGCGGTCCTCAGGCCGCTCGGTGTACGCATCGTCGAAGCGCGTTCGGGCCGTGAGGCGCTCGAGCGCTTCTCGAGCGAGCCGTTTGCCGTCGTGCTGCTCGACGCCCAGATGCCCGAGATGGACGGCTTCGAAGTCGCTCGACGAATCCGTGCTTCGCAACGCGACCCCGATGTGCCCATCATTTTCCTCACCGCCGTATATCGCGAAGAGAGCTATGCCCGTCGTGGGTACGCAAGCAGAGCGGCCGACTACATCACCAAGCCCTTCGACCCGACCATCCTCAGAGCACGTGTCGGGGCCTTCGTCGATCTCTTCCGGCAACGAGACGCCGTGCGCAGAACGCAGCTCGCGCTCCGAACCGAAGAACGCGATGAAGCCGTGCGGCGATTGGTTGCCTTCGAACGGATCGCAACCGCGGCGCTCCGAGGCGGCGACCTCGATGCGTTCCTGCGTGAGTTACTCGACACCTTCGCCGAGGTCACTCGAGCGGTCGACTCCGCGGCGATCTTGTTGCGCTCATCCACCGCGAACGGTCCTGATGTGCTTCGCCTTCGCGTGGCGATAGGGAAGCTCGCAATGCGCGAGTTATCGCATGCCACAGAGCGCGTGGGTGAAGGTTTCGCAGGACGGATCGCGGCGACTCTCAAACCATGGGAGATCGACGATGCCTCGAGCTCGAATGTCGTGGTGAGCCCGCTATTGCAAGGGACCCATGTCTCCACGATCTTCGGTGTTCCTCTGGCGAGCGGCGGCGATGCGCGCGGCGTCGCGTTCGTGGCCTCGAGCCGTCCCCAAGCATTCGCCGAGCGCGACAAGCGTCTATTCCGCACGCTCGCCGAGCGCGCATCGTGGGCAGTCGGGAAGTATGAAGAGCGCTCGCGCTTGCGGGATGTGCTCGATATTTCTCCAGCGCTCATCGCGACCACACGCGGCCCCGAGCACGTATGTGAATTCACGAATCGCGCGTTCCATGACTTTTTCGAAAAGGCCCCAGGGATAGGAGCCCGCATCGCGAGTCTGGGTATGGGTGACCTGGCCGTCGAGGTGCTCGACCGCGCCTACCGCACGGGCGAAGCGACCAACGCGCGTGAAGTACCGCTGACCGTCGACTGGCATCACGGGATCCCACATGAGACGCGATATTTGGACATTTATGTCCAGCGCCTCCGAACTCCTTTGGTCTCCAGAGACGACTTGCTGGTGTTCGCGATCGATGTGAGTGCGAAGGTACAAGCGCGTCAGGAGATCGAACGTCATCAGATCGAGCGCATACGTCTTTTGGAGAGCGAACGCGCCGCGCGCACCGAAGCCGAAATGGCGAACCGAGCGAAGGACGAATTTCTCGCGACCGTCTCGCACGAGCTGCGCACTCCGCTCAACGCGGTCATCGGCTGGACCGCGCTCGCGCGCGCGTCAGCAACTCCCGAAGTCGAACACGCCCTCGCGATCATCGATCGCAACGCCCGATCGCAAGCCCGGATCATCGAAGACATGCTCGACATCTCTCGGGTCATCAGCGGCCAGCTCCGCCTCGAGCCCCGTGCGATCCGTGTGAGCGACACCGTTGCCGCGGCGCTCGAATCGGCGCGGCCTGCGGCAGAAGCGAAAGGAGTCGTGCTCGAGGCGAGCATCGAGGATTGCGGTGTGATCGTCGCAGATCCCGAACGGCTCCAGCAAATCGTGTGGAATTTGCTCTCGAACGCGATCAAGTTCACTCCGCGCGCAGGTCGAGTGATGATGCGTTTGATGCGCACAGGCGAAAGAGCGACGATCGAGGTCACCGACACTGGACGTGGAATCGAGCCCGAGTTTCTGCCGCAGGTCTTCGAGGCGTTTCGCCAGGCGGATGGATCGGCGACGCGAGGGCAAGGTGGACTCGGGCTCGGATTGGCCATCGTGAAGCAACTCGTGACGGCGCACGGCGGGACCATTCGCGCGGAGAGCGAAGGGTTGGGGCATGGCTCGACGTTCACCATCGAGCTCCCTGCATCTTCCTTTCAAACTGGAATTGATCTCGCGCGCGAAGTCGATGGCGGCGCAGCGAGCACCGAACATCTGCGCGTCGACGGGCTCGACGTGCTCGTCGTGGATGACGAGATCGACGCACGCGCTCTCTTTGCCAAGGTGCTCAGTGCGCGAGGGGCGAAAGTGCGCACGGCGTCCAGCATGTCCGAGGCTCTGGCCATGATCGACGCGGGGGCTCCGGACGTGCTCGTGAGCGACATCGCGATGCCCGACGGGGACGGCTACATGTTGATTCGTGCAGTCCGTGGGCGCCCTGTGTCACGCGGTGGCAAGACACCGGCGATCGCAGTCACTGCCTATGCGCGCCGCGAAGACATCGAGCGGGCCTTCGCGGCAGGTTTCCAGCAACACGTAGAGAAACCCGTCGAGCTCGGAAAGCTCATTTCGCTCGTGGCGAACCTGGGCGGACGAACGTTCGGCGGCGCTTGAATCGCTCGGGAGAGATTCGGTGACCACGATATTGACTCACGCGTGGCTTGCACCACCCTAGGGCCGCTTGTCCCTCTTTCACACGCTCCGCGCACGCATCCCGGATCGCGATCTCTGGGCCTTGTACCTGTCGACATGGGTGCTCGCGACGGCCTATGGACTTGCACTCGCGACAACACCTCTCGTGCTGATCGAACGCCATTTCGAAGATGGCGAGATCGGCATCGCGGCGTCGTGGTTCGGCGCAGGCATCGCGTCGTTCGCCCTGCCTTCGGGAGTGCTCGTCAGACGCTTCGGTGCGCGCAACACGCTTGCCGTTTGCATCGTCGGCTACGCGATTTCGATCATGCTCTTTCCGTTCTTGCCCGAGCTCTGGCAGATCGGCGTCGATCGTTATTTCGATGGCGCATTCTCGGTGGGTGCATGGATAAGCTGCGAAACGCTCCTCCTCTTACGTGCCTCGAAGGAGCACCGCGCGTTTGCGACGAGCCTTTACGCGATTGCGACCGGGCTCGGCTATTTCGTAGGTGGAGGAATCTGTTGGGCGCTCGTTCGTGTGTTGACGCTCGGTGACATCTTCCTGCTCGCCGGCTGCGTTGCCATCATCGCAAGCGGGGTGGTTCTGCTCCTCATTCGTCCCGAATCATCACGAAGCCACAGCGAAGAACCTGCGAAGGAGCGCGCGAGCTTACGGGCATGGCTCGATCTCGGTTGGCGCATCAAGACCTCGAGCTTCGCGACGTTCTGCACCGGCTTCTTTCAATCTTCGGTCGTCATTTTTCTCCCGGCCTATCTCCATTACGAGAAAGGAATTCCCGAAAACGATACGACCCTCGTCACAGCAGTCTCAGCCGGCGGCATGCTCCTCATTTCGAATCTCGCCGGACGAAGTGGCGATCGACGAGGTCACCTCTTCGTTTTGCGTATCCTCGCGATGATCGGCGCTTCCGTGCTTCTCTCGTTCACATGGCTCACGAGCTTTCCCGTCATGCTCGCTGCCGTGTTCGTCGGAGGAGGATGCCTCGCATCCATTCCTCCGCTCAGCCTCGCGCTTCAGGGCGCGATTGCGAACCCTGACGAATACGAGCGCTCGAACTCCATCTTCAACATATTCTTTGCGACCGGCTTGTTGATAGGCCCCTTCCTCACCGGCCATGTTTCAGAGACGACCGGACGGGCCTCGATCATCGATGTCTTCGCTTCGCTATGGATTGCGATGATCGTGCTGAGCCTGATTTTCCGAAAAGACGATCCCTTCAAGAACGACAGAAATCCCTGACAAGCTCGTAGAAGAGCCGCATTCCCCACAAGAACCCTTCGCGCGGAATGCGCTCGTCGTGCCCGTGGTACATGCGCGTGAATTCCAGCTCGGGACCCAAGCGAACTGGCGCAAATCCATAACAAGTGGCGCCCAATCGCCCGTACGCAAACGAGTCGGTAAATCCCGGAATCATATAAGGAACGACCGTCGCCTCGGGATCGTGACGCTCGATCGCATTCACGATCGCTCGATAGAGCGGCGTATCGCTCGAAAAGCTCGTTCCCTCATGCTCTTCATGAACGATGATCTTGAGTCCGGGTCCAATCACCCGTTGAACTTCATCTAGAAACTGTCGAATCGATTGACCCGGAATGACTCTCCCATCGATATTGGCGCTGGCATGGGATGGAATCACATTCACCTTGTGCCCTCCCTTCAATATCGTGGGAGACACGGTATTGCGCAAAAGCGCATTGAACGCTTTGGCACGATCGGGTTGAACTCGCCCTAGGATGTCGAGGAGCGTACCCGCGAGTCGTGGTTGTAAAAGCAACGGCAATATCTGCGATTGCGGAAATGGTGCGCCCTTCGCGATCGTCCGCAAAAAATCTTCGACCACAGGATTCACGTGCTGCGGAAGTCGGGTATCGCCGCGCGCTGCGATCGCGCGCGCAACCTTCACGACCGCATTTCCAGGATGCGGCATCGAACCATGTCCCGGTTCTCCGTGGGCTTCGATTTCGAACCAACAAATCCCCTTTTCTGCCACCTGAATCGGATAAAACCGCTGCTTTCCCATGTGCAACGTATGGCCGCCGACTTCGTTCAACACATATTCAGAACGAACGAGCTCTGGGTGCTTCTCGACCAAGAACACCGCGCCTTTGCGTGATCCCGCCTCTTCGTCCGCAACCCCCGCAAAGATCACATCGCGATCGAGAGACACCCCTGCGCGCTTCAAGAGCACGAGCGTCATCACGCTCATCGTGACCATGTTCTTCATATCGACGGTGCCGCGCCCCCAGATGTAGCCATCGGCTTCGACCGCCCCGAACGGATCGTGCGTCCAGTGCTCGCGATCGACCCCGACGACATCGAGGTGTCCGTTCAATAGAAGTGGCCCTTTTCCGCTCGGCCTCTGTGCCCTCAAACGCGCAATGATCGACGCACGGGTCGGCTCGCTCTCGAGGAGAGTGAACTCAATGCCCTCCGCTTCGAAGATTCGAGCGATGTAGTCGGCCGCTGGCCGCTCGTTCCCCGGAGGATTCACCGTGGGAATGCGCACGAGCGCCTTGAGATGGTCAATCGTCTCTTGCCCCACATGCGCCCAATCGATGTTCGTCTCGATCACGATCGCATCTCACCACACGCGATTTCGTGCTCGACCATCAAACAACGATCTTGAACGACCACGATCCCTGCCTGGGCCAATACTTCGGCGCTCTTCTCATCGCGAATCCCGCTCTGCAGCCACACACACCGTGGTCGCGCCGCGAGCAAGTCGGGCAGATGCGCGGCGACATCTTCACTGCGCCGAAACACATCGACGATGTCGATCGGACCTTCGATCTCACGCACCTGACGAACCACCTTCACACCCAAGATATGAGTCGCATTGGGATAATAAACCGGGACCGGCACCACCTCGACGCCATGCTCATGGAGATATTTCGCAACGTAAAAGGCAGGCTGTTCGGCTCGAGCTTCAGTTTTCATCCCAAGCACAGCCACACGTCGAGCTCCACGCGCGAGCGCTCGGACACCCGCGGAATCCTCGATCAAGTTCGATTGCCAATCATTCATTGCCCTTGCTTCTTTGCTTTCGCCTCGTCCGCGCCCGCCTTGAGTCGCGCCCTGAGCCGCGAGGCATAACCATCTTTGTTTTGTTGCTTGGCGCGTCCCACCGCGAGCGCGTCGTCAGGGACATCCTTCGTCACCGTGGTCCCCGTTGCCACGTACGCGCCCTTGCCGACGCGCACCGGAGCGACCAAATGCGAATCGCTCCCAATGAACGCGCCGTCTTCGAGCACCGTCACGTGCTTCTGAAATCCATCGTAGTTACAGAAAATCGTGCCCGCACCGACATTGACCTTCTCGCCAACGAGGCCATCTCCGAGATAAGCGAGGTGATTCGCTTTGCTCCCGCGGCCCATGCGTGTCTTTTTGAGCTCGACGAAGTTCCCGATATGCACTTCCGGCCCAAGCTCGCTTTCGGGGCGCAAATGCGAAAACGGTCCCACTTGCGCCGCCTCTCCAATCTTGCTCTGAGACGCGACCGTATAGGGCTTCAAGTACGCGCCTGCTTCGACCACGACGTCCTCGAGCACACACCCCACATCGACGCGTGCCCCTCCGCCAATCTTCGTCTGCCCGCGCAACGTGACATTGGCTTCGAGCGTGACATCGGGCTCGACGAGCACATCCGCATCGGCATAAAGCGTCGCTGGATCGCGCACGGTCACGCCGCTCTCTCCGAGTCTTCGCGCGATCCGATGGCGCATCACACGTTCCACTTCAGCGAGCTGAAAACGGTCATTGACGCCCTGCACGCTCTCGGCGGGCCACGCCACCCCTGTCGCGCCACCCTCCTCACCCGCCATCGCGACGATGTCGGTCAGATAAAGCTCCTTCTGCGCATTGGCCGGGCTCAGCTTCGAGAGCGACGTCCGCAAAAACGCAGCATCGACGCAATACACTCCGGAGTTCCACTCTTTGATCGCGCGCTCTTCGGGGCTCGCGTCTTTGTGCTCGCGAATGCCGATGACTCGCCCCTGGCCATCACGGAGGATTCGCCCGTATCCCGTCGGATCAGGGAGCGTACTCGTCAAAAGCGCGACCGGACCTGCCCCCTCGATGCGCCGCGCTGCAAGCAATGCCTCGAGCGCGCTCGTCTCGAGCAAAGGCACATCTCCACAAAGAATCGCGATCTCTCCTTCGAAATCAGAGAGCCGTTCCATACCGCACATCACGGCATGTCCCGTCCCGCGCTGCTCGGTCTGGATCGCGGTCTCGACTTCTTGACCAAAGCGCGCGCGCAGGTCGGCTTCGACGGATTCACGCCCATGCCCCACCACGACCACGACACGCGAAGCGCCGCTCGCACGAGCATTGCGCACGACCCACGTCAGCATCGGCAAACCGCAGACGCGATGTAGAACTTTGGGAAGCGCACTCTTCATACGCGTCCCCTGACCAGCAGCGAGAACGATGGCGGCGAGCGGACGGGATGTGTGACTCATAGGTCCTCGAGCCTACTCTTTTACTCACCCATGAGATACCGCGCCACCCCATGAAGCGCTGCCAGATCGTGGACGTCTTGCTCCATGACGGGCACCTCGACGAAGAGGCCTGCCTGACCGCAACGCTGCTTCAGATGTTCAGTCGAGATGCGATCGGCCACGGCTCTTAGACGTGCGTCATCGAGCGCGCGACGCATGCGCGCCACGAGCTTGCTCGCATCGATCTCACTTGGCACATGAAGACGTGCTTCGGCCTCCAGCTCTTTGGTCGTCGCGCTCGGCTCCGCGATGAGTGAATGCACTTGATTGATCACGAATGCATCGCGACGCATCCCGGCTTCGCCGAGCCTTTCACTAAAAAAAATCGCTTCTTCGATCGCAAGCGGAGCCGGGCTCGTCACGATGACGAACGCGACGTCGGGGCTTCGCAGATCATTGGCGACCTCTTGCGCACGCAGCCGAAATCCTCCGAACAATTCGTTGAATTCCGAAATGAATTCAGCCACTTGCTCGAGAAACCCGGTTCCTGTGAATTTCGACAACCCGCGAAGCAAAAAGGCCGCTCCTTTGCCCACGAGATTGAGCGAGAACTTCCCCGCTCCCTCGAACGCTTGCACGAACCAACGCATCGCGGCTGAATCGACGAGGCTCGCCAAACGTTCTGGAGCATCGAGGAAATCGAGCGCATTCGACGTCGGCGGCGTGTCGAGCACGATGAGGTCGTAGCGCGGATCATTCTTGACGGAATGAAGCTTCTCCATCGCCATATACTCTTGGGTGCCCGCGAGCGACGTGGAGATGTATTGATACAGTTTGTTCCCGAGGATGCGCTCTGCGCGCTCGGGGGACGACGCCGTGCGCCGAACGAGCTCGTCGAAGGTGCGCTTGGTGTCGAGCATCATCGCCGAGAGCGATCCCGTCAGAGACAATCCCTGTCTCTCGAAGAGCTCTTTCGCGACGTCCTGCTCCTCGGTGGTCATCGTGGTGAGGCCGAGGCTATTGGCGAGCCGCTTGGCGGGATCGATGGTCAAACACAACACGCGTCTCCCATGCATGGCCGCAACCACTGCCAGCGAGGCCGCGGTGGTCGTCTTTCCGACGCCACCCGAGCCGACACAAACGATGATGCGATGGGACGCGATGATTTCTCGAAGCGAGCGGGGCATCGGCGCGCCAGCCTACACGACGCACGGCCTCACGGCGAATCGGCGCAATCGGGGGTTCCGTTCGATCGGAGGCTGGTGTAATGGGTTCCGGCATGCGGATGCACTACGGCATGTGTTTCGTGGGCGTGGTCGCGGCACTCTTGGCGTGCTCGCGACCCCAACCCCGCGCTGAAACGCCTCGTGCTCTGCCCGCCGATGCCGGCGTTGAACCACAGGCCTCCAGCACCACGGAGCCACCCGGTTTGGAGGTCCCCGAAGATACCGAAGCCCCTGTGGGTGAGGCTTGCATGTCGTCGGCCGATTGCTCGGCCCCCCAGCATTGCCGTGGCGCACCAGGTTGCCGCACGGGGTGGGCATGCGGCGTGGGCCGCGAGTGTCTGAGCGAGACGGTCGCGTATTGCGATTGCGATGGATCGACGTTTTATGCGCCGGGTGGATGCCCCGGCCGTCCTTACGCGCATCTTGGACCCTGCGGCCACATTGGGGAGCTCGTGGCCTCGGGCACCGAGCTCGGCATTCCAGACTGGGACGAACAGCCGACGAGCGAAGATCACATCTGTGAATCGAATGCCGATTGTTCACGAATGCAGACGTGTTTCGGCATCGCTGGATGCGCGACCGAATGGCGATGCGTTCGCACCCGTGGCTGCTCGAGAGAGCGCGTCTCGTTTTGCGGCTGCGGCGGTGAGACGTTCGTCGCGAGCGCAACATGCCCCGGACGCCCCTTCGTGCATCGGGGTGAATGCCGCGGAGAGGCCGTCGCCGTCGCGCCCGAAGTGCGCCGCGATGAAGGGCCTGCCACACCCACGAGGCGCGTCGAGACCGGTGCAAGTCCTCCTGCTCAGCGACCAAGTCCTCCTGCTCGACAACAGAGCCCACTCACGGTGCCTGGTGTTCGCACCTGTCGAACGAATCGCGATTGCCCCCGCTCCGAAGTCTGCCAAGGGCCCCCCGGATGCGGCATGCCATTCACCTGCGCGCCTCCCGAACGCGAATGCATCCGCGACACGCAAGTCTTCTGCGACTGCGAAGGACGAGATTTCCGGGCCAGCATGTTCTGCCCGGGTCGACCCTACGCACACCGTGGTTCTTGCGAAATCGATCGGCTCATGGATCTGAGCGGCGCCGCGGTTCGCTGACGAACGCGTATTCAACCTCCATCGGGGGAGTCGTTGCTCTCGAGAGGCTCTGCGGCTTCGAGCATCGCCGATGTATTGACCCGGGTCACACAGAACCGAGGGCCCCGCCCTGTATCGGTGATCTCGGCTTCGAGCCCCGTTGCGGCGAGGTCTTCGATCGAGAGGCACTGATATTCCGAGCGACAATCCCCATCACCGCTGCAGGCGCGCATGCATGCGACCGTGGCGCGCCGCGCTGGTTGGGGATTGAAACGAACACACACCGCGTTGTCCGGACAGCGATCGGGCAAGCAATCGATCACAGTGCAATAGCCGCCCGGCTGCGCAATATCACATGCGCGATCGCCGTTGATGGAACAGTTGCCCGGATTCGAGCAGCCATCACCAATCCGCGGTGAACAGCCGGATGCCATCGCCATTGACGCAAACGCGAACAAAAAAAGAAAAGCACGCACGAGGCGCGGAGCATAGAAGAACGCCGCCAGAATTCAATTCGCGACGAGAATTCGCTCCACCCCCGCGAGAGAGCTCGCAAGGAGTGCGTCTCGCGCGACGGTGCCGCCGACCGAAGCCAAATGAACCGGCTGACCGTAGACCCGCACCGTTCGAACAGCGACGTCAGCACCTCGAAGAAGCGGTGGCATCGGCATTTTCAAAGTGCGTCCAAGCAGCGGCGCGATGGCAGCCAGCTCGGCGCAAACCGCTCGGTCGCCCGACTCGGCGATCACCAATCCCGCATCATCCGCGAGCACGAGTGCCTCGAGACGCGCTTGTCCCCGGACATGTTCGATTTGATAACGAAGTGCGAGCTCACGCTGCTCACTGCGCTTCATTCGCCGCTCGACGAGTCGCATTCAAGGCTCCTTCGATCATGAAAATGTGGTTTGATGTAGGCAAGATAACTGAGCCACGGTTGGAAGACCAAGAAAGGCGCGCGTGACAGACGAACATTCCCGTGCGACCAGGCTGACCCACGCGAGCATCCTCGGCAGCTTGGCGATGGCCATCGCGCTCGCCATCGTGCATGTCGTGTTCGAGAGCCAGCTCGCATTGGCGCAGGCTGTAGACTCGGTCACCGATATGCTCGCAGGCGGCGCCCTGGTGTGGGCGGTGCGGCAAAGCGCGCTTCCTCCAGATGCCGATCATCCGCGAGGACATGCGCGAGCCGAGCCCATTGCGGCATTGGTGGTCGCGGTGCTCGCGGGAGTGCTTGCGTTCGAGGTGCTACGCGGTGCGGTCACCGCCCTCGTCACCCACGCCGAACCCGAGCTCGATTGGCCCATCGCTGCTGTATTTACCGCAAAAATCGTCTTCAAGAGCACGATCGTATTCCTTGCCGCGCGGACACTTCGACATCGCGCCAATCCCGCCCTCGACGCGCTCCGGATCGATGCTCGCAACGATGTCCTCGTGGGCGGTGTCTCTGTCGTCGGATTTCTGCTCGCGCGTTTCGGATGGGCTGGATTCGACGCCGGCCTCGCGATCGCGATCGCGATTTACGTGGCGTTCTCCGGCATCCGATTGGCGAGTGAAAACGTCGCGCTCTTGATGGGCTCCGCGGCCCCCCAGGAACGTCGCGACGAGCTCTCGAACATCGCCCGAACGATCGCCGGAGTGCGCGAAGTCGAGCGCCTCGTCGCCACCTACGCCGGCGCTGCGCTCGATGTGCATGTCGAGATCGCGGTCGATCGCGATTTGCCCCTGCTCGAAGCGCACGAGATTGGTCACGCCGTCGAAGAACGACTCATGCACGAAGCCGATGTCGCGCTCGCCGTCGTGCACGTGGGGCCGATGCGCCCGTCTTGACGAGCGCGACACCTGTTTGCTGGATATGTGAGAGGCGTCGGACGACGCACGACGTGATGGATGCAAACATCTTGCGATGAGCCTAAACTTTGTTCGTCATGGCTCCAATCTCGGATCTCGGATGCGTCGTGATCGGACGCAACGAAGGCGTGCGTCTCATCCGTTGCCTCGAATCTCTCGTGGGACGCGTCGTGTACGTGGATTCCGGTTCGACCGACGGCAGTATCGAAGCGGCCACAGCGCGCGGTGTCGAGGTCGTCATCCTCGACAGCCAAGCCCCCTTCACGGCAGCTCGGGCGCGCAACGCGGGTGCGGCGCGCCTGCTCGAGATCGAGCCCTCGCTTCGGTACGTGCAGTTCGTCGATGGCGATTGCGAAGTGGTCGCGGGTTGGCTCGAGCGCGCACACGAAACCCTCGAGTCTCGTGCCGAACTGGCGGTCGTCTGCGGAAGACGCCGTGAGCGATATCCCGAGCACAGCGTTTGGAATCGTATCATCGACGTCGAATGGGACACCCCCATCGGCGAGGCGAAAGCATGTGGCGGCGATGCCATGATGCGCATCTCCGCGTTTCAAAAGGTCGGCGGCTTCGATGGCTCCCTCATCGCGGGCGAAGAGCCTGAGCTCTGTGTTCGCTTACGCCAAGCGGGATACAAAATCGAGCGACTCGACGCCGAGATGACGCTGCACGACGCAGCGATTTCTCGCTTTGCGCAATGGTGGAAACGCACGGTCCGTTCGGGCCATGCGTATGCGGAAGGGGCTTCTTTGCACGGGGCCACCGACGAACGACATTGGGTTCATGAGACGCGCCGCATCTGGTTTTGGGGAGCGGTCGTCCCCGCCGTCGCAACGCTCGGTGCCGTTCCCACATTCGGCGCAAGCCTGGCGCTCTTCGGTGGCTATCCTCTCTCGGCATGGCGCGCCTACCGTGCCATCCGTCGTCGCGGCCGCGCTCCGCACGATTCTGCTGCCTATGCCGCCGCCATCACCGTTGGCAAATTTGCCGAAATGCAAGGTGTTTTGCAGTTTCACCGCGCTCGATTGCGCGGCCGACGCTCGAAATTGATCGAGTACAAATGAGGCCGCGCGCCTCCCTACTCCACGCCGCCTTCAGGACCAGAATCGTGCGGCAAACTCCCGCGCGGCGAGCGCAGATACACGAAGGGCGTCGACTGTAAGAAGTTCGAAACACGCGACGTGTAGATATCGGCGTGACGCTCGATCTGCCGTGCGAGGTGGCTCTTGTCGTTCCCTGTCCTCAGCAAGAGCCCCCAGCGGCTCGACACGAGCTCGCTCGATTTCTTGGCCAGCGGCGCGATGCGCTCGTCGAGCGCCACGAGCTCTGCGCGAAGCTCCCGCATCCGGGCACGCAGAGTCGCCGCTTGGATTTCACGCGGAACATCCCCGTAATTGTGTTCGAGCCGCTGTAGGGCCAGCCTCAATTGCGAAAATCGATGCTCGAGGAGTTCTTTGTCGGCCATGCGCGCCGAGAGCTCACGCTGCACGGGTTTGAACGTCTCGAGCGCTTCGAGCTCGCTCTCCAAATCACGAAGGACGAGACAAGTCCGCCAACGGTTCACGCTCTTGCTGACATTCACGTCGGCGAAGATATGATCGCCCACGTAAAGAAAGAGCTCCCCCGGGACACCGAGGCTCGCCTCCAGGAGGCGCGCATTGCCTCCGAGATAGTGCTTTCCAGTCATGAGCTTTCCCTGAGCCACCATCAATCGACCTTCGTCGTCGATGACCTCGAACGCAGGGGCTCGCTCCGTAAAAAACGCTGGCTTGCGTGCGCCGACGATCACCAGATCGAACAACGATCGCCACGTCTGCCCTTCGGGCATGAAGCGATCGAAGGCAAAGCTCATCATCGCTTGCGTATAATGCCACTCGGAGTTCGTGATGATGACGAGCTTCTTGCCAGCCGTACGCAAATCTCTGAGCGCCAAAGGCAGATCGGGATCGAGCTGAACGAATTTCTCCGGGGCGGCGATGATCTCGGCTTTGAGCGCGCCCTCCATATGCGTGGCGTCGAGGCTCGATCGCACGACCTCATAGAGCTGCACATAGCTCATCACCCCTTGCACGGGTTCGGTCGGATCGACACCAGGCGAACGAAGTCGGGTCACATGCAAACGTCCATCGTCGAGACGATCGACGAGCTGCGCAAACATGCAGGCTTCACTCAGAGAGAAAAGTGTATTGAGGAAGACCCACCGTGGCTCGGCGAGGTCGATCCCCGTTCGCTCGTACGCCGCACGCTGATCCTCGAAGGACATCACACGTGAACCGTGGGCGGCTTTTTTGACGTACCCGAAGCGATCGGCTTTGACCAAATTGCCTCGCTCCACGTCGAGAATGAGCCCCAACGCCGCGACCTCGGGATCGAACTCGATGTCGTCGATGGGAAACCCACGCAGGATGAGCCGACGTTTCAAATGTTCGTAAGCTCGGCGCTCCCACTCGTGCACGTTGTAGTGCACCAGCGTGTAATCCATGTCGAACCCGATCGCCTCGATGGTTCGCAGGTTCAAGGTTCGGTTGCAGTAAAGGCGTCGCCCTGCGGGTGGCAACGCGGCCTGCTCGAGCGGAGCGAGCACATCGTCAGACATGTCTTCTGGATGACACTACCATGATGCGATCACTCATGCCCAAAGATGCTGGGACCCTCCCCACCTCGCGACAGAACTCATCAAATTCTCTTGACTCCTGATTGTGGGCCCCCCCTAAGGGCCCACACTCTCTTCGGCATTCGAGCTTCGACATGCGAGGATTTCCGAGTTGGCAGACGCACAAGAGCATTCGACGAAACGCCACGAGCTGCTCCTCTCCGCGGGCGTCGCGGCCTTGCTCATCGCGCAACAGGTCGCCGGAAAAGCCACGCGTGACGCGCTCTTCTTGACATCTTTCGATCCAAGACACCTCCCCCTCGTCATGGCCTCGGGGGCAGTTCTGTCGCTCTTGGCCGTCCTGGCCATGTCGCGCGCCATGTCCATCCAAACACCAGGACGCGCCGTCCCTGCGGGACTCGTCACCAACGCAGCGTTCTTTGGGCTCGAATGGCTTTGCGCTCCCCTCTCGCGAGACGGCACCGCGGTGGCTCTTTATCTACACGTGGCAGCGCTCGGCTCCGTTCTCATCAGCGGATTCTGGAGCCTCGTATCGGAACACTTCGATCCCAATCGGGCCAAACGCCACTTCTCGAAGATTGCCGCAGGTGGCACGTTCGGCGGGGTCGTTGGAGGGTTCACGGTCGACGCGATCGCGAGCCAGTTCGGAGTGCGTTCGATGCTCCTCGTGCTCGCTTGCACGAGCCTAGTCGCAGCATTTGCACTCATCCGAATCGTAAATCCCAGTGAGCCCCCAAGCGTTCCTCGAGATGACCTGGCTCTCTCTTCACCTTTGACATTGCTTCGCCGCACTCCGTATTTGCGCGCGCTCGGTCTCATGTCGCTCCTCGCCGCCGTCTGGGAAGCTCTCCTCGATTTCGCGCTCAAGGCCGAAGCTTCGGCTGTCTTCTCGAATGAAGCCGCGCTCGTGACGTTCTTTGCTTGGTTCTACACCGGCGCAAGTCTCATCACGTTCGTCGTGCAGGCACTCTTTGGGCGCCTCGCGCTCGAACGGGTCGGATTGCCTGGGACGTTGATGTTTCTCCCACTCGCCGTGACAGCGGGAGGTCTCGCGCTGCTCGTAGGAGCTCCTTTCCCAGCGCTCGTGGCCGTGCGTGGGAGCGAAAACATTCTCTCCAACTCGCTCTATCGAGCCGCGTACGAACAACTCTTTACTCCTCTTGCCAACGAGACCAAGCGAGCCACCAAGACACTCGTCGACGTCGCTGCAACACGGATCGGAGATGCTCTCGGAGCTCTCTTGATTCTCGCGTTGATCTACAGCTGGCGAGACATGCCTTCGATCGTCGTCATCGTCGTCGCCGCGATCGTCGCCCTCCTCTCTCTCATCCTCGTGCCTCGCCTCGCTGCGGGCTACGTCGAGGCGCTCCGCGCCGCGTTGCGCGCCGGAACCATCGACCTCCGCGAACAACAGGCCTTCGACGCAACCACACGTCAAACCCTTTCGAACACGGCAATCGCTCTCGATCGAGAGAGCTCTGCCGCAAAGCCGAACATGGTTCATCGCTTCACGGCGCTGGCCTCCGGTGCCACGAACCAAGCACGCGCCGCGTTGGCGGAACCTCTCTCGCCCGAGCTCATCCCGATCGCGCTCCATTGGCTCGCACATCCCGAGCTCGGCCGAGATGCGCTACACGCATTGCAAACAGCAGCGAGCTCATCCTCGGGTCTTCTGGTCGATGCGCTCTTGAGCTCGCACACGCCGCTCGAAGTGCGATGCCAGATTCCGCGTGTGCTTCGCGTGAACACTTCACAACGTGCCTCGGATGGACTGGTTCTCGGACTCAAAGACACTCACCTGGAAGTACGACTTCAATGCGCGCGGGCGCTGGTTTACATGAGCACCTCGAACCCATCTCTCTCACCTTCTACACCGGTCGTGGTTCACGCGATCGAACGCGAGCTCAGGGACCGCAGCGCGACGTGGAAAGTCTCTGCATCACACGTTTTGAACCACGTCGAGAGCAAACCGCTTTCGATGAAAGAGCTCGTGCGCATGCGCGCCAACCCCAGCCTTCAGTACGTGCTCACGCTCCTGTCGCTCATCCTTGATAACGAAGCGCTCATACTCGCCTTGCGAGGCCTCTCGGCTTCTGATCCAACGATCCGAGGAACAGCCATCGAGCTCTTGGAAAACGTGCTGCCTGACCCTGTGCGGGGCGCCCTTCTACCGGTTCTCGCCGCACGCCCCCACATGACCTCCCTGGCACGCAGCCGCGACGAGATCGTGGCCGAACTCTTGCGCTCCCAGCGTTCCTCCATTCCCACGCGAAAGCCCCATGATTGAAAACGAATCGATTCAATTTTGGTCGGTTGCGCCTTCGATGAACACCCACCTCCTTGGCACAACTCAATCGCGGCTCCTCGACGGTGATTCCAACATTGATTTACTCTTCGATGATTCGAAGTCTCATACCCTCGAGGACCCATGAACGAAAATTCTAGAATTTGGATGCGACGCATCGCGCTCGGATTGCCTATGGTGGCATTGCCAATCCAAGGGTGTTCGTCGGTCACCAATTGTGATCCACCCCGCCATCAGGTGTCTTTCGATCTCGGCTCGGTCATCCGAAGTGACGGCGGGATCGACTGCGCCTCCACATGTCGAGAGCTCGCGGTGGGTGTGGACGCGGGTGTTCGGCTTGCGATCCCGGAGACTTGCCACGAGAGCACGGACGACCCGTCGAACCCACGACTGATCTGCACCTACTACGAGTACCTCTGCACAGGACGACGCCCCCAGTCACTGGTCCATCGTTCCCTACCCGTCACCCCCAGCACCCACGTGGGGTCCTGGCTGGCGCAGACAGCCCACCTAGAGGCGGCTTCGGTCCCTGCATTCCGAGAGCTGGCGGACGAACTCGCGCTCCACGGCGCCCCTTCCGAGCTCGCTCGCGAGGCGAGGCGCGCGGCTGACGATGAGGTCCGGCATGCCGCGTCCGTCACTCGCCTGGCGGCGATGTATGGTGCGCTCCCCGCGTCGATTCAGCGGTCCCCCTTCGCTGCACGCTCCTTGCGGGAGCTCGCCTTCGACAACGCGACCGAAGGTTGCGCGCGGGAAGCATACGGTGCGCTCGCCGCTGTGCATCAGGCGAACACCGCCACCGACCCCGAGGTCGCTCAGGCGTTCCTCGCGATTGCCCAAGACGAAGCGCGCCACGCCCTCTTGTCCTTCGCCATGCACGACTGGTTCACCGATCGCCTCCAGCCACGTGATCGACGCGACATGGAGGACGCCCGTCGTGCCGCGCTCGACGACCTCGTGCAGCAACTCACGCCCGAGCCCGAGCCCGAGCTTCGTGGCCTCCTCGGCGTCCCAGAAGCCGAGCAGGCCATCGCACTGGTCCACATGCTCACGTAATCGCAAGCGGGGGGCGAGGCCGACGCGCTCGCTTCCACGTACTTCCGACACCAAATGTCGAAGACATCCGATGCATCGAGGGCAAACGAAGTGAACACTTGCTGATTTCTTCACGAGCAAAGATGCAGCTCCGGTAGGATTTGCGGGTGACTCCGCAAGCACCCAGCGGCAACCGGGTAGGACAAGTCCTCTTGGGCAAGCTGGAAGTGATCCGATGGCTTGGCGGTGGGGGGATGGGCGATGTCTACGAGGTCGAACATCTTCTCACGCGGCACCGTCGTGCGCTGAAGATCGTTCGGCCCGAGTACGCACAAGAGCGTCGCTTCATCGAGCGCCTGCTTCGCGAAGCGAGCATCGCAGGGCGACTCGGGACACCTTATGTGGTCGAAACGCTCGATGCAGGTCGACTCGATGATGGGTCGGCCTATGTGCTCATGGAGCTGCTCTCTGGCCGCTCGCTTCAGAGTCTACTCGAAGCCGAAGGGCGTCTTTCCCAAAAACGGGTAGCCAGCTTGGCATGTCAAATCGCAGAGGGAATCGCGATCGCTCACGCCGCTGGCATCGTCCATCGCGATCTGAAACCCGAAAACATCTTCGTCATCGATGACGGGGATGGGCGCGAGCGCATCAAGATTTTGGACTTCGGCATCTCGAAATTCCTCGAAGGCGCGGCGGCGACCAACTCGAAACTCACCCGCGAAGGCACGGTGCTCGGCACACCTTTTTATATGGCGCCAGAGCAAGCTTCGGGACGCGAGGTGGATGGGCGAAGCGATGTTTGGTCGCTCGGTGTCATCATGTACGAAGCGCTCACGGGGCGACTCCCGTTCGAGGGAACGACCGTGGGAGAGCTCTTCATTCAAATCGGCGCGGGACACTATCCACCCCTCGAGCACCGACGAACCGATCTCGATCCCGCATTCATCGCTGTCGTCGCGGGAACCTTGCGCGCCAACCCAGCGCAGCGTTATCCGAGCGCCGAGGCGTTGCGCCGCGAGCTCTTGCCCTTCGCCGCAAGCGAACCCGCCTCCCGCGCCAAAACAATCTCCGACGGCGTGCGCGCCAACGTGGGAAGCGCACTGGTCATCCCTCCGCCCCCCGCGCTTCCCACACCCATCAGCGAAGAGTCCACGCCCGTCGTTCGTTCCGATCCTGCCCCCTCTTCAAATTCCTTAAAAAACAAGGCATTTGTAATCACTGCTGTCGCGTTTTCGGTCGCGCTCGTCTCGCTCACTTGGCACTTCACCCACCCTCTCGGCTCAGAAGAGACTCGTCCACCCGAACCGAACGAACGAAGGGAATCACCCTCCCCTCGCCCCGAGGCCATCGTCACTACGCCGAGCGCTCCGGACGCAGGCCCCATCGCGGTTCACGAGGAAGCTCCCATCCAAGAAGAGCCTCCTGCACGAGCCACCACGCCCCGAACACGGGAACGACCGCCGCGCGAACGCGAACGAGCACACACCAAAGCGCAAGCTCTCGGCCTCGAAGCCAACCCTTACGGACCATGATGCCCTGCACGCGAATCGCGCTCGCCTTGGCCACGATGACGGTGGCCATCGTTCACTTCCCCTCGAGCATCCACGCGCAAACGAGCAGCGACGATGTGCGAAGCCAAGCCCGCGAACACTTCGATCGCGGCATCGAGCTCTTCAACGAAGGCCGCTACGACGCAGCCCTGGCCGAGCTCCAGCGCGCATACGACACCGCGCCGGCCTTCCCCGTGCTCTACAACCTCGGACGTGTCCACGCGACCCTTGGCCATCCCGTCGAAGCCGCACTCGCGTTCGAACGCTATCTCGCGGAGGGGGGTGAAGCGATTCCGTCTTCACGACGCGATGAAGTCGAGACCGAGCTCGCGCGGCAGCGGAGCCGTATCGGTCACCTCCTCGTCGAAACGAACATCACAGGGTCCATCATCAACATCGACGGAATCGATGTCGCTCGAACACCCCTCGAAGCTCCGATTCCGCTCGGAGCCGGCGCACATCGGATCGCCATCCGAGCCCCCGGACACGCGAGCGAAATACGTTCGGTGCAGATCGCAGGGGGAATCGAAGAAGTCTTGCGCATGGAGCTCAGCCGCGAGTTCGAAGCCCGCGGCACCATTCGCATTCTTTCGACATTGCCTGATGTCCTCGTACGAATCGATGGTGTCGAGATCGGTCGCACACCGATCGAAGCCACGATTCCAGTGCCCGCGGGTGAGCACGAAGTCATCGGTGAGCGGGATGGATATCTGTCCGACATTCACCGAATCACGATTCAGGACCAATCATCGGCCGAAGTTCGGCTTCGGCTCGATCCAGATCCGAATCCATCCCCGGAATCCATCGGTCGATTGGTGCTGAGATTGCCCTCCGTCTCGTTTGCGCTTCGCGTCGATGGAGCCGAGCGCACCGCCCGCTCCGAGCTCGAGCTGCCCATCGGGGCTCACATCCTCGAAATCGAAGCCTCGGAGCGCCAACCGTGGCGAGGCACGGTGCGGTTGATGGCGGAGCAGCCGGAAATACTCGCTCCACCCCTCGAGTGGACCCCTGACGCACGCAGTGGACGGGTCGCCGCAGCCGGTTCTCAGCGAACGGCAGGGCAAGTGCTCAGCGTGATCGGCACGGTGCTCATCGCGGTGGGAGTGCCTCTCGCCGTCTGGAACGAGTCGGAGATCGTCAATACGGATGCACGAGGAAGACAGCTCGTTCGTCAAGAGGAGGAGTGCAGAGCCACCGGCATGGTGGGGACTGCCCCGTGCAGCGACGTGCGCAAGGAGCTCGATGAGCTTCCATCGAGGCAAGGAACGCAAGACATTCTTCGCGTGGTGTCATTCGCGAGCGCCATCACGGGTGCGCTCTCGGCCTCCGTCGGCATCGTGCTCTGGGCGAGCGCGCCATCCGAATCGTCGATCGACGATGCCGCCCATGCCACGCTTCGCCTCGACATGCGCGGATTGCACCTCTCGGGCGTATTCTGATGCCCCCCATGTCGGCAATGATTTGGACGGCTCCAAGAATCTGCTACGCTGCCGCCCCCCCGACTTTGGGCCATCAAAGCACCATGACGAAGCTCAACGATTTCCTCACCCAACACAAGATTGATCCCCGTCGCGTCGTGCTCGCCTCGACCAAGCTCGAGACCCGTACGCCCGACGACAAGAAACTCGCCGCCACCAAAAAGGCCATGAAGGCCGGGAAAGTGGAGAAGAACGAGGAAACTCTGAAGCAGAAGCCTCGTTCGGGCCGCCCCGTGACGAGCGCTGCCATCACGAAGGCAATGCATGGCCGGGATGTGAGCGGTCCGGTGAAGACGCGCATTGCGCGTGCCGTCAACGCGCTCCTCACCCAGAAGAAAAAGTCTGAAGTCACCTTCCGCGACCTCTTCTGAACCCGCTGGACCGCAGATGGCCGAGGTGCCGACCTCGGCCGCGATCCACCGAGAGCGGATTGCTTTCTCCGCGATTGACCCGCGCGCCGCTGCTTCGTTACCCTCCACGCATCGTGTCGACTTTCGTCATTTCGTCGACCTGCCGCGCTCCGAGCGCTTCTCGATTCGAGAGAAAGCGCTTCCACCACGGGCGCTCGAGAAGGGAAAGGGAGCCATGCGCAGTGTCCGTGGAATCGCCGCAATCGTAGTGGTGCTCGCGATTCCCGCGGTGGTCTTTGCCGTGGATGTTCGGGGAACCCTCACGATCCCCTCGGGTTACGGCACGTCACCTCAACCCGACAACGAGCAGCGTGTCCGGTATTGGGAAGAATGGAATGGCGTGCTCGAAGCGCGGACGCCTCGCATCGACATCGCGCAGCAAATCGCGGTCGTGCTCACGGGATCGGGTCCCGTCTCCACAGGGGAGCAGCCCCCTTATCAGTTGCACAACGGAGCGCTCGCTCCGCAGACGCTCGTCGCACGTGCAGGCACCGCGATCCAAATCCGGAACGACGACGGCATCCCCTATGAGCTCTTCGCGGAGGGCAACCAGGAGTTTGGGCCGATTCAAACAGCGCCGGGCAACGCACGGCCCATCACACTTTCAGCGCCTGGAAATTGGTCCATCCGCGATCGAATTCATCCTCATATCCGCGGTCATTTGCATGCGTTGCCCAATCTCGTCGCGCGTGCGTTCGTGGAGTCCAATGGCGCCTACGTGTTTCGGGGCGTGGCTCCGGGCACCTACCAACTGCACGTTTTCGATGGACCTCGCGAAGTGATCACACAAGAAGTGGTCGTCGGCGAGGGCGGCCAGCTCACGGTTCCAGCGATCGCTCTTTCCATTGCACCGCCTTCGGCTCCAAGCGCCGCCGGCGCACAGCCCTGAGGTCACGCGTCCATGATTCTCTCCCGAGTCTGGTATTTGCTCTTGGTGATCGCAGCCGTGATGGGCTTTGCGTTCGCGATGGTTTCGGTTCGTTTGATCGATTCTCAAAGCGAAGAAGCAGTTCGTGATGACTTGCGTCGAGATCGAACCGAGCTCGAGCAGTTGTTGAGGCTCGATGCCCGGTTGCGCATCGATGCGATCGCCCCCCTGGCTGCACAGGGCGATGTGCGAAGCGCGCTCCGCGATGCCAATCGGCGAGGCAATAACGATCTCGATCCCACCCTCGTAGGGCGATTGACGACACGCCTGACCGAGCTCAATCGACAGCTCGAAGGAATGAGTGGAGATCTCCTCTTCGCAACCGACGCGAACGGGATCATCGTCGCGCAGGTCGGAGGTCCTCCTCCTCCCCGAGGCGCAGGAATCGGGGGCTTTCCGCTCGTGCGACGCGCTTTGGATGGGTACTTGCGTGATGATGTCTGGGTTTACCACGACGCCGTCTATCGCATGGCCGCACGCCCCGTGATCGATGCGGGTCAGTACGTCGGAGCGCTCGTCCACGGAAAGCGCATGGACGCCGATTTCGCGGGAAGGCTCTCGTCGCGCCTCATGGGAGCGAGCATCGGCTTTTTCTTTCGCGATCGGATCTTCGCAAGTGCGATGGCCGAACAACAATCGTTGCCGCCCGGCCTTTCAGCGCCGCGCCAAGACGACATGGCCGCGCCGCTCACGGAAGAAGTCCTTGGCTCCGAAGAGTTTCAGAGCGGTGAACGCACAGATCCGATGCCGCTTCCCACCGGAGGGCTGGCTGTCTATTCGCCGATGGTCGGAGCCGCGAGCCATGCCCAAGTGGGCTACGTGATTGCGCGCCCCGTTCCCGTCGCAGGCTCGCCGCTCGCCATCTTTTCTCTTCCTTCAGCGCAAGATTGGTCGGATCTCGCAAGCAGCACCGCCGGCATGGGCGCCGTGGCGGGAGGTCTGTTCGCATTCTTCGTCGGACTCTTGTTCATCTGGATCGAACGCGACCGTCCGCTCGCCCGCTTCCGCGATACCACCTCTCGACTCGCAAAGCGTGAAATCGACAAGTTGATTCCACTCGAATTCGGTGGATCTTTGCGCACAGCCGCGGCCCACATCAACGATGCTCTCGAGAAGGCGCAAGAGAGCGCGGGGAGCTCCCCCAAGCGACGCGCCGCCGCCCTCGACGAGATCCTCGGCCCCGTCCCCGACCGCGATTCAGCCCCTGCATTCTTTGGATTTGCCGGTCCGGGCAGCGCCAGCAGCAAAAGCAGTGAGCTCGCCGCCGTGCCCTCTCCAGTGGCCGCTCCGCCTGCGCCCGCTCCGCCTGCGCCAGCTGCGCCAGCTCCGCCTGCGCCCGCTCCACCCGCACCTGCGCCGCCAGCACGCCCCGCGCCGGCTTCTCCGGCGGCGACAGCGCCCAAGCCGCCTGCCATCAAACCAGCGGCTCCGCCGGCTCCCCCCAAGCCACCTGGACAGGGTCCAACGCCCGCACCCGTGACGCAACCCGCACCCCCGTCGGACTCGAACGTACTCGCCTCAGAAGAACAAGATCTCGATGGGGATGGCCCGACGATGGTCGCGCATGTTCCTGAAGAGCTCCTTGCCAAGCTCACCAAGAACAGCAGCTCGGAACAGGAGGAGAAGCACTTCCGAGACGTGTTCGAAGAATTCGTGGCGCTCAAAAAGCAGTGCAACGAGCCCATCACTGGCCTCACGTTCGAAAAATTCGTCGTGACTTTGCGCAAAAATCGCGACCAGATCGTGCAAAAGCATGGGGCGGCCAAAGTGCGCTTCACGGTCTATGTGAAGGAAGGAAAAGCCGCGCTCAAAGCGACGCCGATTCGCGATCACGCTTGACCGAAACATCACGTCCGTTCAGCATGGGGTTGCGTCCCTCTGTCAGCGTCCGAGCAAGTCTCACGAAAAGAATCCCGTACGATCTTTGTTCCTCGGGAGCTTCCCTCGATCGTGGTGTGCACACCCGGCATACTTCACCGGGCAGCCTGAAGCGATCGATACCGGCGCCCACTTCAACGAGGTTCAGGGGTTCTTTTTAGAGCGACGGACCAACGATGGTAAGGACGCAATCTATTCGCCCTCACCCTTCTTCTGCGTGCCTCGGCCTACCCACGGCACATCAGTGACGCCTGCGAGATGATTTGCGTATCGTGCCAATACAAAAAGCAAATCACTGAGCCGATTCAGATAGCGCACGAGCAGAGGACGCATCCCTCGATCGTCAGCGGCCAAAGCGACCACCTTCCGCTCGGCGCGACGACACACCGTGCGTGCGAAATGCAGCTGGGCCGAGAGCGGTGTACCTCCCGGCAAGACGAACGTGCGCAACGGCGCGAGCGCTTCTTCGGCGCGATCGATCGCATGCTCCATGGCTGCGATGTCGTCCTCCGTGACGAGGGGAATCCCTAGATTCTTACCGCTCGCATTTGCGAGCTCCGCACCCACATCGAAGAGGCGACTCTGAATCAGAGACAAAAGCTCATCGAAGGGCTCGCCCACACTTCCTTGCGCGCGCACGAGGCCAAGAACGCTGTTGAGCTCATCTACGTCGCCATACGCATCGACGCGAAGACTCGCCTTCGAAATGCGAGATCCTCCAAAAAGCCCAGTCTCTCCAGAATCCCCCGTTTTCGTGTAAATCTTCACAGCTCAGCTCTCTCGTTCGAATCGTGCGCCGCTCTCCAACTTTCGTCCTGAGAGGAAGTCGACCACTCGAAGCCTTCTCTTCCCCTCCAGCTGAAGCTCGTCGATCGCGATGCGCCCTACCCCACACGCGACCTCGAGCCCGTGCGAGCTCACCGTGAGGGTCCCAGGTGCCGTCGACTCCCCCGCGAGATTCACGACCCGGGTCCTATGAATCTTGACGCGAACAGGAGGACGACCTGGCTCGACCCACATCGCACTCGCGCCAGGCCATGGCTGCATCCCACGCACGCGATCATGAACTTGCTTCGCCGTCCAAGCGAAGTCGAGAAAGCCATCTTCTTTGGTCAAGAGGCGCGCGATCGCCACTCTCGATGCATCCTGCTCTTCGGCAGCAAGCTCGTCGTGAAGCCAACGCGGCAACGCATCCCGCACGAGCTCCGCTCCCATCGCGCTCAACCGTTCGGCGAGCTCGATCGCGTTCTCATTTTCCGAGATGGGCGTCGACGCGCGCGCGAAAACAGGCCCCGTATCGAGCCCTTCATCCATCTCCATGAGACACACACCCGTCTCCGAATCGCCCTCGGCGATCGCCCATTGAATCGGCGCAGCTCCCCGAAAGCGCGGCAAAAGCGACGCATGCACATTCACGCATCCGCGCCGCGGCGCTTCGAGCACGGCTTTCGTCAAGATGCGTCCGTAGGCGACCACCAGCGCCACATCGGCGTCGAACGCGCGAAGCTCCGCCGCAAACTCAGGGGTTCGCACCTTCGCCGGCTGCATGATGCGAAGACCGCGCTCTCGTGCGCGAGCCTTCACAGGGGTCGGCTTTTCCACGAGCCCCCGCCCAGCGGGTCGATCGGGCTGCGAGATCACACAAACGACATCCGCCACATCGCAAAGCGCATCGAGACACGGCACCGCGAACTGTGGCGTCCCGAAAAACAGCGCCCGTGGTCGAGCGCGCTGTGGATCACTCGAACTCACTCTGCCGCTTCGGCTGCGCGCTTCAGCATCTGCCGATGAACCATGCGCTTCTTCAACATGCCCAGACGATCGACCATCAGCTTGCCCTCGAGGTGATCGTTCTCGTGCTGCACCGCCACAGCGAGCAGCCCCTCGGCCTCGAGCTCGAAAGGCACGCCATTCCGATCGTGCGCTCGCACCTTCACACGCTCAGCTCGATCGATCTCTTCGTGAACCCCCGGGAACGAAAGGCATCCTTCTTCCCAAACCACCTCACCTGCGCGGTCGATGATTTCCGGGTTGATGAACACACGCAGATCGCTCGGCTCGTCCTCGCCCGTCGCGATGTCGATCAAGAAGACCCGGAGCGCGACTCCGATCTGCGTCGCCGCCAGCCCGACACCAGGCGCGGCGTACATGGTTTCAGCCATGTCATCGATGAGCGTCTGGAGCTCAGGTCCGAAATCCGTGACCCTCTCGCCCGGAATTCGCAGACGTTTGTCGGGATAATGGAGGATCGTGCGGATCGCCATATCACATGCCTTGATTGGGTTGGTGTAGTGCTCAAAGCCCGAATTCGCAAGAGCAATGCCGTAATTCTACCCGATTCCGGGTCATCCACGGAGGGCGTTCGTATACGCATCCCGCCATCGCGGATTGCGAAGCACCCGATGCGCTTCGGCCATCGCGTCGAGCACCCCACGCCGAGCCGACTCCAACGCACCAAGCCCCAGCGCCTCCAAGTCGATCGATTGGAGCTCCGAGGTCCGCGTGCGATAGGCCTCCGCGAGCTCCATTTCGGAGGCCGCCATGGACACCGAAAGAATCCTGAAATAGTCCGCATCCTCCACGAGCACGCACGCCTCTTCGATCATGCGACGAGCGTGAGGTGTTCGCTCCCCTTGGCGAGCCCGAGGAGCCACCGGCACGATCCGAAGCGCGCCCGCGGCGATCAAAGCCGAAAGCAATCCTGGCACTCCCAGCTCGCCTTGCGCTTCGTCGAGCAAGCGTGAAGCCGCCACGTTTTCGTGCGCCGCGATGAGCGATGCCATCTCGGGCCGAATCCATCCTTCGGCCGCGATCTCGTCGAAGCGCCCCGTCCGTTCGAACCCGAAATCCCCTTGCATCCATTGCTCTTTGCTCACCGCGCGGCGCGCCGCTTCCGCGAGCGCCGCTCGAAATGGGATGCCGAAGGGCAACGGACCAAGGCGCAGCTTGCGTGCCTCATCGCACCGTTCGAGCGCGAAACGCGCGCCCTGCGCGCGAATCAAATCGACGAGCAACTGCTCTCGGGCTTCGCGCAATGCACGTTCATGCTCGAGTCGACTCACGACACCGCGCCGAACCGCGTCCTCCAAAGCAGACCTCGCCGCATCTTCGCCGCTCGAACGAGGCACATTCGCGCCGCGACGGGCCAACGCATCTGCGGCACGCACCGCGATATCACTTTCGACGAGCACGAGCTCGCCCTCGCGCAATGTCATCCGCGTCTCGACGGAGTTCGCGGTGATCACGAGGCGCACGGCATGTCGAAGCGACGTGATGCGGAAGAGCACGGGCAGCAAGTCCCCCTCGGCCGCGCTTCCTCGAAACATGCCTTCGGCGTCGATTCGACCAAGAACCGAGTCCTCACGGGGCCAGTCGCTCTCTTCCACTCGCGACGAATCCACATCTGGGCGGAGAATGGATTCGTGAACTCCTGTGCGAACGGGACCATTCGCGGCATCCCATCCATCGCCGCGCACCTTTGGCTCGAGCTCCGTTCGCAGAGGCATTTTGCTCGGTCGATTGGGTGAGGTCGGCGGAGAGGACTTCGGCAATGTGCTGGGCGTCCTTTCGATCGACTCTTCTGCTCCCGCAGCAGAGCTCTCCTCCGGAAGGACCGGACCCCCTACGAAGGTGAATGCGTCGATCGGATCTTCCTCGAGCGCAAGGACGTCGACCACGAGCTCGTCATGCTCGAAGAGCTCGCTCGGAAGAAGCTCCGCGGCGGATTCATCCCCTCCTGGAAGCGCCATATCGATCGCCGGGCGGGTTGGAAAGGCGCGACGATCTGCGGACAGAAGCAAGTCGCACAAACGCTCCGACACCGATGCAAAGGGGGCACGAACTCCTCCTCCAGAAGAGGGCGTCATCGACTCTGGATGGGTCGATGGCGTCTCCTGAACTGCCTCTTTCAGACGACCTTCGACCGAGAGCTGCATCGTTCGTTCGCGGGCAGTGGTCGCGGTCGGGTTCTCTGAGAGTCTGCGGGAGCTTTGCTTCACCCGATGAGCAAGTTCATCGATCATGAGCAAGAGCGCATGTCGATCGATGGGCCGTAGAAAAACAGCTTCGGCGCCGAGCCCCGATTGGCCACCCCCACGATGGGTGATGCCTTCGGGCGTTCCAAGCAACACCACGGGAACATCGGGAAATGCGCCATCATCGCGGAGCCTACGCAGCGCTTCGAGTGCACCTCGAGTGTCTCCTGCGAGCACGAGCACATCGGCATTCGTCCGCGGGACAGCGTTCACCTCTCGCTCGAACACGTCGAAACGCGTGCCTCGCAGGGCCAGCAAAAGCTGGGCTCCTTCGGGGCTCGGATCAACGAAGTCGATGCGCACGTTCATCGACGCGAAATCTAACCTGAGCTGAGGAACCCTGTCATCAAAGCTTCGAAGCCACGCCAAGCCCCTCTATCCGTGAATGTCTTATCCATCTATGCTGGAGGAAAGCATTGACGCACAACCGTCAAACCACACGATGGAATGCTTCTGCATTGTGCATGCTTCTGCTGATGGCATGCGGTCGGATCGACTACGATCCGATCCCCTTCGATGAAGATGGGTCCAATGCGGATGCAGGGCACACCGGTGTCTGCGAAGACGAATGCACGATTCATGAGTGCGCGGGTGACACCTTTCATGAATGTGGCGACTTCGATGAGGATCCTTGCCTCGACCTGCGCGCAGGTCTCTCGTGTGCTTCCGCGGACCTCTGCCTCGAGGGGGCGTGCGACGCGGTGATGGGCTGCACCGAGCGGACGCGTCGATGCGAGACGCCACCACCTCCCACCTGCATCGACCCTGACACGCTTCGCGCCTTCGACACGATTGGCGAGTGCACCGCAGGAGACTGCGACTACATCTCTCGCGACATCACCTGCTCGAACTGCCCCTCGTGCGACTCTTGCGCTGACGTCACATGCAATACTCCACCAGCTCCCTTCTGTGTGGAGGTCCACACCGTACGCACCTTCGCCGAAGCGGGGACCTGCGCGCTGGGTGTGTGTGCTTACGAACCGACCGACACCCCGTGCCTCTTCGGTTGCGAAGCAGGGCGATGCAACATGGGGTTCGACACTTACATCAAAGCCTCCAACCCGGATGGACTCGACCACTTTGGCTCTCGGCTCTCCCTCTCTTCCGATGGCACCGTGCTCGCCGT